>NZ_CALCZQ010000051.1 GCF_937903345.1 uncultured Emticicia sp. | reverse complement strand
TTTTACAAATAAAAACGCAGTAGTTTTGAAATATAAACAAATTTTACTTAAATAGTAGTAGTTTGTAGTAATATCATTAAAATTCAATTTTAAAAAATAAAATGGCAGCAGAAAAAGAACCAAAAGGCGACGACAGAGCAAACAAATTGAAAAGTCTCCAAACCACAATGGAGAAACTTGACAAAACCTACGGTAAAGGAACAGTAATGAGATTGAGCGATACAAAAATAATGGACGTACCAGTTATCTCAACGGGTTCACTTGGCCTCGACCTTGCTCTTGGTGTGGGTGGCTTCCCGAAAGCACGTATTATTGAAATATACGGTCCAGAATCTTCAGGAAAAACAACCCTTGCAATGCAAGCAATTGCCGAGGCTCAAAAGGCGGGTGGTATTGCGGCTTTCATAGATGCAGAACACGCTTTTGACCGTAGTTACGCTGAAAAATTGGGTATTGATACAAAAAATTTATTAATCTCGCAGCCTGATTACGGTGAGCAGGCTCTTGAAATTGCCGAGCATTTGATAAGCTCTGGTGCGGTTGATATTGTGGTAGTTGACTCAGTAGCAGCACTCGTGCCAAAAGCTGAACTCGAAGGAGATATGGGCGATAGTAAAATGGGGCTACAAGCTCGTATGATGTCACAAGCGATGCGGAAACTGACTGGAACTATCAACAAAACTGGCTGTTGTGTGATTTTTATTAACCAATTGCGTGATAAAATTGGTGTCATGTTTGGTAGCCCCGAAACAACAACAGGAGGTAATGCCTTAAAATTCTATGCTTCGATCAGAATTGATATTCGTAGAATTGGAGCTATCAAGGATGGTGACGATATTTTGGGAAATCGAACACGTGTGAAAGTTGTCAAAAACAAACTCGCTCCACCTTTCAAAGTAGTAGAATTTGATATTCTTTACGGCCAAGGTGTATCGAAAGCTGGTGAAATCCTAGACTTAGCGGTTGATTTAGAAATAGTTAAAAAATCAGGATCGTGGTTCTCTTACGGAACATCAAAATTAGGTCAAGGTCGTGATGGAGTCCGTGACATGTTAAAAGATAATCCTGAATTGATGGCCGAACTTGAAGCCAAAATCAAAGCTACGATAGCAGTAGATGCAGATGCCCTAATGGACACAAAACCTGGTGACCAAGATGGTGTCGTGGAAGATGAAACCCTAGATTAAAAATATTAGATTATAAGAAATAAGTAAAATTAAAGAAAAGACAGCCCAAAATGCTGTCTTTTCTTTTAATAATTTAAGTGCTTACAATGTTGAATCACTTGGTGCAGGTATTACTTGCACGGGTGCGGATAGCGGAACTGGGGCAGATGATGGTGTAAGAAACTCGACATTATCAATAAAATATTTTGTATCACCATTCCACGGAAACTGAAAGAATTTTTCTGAATAATGTAATGTCACTCGCTCACCTGTTTTCAAAGCCTTTTGTAATTTTGTTACAACGGTATCAACCTTGCACGAAAACTCGAAATAGCGAGGTGTAAGCGTTCCTGTTTCGCCCGAATATCCACCTTCATTTAACATTCCTTCGTAGGTTTTAAATACATAACCTCTTTCGCTTAGTTTTGAAATTGTTCCTGCACGTTCGCCTTTTGAATAATAACCTGCTGTAAGATAATAAACTACACCAACGAGCAGTCCGAGTATGATAAAAAGAGTAATTTTAAATTTCATTGCTTGAAAATGTTTATTGGTTTTGATGATACAAAAGAACGGATTTTTTAGAAATATGCAAACAAATGCGGTTCGAAGGAACTAAAAATCATTAAAAAACTTTCAGTAAATTTATGAACAGCAATATAAAGACTTATCACAGGCTCTTGAAAATTTATAACCACACTAAAAATAACAGGATATGTTTTAAAAAAAGCTTAAATTGCTCAACCTTAGCTATATAACCTCAAATATGAAAAAACTCATTTCAGTCGTATTCATCTTGTCTTCTATGGTAATTTTGCTCTCTGCAAAATCAGACGTACCAAACTCAATCGAACGACCAAACATTATCTACATTATGGCCGATGATTTGGGATACGGCGATATAGGCTGCTACGGGCAAAAAACCATAAAAACACCAAATATCGATAAAATGGCAGCAGAAGGCACTCGTTTTACTGATTTTTATTCGGGAAATACCGTTTGTGCTCCATCACGCTACGCTCTCATGACTGGCTTGCACATGGGACACGCCTACATACGAGGCAATGGAGAATTTCCGATTCGAGAAAATGAACAGGTTTTGCCAAAAATGATGCAAGAAAATGGTTATGCAACCGCTATGTTTGGAAAATGGGGACTCGGACAAAGCCATAATTCTGGCTCGCCTGAAAAACAAGGTTGGGACGAGTTTCTGGGCTATGCCACACAAGGTCACGCTCACCGATTTTATACCAATAACCTCTGGACAATCAAAGATGGCAAGTGCGTATCCTACCCGATGGATTCGCTCGAGCATTCCCACCCCTTTATTACTGAAAAAGCATTTGAATACGTCAAGGAAAATCACAAAAAACCATTTTTTATGTACTGGGCTATTACAATGCCACATGCCGAAATGTATGCTCCACCAAGCACTTTAAAAAAATATCTGAACCCTGACGGCAGCAGTATTTTTGAAGAAAATAAACCATTTGTTCAGAAAGCAAAGGGCGGGCGTTCGTATCGTTCGCAGGATAAACCTAATGCAAATATGGCCGCTATGATTGACCACATGGATGCCGATATTGGCCGATTGATGGATTTGTTGAAAGAATTAGGAATGGATAAAAATACTTACGTTTTCTTTACATCCGATAATGGCCCACATAATGAAGGTGGTCGTGAAATGGAGTTTTTTGACAGCAATGGGCCACTAAAAGGTTTCAAACGAGATTTATACGAAGGAGGAATCAGAGTTCCAATGATTGCTTGGGGAGCAAATATAGCTAAAGAAAAAACGACTAATGAACCATTGGCTAATTGGGATATAATACCAACTTTTGCAGATTTAATCAGAGCAAAATCGCCAAAGAACATTGATGGAGTTTCGTTTGCTAATGTTTTATTAGGTAAAAAAATTAAAAAAAAACACGATTACTTGTATTGGGAATTTCATGAAAGAGGCTTCGACCAAGCCGTGAGAAAAGGCAATTGGAAACTAGTGAAGCAAACGGGAAATACTGAACTTTTTGATTTGAGCAAAGACCTTTCGGAAACAAACAATTTGGCCATAAAATACCCAAAAATCGTTTCCGAAATGAAAAAAATAATGACCGAAGCTCGTGCTGATTCGGAGTTATTTCCTTTGATAAAGTAATTCACATAAAATTAACCCTAATATTCAAACCAATATTTGAAGGGCGTATTTGCATAAAACTATTCGCATCGAGAGATTGCGAAAGGCTATAACGGTAGGTTGGCTCAATCCAAACGGTTTTGCCACCTATCGTTGGGTAAGCCAAAGCAATAGAAGCATTGAGATAGTAGGCGTATTGATTAATATTCAAAATTCGGACAGCTTCTGCTCCACCTAAAACAAAGATTTTGTTTTTTTTATTCGATACTAAATAAGAATTATCAAGTTTCAAACCAACTGTATGTAAAAACTTATTTTGGCTCACTATCTGCCCCACGCCTATAAGGGTGTACGTGCTATTGGTTAAATCTACCTCATAGGTGCCGTTATTTACTTCATAACTCACCGCTTGACGAACACCAGCATACGCTAACGAAACCCCAGTAGAGAAGCGATTGGAAAGTGGCTGCATTACTCCCAAACGTGCTTGCACACCTAATCGTTGAGCATCAAGTGCATTAAGTATTCCTACCTGCTGAATGTATGAAGTTGTTTGTGGCAATATCGTGAGAGCTTGATAAGTTTGAAGTGGCATAATACTACTTGTAAGAATCATTTTTTTGCTTAAACGCACTTCTGGCTCTTCCATTGGAACATCATTGTTATATGCAATTTCGCCAAAAGGAAATCTGATAATTTTATGTTTAAAATCCTTACTATTAAGCAGTTTTAGTTCAATATTGTTGGCTCGATTTGACGAATTTGTATTTGATACTATATTAGATTCACTACCAATTGGTGAAGGAAAAATCGGTTTTGTATTATTGTTATTTTGTGCAATACTTTCTGTCGAAACAGAATTATTTAAGTTATTTCTAAGCGACCGTTTTTCTATTTTTCTGATAACTTTCACTATTTGTTTTTCGTCAGAACTCTTTTCTAAGTTTTTGATAATTAAACCTTGATTTTTCTTGATTCTGCCATTAGAAGCAATGCCGCTCAAATCATATGATTGCTCAATAATACTTAATTTTGGGGCCTCAATTTTACTATTGCCAATTTCATTTTCTGTATTACCCTTACTAATTTTACTTGATTTATTTTTAGCTAAATCTTGGCCATTAACTTTGTTAAGTTTTTTACTATTAGCAGATTGATATTTTGAATCATTTATTTTAGTTATACTATTTTCTGTATTATTGTTATACAGTAACCAGACAAAACCCAATAAAAATACTATACTAGCTGCAATACCTGCTCTGAGTATAAATGGCCAAGCAATAATACGGCGTTCTTTTTCTGGAGTGATGGCAGCCTTGACAATCTCCCACGAATCGGCAGTTGGTTCGGCCACGTAATTATCAAACTTGTTTAATAATTGCATTGACAGCTGAATATTTCCCAAAGTTGATACTTGAGGTTCAGCTTCGTAATCTTCAAATTTTTTGCTTAATGCAATTGATTTATTTAGCAGCAAAGAGGCTTTTATTTTATCCCACGAGCCAGCCGTTGGTGCCGCTTCGTAATCGCTAAATTTGGCAGTTAGTTGACTAGCCAATTGAATTTTGTTCCATGTTTCGTCGTTGGGCTCAGCTTCGTAGTTATTAAACTTCTTTGAAAGGTCAATAGTAAATTTTATTTCAGCCCAAGATTCTACTTTTGGCTCAGGTTCATAAGAACTGATTTTATCTTTCAATTCAAGAGCAAAGCGAATGTCATCCCAAGAGGTATCCTGCGGTTCGGCTTCAAAACTCTTGAATTTTTCAGATAAAAGTTTCCTTATGTTATCAAATGGTTTCATATAAGCCAATCTCTAGGTGAGATTTAAGCAATTTTATTCATTTCTTAATTATAAATACAAGCTTAGGATAATTGAGCGAAGCCAAACTTTCGGTTGCTGAGCGAAGTCGAAATTAATTAACAACGCCCATTTCCTGCAAAGTTCTACGGAGGTGCACTTTAGCCCTCGAAAGCTGAGACTTTGAGGTGCCTTCCGAAATCTGCAAAATCTTGGCTATTTCATTATGTTCGTAACCATCAATTAAATACATATTCACTACCATACGATAACCATCGGGTAGTTGGTTGATTGCCCCCACAATTTCTTCGTGACTCAACTGCGAAATCACCCCAATATCCGCATCTCCAAGATTTTCAATAGCCTCATAATCAACAAATTGACGATCTTTATTATTCTGTCGATAGTGATCTATAGCCGTGCGGATTACCAAAGATTTCACCCAATATTCGACCGACTCAAGTTTCTGTAAATCATTGATTTTATTAAAAATCTTAATAAATGCCTCTTGGAAAATATCCTCGGCTTCCATTACAGTACGGGCATAACGACGACAAACGCCCAAAAGACGACCTTTATAAAGATTATAAAAGGCTGCTTGGGCTCTTGGGTCGTTCCGCTGACAACCAAGAACTAATTCAACTTCATTCCGCATCCGAAAAAGGTTGCTATGTTTATAGATTCAATTAATAGGGACTATACAAAAGACTAAAAAAACAAATTTTGAGTTTCTCTTTGAACGAGCAAACGATTACAAAGTTAGTTATCCCAATAATTGGTTATTTGAAAAATACACTATTCAAAATTAGCCTTTTCTTGCCGATAAAAAATTAGCATCGGCGTCAAAATTTATGTAATAATAATCGTTAGCGACTTTTATTGCTATAACATATCCCAAAATTTTATTTTCGACATATACAATTACTCCACTCTGAAATACCCAAGCTTTATAATTTGCCTCCAAATATGTTTTGGCTTTACTTGGCAAATCTTTGGCATCAAGAGGTTTATCATAGATTTTATTATCAGGAAATTTCATTTTAATTTCCTTTACACTCAAAAACTTTCCACTTTCGTCGAAAGTATAATCATAAACTTCAAAATTACTTAAGATTGTTAGCCAATATGTTTTTTTAGCTTTGTCAATGATTATAGCCGTTTGAATGTATTTAAATTCCTTGTGCTTTGATAACAAAAAGTTTATGATTGTATTAGGTACATCTTTGGGGAAAATAAGTTTAACCTCAACTTTAGTATCATTTCCTTCGGTACCTACTTGCTCTCTTTTCAAGAAATTACTATCCTTATCAAACTGTAATGAATATTGTTTTTTATCATACGAAATAATTAAATTATACACTTGAACAATGCCGTTCTGTATAAAAACAATGCCTCTTTCAAATTGCCAGCCTTTATATTCTTTGTCGAGATATGCCTTGATTTTGGAGGTTAAATCATTGACTGTTATTGGTTTATCTTCAAAACGACCACTCGGAGCATTTACCCCAAATGATGATGATTTCAAGACATTACCTTTTTCATCAAATAAGTAATCGAAAGTGGTAAAATTTTGGCTTATTACTACCGAATAGCTCTTGGTCAAACCTTCTAAAACAACTCCTACTTTTATACACTTATAATCGCCGTGTTTTAAAACTAAAAAACTATTAATGGCTTGCGGAAGCTCATTTTTGTCAATAAAATAGAGCTTCGGAGGTGAGTTTATTGCCGACCCACCATTCGGATTATCAGAAACATTCATGATAAGTGTACCAGTGGCATCAAAAATCAAGGTGATGTTTTTCGAATTTTTATCTTTAAGTATGACTTTGTAGCCTTCTATTTTGCCATCTTTACTGATTTGTTGACATACATTTATGGTATTTGCTCCTGTATAATAGGCCTCAAGATATACTTTGATATTATCGGGTAAGTTTATGGCCAAAGTTTGCTTATACATTTCTGAAATAAACCCTACGTTATTTACGATTGCAGACATTCTATCAACTTTCACATCAAATTCAGATTGAAATAGCCTGTTTTTTTCGATTGTTGAAAAACGCACTTTGGTGGCTTCTGGGTAGTTGGTTTTGATTGCGTTTATTGTAGCTGCTGGAATCGCTTCATCAATATTTTGTTGAGGTTGAAGGTCTGTGACGCTATCGCAGCTCCACAGAATCAGCCCAATAAAAAATAAATATGTATATAATTTTTTCATTTCCTATTCGATTCCAACGCTCTTATATGATAAAGACGCTACCCCATAAAATTTGGTTGCATTCTGTTAGAGAATACCCAATTTTATGGTGTAATTCTATTTTATATAAATATTGGCTAAAGCAAGAATCTCGTAAAAACATCCGAGTTTTTCACATTTTCAGAATTGGCAAATTTAATTTACAACAATACCTATGTATTTGGATAATTTGTTAACTGTAAAAAAAAGACAAATAAATTATAATTAGTTCTTACCCAATTTTCGACAAGACCACTTAAGATAATAAGGTAATAAACAGATATTTAGGTGTTTGTAAATTTGTCGATAAATATTGTTCAATTACTTAAAGAGCTGTTGATCTCAAATTTAAATCAATCACCCAAAAATCACCTCATACTCCTCAGCCTTAAAACCCACCGCCAAAATCTTATTAGACTCAAGAATCGGGCGTTTGATGACTGAAGTTTTTTCGAGCATCAAAGCTATCGCCGAAGCATTATCGGTAATTTTTGCTTTTTCTTCGTCAGTTAATTTTTTGAATGTTGTACCTGCACGATTCAGAAGTTTATCGAACGGCACCTGCGTGAGCCATTCTTCGAGTTTTGCTTCAGTGATGCCGAGTTTCTTGTAATCATAAAACTCAAAGGCAAACCCTTTGTTTTTTAGCCAAGCTGTAGCTTTTTTTACTGTATCACAGTTCGGTATTCCATAAACTTTAAGCATTTCTGAGTCGGTTTGCGAGGTTTTTAAGAATTTTCATTTCGCCCAAATGTTCGGTTTCGTGGTTGTAAAAAAACCAGAGCAAAGCTTCGTTGGTACGTGGTTCTGGGCCTATTTTAATCGAAGATTCTTGTTGTAAATGTTCAGCTGAAACGGTCTCGATAAGTGTATTTATTTCTTCACCACGCTTTACAAAATGCTCAAGAATAAAACTCAACACTGGATATACTTCATTGGCTTGTAAGCTCGAACCATTGCCAAAAAGCTCTTTTTCGTTTTCATAAACATCTAATTTGGCAGTTGGATTCAAGATTTTTATCATCGTATTTCTGACGTACGTGGCGTGCCCAAGATTCCAAAGAAAGCTATTAACGGCACTATAAGGACGAAAAAGTGATTCTTCTTGCGAAAGTCCTTCGGCAAATTTTACTATTTTTCGAGTATTTAGTGAATGTCCTTTTTGTAATTCTGTTAGCATAATAGGTTTTTAATTACGGTTAATCTAAAACAAAAAGAGTCAAATATCATACATAGATATTCGACTCTTGAAGCAAAACATCATATCAATAAATATTGTTCCCTTTTGCTTTCTGTACTTTTTCTGCAGTTGCTAAGAGTGGATATTGGTCAAAAATATTTCTCACAATACTCTTAAAATAGTTTTTCTTCGATGATGCTTTGTTGAAAATCCCAGTGGCATATCCACGCCAAACCACTTCGCTGGTTTCGGCTTCAATCATCGAAATCATAAGTGTACCACGTCCTAATTCATACTTTACAGGTTTGTATAAATAACTATCATCTTCGGTCGAAACCCAGTTTATGAGGGATGGCTGTTCGTAGCCTTTATATTTGAGTCGGTCGTAATAGATAGAAAAGTTGACAAATACATTAGGTTTTTGAGCATTAAAATCATAGCCTCTTGCTCGCATCTGATACTGAATAGCCTGTTGTACGTCTTCGCATAAGATATTTGTATCTCGTTCGCAATCAACAAAAGCATAGGTTTGGTATTTCTTGAAGTGGGTCGAGTAACGATAATCGTTGTCAACAAAAACCCTCGTACAACTAGTGAAAACACATAAAATACAAAGAAAAAGCAAGTTTTTTTTCATTTTTTTGCCTCTTTAAATCCTAAATAAATAATTACAGCAGACCAAGGTTAGAATTCTAAAAATTAAAAACTTTAGATTATACCTAACCAAAAATGGTTTGCAAAAATTTTAATCTTTATTTTTTTCATTATCAGCACTTTGCACCGAGCGACGGTCGTCTCCGAACCTTTGCAACTCAGTGCATTTTGAGTATAAAAACTGCCAACTATAATTCTTCTATCTTACGTGGTTTTTCGCCAGCTGCAAAAAGTGGGTATTGGTCGAAGATATTTCTGACCACACTGCGATAATAATTGATTGGCTTATTTACTTGCTTGTTGAAAACTCCTGAGGCATATCCACGCCATATTAGGCGACTACTATCGGCATCTAATAACGATACCAAAATCATTCCGCCACCAAAATGGAAATTTTGCGTTTTGTATGTATCATCACCATCGAAGTGATTGACCCAACGGTCGAGCGATGGTTGAAAATATCCTTTATAGTCAACACGGTCACGGATGATGCTGTAACTAACCAATAAACCTGGAGCATCGGATACAACTTTATAGCCACGGGCTTTCATTTGGCGACGAATAGCATCTTGAATTTCGGAACAAACAAACGAAGTATCAATCTCACAATTCAAAAAATTGTAAGTTTTATATTTAGTAAAATCGGTTTCATAGCTGTAGTCATTATCTACCATGAGTTTAATAGAATTACAACTAGATAAAACTAAGCTTGACAACGCTAAAAGAATGAGTGCTGATGACACATAAATTTTTCTCATGAGGCTTACAAATTGAATTGGTTTAAAAATACAAATGATTCGCAAAGCGTAATCCAAGAATTACTAAAAAGTTAACTATCAAATGTTTATAAAATTAACAATGGAGGTAGACAACCATTGTAGAATAATCAAATCTAATCAATCAAATATAAAAAATCAAGTTTTTTAGTACTTTTCACCTCATCATAAACTATACATTATAAAACCTCAATCACATCTGTTTTCAACCTTTATAATATTCTAAGGCTTTTTTCATCTCCTTCTTCGTCACCACAATATCATATAAGCAACTTCCTGCGGCATTTATCAATGAGAAACGAACTTCTTTTCCTTTATTTTTCTTGTCTTGAAGCGTAAGCCCGATGATTGTATCAAAATCAGCAACATCAATATCAACTTTTCCATAGATCGAAAATATAAATTCTTCTATTTGTTCTAGGGTGCGTTCATCAATCAAACCCCGTGTATATGCTATATACGACTCGCAGATCATTCCCGCTGCAATTGCTTCGCCATGAAATAATCTTTTTTTCCCCAAATGCAGAAAAAAAGTTTCCATTGCGTGGCCCAGCGTATGACCAAAGTTTAAAATTTTACGTAATCCTTTCTCAGATGGGTCTTGTGCAACGACCTTTTTCTTGATTTCGACCGAATGAGCAATCAAATCGGGCAAATCTTGATCTGCTAAATCTTTTCTTCTGATTTGCTCCCACTTATTAACATCTTGAATCAAACAATGTTTTAAAATTTCGGCAAAACCTGAGCGTTTTTCTCTTTCGGAGAGCGTTTCCAAGAAAATAGGGTCAATCAAAACTGCATTTGGCAAAGTAAATACGCCTAAGTGATTCTTAAATCCCTGAAAATCAATACCCAGCTTACCTCCTACACTAGCATCAACCTGAGAAAGTAGCGTGGTCGGAATCTGAATAAAATCAATACCTCTCTTGTAGGTTGCAGCACAAAAACCACCCATATCGCCGATTACTCCACCGCCCAAGTTAATCATCAAAGCGTGACGGTCAAGCTGTGCTTCGGTCATGGCCGACCAAATAATCTCGCAAGTTTGAAGATTTTTGTTTTCTTCGCCATGCTTGACCGTAATAACGGAATGTTTTGGCAATGAATCTTTAATAATTGGATAACAAAAACGCCTTGTGTTCGTATCGGTCAGAACAATGATTTCTGAATAATCCTGAGTTGCGAGAAAAGTTTTTAAACTTTCGGAAATTGGAGAAATAATAACTGACATTTTAACTTTCGTTGATTAAAGAAGCAATTTAGTGATTGTGGAGGAGAAATTTATTTATAAAAGATATTATTTACTATAGAGACGCATAGGGTAAACTTTTTAATTGTTTACTTCAACAAATCCCACTTAAAAACACCTAAATTATTTAAAAAATAGCGGAATGAAACTCTGAGTACACCCAAACCATACTTAGAACTACGCATAAAATTGATAGAAGATGCTTCATCAAAATATTTGGTTGGGCAAGTTACTTCGGCAATTTCGTAGCCTTTTGCGAAAATTTGGGCAATCATTTCATTGTCAAAAATAAAATCATCGTCACATTTTTTGAAAGGTACAGCTTGCAAAACCTCACGAGAGAATGCACGGTACCCCGTGTGATATTCTGAAAGCTTTTGACTCATCAAAATATTTTGCGAGAATGTCAAGAAACGGTTGGCAATGTATTTATAAAGTGGCATTCCACCCTTCAAAGCACCTTTACCTAAGATTCTCGAACCAAAAACAACAGGATATAAATCTTCGCCAATGATACTCACCATTGCTCTGATTAGCTTTGGTGTATATTGATAATCAGGATGAACCATCACCACAATGTCGGCCCCAATTTCTAGGGCTTTTGTATAGCAAGTTTTTTGGTTTCCACCGTAACCTTTATTTAAATCATGGCAGATAACGTGCTGAATACCAATGCCTTTGGCTACTTCTGCAGTATTATCGGGGCTATAATCATCAACCAAGATTACTTCGTCAACAATATCAAAAGGGATTTCTTTATAAGTACGTTCTAGTGTTAGCGATGCACGATAGGCTGGCATTACGATGACTACTTTTTTACCATTATACATGAATTATTCGAGTTTTCGGTGCATTTTTGCAAATCAATTCTTTTAAAACTTTGTTACAAAATACAGCATGTTTCTCTTGAATTGCAAATGCCGTTGTTAGTTATTAGTTATTGGTAGTCCGATTTTTTGGAAATTATTATGAGTAGATGAACCTATTTTGGTTAAGTTTACATATAACTTTATCCCACAGATATGTCGTACTCAAATAACTTGTTCTCAAAAAAACAACTAACAAACTGAGTACCAAGATTATATGCAATAATTAAATTAAAATTTTCTTTTTATGATTTTTTCAAACGAAACAATATTTTTTATCTGTTTCTCGGTTTTTGTGGGATTGGTAATGGCTTTCGATTTAGGAGCTTTCAGTAAATCAAGCAGCCACAAAGTAAGTTTCAAAGAAGCGGGCCTATGGAGTGCTGTTTGGGTAGTATTGGCCATTGGCTTTTTCTTCTTCCTACGCCAATACGGCTATTTGATCCACGATATTAGTGATGCTTCTCATCTTGAAAACGTAAGATTACACTATTATGATAAACTAAAACTCCCAGCTGATTTTAATGCCGCTTTGCAAGCATTTGAAAACAGTATGGCCATTGATTATTTGACTGGTTATTTAACCGAGTATTCCCTATCTGTTGATAATATTTTTGTGTTTATCTTGATTTTTAGTTCGTTTGGCGTTCACGAAAAATTCTACAAAAAAGTATTGGTTTGGGGTATTCTTGGCTCAATCGTGCTACGTTTTATCTTTATTTTTATCGGTGCGGCTCTTATTCAACGATTCGAATGGATTCTTTTTATTTTTGGTGGTTTTTTAGTTTATACTGGTCTTAAAATTTTCTTTAGTAAAGAAGAAGAGGAAGAAAAAATCGAACCGGCCAATCACCCAGTAGTAAAGATTGCTTCGAAAATCTTCAATGTTTATAAAAGAAATGTGACCGATAATTTTTTGATTTATCACAAAAGATACAAAAAATGGTATATAACGCCACTTTTCTTGGTGATGCTAGTCATTGCGGGTACTGATGTGGTTTTTGCGGTTGATTCTATCCCAGCGATTTTCTCGATTACTAAAGACCCTTATATCGTGTTTTTTTCGAATGTTTTTGCCATTATGGGGCTTCGTTCGATGTTCTTTTTCTTATCAAGCATCATGGGGCTTTTCAGATATTTACCACTTGGATTAGGTATTTTGCTAACTTTTATCGGTGCAAAAATGCTACTTCACCACCAAATCGAAGAATTAGGCTTTACCAACACACACTCATTAATAGTGATTGTGGGAATTTTAGCAACCAGTATTTTGGCATCTGTTTTGATTCCTGAGAAGAAGGAAGCGTAGTTTAGCTTGGACAATTCTCAATAGGCAGTTTTCAGTAATTTTGTATAATCGACTATTAAAATCTGAAGACTGCCCGCTGGAAACTGAAGGCTGCCAACTATTTATTCCGACTCCAAATACGTTCAAATTTCCAGCCTTTTGCTCGAAGATTCATCGGCAAATATGCATGAGATTCTTTTGGCGAAATACCTTTAAAATATAAATCGTCATCAGTCAAAATCAGGTACTCATAATTCCCATTTGGTGATTTTACTGTTAAATCAGCGAAAGGCAATTCACTTAGATATTGACTGCTGCGTTTTTTCAGTTGTTCTTTCAAAAACCAATCAGTACTGAAACCTTCGTGCAAATTTGTCTCATGCAAAAATTTTCCATTCGATACCGCAAGGACATATTCTAAATACTTTTTCAGCAATTTCGGCCCTTCGTTTTGGGTATTTTCAACATTGAGCTGATTAGGCAAAATACTACTTACAACATATATTTTTTCTCTCGCACGAGTAACCGCCACATTGAGTCGGTTTTCACCTCCAATTTGATTTAAAGTGCCAAAATTCATCAGTAATCGTCCATTTAAATCGGGAGCATAACCAACCGAAAAAATCACAATATCAAACTCATCACCCTGTATATTTTCAATATTTTTTACAGAAACCTTTGAATGCATGCGTAATTCGTATTGCAGTAGCGAACCGTTCGTAATTCGTAATTCGATTAACTCTGCTTGTTTATGATTAAAAGTAACTACACCAATGCTTTTTTCGGGTGAAATTTGTAGTAATTCATTAACCAGATCTACAACCTTTTGGGCTTCTCGTTCGTTGGTATTTTTATCCCAAATACCCACTACTTTTATATAATTTATGGCAGGCTGATTTAGGCTAATTTGCTCATAATGAGGTAATAGACTTAAAGAGTTTTTATAGAAAAACTTATTTGAAAAACCAATCAAATCAAGCGATTGACTGCGATAATGCCCCATCAATGAAACCTGTGGCAAGTATTGAGCCGCCAAATCGAGCAGAGAATCTATCTCCAAAATTGGTTCGTGAGAGAGGTCTTCTTCATAACGAATTTGATATAAATCGTTGGGTTGAAGTTGCTTAGAATCACCCGCCACAACAATCTGTTTCCCTCTGTAAATGGAAGGTATCCCGTATTCAGCAAAGCATTGAGAAGCCTCATCGAAAATCACCAAATCAAAAAGATTTTCTTTCATTTCAAACATTGCCGAAACCGATTCGGGCGATGCCATCCAGCAAGGAATGAGATTAAAAAGCTCATCTGAATATGCTTCCAAAACTTTTCTAACTGACCACAATTTACGCTTTTTTGTTGTTTGATGATATAATTCTCGATAAGAAACTATATTCTGCAAACGATTGATTAGTAAATCTTTATATGTCTTTTCACGCAATTTAAGCAACACAATCTCTTGGCTCAAAACCTGTTTTTGCGAGACGCTCTCTTGCAGTTCATCTTCCATTTGCTGCATTTTTAGTGAACTCACACTCCTTAAAATTGGATAAATTGCTTCAATTTGCTGAATCCAAGCTAAACGCAACGAATTCTGAAAAACTTCGGTGGCATTTTCTGAATTTTTAGTCAACTTTTCAATAATCTCGAGTTCGATACGACCAAAAGTGTTTTTAAGGCTATCTGTTTCTTGGAGATAATCAAAGAGTTCAATTAAACCATTATCCGAGTAATTGATGATATTGCTTATCTGCCAATCACTCAAAAACATCTTCCACTGAGGCAGTTTTTGCTTTGCTTCTTTTATGATTTGTGGTAAAACATCGTAATATTTCAACGAAAAATTATCATTTTGTAGAAAATCATTGCTTGTATAAAGGCTATATGCTTCATTGGCCAAAATATAATTTTTCAAAGTTTGTTCAATTTCTTCAGATTTATCGTTTGCATCAATAAAAATTTCTTTTTTGGCAAGTTTATCCTTCAGATTCTCAAAGGCAATTCTATTATTTATTTTATGGAAAAGCACCTCCATATCAACACTTTGCAATGACAAACGATTCTGAAGGAGCAGCTGCTCGACCTCTTTTTTATCTTTAGAAAACAACTTCCAAATAAACCAACTAATACTTGATTTACATGCTACCCAAGCTTTCTCTATTTGACTTTTTTTAAGGAGCAACTGTTCTGCTGACAAAGTGGTTTCTATCCAATTTTGCTTGATTAGTTGGTTTATTTCAGCACTGATTTTCTTTAAATCAAATTGTCGATTTACTAAGTATTTTTTCTGGTTTTGAATTGCTTTAAAAATCACTAAAATTTCTGCATTTTCGAATAATTCAGAGAATTGTTGTATTACATTTTCATCAATATTATTTAATTCGGCAATCAAAAAACGGGTGGGGTTTTTTGACTGAAAATCAATTATTTCTGCAATAGCATTTTTGATTTTCGGAATATCGGCAAAAGTAAAATTGGCGAATGAAATTCGATTTTTCCAAAACCCATAACCATCACTTAATTGAAGCTTTTGTTCATACTGAAAATAACGTTTCAATCGGCTTTCAAAATCAGCTAAATCATTAAAAGTAAAAACTTTGTAATTATCTCCAAGTTCGATAAACGGCTTTTCATTGCTGCTTGTCAGATATAATTCTTTAACAGACATTCCGCAAATTGACTCGTCGAAAAGGGCGTTTTTAAAGGCTTGTAAGGCTTCTGAAAGTTTATCAATTCTGCGACTGATTTGCGTAAAATTTCGCTCCAAAAAAATCGCATCAAGACTTTTATTTTTTTTCTGATATTCCTCGACACGATCAATTTGGTTTGTAATTTTCTCAAAAAGAGCCTTTCTGTCATTCTTAAAATCATGTATCAATGCCACAAAATCTATCATTTGACCTTTGGCCAATCGCTGATAGACGGTATCTAGTGCTACCCGCTTTTGACAAACAACTAATACTTTTTTTCCTCTTGAAGTAAAATCAGCGACTAAATTGGCTATTAACTGCGATTTTCCAGTTCCTGGCGGACCTTGCACTACCAAAGAAGCCCCCGACTTAACTTGCTGAATAGCAAGCTCTTGTGATGCATCAACAGAAAAAGGAAGGAAGGAATTTTCTTCACGAATAGCCCCCTCCGCCCCCAAATGGGGAGCTACCGATGCTATATTATCGAATAAGTTTACCTTTGGTAAACTTGAAATAACTCCCACGCTGGGTGCGGAAGTGACAATAAGTTGTTCATAATCAGGCACTAAATAAGACCCCGCTTGCGGGAAAATACCCAAAACAGCCTGTGGAAAAAGTTTAAGTTCGCCGTTGTTTTCTGTTTCTTCCAAATCTGATTTTGAAAGCTTTTGAAAATCAGTAAGTTTTTCCGTAAAATTATCCTGATTAAAATTAATTTCAATGGGGCTTTTCTTCAATAATTCATAAAGCTGAGTTCTGAAAACAAGGCTTTCCTTGCTGAAATCATCGAACGAAGTTTCGAGCAAATCATCTTTAATTTTTATTTGATTGAAATGCGAATACGCCAGTAAAAAACTACGATTAAAATTGATGCTTTCATCTCGTTTCTCAAGTATCCATTTTTTTCCATCTGACAATATTCCATTGTTTTTAAGTGTAACAGGAAAAAATAAAAGTGGGCAACGCACTACCGTACCATCTGAAAGCTTCCCTTTTATAAACGGATACCCTACATACAAATCTTCTGCCCCGCGTTCCTGTTCAATAAATGCTTCGGTTTTGGCAATTTTTCTAAGGATTTTACTCGCTTCATTTACTTTTTCTAAGCGACTATCCATCATATCACACAGCGATACCTGCGATTTTTGAGCAATGAGTTGATTGATAAAATCGAACGAAGGTTTATTATCAAGAAAATCAAGTTGGTGTAAATCAAGAAATTGTTCTTGGGGCAAACTAAGCAATAACAACGAACGATTACGTGAAGTAAGATTAGTAAGCCTACGAAGATATGTTTTGAGGAGTTTTTGCATAAAACAAAGATAATCACATAATTTTCAGATTTACTTAGATTTGATAATTTCATTGGTGCGACGAATCGCAAAGTTGTCAGCACTAAACAACCATTTGTCAAGCCTAAATGCTTTTTAACATTTTTTATTTGTAGTTAATCAGTATACGTAAATAATGAGACAATATTAATCTACAAATTAAAATGAAATAACTTATAGATTTTAGTATTTTCTCTTTTGTCTAGTATCTCACGTCTTTTATCTTAGTACCCAGTATTACAATAATAATCGACAAATTTGCGAACAGCTAAATAGCGGTCTATAAGCTTATTACCTTACTGTGGAATTTTGGCTAGTGACAGTGGGCTATTTAAGGTCTAAAAAAGTCCAAAATGGCAAGAAATATAACCTTTTTGGATAGTTATAAGGCCAACAAACAACGTTATAAATAATAAATAGGCAAAATTAGATATCGCTCACTAATTCTTTTGAAAATTATAGGAGATAATAGTTTTTTTAAATACTGAGATACAAGAAATGAGACAATTCGCAGCAGCAATATAAGCCTGATTATCAATAAATTAATTAATAAATTTGTGTAGCTTGTTATCATCACAGTACTTAACTGGTCCCTTCGTTATGTAAAAAATAAATTTTTCAATAGCAGACATTTAATAGAATGGCTTTTACTTCTGTTGATATCCGACTATTGAATGTGGACTATTTTAACTAATCCAACAAAAATCATGCTTAAACGTTACAAATCACTAAACTTCAAGCAACTTATCGCGATGCTGCTTGTCGGTATTTTCTTAATTGATGGCGATACATTCGCTCAAAATAAAGAAAAAAAGAAAGAAAAAACTGCTTTGGTTGAAGAAAAGGCACCAATTCCTGCACCAATCAGAGTTACTTCGGTTGAAGGCATCACCGAATATTTGCTTGGAAATGGACTTCGAGTTTTGCTTTTTCCTGACCCATCGAAACAAACGGCTACGGTAAACATTACGTATTTGGTTGGTTCTCGCCACGAAGGTTATGGCGAAACGGGTATGGCCCACTTACTCGAACACATGGTGTTTAAAGGTTCGACAAAACACTCGAATATTCCTCAAGAATTGACCGATCACGGTGCAAGACCAAATGGTACTACATGGCTCGACCGCACCAATTATTTCGAAACCTTTTCATCAACCGAAGAAAATCTACGTTGGGCTTTAGACCTCGAATCTGACCGCATGAATAACTCATTTATCAAGAAAGAAGACCTTGAAAAAGAGTTTTCGGTAGTAAGAAATGAGTTTGAATCGGGTGAAAACGACCCCGAGAGTGTTTTGAGCGAAAGAGTTATTTCTACTGCTTATTTGTGGCATAATTACGGCAACTCAACGATTGGCTCTCGTGAAGACATCGAGCGAGTGCCTATTGATAATCTGCAGGCTTTCTATAAAAAATATTATCAGCCCGATAATGCCATTTTATTAGTTGCAGGAAAATTTGACGAAGCCAAAATTCTGAAAATGATTAATGAAGAGTATTTTGGCGGTATTCCACGCCCGACTCGCAAGCTACAACCAACCTATACAGTTGAGCCTGTGCAAGATGGTGAGCGTTCGATTACACTTCGTCGTGTGGGCGATGTACAAGCCATTGGTGTTGCGTATCATATTTGCTCAAACAGCCACCCCGATTTCCCAGCTTTAGATGTTTTGCAAGGAATATTAACAAGCCAACCAAGCGGAAAACTCTACAAAGCATTGGTAGAAACCAAGCTTGCTTCGAGTCTTTACGCCTATTCATTAACGAATAAAGACCCTACTTTTTTCTATTTCGGGCTAAGTATATTGAAAGAAAAAAGTTTGGATGAAACCAAGAAAGCATTGCTGACAATGCTTGATGGTGTAGGCACAATGGACATTACGAAAGAAGACGTTGAGCGTGCGAAAAATGAAGCCTTGAAAGGTTTAGAACTCACGCTACGCAATAGCGAAAGTGTAGGTTTACAAATGAGTGAATACATGGGTGCAGGCGATTGGAGGTTGATTTATATCTACCGTGATGCCCTCGAAAAAATTACGGTTGATGATGTAAAACGTGTGGCAAAATATTATTTCAAGCCTTCGAACCGCACGATTGGGGTGTTTATTCCTGAAGAAAACCCTGACCGTGTCAAAGTTCCAGAATCGCCAGATGTTGATGCTTTGGTAAAAAATTATAAAGGTCGTGCAGTTGTGGTACAAGGGGAAGCCTTTGACCCGTCGCCAGCTAATATCGAAAGCCGCACGAAGCGTGGACAAGAGCCTAATGGTTTGGAATATGCATTACTACCAAAATCTACTCGCGGAAACTCAGTGACAGCTTTTCTTACATTGCGTTTGGGGGATGAGCAAAGCTTGCAAAATAAAGCTACGATTGCTCAATATACGGCATCAATGCTTAATAAAGGTACAAAAAATTTGAACCGTCAGCAATTGAAAGATACGCTTGATAAGCTAAAATCACAGGTAAATGTTGGCGGTGGAGGCAATAATACAAGCATAAATATTGAGTCAACGAAAGATAATTTGCCGAAAGTTTTGGCGATTGTCAATGACATTTTGAAAAATCCTGTTTTTGATGAGAAAGAATTTGAGACCATGAAACAAGAAATTTTAGCTCAAGTAGAATCTCAAAAAAGCGACCCACAGGCTTTAGCATTTACGGCGTTCCAACGAATGATGAATCCTTATTCAAAATCTGATGTACGTTATGTGCCAACGATTGAAGAAGACATCGAAAACAACAAAACCGTAAAACTCGAAGATGTCAAAAAATTCTACACTGATTTCTATGGAGCTTCGGCCTCTACAATATCGGTTGTTGGAGATTTTGATGAAGCTACCGTACGTAAAAGCATTAGCACCAACTTCGGTACTTGGAAATCTCCCATACCATTCAAACGTATTCAAGCGGTTTTTCAAGAAATTTCACCAACAAATAGTGCAATCAAAACACCTGATAAAGCCAACGCTCTTTTCTTAGCGGGCCAGAACCTTCAATTACAAGAAACTGACGCCGATTATCCTGCATTATTATTGGGCAATTATATGCTTGGTGGTGGATTTTTGAGTTCACGTTTGGCCGTAAGAATCCGTCAGAAAGAAGGTATCAGTTATGGTGTAGGTTCAAATCTTACGGGAAGTCCGTTCGAAAAATCGGGAAGCTTTATGACATACGCAATTTACGCACCAGAAAATGCTGAAAAACTCGAAAAAGCATTCTTTGAGGAAATCGAAAAAGTAGTAAATGAAGGTTTCACGGCCGACGAATTAAAAGCTGCCAAGTCGGGCTGGTTGCAAAGCCGTAGTGTGTCTCGATCGCAAGATAACGAACTTTCAAGCCGCTTAAATAACTACTTGTACTACGACCGTACACTTGCTTTCGATGCCGAATTTGACAAGAAAGTTGAAGCTTTAACGACCAAACAAGTAAATACAACCATGAAGAAATTCATTGACCCTAAGAAAATTTCGATTGTAAAAGCGGGCGATTTCGACAAAAAAGTAGCCAACCCAGGTACTCCTGCCGCTGGTGGAGTAAGTGGAAGTGGAAAAAATTAAAAAGTTCTTCAAACTCCCCTGTAGGGAGAGTTCTAACCCCTCTATTATTTAAAAATTAGAGGGGTTTTGTTTTATAGTTTAGTACCTTTGTTGAATAAATTTTCAGTAAATGGATTTCAAATTTCTGCGACATATCGCCATTTCGTTTGCCGTAACAGCTCTAGTAGTTTATATCATTTATCACAGTATTGGTTCTGGAGCATACTTGATGATGTCGGCATTGGCAATATCAAGCTTTATCATTGGCTATTTAGAGCCGCACCGTGGATGGGTATTAGCTCTTATACAAGTAACAAGCTTGCTAGGTGTACATTTCTTAAAACTTTTCACACCTGTAAGTGCCGACATGGCTTTATTTGGCACATTTGCTGGCTGTGGGATATCGTTAGTTTTTAGTTTCGTAGCTGGGCGTTTGGCAAGATTATTTGAGAAATGAATTATAAAGCAATTTCCCTTTTATAGCACATTCTTAACAAAATGACAGCTTACTAAGATGTCCTAAAAACAATTTGCTAAATTGTTCTACTGCTTAGCAATCAATTTTATCAATTCATGACGATTTTCAATTAATAAATCATATGCTTGTGGTTTTACTTCGCTATTTTGTCCTAAAGCACGGAGAAAAAGTATAGTATCGTACCAACAATAATAAAACCATAGATGCTTTAAGGGCTTTTTACAAGCAATTTTTACTAATAAAACTTCAAAATACTGGTCTTTCAAATTTAGGCACCCAATCAATATACCCACAATAAGAATAAATATCTTATAGACGAAAGCCTAAATGATTTTCTGAAAAGCCATATAGTTTACAACCCCCGTTGTAAGGTCAAATATATTGAAACGTTTCAAAAATAGTTTGATTTTTTCGTCATAAACGGTTTAGCTATTGCTCTCTTTGGTCCATTCCTTAATCATGTTTCCACCTATCGGAATCAAATCGGATACTTTAGAGATAACAGTCGGAGCTACTTTTTTCATAACCGGATAAGTCAATGACTCTTTTGTGAGTTTCTCTGGAATATTTATATCTATGCTGGACATCAACCACAAAAAGGTACTAATTCCAAACAGCCAAGTAAATACCCCTACCAAAGCACCAGCAAAGCCATCAATCGTACCAAGAATCGTGAAACGCAAAGCACGGCGAAGCATCCAACCCATTTTGTTTATCAAGAAAATCGTCGGAAAAAAGATAACCGTAAAACTCAAATAAGGTAAAAAACGATTGGCAATGCTTTCACCAATAACTGGGGAGATGAGATTCATGCCGAAGCCCAAAAACTTAAAGCCAATAACAATCGCAACAATGAAGGCAACAACCCCGATGATTTCAATAAAAAGTCCTTTTTGGTAGCCACGATAAGCCCCAAAAAGTAGTGGAAGGATAAAAATAAGGTCAAGCACGTTCATAAAATTGTCATTCTTTTCGTAAAGGTACAATTCTACTCAGAAAAGGCATAAAAAAAGGTAATTTTGATGAATCGCCTTTATCAATGTTAAAATTATTTCTCCTCTCGTTTCAGTGCTTTTAGCACGATTTCCTCAAAGCCTGGCAAGGTTTTGTAAGCATAAAGGCATTTCCATTTTGAATTAAAAGTAGGTGAAACTTCTAAAAATGCCTTTTCTTTTGGTCGATTCGCAGGAATAGTGGCATCATTGGGCTTTGTAATGATTCGGACTGGAATATTTTCGTAATATTTAAAATACTGTGGATGTGTTAAATATCCAAGTGGCGTAACATCAAACGGAATGAAACCGTCATTGCCAAAAAGCTGTTCGTGCCTTTTCGACCAAGGTCTTAGAAAATTATACACCCACTTATCGCCCTCGAAATTATTATTCAAAAAATCGTAGTCAGTTTTTCCGAGAAACAAATAAACGCTACATTCAAAACCCGAAAGAACAACTTTTACGCCCGAATCAAAAACTACTTTGAAGGATTCAACGTCTTTTTCAAAATTATAATCTGATACCGTATGCTGCTCCAAACCTGGGCGAAAATGGAAATCGGGCGTTCGTCCAGCACAAAATACAATTTCTTCAATCTGAGAGGCCAGTTCGGGGTGATTTTTCAAAACCGTAGCCACATTTGTAGCAGGACCGAGAGCCAAAATCGTTAATTTCTCTTTTTTTAATGCCGCCGCCAATGCAATTGTTGCGTCATTTTCAGTTCCTAAATCATTACAAGTATCAGAACCTTTGTAGATAGGAATCGACAAACTGGGTCCGTACCATTTGAGCATTTTTTCAGTAATTCCGTAGGCATAGTCCACATAAGTTATCAGACTGATGCCTTCGATTTTTACTTTATCTTGATGCTTTAGGGTCATCATCAACGTGATGGCATCATCGACTTCTCTGGGAGCTCTGTCGGGGTTGCCTATCATTATATCGGTGTCAAACCAAATTTTCTTTTGGGCAAATATTGGCAGACTCAACAGCAATAAACCTACAAATAGTATTTTTTTCATTTTATAAAGTACTTAATTGAATAAACATAATCGACAACTTTGAAAACAGATAAATATTTGACTATCAGTTCCTTATCTAACTGTGGACTCATCGACTATTGACCGAGGACTCTCTATGAGGTCTTTAGCCTCCTTTAGTAATGCCACTCGTTTTTCGAGCGAAAGCGTGAGAGGAAGTTGAGCTAAACCAATTATTCGACGCATGATTTCTATTCCAATGAATTGATTGAATAGTTTTTTATCAAAATCTTCGGCTTTTTCGTAGCTTCTGATGGCCTCATCAATGATCTCATTGCCTTGTTCACTCATTTTAAGATGGGCTATCAAAACTCCCAAATCGAATTCAGCACGACCGTAAAAACAAAATTCGGGATCTATTATTTTTACTCCGTTGCTGGTTCTCAAGAAGCTTCCCAAATAATAATCGCCGTGTAGTAAATATTGACCATCAGCCAAATACACTTCCCCTAATTTTTTTACGATATCTTTAAAAACCTCATCTGTTTTATAAATCATTGCTGCTGCTTGTAAACCTTCAAGCACATTATTTAGGTTGAAACCGTTATCTTCCATCAATGGATAGATAAAAATATGCTCGTGATTCAGGGTTCGCATCGCACGATTTCTGAAAATTTCATCAGGCGTTTGGCTCTTAAATGCTCGATGCAATTCGCTCAAATATAGACTAATTGATGCAATATCTTCCACAGAAATTTGTTGGTCGGGCTGATAAAGATTTGTCAAATCGTTACTATTTCCTAAATCTTGCGTTACGATGATATTATTTACTTCATCTAAACCCAAAATTTTGGGCATGAAACTGCTCAATTTTTCATTAGTCTGGGTAAATTCATAGAACTTTCCTTCAATAATTGCCCGATTTTCGGGAGCGGCGATAGAAGGATATTTTTCTACATAAGCCCTTGACTGCTTGACAATGATTGTTCTACCCGATGATACGTAGATTCTCAAGGTAAAGTTCATATTTCCTTCACCAGGTTTTTCGGCTTTTATTATTGATTCGTCATCGGTGAGCCACTTTTGGGTTTTTAAATAACTTTCGAGTGCTGTTAAATTATCTGCTTTGAGTAACATCTTGATCGTCTGAAAATTGAATTTGAGAATTTAAAAAACGTATCTTACACCAAACTGAAACTGTCGAGGTGCTGAGGCTGCTTTTATTACATACGTATTTGTACTTTTTGCTCCAACTTGAAACTGATTACTATTACCACGAACCACATTAAAGCCCGAATAATTGGCGGCATTTAGCACATTGAAAATATCACCCGAAAACTCAAAATGCTTCAATAATGTGTATTTTATAGATAAATCGAGCGTATTTGCCCAAGGTAGGCGGTCGCTGTTGCGTTTATCACCTGGGCTATAATCGCCAGGGTTAAAGAAATCATTATCACCATTGAGGTCAGTTGTACCGTAAATACGTGCATCGGCAATGCGAGTAATTGGCTGGCCACTTTGTATTAAAAATGCTGGCGAAATAACCAAACCTTTGAGAGGATACCAGAAAAACATCGCACTCACTACGTGACGGCGGTCGTTTTCGTCATAAGTATATTCGGCTTCGTAATTGTTGGCATCATTGGCTCGTGTATTGATACTACTGGTATTACTTTTGATTAAAGCCAACGAATAACTCAAACGATAAGCGTATTTATCAGCACCTTTTAGTTTTTGATATACCACATTCATGGCCCAATAACGAGCTTTTCCATCGGTTTCATTCATAAATACATTTCTGGCAATTCCTCTGAGCGTATCTTGTCCAACTACTGCGTATTGCCCTCGACTATCAGCTTTCAATGGCACTGGACGAGTTAAATCAGCGTCGACTACTTTTCTTACTACTACATTTTTTTGGTCATCCAAAGGATAAGCTGATGGTGAATTGATATTGCGAATATAGTATAAATTATTAGTTGCCACGTAGTTTAAGTCAAGCGAGAAAAGGTGGTCTTCATCAGCCTTGTGTTGATAACCCATCGAAACTTGGTGCGAATAAGGATTTTGAAAACCATTCGGATTCAGAATTCGGAGGTTATTCGTAAACTGGCGGTCACGTCTTGGCTGCAAATCTGTGTAACTTGGGCCGTTGAGGTAGCTTACATTCGTAGTTGTAGCTCGAATATTTCCTGGGAAGGTAATTTTTTCAATATCAGCGTTCGGGTCTAATTTTCCGAGGCGTTGGAGTTCCTGTAATTGTTTTTTATAGTCAGCCGAAGTGCTATTAAATTGTAGGGCATCGCTATAAATAGAATATTTGATTTTATCGGTAAAAATTCCATAACCACCTCTGATTGTATTTCTATCATCTATTTTATAGTTAAAAGCAATTCTTGGAGCTAAATTATTCAAATCGCCTTTGTTTCCGCCACCTTTTGTCAAATTATCGTAGTCGTATCGAAGTCCCATTGTAAGGTTTAGTTTGTTTGAAACCGAAAATAAATCTTCAAAATAAGCACTAAATACATTTTGTCTCGCCCCAAAAGTTGTTGCTCGAAGCTCGACATCATAATTAATCACTCGTACATCGCTCGGAATATCCTTTACATCAAGGCTTGAACTGATTCCTTTGGCTTTTAGTGCCTCTAATTGTGGTTGTGAAAGTCTCACTACGTAAGTTCCGTACTGGTTTCCACCACCTAAAAGAGAAAAATCGGATGTGATAAATTCAGCCCCCAACTTAAATGAATGTTTGCCTTGACGATAAAAAAACTTTTGTTGGATTTGATTGGTGTATTCGGAATCATCAAAAATTGCCCCACTCTGACCTAAAATTGCGATTGCTGATCCACTTGGGTCTTGAACGGTGACTGACGGACTGGTCGGATTGACAGGTTCACGGTAATTCCAACGGAAATAGGATGTTTGGAAATTGGTTTCACCTGTCAGATATGAACTCAAAACATACGCATTTTTTAGGGCAAATAAATAAGTACGATTTTTTTGAGCAGAAGCCGCTGAAGGGAATAAATTGCCACCTTCGAGGCCACCACCTTGACGGTCAATATCAAAACTGCCATAATTTACACGCAAAGAAGATTTGAAACGCTGACTCCAAACTTGGTCAATTTTACCAGAAACATAAGAAAAACGATTGTAGCCCTTCACGGTTTCATTTACGGCCAATTGCGGAACATTCAATAAATTATCTTTTTTGTCAATGGTTTGTTCAAAATTTAAGTAAAAGTAAGTTTTGTCTTTCTTTAAAGCTCCGCCTAATCCAAAACCTGCTTGGTCACGCTTGAAACCATCTTTTACCTGGTTTCCTGATAAATCTAAAGTGGCAAATGGCGATTTTGAATCAATCACCGCTCCTGGACGAGTCAAATAAAATGCTTCACCAGTGAGTTTATTTGAACCCGACCGACTCGTAACGTTTACTAGACCATTGCTTGTATTCCCAAATTCGACTGAATAATTATTTGTCAGTAC
Source organism: uncultured Emticicia sp. (assembly GCF_937903345.1). GTDB lineage: Bacteria > Bacteroidota > Bacteroidia > Cytophagales > Spirosomataceae > Emticicia. The sequence goes on along the minus strand of NZ_CALCZQ010000051.1, from coordinate 252,526 downwards.
CGAAATACCTTCGGCAAAACCAAGGGGTGTATTGAATTTTGCATTTCCGAGAAAACGCTCATTATTATCCATTCCATCAATGAGGTAATTAGTGAAAGTTCCACCCAGACCATTAATCGAAACATTCGGAGCTTCGGCGTAGCCAAGAGTGGCCACCGTGAGATTAGGTAGTCGAATCAAAGTTCGGGTAATGTCACGACCTTCTACTGGCAATGCTTGGATTTCTTCCTTTGGAATGATATAAGAAACTTCGGCATTTTGGGTATTCATTTTGGCTCTTTTCGAGTTTGTGATTCTGACTTCTTCCAAAAGTTCTTCACGAATAGAAGGCAATTCTATGCTAACCTTGGTTGTTTCGCCAGCTTTCAGCGAAATATTACCCAATATGGCTTCAGCATATTTATCGTTGGCGAATGTATAAATTTTGTAGATTTTATTGGTCGATAAATTATTGAATATGACTTGACCAAGTTTGTCAGTCATACCAACGATTGGTTTTTCATTGACCGACTCGAGATAAACCTCTACGCTTTTGATAGGTTTAAGCGTCAATAAATCATTGACATTTACTTTTAATTTTTCTTGAGCAATTGATGTAAACGAATAAATTACAGATAAGATTAGTATGATTTTTTTCATAATAGTTACTTCTCAGTCGAGTAGCATGTGGTGTTTTGATTAAATAAAATACACAAATAGATTGCGGACTCAGAAAGTTCGCCGAAAGAGATAAATTTACATATAAAAGATAATTTCAGGCAGCGGGAGGTGCTCGCAGCGAAAGTAAGCGAATCGAACTATTTTCTATTAAATTCAAATAAAAATCTTGAATTTTTGAAATAGTTTGCTCAATAATTTGTAGTAAAAAAGCAATAAAATATTTTGATGTTGTGTAGGTTTGTAGTTCTTGAAAAGTATGAATATCAGACAAAGCTTCGAGCATCTGAATACTCTGATTATCAGCTTGTTTGATATAGCTTTCCAGCATTTTTTCACTCTGCCAAGCAAGATTCTCGAAAACCTCTGGCCTAAAATCATTACGAGAAATACCCAATAAATAAACTCCGCCACGATTATCGGGGCCAAGCACAGCATCAGTAGTTTGGAGTTTTTCAGCGGCCGCCAAAATACGATTTTCATCAAGTGCGGGACAGTCATTACCGATACAAATTACTTTTTCAAAACCTCTTTCGAAAATCACCTGAATAGCTGTCGAAAGTTGTTGACCAAAGCTATTATTATTTGATTTGATTAACTGGTTTGAATAAAAAATTTGTAGATTTTCAACCTTAGAAGCAACCGCCGTAGCAGTCTTTCTAACAAAGTGATTCAGCTTGGCAAATACCAATTTATTAACTCCTTTGTTCTTTGAGCGAGTTAGCATTTTACGTGTAGCTTCTTTCGATGCTTCCTGCGTAAAAATCAATATGGCAGTAGGTGTTGGCAAGGCTTTCCTAAACTATTATTATAGTCATTAAAACTACATATTTGAACAATTGTTCGTTGGAGTATAAAACTGTTTCCAAAAATTACCGCAAGGATACAAAACATTGATTTAGGTATTCTTGCGGTAAGTAGTCCGCGGGTAAGAATCGACAAGTTCAATTAATATAATAAGCTTATAGACAGATATTTAGCTATAAGAAAATATGTCGATTAGTTTTATCCTGTTCTTTTTGAAACATACTGCTGGTTTTTTTATTAAATATTATTTCAATATTGATAAAGCAGCATCGATATATGTAAAGTTTTCGGGCTGGAAATGATGGACGTGTTTTGCTACTTTTGTTTCGCCCAAACGAACAATTATAGCATTTTTTTCTCGAATAGTATATACGTATTGGCCAAAAAGACCATTCATTGTCGGAATCGAAAAACCTCGGTGATTGAATACCCAAAACTGATAACCATAAAAATCAACCTGTTTGTCTCCTTCGGTTGGGTCTTTCAAATAACTGGCGGGCGAAGTTGCTGCTTTCATGTAATTCTCGGGAACAAGCTGTTTATCTTTCCATTTGCCATTCGTACGCATCAATTCTCCAAAACGAGCATAGTCACGGGCTACCCCATTAAAGCAACAAAAGGCTTTTTCGTGCTTACTGTCTCCATCCAATAGCCATTTTGCATCATTTTCTGCTCCCATTGGTTTCATTAAATACTCAGAAGTTAGTTCTGAGATATTTTTCCCAAAGGCTTTTTCAGTTATGAGCCCTAACACTTGTGTATCGCCACTGCGATATTCCCAATTTACGCCCGCTGGCTCTTTTGCTTCCATCAGATTTACAACATATTCTTGGTCATCGGCATAATACATCTTTGCTGCAAGGCCCATGTAGCTTTGGTCACTTTCTTTGTAGCTTGTTCCAGAGCTCATTGTTAACAAATCTTTGATTCTGATTTTTGCCAAATCTCCTTCCTTAAAATGCGGAACATAATTACCAACTGGTTCTTCAATTGACTTTATTTTCCCTTCGCTTACACCAATGCCTATAAGCATCGAAATGATACTTTTTGCCGCCGAAAACGAACCGCTAATGCTATCTTTTGTGTATCCATCAAAGTATTTTTCGTAAAGAATTTTACCATTTTGAATTACTAAAAAGGCATGGGTATTGTTAGAATCAATCTTCGCCAATAGCGAATCTGTAAGCTCAACTTTATTATATAGCGAATCGTGTGGCCATACCTGTGGGGCATCCCCATTTTCAATATGACGAGTCGGGTGGGTACGAAAATCAAAAATAGAGTGCTTTCCCCATGCCATAAAATTTCGGACATGGTCAAATAATGGGAGGTATAGCGTACCGGTTAATAATATGGCGGTTAGCGAAACGCCAACGAGAGATTTTTTTAACATTAGTTTACGTTTTAGATTTTTGCTAATTAGCGATGGGTAAAGTTAATGTTTTTCTTAAAATATTTGCAAAATTTAACTTATCAAAAGTTTTATTTGAAAGCATCTTGACTATCAAGTCTTTACAAAATATTTGAAATTATCGAAAACATTCATTGCTAACAAACAATTATTTAAGTATATTTGACATACATTTTTACTATTTGGCAGTGTCCCTAAAAATAAAATATAAATACCTAGTCGGAGTACCGCCGACCCAATTCAATAAACTCCAAAACTATAATTCCAATGACCGACGCTGAACTATTACAAGTTGAACCACTTCTTATTGAGGACAAAACTCGTTTTGTGCTTTTCCCTATCAAACACGATGATATTTGGGAATATTATAAAAAACATGAGGCATCTTTTTGGACTGCCGAAGAGATTGACCTTTCTCCAGATTTACAAGACTGGGCAAGATTAAATGACGGTGAACGCCATTTTATTTCGCACGTACTTGCTTTCTTTGCTGCCTCTGATGGTATCGTAAATGAAAATTTGGCTGTAAATTTCATCTCTCGAATTCAATTTGCCGAAGCAAAATGTTTCTATGGTTTTCAAATAATGATGGAAAATATACACTCTGAAACATACTCGTTGCTGATTGATACATATATTAAAGACCCAGTTGAGCGTGACCGAATGCTTAATGCTGTTGACCATATTCCATGCGTGAAGAAAAAAGCCGATTGGGCTTTGAAATGGATTGATAACGGTAATTTTATCGACCGTTTATTAGCATTTGCAGTCGTGGAAGGCATTTTCTTCTCAGGTTCATTCTGTTCAATATTTTGGATGAAAAAACGTGGTTTGATGCCAGGACTTACGTTCTCAAATGAGCTTATCTCTCGTGATGAAGGTTTGCACCGTGATTTTGCATGTTTACTTTATACGCAGTACATTCAGAATAAATATCCTGCAGATAAAGTATATGATTTGGTACGCGATGCCGTTGAAATTGAAAAAGAATTCGTAACTGATGCTTTGCCAGTTTCTTTGATAGGTATGAATTCGGAATTGATGTGCCAATATATTGAATTCGTAGCTGATCATTTGCTCGAATCTCTTGGACTCGACAAAACTTACAACGCTACCAATCCGTTTGATTTTATGGATATGATTTCGTTACAAGGAAAAACCAATTTCTTCGAAAAACGTGTAGGTGAATATCAAAAGTCGGGCGTTATGTCACAAAAGAGTGATATGGCGTTTTCGTTGGATGAAGAATTTTGATTTAAATCTATGGCAAATTTACAAATTCGCAGTAAGGTTTTACATATCGAACAAACGAAAGAAAGGCTGCAAATCAATTTGCAGCCTTTTTTAAGAATGAACCTCAAGATTCGCGGTATTTGTTATATATATCTAACTCGGAAGTTTTTCCAACATTATTTTTCAAATTTTACTTTCTTATAAATATCTTTTACTGCTAATTCTTTTCCATCAATCTGCATGCTATCATTATCATTATAAAAATCTTGATTAAGCCAAATATTTGGATTTTCGGAGCGTAAAAAATTCATCACTCCCAACTCTTTTTGACTTACGAATATAATTTGTTTTAAACTCGGTAAAGATTTATACTCATGAAGTTTTTCGGTTATATCAAAAACCTCGGTTGCCTTTGATAAAACCTCTACGATTATATAAGGATTCGTAATAATTGACGTAGAATTTGCCTTAAAAATTGGTTCACCTTTCACTACTAAAACATCTGGCATATAATACCCCCATTCAAATTTCGGAATCTGAACACCTGAGTTACTACCCAAAACGTAGTGTTCGTCGCTGTCTGAAAACAAGATATTTAAGATTGTCCCTATGTTCATAACAAGGGTTTCGTGCCAAAAAGATGATAATCCCATTGTAATTATTTCGCTGTTGTGGTATTCTACTTTAAAAGGTAATTTACTTGCCAAATCTAAATAATCTTCTTCCGATGAAGGAATACAGACAATCTCTTTGGTTTTCAACTCCTCCAGAATAGTTTCTTTGATGCTCTTTGCGGCTACCATAATCGTTGAATTTTTATCAAATATATAAAAAAAACATACCACAGACAACCCACATCAGCATTTTTGGGCATCTCTCATATCTCCACCACAAAATGCTTCCCATTTTGTTGCGGAAGAAAAGCCTCAACGCCAGTTTTTATTTCTTCGGCCAAAACTTCGAGCAGTTTAGTTTTCACAAAATGACGATAGGTAACCAAACTTATTTCACGCACTGGGACTGGAGCTTTAAACTCTCGTATTTGCTTTTTTTGTTTTTCGCTGAAATTTATTACAGCCAATTCTGGCACAACCGTAATTCCATTATTCATTTCTACGATTTTAAGTAGCGATTCTATGCTTCCAGCTTCGTATTCAAGATTACTAAAATCGGTGTTTTTCTTACGCAATTCGCATAAATTCATCATTTGAGAACGAAGACAATGTCCTTCTTCGAGCAACCAAAGGCGATTTACGTCAATTTCTTCTGGCAAAATAAACTTTTTCTTCAGCGTAGTTTCTTTATTTGATACAAAAACTACCAATTTTTCATAAAAAAGCGGATATTCTTTCATGCCTTCAATATTGATAGGCGTTGCCAAAATACCCACATCAAGATGGTCTTTTTCCAATTGCTCAACAATCTGATTGGTGTTTAGTTCACTAATTTTGACTTTTAGTTGTGGGTTATTTTTTAATAAGTTATACAAAAACAAAGGCAAAAGATACGGTGCAAGTGTCGGAATAATTCCAATTCTGATTTGCCCTTTCACTTCAGCTTTGGTATCATTGGCGAGTTGTTTTATGTAGGCAGTTTCCTTCAAAATCACCTTTGCTTGCATAATAATCCCTTTACCTGTTTCAGTCGGTACAACGGGTTGCTTGCTTCTATCAAAAAGAATCACCTCCAATTCTTCTTCGAGTTTTTTTATCATCATACTCAACGTTGCTTGCGTAACGCAACATTCATCGGCCGCTCGCTGAAAATGGCGGTGTTTATCAACTGCTACTATATATTCTAATTGTTGGAGGTTCATTTTAGGATTATTAGATAATATCTATGCAAAGATAAGAAACATAAGTTTTATTTAACACGATTTTTTGACTGATTTGACTGAATCGAAGATGAAAATTCGTAGGATAAAATAACAAAAAACACCCAGTCGAAATTCGGCTGGGTGCATACTGTTGCGGTTTAGGGTAGTTATTAAAATCTTTTTTTAGGCTTAGGGTTGAATAATTTCGTTGTAATATTAAATTTTTTATTGAATAAATGCAAATAAAGAGACAATAAATTTGTAAAACTACTTGCATTTTTTTCATAAACTCTTTGTTCAGTGATTAACATTTAGTAATTAAAACAGTTATAATATTGAAATATATAATTTATGTAACATGCCAAAGTCTTTACTGAAATATAAAAATTATGATGTCCATTCCATTACAACCATGTGTGAAGGAAATTATAATGCAAATATTGCAACGTGGGTTATGCAAACCGCTATGGGTGGAAAAACACTCTGTGTGGCTCTTTATAAAGTTGATTACACCATCGAACTCGTAAGAGGGTCTAATATATTAAATATCAACCTTTTACATATAGGGCAGACAAGTCTGATTAATAAGCTTGGGCGGCGTAGCGGAAAGGAAAATAATAAATTTAAAAACCTAAAATTTGAATTTGATAATCGAGGTTGCCCATATTTAACCGAAGCAATCGGCTATATTCAATGCAAAGTTTTACATTCAACCGATGCTGGCGACCATGAAATTTTTATCTGTGAAGTACAAAAACAAGTAGTATTAAACCCTGAAAAAGAAGTAATGACCAATAATTTTTTGCGAGAAAAAGGCTTGGTTAGAGGTTAATAAAAAAGCCACTCAATATTTAAAATGGGTGGCTTTTTAGTATATAAATCATTTTCCCTTAAAATTTGGTTTTCGTTTCTGTAAAAAAGCCATTACACCTTCGGCAAAATCATGGGTCTTTCCTAAAATGTCTTGATTTTCGGCCTCTTGCTCTAAAACATCATCAACTGTGCTATTATATGACTGATTCAAAACTTTTTTCATTAATCCAATTGACTTTGTTGCGGCTGTTTTATAAAATTCGGTCAGTTCGTTTATGGCTTCATCGAGAGCCTCGTAAGGAACAATTTTTGTAACTAAACCTATATTTAGTGCTTCTTCCATATAAACTTTTCGGCCAGTGCTGCACAGTTCAAACGCTTTTTGCATACCCACGATTCTCGGCAAAAAATACATCGAACCCGCATCTGGCATCAGTCCAATACCAACGAAAAGTTCGCTCATGTAGGCATCTTTATTGGCAATAATCATATCACATGCCAAAGCTAGCGACATCCCCGCTCCTGCTGCTATCCCATTCATGCGGCAGATAACTGGCTTTTCGGCATTTCGAATGGCACGAATCATCGGATTATAATTTTTGCGAAGCGAATCTCCCAACGATGCCATGCCTTCGTCCATACCAGCCTTTAAATCAGCTCCTGAACAAAAAGCTTTATCACCCACTCCGGTAATAACGATAACTCTAACTGACGAATCAATGGAAGATACTTCCACTGCGAGCGTTATTTCATTAATTAAGGCAGTACTAAGAGCATTATATACTTGTGGTCGATTGAGTGTAATGGTAGAAACACCATCAACTATTTCTAAGACTATATTTTTATACATAATTACTATCAATTATTTGGTTTTGTTGTCTATTGTAATTTTAGAAGTATATGTAAAAATATTCGACAAATAAGCATACAAAATTGGGAAGGAAAGTGTCTTAAAAAAACATTTTCATTTAAAATTTCTTTGAATTGCTTGTGAAACTCTATATTTGCAAACTTTTTTTACAAATAATCAAAAATTGAAGTGAGTCTAACTGGAAATGAGCAAGGTAGTGGTAACCACAGCAATGGCCATCACCACCATAATCTCGACAAAGTATCTGCTGCTGGACTGTTAATTGCAATGGGAATTATTTATGGTGACATTGGCACTTCACCTTTATATGTACTAAAAGCCATTGCAGGAACTGAAGTAATCAATGAAGCAATAATTTTGGGTGCATTATCCTGTGTTTTTTGGACACTAACAATGCAAACCACACTCAAATACGTAATTCTGACTCTAAGAGCCGATAATCGTGGTGAAGGAGGAATTTTAGCTCTATTTGCGTTAGTTCGTCGTCATGCAAAGTGGCTTACAGTACCTGCAATTATCGGAGCCAGTGCATTACTTGCTGATGGCATCATTACCCCCCCGATTTCGGTGGCTTCGGCTATCGAAGGACTTCGTATCAAATTTCCTGATATTCAGCAAGATACCATCGTAAAAATAGTAATTGCTATTATATCTATCTTATTTATTGTACAGATTTTTGGCACAAAAAAAGTAGGATATTTATTTGGACCATTTATGCTTGCATGGTTTTCTATGCTTGCGGTGTTAGGTGTGGTTTGGATAGCCAAAGACTTTACAGTACTTAAAGCAATGAATCCTTACTATGCCTATGAATTATTAGTAAATCATCCTGGTGGATTTTGGATTTTAGGTTCTGTTTTTTTATGTACGACGGGGGCAGAAGCTCTCTATTCAGATTTAGGACACTGTGGTCGTGGTAATATTCGTATGAGTTGGGGGTTTGTAAAACTATGTTTATTACTCAATTATTTCGGACAAGGTGTTTATGTAATGAGCCTAAATGGCCAAATGTTGGGCGATAGAAACCCATTTTATAGCCTAATGCCTGAATGGTTTTTACCATTTGGTATTTTCATTGCTACTTCAGCTGCAATTATTGCGAGCCAAGCCTTGATTAGTGGATCGTTTACACTCATTTCAGAAGCGATTCGCTTAAATTTTTGGCCTAAAATAAAGGTCAATTATCCATCTGACCAAAAGGGACAAATTTATGTGCCGAGTATCAATATTTTGCTTTGGATTGGCTGTGTAAGCGTCACTTTATATTTCAGTAAAATTGCTGGTGAAATGACTGAAAAGAATATTGCCGATGCTTTGGCGTTGAATAAAAACATTGATTTGGCTGAATTAAAAAAATCATCAGAAGTATTACTTTCAACGGCAATGGAAGCTGCTTATGGTTTAGCCATTACAATGACAATGCTTATGACAACTATGCTCATGGCATATTATTTATATGCTAAAAAATTCAACATTTGGGCAATAATATTGTTTATCTTAACCTATACCTGCATTGAAGGCTCATTTTTGATTGCAAATCTCCAAAAATTTCCACATGGTGGTTATGTTTCTTTAATTTTGGCTGGCATTATTGCATTAGTAATGTATATTTGGATTCGAGCCTTTAAAATCAAAGCAAGATTGACAGAATACGAAAAACTGGATAAATATACTGAGTCATTAAAAGAATTAAGTTCAGATATTACTGTTCCCAAATATGCTTCTCACCTAGTATTTTTGAGTAATGCAGGTCGTGCTTCGGAAATTGAAAACAAGATAATATATTCTATTTTTCAGAAACGACCAAAACGTGCCGATGTATATTGGTTCGTACACGTTGATACTGTCGATGACCCTTATACAATGGAATATAAGGTCATGACAGTTGCCGATCATGATGTTTATAAAGTAAATTTCCGTTTAGGCTTTAGAGTGCCGCAAAAGATAAATCTTTATTTCAGAAGGGTTTTGGAAGATATGGTGAAAAATGGCGAAGTAGATATCCGTAGCCGTTATGAATCATTGAACCGACATAATGTAATCGGAGATTTTAGATTCGTTGTTCTCGAACGATTCCTTTCTTATGAAAACGAACTACCTTTCTGGGAAGGATTAGTGATGAGAGCTTACTTTTTTGTAAAACAATATACTCCTTCAGAAGACAAATGGTTTGGGCTTGATAGCAGTGCCGTAAAAGTCGAGAAAGTACCATTCATCATTAAAGCCATCGATAACATCAACCTCAAGCGTATTCCGTGGGCAGGAAACGGTAATTTCAATGGTGGGCATTGATTAATTAAAAAATAGATTAAAAAAGTAAAAATATCCCTTCGAGGAAAATCAATAGTTTATGAAAATACTCATCACAGGCGGAGCAGGATTTGTGGGTTCGGCTTTGGCACTTTCGTTAAAAGCAAATTACCCCTCTTACGAAATTTATTGTTTGGATAACCTTCGTCGCAAAGGTTCAGAACTAAATGTTGCTCGCCTCGGCAAATCAGGAATCACTTTCGTGCATGGCGATATTCGTAGCAAAGAAGATTTCGATGCTCTTCCAATTGTTGATACCGTAATCGAAGCCTCAGCCGAGCCTTCTGTTTTAGCTGGAATCAATGGCGGAACACCCGATTATTTGATTAACACCAATCTTTTCGGAACTGTAAATTGCCTAAACTATGCCGTAAAATGCAACGCAAAATTTATTTTTCTTTCTACAAGCCGAGTATATCCAATCAAAACCATCGAAACTCTTGATTTTATTGAGCAAGAAACTCGTTATGAATTAACTGATAATCAAACTATTAAAGGTGTTTCGTCAAACGGAATTGCCGAAGATTTTCCGTTGGATGGCGTTCGTTCACTTTATGGAACAACCAAATTGGCTTCTGAATTAATCATTCAAGAATATAACGAATTCTATAAGCTTCCGACCGTTATCAATCGTTGTGGTGTGCTTACAGGCCCATGGCAAATGGGAAAAGTTGATCAAGGTGTAATGGTACTTTGGATTGCTAAACACTTCTTTGAGCAAAAACTATCATATATTGGTTATGGCGGCGAAGGCAAACAAACCCGTGATATTCTGCACGTGGCTGACCTTTACCGCTTAATTGATTGGCAGTTACACAATTTTGAGAAAGTTAACTGTGAGATTCTGAATGCTGGTGGAGGGGTTGATGTAAGTGTTTCTTTGCAAGAATTAACCGAAATTTGCCAAAGAGTAATTGGCAAAACAATTCCGATTACTAAAATCAAAGAAAACCGTCCTGCGGATATTCGTTTGTACGTAACCGATAACTCGAAAGTAACTGCCTTGACAGGTTGGAAACCAGAAATTGGTGTTGAAGAAATCGTAAAAGATATAACACAATGGTTATCAGATAATCGTGCAGATTTAGAGCCGATATTAAAATAAATTTTCGCTGCTTATCTCGGTGTTTTCTAAAGCTTCAACTTTCCATCCACTCAAACACCGAAAGCAAATGTGGCACATCTTGTTATCAACGATAAAAAGATGTGCCACGTTTTTATTTTCCAAATCTTGCCTTCGACCTCGCTCAGTCAACGAAGTAAAAGAAAAATTCAATCCGACCTAAGATCAAACAGTATCTCAAAAAAGTCAAGGAGAAACGCCACCCGAGCGGAGTCGAGGGCTACTTCAACTTTTCCTCAAATAACTTCAAAATACGTTTGTATTCGTCCATCCAAGAAGTTGGTTCTACAAAACCATGGTCTTCCATTGGGTAGCTGGCCATTTCCCAATTTTCTTTTTTGAGTTCGATTAGGCGTTGTACCAAACGATACGAATCTTGAATATGCACATTCACATCAACCATACCATGACAAATCAATAAATGCCCTTTTAAACCAGCTGCGTGATAAATTGGCGAACTTTTACGGTAAGCCACGCTATCGGTTTGGGGCTCATTCAAGATATTAGCCGTATAACCGTGATTATAGGCTGCCCAGTCAGTTACAGGGCGAAGTGCCGCACCTGCCGCAAAAACATCGGGAGTTGTAAACATGGCCATTAAAGTTATAAATCCGCCATACGAACCACCATAAACTCCTATTTTCTTAGGATCAATACCATATTTTGAAACCAACAATTTTGCTCCATCAACATTATCTTCCAAATCTTTTCCGCCCATAAAACGATAGATTCCTGTACGGTGGTCACGACCGTAACCCGCACTCGCACGATAGTCAATATCCAACACAGTGTAACCTTTATCAACCAATAAATTATGGAACATATACTCTCTCGAATACTGACTCCACCATTTATGAGCATTTTGTAAATATCCTGCTCCATGAACAAACACTACAGCACGCTTATTTTTCAATTTGGCAGTTGGCTCATAAATTCTAGCAAAAACTTCTACGCCATCACGAGCCGTAAATGAAATTACTTTTGCATCTTTCCAGGCGTAGGCTTTAAATTCATCAGTCAATGAATAGGTCAATTGCTCGGCTTTGGCATTAGGATTGTTTTCTTGCAAAAACAATTCCCACGGCTTATTGATGTATGAGTAGCGAATTGCCAAAGCTGATTCATCGGGCGAAAGTGTTACATCGTTTGCTCCGACCATGCTTGTTAATTTCACTCGCTCGCCACCTTCTACGGACATTTTATAGAAATGTTGTTCGCCAGAATGTGCTTCGTTGGTTGTCAAATAAAAGGACTTCTTATCTTTTGATAATTGGGTTTGCTGCACCTCAAATTTACCTTTGGTTAGTTGTTTTTTCTCGCCAGTTACCAAATTTACAGTATAAAGATGCGAATAACCATCGGCTTCTGACTGAAAATAAAGTGTTTGAGAATCGACCCAACCTAAGCCTCCACCACCGAAATTAAAACCGATTCCTGGGCCACCAACCCATGCATCATCGTGCTGTCGGTCTAGTAATTTTAGCTTCCCTGTTGCAGGGTCGAGTTGCATAATCCAGCGGTCTTTGTTATCAACCGAACGAATATTTACAACCGCATACATGCCTTCGGGCGACCAAATCGGGCCTAAAACTATTATTTTACGAGCCGTTGGTTTTTTCTTGGTTGTATCTTTCTTGGCATAATCTTTCAAGAATTCTGGTTGCTCCATGATTCCTGGAATATCTTTCGTAACTATCTGATAAACAGTGTCTTTCTTACTATCATAAACAAAGTTTTCGTAAGTTGCCAAAGGCGAACCAACTTTTGTACGAGCGGCAATGTCTTCCGTAAAACCCGACTCGGTTACGTAGCTTGGCACAATCGTATTTTTTACATTTTTGGGCTGAACCGAAAGACGATAAGTAATGTATCTCAAATCTGGACTGATTTGGGCTTGTTCCAAAGTTTTATCTTCGGTATAAATTTCTTTAGGGCGTTTGGCTTGGTCGAGTTTAGCTAATTTTTCGGATTCATCTTTCTTTTCTTTGCGTTCTTTCAAGACTTCAAACATTGTTATTTGGTCAGCTTTTAGCCATTTTTCTTCATCATTAGCAGGTTTTGCTTCTGCTTTTTTAGTACCCATCAAAAAATTAGATAATTGCGTAACCGAGCCATCTTCTAAGCTCAAACTAAATAAATTATTACTTCTTCCAAAGATGATTTTTGTTTCATCACCACTAAAGTATGGATTCGATTCACGTTCTATTGTGTTGGTTAATTGCTTGATTTTCAAGGTTTTGCTATAGAGCAAATAAAGTTCGCCTTGCTTTTCATAAACCTTCATTGAGCGACTTGGGCTGTACGTTCCAGACTGAGCGGGCAACGCTCGGCGTTCTTTGGGTGTAACTTTCAAGGGTGTTCTATCGGGCAAAACAAATTTATAAAGCGAATCACCTTTATTTTTATCGGGATTCCACGAAAAATAAAGCGTTTTGCCATCTTCTGACCAAAAAATATTACTAGGAGACGTACCAATCCATTTCGATTGGTCTTGCATGATTTTCTCGACCGTAAGGGCTTGACCGAAAGAAAATTGAGCGAAAAAAATAATAATAAATAGTAGTAATGTTTTTTTCATTGATGAGGTTTGAATAGGGTTTGATATAAAAGAAAAGTGCAATCTTTGTTTTTCAAAGATTGCACTTTTTCCTAAAAATTCAAAGGGTCAAGTTCTTTAAAGTGACCATTCATGGCGATTCGCTCTTTGGTTCGTTCAACTTCAGTTACAACTGGGATAATTCTTTCGAGGTGGTCTATTAATATTTGTTGTCTGACTTTTTCACTTGAAGTAATCAGAATCTCGTATTCTTCTTGCATTGAAATACCAATTTTATGAACAATTCGATAACTAAAAGGCATATATTCTGGTTTTTCGTAATCAACTTTTACTTTGAGCAATTGATAGAGCTTTTCGACCATACTTAACAAATATGGGCTTATAACCTCATTTAAATCTTCATTTTCGATAAAAATTACCTCTCCGCCAGCGTATAATTTACCTTTTGTTGGATTCTGAAAATCAACAATTCTGAAAATTCTTATGCCTTTGGTTTTGATATCCATTCGCCCATCTCCATAGCGTTTTGATACTAGTTTTAATTCTACTTCTGTACCATAGCCTAGTAATTTACTGTTAACAAAAGAAGGAATTCCAAAAGTTTTTTTTTCGTCAAAACATTCATTTATCAACTGACGATAACGAGGCTCAAAAATATGTAAATTGAGGTCTTCGTGCGGAAAGACCACCAAATTTAGCGGAAAAAGAGGTAAAAAATTCATTGAGTTCTAAGTGATGAGTTCTGACAGGGTCGCCTCTGAGCTTCTGAGTGCAAACACTTTTATGTGTACTTATACTCTCGAATTCATAGTTTAAAACTGCAAATGGTAGCTTATTGTTTTAACGTCAATATTTTTTCCACACTTATACCAACCGACATCAGATGAGGTAGTGGGTCTTGACGCATATATTGCTTTAATTTAATTGTATATTTCCCTTTTTTAGGAAAAATACAATTACGAGTCGAAAGTAATTTGTGGTCAAAAATATCACCTAATCCCTTACCGAATGGTTTACCCGTTTTGGAATTAAAAAGCGTTGCCTCTTCAAGGCGATTACTGATTTGCTTGCCATCTGGACCGTATATGTAGCGGTTTATATATAGGTTATTATACGGATACTGAGAAGAATTACGAATCAAAAGATAAATATTGTAAGGCACTTTTTCGTCTTTGACTTCAAACGTAAAAGAAGGGATATTTTTTACGTACCAATTGGAATCTTTCAAATCTACGTAAGATTTAAAGATTGAATGATTATCACACGATAAAACCCACACCGAAAACACGAGTATGGAATTAATAATCAATGATTTTTTAAAATATTTCACCAATTTTTGTAAATTATTCATCTATCTAATTTTTCGACTATAAATATTTAGAAACGTTCGTGATGCCCATTTTATGTTTACCACATCGGTTTTTATTTAACTATTGCTGCTCAGTTTTTGGATTAATGGACGTACTTGGTTTTTCATTAACTTGTCTATTCTGAGAGTTGTTATTTGAACCAACACCTTTTTTGTGATGAGGATTTTGAGGTTTCCCTTGATTACCTCCTTGGTTATTCGGGCGATTCTGATTAGGGTTTGGTTTTCCACCCTGAGGAGAGCCACCCTGCGGAGAGCCGCCTTGCTGATTTTCTTGTTTAGTTGTATTTTGACTTCCTTGATGTTGCTTCTTAAGCTGCTGATTTGGCTGCATTTGCTGTTCGCCATACTTTGGATTATTCGGTGTACTTCCCTGTCTATTTACATTTGGGATGTTCCTTGGCTGATTGTTTCCTTGATTTTGAGGAGAACCACTACTCTGTTGCGGGCCACCCTGTTGCGGGCCACCCTGTTGCGGGCCACCCTGTTGCGGGCCACCCTGGTGCGGGCCACCCTGTCGCGGGTTATTTGGTTGGACCGCATTATTACGATTCTGATTGTTTATTCCTTGTTGGATATTTTTTTGATGATTATTTCCTTGCTTTTGCGGTGAGCCGCCCTGCGGTGAGCCGCCCTTGTTTTGCTGTTGATTGTGGTTTTTAGGAGCACTAACTTCTTGTTTAGCAAAATCCACACCTTGTGGAGCTACCTGAGGATTATTATTTCCACGATTTTGCTGTGGCTGATTAGGTCGATTTTGTTGGTTTTTGTTGCCCAAATTTTGCTGGGACTTTTTACCCTTATCGGTATATTTTTTATCCAGACGGTCTAAGTCTGAGTTTCTTGGAGCGTTTTTATCGACTATAATCGAATCAATTAGATTAAGGTCTTCGAGCGAGTTTGGCAAAATACCTTTCTCATTCATCTTCATGATTTCTACCACTTGATGAATTGGTAATGAATGCCAGTTGATGTCATTGTTGTAGCTAAACCACATAATACGACGAAAAATATCTGTTTTTTGTAATACAGCAATTCCTTTTTCGGTTTTCAGAGGTTTTTCTACCGAGGGAATATCACTCAAAGCATCAAGATAGGTTTCTAATTCATAATTTAAGCAACATTTCAAACGTCCGCACTGACCTGAAAGTTTGGATGGATTGAGCGAAAGGTTTTGATAACGAGCCGCCGAAGTCGGAATCGCTCGAAAATCAGTAAGCCATGTTGAGCAACATAATTCACGACCACATGAGCCAATTCCACCCACACGTGCCGCCTCCTGACGCAAACTGATTTGCTTCATTTCGACTCTGATTTTGAATTCAGAAGCCAAAAATTTAATCATTTCTCGAAAATCAACACGATCGTCCGCTGAATAATAGAAGGTAGCTTTGGTATTATCGGACTGAAATTCTACATCCGACATTTTCATTTGTAACTTTAATTCCTTCGATATTTCACGTACACGATACATTGTAGGCATATCACGAGCAATGGCTTGCTGGTGTTTTTCGAGGTCTCGCTCAGTGCTTACTCTCAGAATTTTGCGGAGTTCTTCGTTATCTTTTAGGCCTTTCTTTATCATTTGGAGCCTAACTAATTCTCCTTGCAATGAAACGCTACCTATATGATAACCAGAAGCCATTTCGCAAACTACAAAATCACCCGTGTAAAGGTCAAGATTGTTGGCATTACGGAAATATTCTTTGCGTCCGCCCTTAAATTTTATTTCAACAACATCATAACGCATCGAGCGTGGTACGTCCATGTTAGACAACCAGTCGTAAGCATTCATTTTATTGCATCCGCCCGAGGAGCAGCCTCCAGAAGAGCATCCTGCAACGGTTTTTGTATTCGATTTTTCGGTATGGCCTATTGCTTTAACTGCTCCACAACCTCCCGATGAACATTGTCCACAGCCCATTTTTGTATATATATAGTTCAACCCACGAATGGGTTTAATGAAAACTTAGGCATTAAGCCTAATAATTGTTTGTTATTTTGATTAAAAATAACAAATCTGTATTAAATATTCCGTTAGGAATTAAATATTTGAGAATATAGAAGAACAAGATTTTCATTCCGTAGGCATGAAATATCAGTAATCTATAAAACTTCATTACTACGTATGACCCCGTGAGTAAAAAATTATTTTATCAAAGCGAAAAAAGCCAATTATTAATCCCAAATAGGATTTGATTTTTTAATATTTCGGATAAAATATTAATGACTTATGCCGACAGATTTCACACCCAGCCTACGATTCGAGATACTTAAATAAATCTTTCCCGATGTCGTTTCGAAAATATTTTCCATCAAATATAATCTTTTTTGCCATTGCCTGCGACTTTTTACGTGCAGAATTTAGTGTGCGTGCCATTCCAGTGGTTACGATTACTCGACCACCGTTGGTTTGTACTGAACCATCAGTGGCGATTTTTGTGCCAGCATGAAAAATAATGGTATCTTTTTCAGCTTCTGGAATCGTTATAACATCGCCTTTGCGATAATTTTCGGGATAACCTTTAGCTACCGAAACCGTTGCAATTGCAATTTTGGGATTAATCGAAAGTTTGATTTTATCTAATTTCCCATCGGCAGTTGCTTTCATCAATTTTACCATGTCGGTCTTGATTCGTGGCAAAACCACTTCAGTTTCGGGATCACCCATGCGAGCGTTGTATTCAATTACGTAAGGCTCACCATCGACATTCATAAGTCCAACGAAAATAAAACCTACATATTTGATACCCTCAGCTTGTAAACCTGCCAAAGTTGGTTTTACAACTCTCTCCTCAACTTTTCTTAAAAACTCAGCATCTGCAAACGGTACTGGCGAAACTGCCCCCATTCCACCTGTATTCAAGCCTTTATCGTTTACGCCAATCCGCTTATAATCTTTGGCTTCGGGCAATATTTTATAATTTTTTCCATCAGTCAAAACAAAAACTGAAAGCTCGACTCCTGTTAAAAATTGTTCAATAAGTACTTTGCTACTGGCATCGCCAAATTTGGCTTCGGCAAGCATTTCGTGCAAAGCTTGACTGGCTTCGGCTTTGGTTTCGGCAATGATTACACCTTTTCCTGCTGCCAATCCATCGGCTTTTAGTACAATTGGTAAAGTTTGAGTTTCTAAAAAAGCCAACCCTTCTTGCATTGTATCTATAGTGAAAGTTTGTGAAGCTCCCGCGGGGATGTTGTATTTCTGCATAAACCCTTTCGAGAAGTCTTTACTACCTTCGAGTCTTGCACCAGAAGCATCTGGACCAACAATTTTTATTTTTTTGAGAACTCTATCTTTCTTGAAAAAATCGACAATTCCACGAACCAAAGGCTCTTCAGGGCCTACAATTACCATGTCGATTTCGTTTTCTTTTACAGCATTGCCAATGGCTTCAAAATCGTTAACCCCAATTGGTAAATTAGTGGCGATTTGTGCAGTTCCTGCATTACCTGGAGCTACAAAAATATTTGTACAGTTTTTTGATTGTGCAAATTTCCATGCAAATGTATGCTCACGTCCACCCGAACCAAGTATTAGAATATTCATCAAAAATATAATCTTTGTATTATGAACCAGTAAAGTTCGTCAAGTTTTTTGTAAAATAATACTTTTCTATGTTAAACCTCTACTTTAAAAATGAATAATTTTACATAAATAACTAATATTCAACCATTTATACTCTTTATAAACTTTTCTTTTAAATTTATTCAGAAATTTGTTTTAGCTGTTCAAAGTTCGTAATATTGAAATTATAATTCAAAAAATGCCCTCTTATTCATTGACAATGAAAAAACTATTCAGAAAACTATATTTGAATTCTATTCGGGTTTTCTTGGTTTTATATGTTTCATTTTTTCTTTTTTCAGTTAGAGAAAACATTGATATAAATGATTGGCCAAGTTATAATGGTGGCGATAATTGTAACCATTATTCCGCACTCACTCAAATTAAACCTGAGAATGTTTCGACCTTGAAATTAGCTTGGATTTACAATTCAGGCGGAGCAGATACCACAAGAAACACTACTCAAATTCAATGTAATCCATTAATTATCAAAGGTATTCTCTATGGTGTTTCAGCTGGCTCACAAGCATTTGCTATAGATGCTGAATCAGGTAAAGAAATGTGGAAAACCAACTTGCAGGATAATACTTTCAGTATGACCAGCCGAGGTGTAAGCTATTGGACAGATGGACATGATGAAAGAATATTCTTTGGTTATGGAGCTTTTCTTTATGCCTTGAATGCCAAAAATGGTCAGCCGATTTTATCGTTTGGTACAAAAGGGAAAATCCATCTAATTGACGGAATTAAACGCCCCGGTGCCGACGATTACGTAGTTTTGAACACTCCACCCGCAATCTATAAGAATACATTGATTGTAGGTATGCGTGTGGCGGAGAGTGCAACTGCTTTACTCGGAGACATTAGGGCTTTTGATGCACGAACAGGTAAAAAAATTTGGACATTTCATACGATTCCACACCCCAATGAATTTGGTTATAAAACATGGGAGAAAGATAATTATAAAAATTTAGGCGGAGCTAATAATTGGATGGGTATGGCTATCGACCAAAAACGGGGTATTATATATGCTCCAACTGGCTCGGCAGCGTTTGATTTTTATGGAGGTAATCGAAAAGGTGACAATCTTTTTGCCAATTGTTTACTGGCTCTAGACGCGAATACTGGGAAAAGGCTTTGGCATTTTCAGACGGTACATCACGACATTTGGGACAGGGATATTCCTGCTCCACCAAACTTATTTACAATCTCAAAAAATGGAAAAAAAGTTGATGTTGTGTCAGTATTAAGTAAACAAGGGTTCACTTTTGTGTTTGACAGAGTAAGTGGTAAACCTATTTTTCCTATCGAAGAGCGTGCGGTTATGGCTTCTACTATCAAAGGAGAGCAGGCATCGCCTACGCAGCCGATTCCTGTTTTGCCTGAGCCATTTACTCGACAAAGCTTTACTGTTCATGATATAAATTCATTTGCATCAAACAAAGAACAAATAATTGCACAAGTAAAGGAAGCTTCTACGGGTCAAGCTTTTATTCCATTAGGTAAAAATCGAACGGTTTTCTTTCCTGGAACCGATGGTGGAGCTCAATGGGGTGGTGCAGCAGTTGATGAAAACAGTATCATGTATGTTCCTGCTAAAGAAAACCCCGTCTATAGTTCATTAGTCGATGCACTTCCAACTAATAATAGCCAAGCCAATTCTTCAGGTAAAAAACTCTATCAAACACATTGTATGACTTGTCATGGAGTTAATCTCGAAGGCAACGAAGATGGAACTTTTCCTTCACTCCAAAACATTAAAACAAAATATAATGAAACAGCCATACTACAACTCATATCAAAAGGCCGTGGGCTTATGCCTGCCCTAACACATATCAAAGCCATAGAAAACAAAGCAATAATTCAATTTTTATTTGGCAAAGATAGCTACATAAACACAGTTAATAAGTCGAATCTTTCGGAAAGCCCATATAAAAGTACAGGTTATAATCGTTGGTACGATTCGAACAATTACCCTATTAATACACCCCCTTGGGGAACCCTAACCGCCATCAATATGAACAATGGTAAGCGTATTTGGCAAATTCCGCTGGGAGAATATCCAGAACTTACAGCGAAGGGAATTCCTTTAACTGGCACTGATAATTATGGTGGGCCGGCCGTAACGGCAGGAGGCCTACTATTCATTGCAGCTACCAAAGACCATCAATTTAGGGCAATTGACCGAAAAACTGGCAAGATACTGTGGAAAGTAATACTGCCAGCAGCAGGTTATGCTTCGCCAAGTGTTTATGAAGTTGGTGGAAAGCAATATGTAGTGATTGCGTGTGGTGGTGGTAAATTAAAGACTAAATCAAGTGATAAATATTTGGCCTTTGCATTACCTTAATCAAAACTCAAATTTTCCCTCTTTTTCAGTTTTGTTGATTATTCTAAAAATTTCTTTTTTTCCTTTCATAGAAATCTTTCTGGAAACTTCAACAGCCGAGGTCAAGTACGCTATTTTGGTAAATCGCTCGCCATGCCCGAAAAAGTCTTTTTGGGTGTTTAATTCATTTAGCGGAATTGGAATGGCACTCAAATAACTGACCTCGTTTCTATAATCATTGTAGCGTTGAATAGAATCTTGGCTGCTTACGAAACGATAATCAAGCATCAGAGCCAAACCTTCATCAAACCATGTTGGAATTTCTTGCTTGGTTTTCCACCATCCTAGTTTTGTCATGAGTTCATCATGACACATTTCGTGGGCAATAACATCTACGTTTAAGCCATCTTGATTCAGTATAATCCATGAGCCGAGCGGAGTTCCGATACTAAAACCTGCTCCTTCTGTGGTTTTTGCATATTTTTGGTATGTTTTTGGGTTTTTGGAAAAAATAATTGTTGCTTGTCCGTTTTTACTTCCCCAAAAGGTTTTTAGACGCATTTTGGCATTTTCTACATATTTTATTAATGAATCTTGCTGCATTTTAGACGTTTTTTCTTCTACAAAAATATTAGGTTTGATTTCTAGGAAATTATCATATTCAACACAAAAGCACCGTAATAATTGAGGAAAAACCCAAACAAATAACGAGGCTAGGGTGATTAGTGCATAAAAGAAATATTTCAGAAACTTCATACTTTTGTTTTTAATACTTCGGCGAACAGTATGCGACCGTCTTCTCTCGGTTCGCTCCATAGATGTAACAAAACCTATGTGTGCGAAGTTATGTTATTTAGCGTTTATAACGTAACTTCGCACAAATTTTTTAATCACCTCATTTTTGTTAAATATCAAATATGTATTCAATCATCCAACCAATTCACTCTTATTTAGCTTTTGCAGCACTTGCATTATTGGCAGCAGCTACTTTCAACGGAATCGTTGGCTCTACAAGTGAGAAAAGTTTTGAAGCTAAGCATCTCAAAATCAACACATTTGCTTTGATAGCCACGCACACCATGTTTTTGTTGGGCTTAATCTTATTGTTTGTATCTCCAGGAGCTCAGGCTGCCTTTTCTGATATGAAACTAACAATGAAAGAAAGTATTTTGAGAAAAGCTTATATCGAACACCCTACAACAAATATAATAGCTGTTGCTTTAGTTACCATCGGAAATGCTCGTGTGAAGCGTGCGGTTGGTAATGGTCGTAAATTTAAGCAAACTGCCATTTTCTTTGGTATAGCTTTGGTTCTGATTTTGAGCCGTATTCCTTGGTCAACTTGGCTAGGTTGATATTTTGGCAGTCAAACTTCTGCAGTCGGCTTTCGGCTGTTAATTGAGTAGTTTTGGCTATATTTTAGCAAAAACAAATGCCGATAACTGATTGCCTTAAGCCATTAAAAAAAATATTTATCATGTTAAGACCATACCTTGGAAATATCGGACATATTTCAGTAATTATCTCTTTTGTAGCGGCGATTGTTTCTACTTTTGCATATTGGCAAGCTTCTCGTCAAGAAATTTTAAAAGATAAGCAAGAAACTGAACAATGGCTCAAATTTGCTCGTGGTGCATTTTATGTACATACTTTGGCCATTTTTACTATTTGTGCTTCATTATTGAGCATAATTTTCAATCATTATTTTGAATATCATTACGCTTGGGATAACTCTTCGTTGAGTTTGCCAATAGGCTATGCGATTTCGTGTTTTTGGCAAGACCAAGAGGGTAGCTTTTTATTATGGATGTTCTGGAATGTTGTTTTGGGTGTTTTGTTAATCAATACTACTCTTCGCAAAACTCGTAATGCTGGAATCGAAGCTCCAACGATGACCATTTTCGCTCTAGTGCAGGTTTTTTTGGCTTCTATGATTTTGGGCGTTGTAATTTGGGGAGATTTTAAGGTTGGGAGCTCGCCATTTTTGACTTTAAGAGAGTCGATGCCTAATATTCCAATTTGGCAAACAAACCCAAGTTTTGTACCAAAAGATGGTAATGGCCTGAACCCTTTACTTCAAAACTATTGGATGGTGATTCACCCTCCCACCTTATTTTTGGGTTTTGCAATGACCCTCGTTCCGTTTGCGTTTTGTATGGCGGGGCTATGGAAAAAACAATATACAGAATGGATAAAACCAGCATTACCTTGGACTTTAACGGCGGCGGTTGTTCTCGGAACGGGAATTATGATGGGTGGAATTTGGGCATACGAAACGCTCAATTTTGGTGGTTATTGGAACTGGGACCCTGTTGAAAATGCAGTTTATGTGCCATGGCTGGTATTGGTTGGAAGTTTCCATACAATGCTTATGGCTCGTAAAAACAGTACAGCTTTGAAATATACCATTATTTTGGTTATTGCTCAATTTATTTTAATTGTTTACTCAACATTTTTAGCCCGAAGTGGTATTCTTGGTAATGCTTCGGTTCACTCATTTACCGACTTAGGGCTTTCAGGACAGCTGTTGATTTATTTATTGACTTTCATTGTTGTTTCGGTGGTACTTTCTTCGATACGCTGGAAATATTTACCACAAGATGAAGCAGAAATCTCGACATTTTCTCGTGAATTTTGGGTTTTTTCGGGAGTTTTGATGCTTTGCCTGGCGAGTTTTCAAGTAATTGTTACGACTTCTATTCCTGTTTATAATAAAATAGGAGAAATTTTTGGAGCAAAACTCAATATGGCTTTGCCGACTAATCAAGTCGAACACTTCACCCAGTTTCAGATGTGGTTTTTTGTGCTGATTACATCTCTATCAGGCATTGCTCAGTTTTTTTGGTGGAAACGTGTTCAGAAAAATAGCGTAAACAAGCTGATTAATCCACTTGTTATCAGCCTTTTAGCATCAGCTATAATCATAACTTTCGCCAAAGTAAATAACTGGAAATATATTATTTTATTGACCGCAGCGATGTTTAGTATTGCAGCCAATGGCAGTATTTTATTAGATATTCTTAAAGGTAAATTTAAAGTAGCTGGAGGTGCTATTACACACATTGGTTTGGCGGTGATGCTTATCGGAATCATGTTTTCTTCGGGCTATTCTAAAGTAGTTTCCTTGAATTTTTCAGGAGCAAAAATCTTTACTAACGAAAGCGATAACAAAGAAAATGCTTTGTTGTGGCTCAATCGTCCGACCGAATTGAGTGAATTTTCATTTACGTATAAAGGTCAGTTTGTTGATGTACGAAATGCTCCGGGTTATATAGAGAAAAAATACGTTTGGCCTGTTCCTGGCAGTAATTACAAAGGAATTGCACGTGCCGATGTAGTTGACGGAGACAAAACGTATTTCAAACGTGGTGATACGCTCGAGTATGAAGCCGAAAATACCTATTTTCAGATTGAATACTCAGATAAAGACGGAAAGAAATTTAACCTTTACCCACGTGTACAAGACAACGAAAAAATGGGAACAGTACTTTCTCCAGATATTAAGAAATTTTGGAATAAAGATATTTATGCTTTCGTTTCTGGCCCGCCGGTTGCCGAAGATGAGCGTGATTGGAGTCGCCCTGAAGAATTTGCAGTAGCAGTTGGTGATACCTTTTTTATTAATGACTACGTGGCGATTCTTGAAAACGTAGAAGGAATCAGAGAAGTTGATGGAATGCAATTGGCAGAAGGCGACGCAGCGGCACGTGCAACGGTTAAGGTTTTGGATAGAAATGTAGCCGTAACGATGCGACCGGTTTTTGCAATTCGTAACCGCGAAGTTTGGAGCAAACCCGAAGTGAATAACGAAATGGGACTCCGATTACAACTATCTAAAATCGACCCTGTTTCTGGCAAATTCGCCTTTACTGTGAGTCGTGGTCAGCGTGAATTTCTCGTGTTAAAAGCTACCGAAAAGCCGCACATCAACCTTCTTTGGATAGGATTTTTTATGATAATTGTTGGCATTACGCTGGCAGCCATTCGTCGTTTTCAGCTTGTGGCAGCTGAAGGATAAGTTGGTTATAAACTATCTTTAACATATCGACAATAAAGAAGTCCCTTTTTGCAGAGAGCAAAAAGGGACTTCTTTTTGGTTAATTTTCTATAAAAACATCTTTAAAAGACTAAAATTTGCAATTTTATATAATTCGTTTATAATTTTTTATATTCAAATAAAAATTGTTTACGAAAATACAAATTTTTATTTGTTTCATTTTCAGCACTTTTTATCGAAAGAGGGTCGCTTCTAAACCTTTGCATCTCTGTGCCTTGTGCTTATAAATCAAAAATAATCGAGTTTAAATGACATTTGCATCAAAAACGCCAGTCAATATTTTTCCTTCACGCTTGACTTGTAACCAAACGCGGTAATGCCCAGCCTTCGGAAATGCATAAGGAAATGTAACTTGACCATTATGATGCCCGATGAGTTCGTGTTTCATATTTCCCATCAGTAACTTATCTCGTTCGGCTTCGGTCATGGCTTGAAGTTTGGTCAAAACATTATCAACACTATCTCTGAATTTCTTCGCATTATCGAGGTTAGGGCGTTTATTGCTTGTCTCGTCTATCCGTTTTTGTAAAACCTGTACGGCCGTTGACGAATACGTACCATTCGGGTGCAAATGAATATACACACTTGCATCATCTTTGATAACGGCAGCATGACCCATCATACCCAAATAGGTTTGTAATTCGGCAGGTTTGCCGTCGGGTGCAAGCACCGAAAACTTTAAATCATAAACATGGCCAGCCATGAGTTTTTGGTTTGGTTTTTCTTCCCAAACAATGCTTGAGCCATCTTGCAGCATGGTTTTCAGGCCGGGTGTTCCGCAAATTGTGATACTTTCTTTAACTACAGAATTTCTTGTTTTATTAAGTGCATTAGTTACAACAAAAGTATCGTCTGAGTCTCCTGTGAATGTTGGCATAACATTTACTTTTGGTGTTTGTGGAATTTCTACGGTATCGGTAATCGTATTTTGTAAGCTATGATAACGCAGTACATCGGCAAAAATCAAATATTTTCCTGCGGGCATATTAGGTAGCGGAGCTTCAAAAGTCAGCGTATCTTTTCGAGAAGGATGCAAATGAGCAAATACATCCATCGTACCTTCTTTCACCAAAAACATGTGCATCAACTTCCCGTGGTCAGGAATAATAAAACTCATTAAACGACCATTTACCGACGACGAATCTATTTTAAAGTTCAAGATTCGCTGCCCATCTCTCAAACTAATGCTTGAGGTTGCAGTATATGGGCGATAAATATTTCGTTGATAATCAGCCGTTTCAGTATTCCACCACATATTTCCACCAAACATTAGTAGTCCACAAAACGAAGCTCCGATAGTTGAGCCAACTATGCGGCGTTTCTTAGTTGAATTATTTTCAGGCTCTCCTACTTTCAGTAAACTATCACCCGTACTTGCTCCGATAATTGTAGTCATGATGCTTACTAAAAGTAAAGCTAAACCAGCCAAAATCCAACCCAACGAACTTGGTAGTTGACGTTGAGCCGTAGAAAGTGCCGCAATCGGAATCAATACTTCGCCTTTTCCTCTTGCTCCTGCAATGACTACTTTTACACTGGCCGCACCATTTTCCATTAGCCAAATTTTTCCTTCATATTTACCTGCTTCGGTCATAACCCCTTCATCAGAGCGAGGCGAGCCTTCATCACCAGTCCAATAATAAATCGGACTCATCTTTACACTTTTTATGTCGTTTCCATCGACCATCACCGACACTTTGGCAGTTCCCGGAATAACATCGGGTGGCTCAACATATATTTGAACGCTGTAATTTCCAGCTTTACCTTCATGCACAACTCCTGCACTACCAATGTGAGCAAAAGTAGAAAAAGAGATAAAAAATATTGAAATTACTTTATAAAAAGTATTTTTTGATTTTATGAAATTCATTTTTTGATTTTTAAAAATACATTGAAAATTATCAGTGAAAAATATTCACTCATTAAGCACGTGCGGCGTTCCGCTTTACTCATTCTCTCATTGGCTTATCTCTGCACTTTTTTCATCCAATTTCCCCAAGCAAGGCCAATGCGTGTCGATATAAAGCTAAAAACAAATGAAAGCGATATACCAATTAGCCATTCATTCAAAGATTTTTTACTCCAAGGACCAAACTTAAAGCGATATTCCCAGTCGGCATCGTTCTGGAAAGACCAAGATTTACTTCCAAAAAACCAATTTCGAGCCAATGGCGATTCATGTAAAAATGTACCAAATGGATAATGTGTGAGAAGTAAAATAATCGTATATGCTCCTCCTAAAATGAGTGCTAAAATCCAATCGTTTTTAGTCGAAAACTTATCTCGTAACCAATCAATGGCAAGTGCTGGAATAAATAGTAGTAACGGAAAGCCGAGTGTTTGATAGGTAGTAATTTGGTTATGAATTGGACCAAGCAAAGGTTCGGCGGGTAAAAGTCTCAGAACGGCATTAACAGCCCAATGAAAAACCAAAAATATGATACATATATAAGTTGTTCCCCATTTTTTGTTTGAAGCTCGACCTGCCGCCAACATGATAAATGGAAATGCTCCACCGGCAACTTCATAAAACGATGGCTCGTGCATAGCCCAACGCCCCAAAGGCTCAGTAAGGAATGTAAAAATAGAAGTGATTAGAAAAGCAGCCGTAAAAATAAACATCCATTGCAAGCGGTTGGTGCGTCTGGTGTTTTCTTCGGCCGAAATCGACGTGATTTTTTCGCTTCGATTCAAGAACGCCAAAACGGCTATCATCGCCCCCATTTGTACGCTCATTAGCCCCAACAGCAAAACTGCATGTGGTGGAGAAAGAATCTGCACATCCAAACCATAAGTATTGTGCCACCAATCATCAAATGGTGCAGAGGTTAGCGAAGCAATTCCGCCCCAAATACAGAAAAGCCCACCTAGAGAACTATAAAAGATGCCCCAAAACTTCACCATTTTGCCTTTTTCGAGTTGATTTCCCCAAAAAGAAGTTTTGAGAACCTGATAACCCGAAAAAATACCTGCAGCTGCCGCACCGATATAAGTAAGCACATGCGGAGCCGAAAAAAGTCCATCACGGCCTATGCTCATGTGCCAAGCTATGTCCCACAAGATTCCTAGAATCACACACATCGAAGCAATTACGCTGACATATACATGAAGCGGAATAGCCAGTAAGTTTTTTGAAGATGAAGGAAATTGTTTTTTACTCGTAATAGACTGATTAATAGCCGTTTCCATAGATTATTGATTAGTTTGTATAATGATATTTCAATTATTGGTTACCCGCAATCGAAGTTAAAATAATCCCAATTGTGATTGATTGGGTAAACTTCCTTCGTGTCGAAGCAACCATTCTTTTCGCCAAAGGTCGCCACCGTAACCCACCAAACTGCCATCTGACCCAATAACTCGGTGGCAAGGTAAAATTATGGTTAATGGATTATTACCATTAGCCGTACCAACTGCTCGAATCGCTTTTTCATTACCAATTCTTTTTGAAAATTCAAGATACGAAATTGTTTTTCCATAAGGAATGGTTTTTAGATATTCCCATACCTTTCGCTGAAAATCGGTTCCTTGTGCCAACATTGGCAAATCAAAATCTTTCAGTTTTTTCTCGAAATATGCATCCAATTGCGTTATTGTCTGATCAACTATTGGCGAATTTTCGGGTGTTTCTTCTAACTGCCTACTGGGTTTCTTTTGAGCTTCCCGAAATAGTACATGCGTCAAGAAATTATTATTTGCTACAATTTCTAATACCCCAATAGGTGACCTATAATGTTTGATGTATTGCATAAGTTTTGTGCCTTGCTCTTTCTATTTCAATTATACAAAAGTATATATGAAAAAACTTTTCTGATAATCAATCAGTTATCAATTAGTAGTTTTGTAATTTTGTTTTCTTATTTTAAACTTATGAACGACTCAAAAAAATCGTTCGTCAAATATATGGTAGTACCTTACAAAGAAAAAGATAGTAGCAAGCGTGAGCAAATTGCCGAAATGTTTGATAATGTTTCTCCTAAATATGATTTCTTGAACCATTTGCTAAGTGGTGGAATTGACTTTTGGTGGAGAAAAAAGGCTATTTCGATGTTGCGTCCAGAAAAACCACAATTTATTTTGGATATTGCAACGGGCACCGGAGATTTGGCCGTTGAAGCTGTGAAACAACTTAAACCAGAAAAAGTAATCGGGGTTGATATTTCTGAAGGGATGCTATCATTTGGACTTGAGAAAATAAAAAAACTGGGTTTAGAAAGCAAAATAGAACTTCAAATGGGGGATTCTGAGAAATTACAGTTTGAAAACAATACTTTCGATGCCGTTATCGTTTCCTTTGGAGTGCGTAACTTTGAAAATCTCGAAAAAGGCCTAACCGATATGTGTCGAGTAACCAAATCAGGTGGAACTTGCATGGTCATGGAATTTTCAAATCCTAAAACTCCTGTTATAAAGCAATTATACAATTTTTACAATTTGACAATCCTGCCTTTCATAGGTCGATTAGTTTCTAAGGATAGCTCGGCTTATAGTTATTTACCCGAATCGGTAAAGACATTCCCAGCAGGTGAAAATTTCTTGAAAGTATTTGAAAAAGCAGGATTTCATCAGACAAAATGTATTCCACTTACCTTTGGTATTTGCTCTATTTACATTGGCAAAAAGCCATGATGTTGGCTCATGACTGTCAATACTACAAAAAGTCCAGCATTAGTTTGTTTATTTTTAAAAATTTATGAAGAACTTCCCTTTTCTCAGATTATTTATTTGTCAAATTATCGTATGCTTACTCACTCAAGGTGTGTTTGCTCAAGATACTCGTCGCCATTTTCAGGCCGATTATGATGTTAAAAATCTTCGTTTTGGTTATTTTTTGGGACTAACAAGCACTAATTACAACATTAGGTTTAATAATTTCTTTGTCAACAAAGACAATTATTACAGTATTACCTCACCTACTACTTTTGGACTAAAAATGGGTGGATTAGCTAATTTTAGAATCAATGATTATTTTGATTTTAGGGTTTTACCTACTGTATCCATTTACGGAAGAAGACTAGAATATAAATACATAAATACAGCTGTGGCAGACACTGATCCAACTAAGTTTAATGAAAACACTGACTTAAGAGAAACTGCTTGGTTTGAGCTTCCAGTAATGTTTAAATACAAATCTGAAAGACGTGGAAATGTAAGAATGTATGTTTTTGGTGGCCTCCGCTATGGGGTTGAAACTAACCCTAATAGTAGAAGAAACAAATCGAAGTTTATCACTAAAACCAGTGATTTTAGTGTAGAATATGGCACAGGAATTGAGTTTTTTAGAGAATATTTCAAATTTGCACCAGAAATTCATTTTTCTCACGGTCTCAAAAATTTAGTAGACCCAGTTAATAACAAAAATACACCGCTGCAAGGCGTTGACCGGCTTACAACGCATACTGTTACACTTTATATATTGTTTGAATAATATTTTTGAAAAGAGATTTGCATAAACTTATAAAAGTTCTTTCAAACAAACTCAAATCTTTTGTCTTTTGTCTCAAATGAAATACATCGCCATTTTTCTTGTAAGACTTTACCAGTCAGGTATATCGCCTTGGTTTCCGCCATCATGTCGGTACTCACCTACATGTTCACAATATTCGGTTGAAGCATTTCAAAAACATGGTTTTTTCAAAGGTTTTTGGCTAACGGCCAAACGTATCGCTCGTTGCGGCCCTTGGAGCCATTCACACGGCTATGACCCTGTTCCCTAAACCGATTTGGTAGAAATAACAGGATTTTAAAAAGTATAAAAATATAGTTTTCATTTAAAATAGCTTCCCTTTAGGGGCTTAGGATTTTCATGAACAATACCTATTATATCATTGATTTCGATAGCACTTTTACGAAAGTAGAAGGCCTTGATGAATTAGCAAATATTGCTTTGGCAGGAAATGCCTCACAAGAAAAATTAGTTACTCAAATCAGAAGCCTGACAGAGCAAGGTATGAATGGCGAAATCACTTTTTCAGATGCACTCAGCCGACGAATCGAATTATTGAAAGCCAATCGTTCGCATATCAATCAATTAGTTGATTTTCTTCATACACAAGTTTCGGAATCTTTTCAACGCAACGAAAAATTCCTGCGTGAATATGCCGACCATATTTTAATTGTTTCGGGCGGTTTTAAAGAGTTTATTGTGCCAATAGTTACTTCAATGGGTATAAAAGAAGCAAATGTATATGCCAATACTTTCGTTTTTGATGAAGAAGATAATATTATTGGTGTTGACCAAAGTAATGTTTTAGCTCACGAAAAAGGCAAAGTGAAGTTATTAGGTTCATTAAATCTTGATGGTGATGTTTATGCTATTGGCGATGGCTATACCGACTACGAACTTCGTGCTTCTGGACTAGCCAATCGTTTTTATGCTTTTACAGAAAACGTTGAGCGTGCGAAAGTTACCTCAAAAGCTGACCACATTGTGCCATCGTTGGATGAGTTTTTGTATCTGAATAAATTGCCTCGTAGCCAATCATATCCAAAAAGTCGTATCAAGGTTTTGCTACTCGAAAATGTTCACTCGGTTGCTATCGAAGCATTCAAACACGAAGGCTTTGACGTGGAAACGTACAAAGGGGCAATGGATGAGGAGGAATTGTCAGAAAAAATCAAAGGAGTTTCGATTTTGGGGCTTCGCTCAAAAACTAATTTGACTAAAAAAGTTCTTGAAAATGCTGATAAACTAATCACAGTTGGTGCATTTTGTATCGGAACAAACCAAATCGACCTTAAAACTTGTACTGAAAAAGGAATTGCCGTTTTCAATGCACCCTATAGCAATACTCGCTCTGTAGTAGAATTGGCAATCGGTGAAATGATTTTGTTGATTCGTAATGTATTTACGAAAAGTAACCAAATGCACGCTGGCAATTGGGATAAATCAGCCAATAATAGCTTCGAGGTTCGTGGCAAAAAACTCGGTTTGATTGGTTATGGGCACATCGGAACACAACTATCGGTTATCGGTGAGGCACTTGGAATGGAGATTTATTTCTACGATATTGTCGATAAAATGCCTATCGGAAACGCCAAGAAATGCCGTTCACTAGAAGAAGTTTTACGAGTTTCGGATGTGGTAAGTATGCACATTGACGGCCGTAAAGAAAACACCAATGTTTTTGGCAAACGTGAGTTTGAACTAATGAAAGACGGCGTAATTTTCATGAATCTTGCTCGAGGACACGTGGTTGAAGTACCAGCTTTGGTAGAAGCCATCAAATCTGGCAAAGTTGGTGGAGCAGGTATTGACGTATTCCCGTATGAACCAAAAACAAACAGTGAACCATTCGAAAATGAATTACGTGGTCTGCCAAACGTTATCCTTACGCCACACATCGGCGGAAGCACCGAAGAAGCTCAAGAAGGCATCGGGCTTTATGTACCAGAGCGTTTGCTCGAATACATGAATAATGGTAGCACTACTGGCAGTGTGAATTTCCCAGAAGTACAATTGCCATTACTTCGTGATTCGCACCGCTTATTGCACATTCACCAAAATGTACCGGGCATTTTAGCCAAAATCAATAATATTTTTGCAAAACACCATATCAATATCATTGGTCAGTATTTGAAAACCAACGAAACGATTGGTTATGTAATTATGGACATTTGCAAAGGCTATACCAACGAGTTTATCCAAGAAATCAAAGACATCGACGAGACAATTCGTTTCAGAATGTTGTATTAAAATATTTTTAGCACAATCGGGCGGCGTTCCGTTTTCTAAATTGAGTCATTCATTGACTCAATTTAGAAAATTGTGCTACATTTCTCACCAAAACTTCACTCCCGATATCCTACTGATTTCGAGTTTAGCCAATAAAGCTTGATAATCATATTGTAATAAATTAAATTTTGCTTCTTCTAAACCTGTCTCGGCTGATTGAATTTCGAGCGGGGTGCTTACGCCATTTTCTAATCGTTTTTTAGCCAATTTCAAGCTATACTCAGCTTGAAAAATATTACTTGCAGCCAATTCTTTTTTCTGATTCGCTACTTTTATATCATTATAGGCATTTTCGAGGTCACGGCTTATCTGTATTTTCTGCGACTCAGTTCCTTGCTTCGCTGCATCGAGGTTTGTTTTAGCTATTTGCGTGTTATATTCCCCACGTTTTCCTGTATAAATCGGAATCGAAAGTTTTACTCCTATCAATGAGTTTGGTCTTAAAATCGCAATATCAGGCAAATAACCATTACGCACACCAAGCGAAGCATTAGCAGCTAAAGTTGGTAAACTACTCATGCTCGAAATTTTCACTTCTTGAGCCAAAACACTTTCTTTTATAAGCAAGCCTTTCAAATCAACATTGTTTACAATCGCCTCATTATAAGTACTTTGCATATCTGTTTTGCCATAAACAAACTGTAATTCGGCATTGATTGGAATTGATTTTCTTGCATCAGAGCCAATCAACGAACTCAAAAAAATGTATTGTCTTTCGAGTTGGCCTTGTAGGTCTATTACTCGCATTTCGGCATTTTTGTAGCGTACTTGCACCTGTACGGCATCATATTCAAGTGCATCGCCACTTTTTATGCGGTCGGTAATAATTTTGCCATTCTCTTGCACCAATTTCACTTGGTCTTGCTGCACTAAGATGGATTTCTGTAAGTAAATAATGCTAAAATATAATTGTGAAACTTGGTAAGCCAAAGTATGCTTCAGTATTTCAATTCCACCTGATTGTTGCTGAATTTCAAGAACTGTTTTCTTTACACTTTCCTTAAATCTTCCCCAGTCATAAATCACATACGACGCTGCAATACTAGCATTATAATTATTATGCGGCTGAAATTGAATGATGCGAGGTTCGCCATTAACTGGCAAAGTTGCCTTTGCGATTGGATCAACTCTTGAGTAGCTCACATCTCCACTTACCTGCGGTTTAAGACCAGTTTCTTGCACTTTTATTCGATAATCTCCAACGCCAAGTAATTGCTGCTGCTCTTTTACCCTCGGCGAATAGTCGATGGCTTGATTGATAAATTTAGAAAGTACTTGCTCGCTACTCTGAGCAAGCCCTTTGTTGCCTAAAAACAAGCAAACAATGATGAATATTTTATTGATTTTCATTTTTTTAGTTTCTATATTAAAAGCAAAGACTTGAGATAAAGCTCTCCTAATCAATGTCTAAAATTAATAATTGTATTAGTGTGATTCGGCTGCTGCTTTGGTTGCAGCCGCAATTTGGTCTGGCGATTTTTTCTTAGTTTTTAATAGTACCACCAATGGTAAAACACACAAGAAAAATATGGCAATAATTCTAAATGTGTCTAAATATGCCAGATAGTACGATTGTTTGTCGAGCATTAATTCCAACTGTCGATATGCTTGCTTTGAAGCTAGTGCTATATCGCCCGAGCGAGATAAAAATCCCATTTTGATGGCATTGAATTTTTCTAAAAACAAGGGATTATTGGGCGTGTAATTAGCCACCAAGTCAGAGCGATGTTGGGCATATTGAATTGAAATGTAGTTATTGGCCAATGCAATACCAAATGCTCCTCCCAGCTGACGAATCATATTTGTTAGCGAAATACCTGAACCAAATTCGCTTGGTTTCAAACCAGCCACCGAGGCATTGATCAGTGGTAATTGCAGCATAACTGTACCTAAACCACGTAAAAGTTGTATCGGATAAAAATCCCAACGCCCCATGTCGGCGGTTGCTGTTCCACTATAAAAACCAAAGAAAGCAAAAATCAAAAGACCTGCCACAACAAATGGAATCGGAGATGCCCCTTCCGACATTCGCTTACCCAAAATCGGAAAGAGTGGTAAAATTGTAAGTGTCGGAAAAAACAAAGATAGCCCGGTCTCGTAAGGTGTAAAACCATTGATACGTTGCACCATAACTGGGTAAACGAAAACCGATGTAAACAAACCGAAGCCCGAAACTAACACGAAAATCGACGAAAAAGCGAAGTTTCGATTAGCAAATACCCTTAAATTTACTACCGGATGGTCAGTATTTAATTCTCGACTGATAAATCCTACGACTCCGATTGCAGCAAATAAAGCCATTATCGAAATCTCTCTCGACTGAAACCAGTCTTTCGACTCCCCTTTTTCAAGAATATACTGCAATGAGCCTATACCGATAATCAATAATACAATTCCGAAGTAATCAATCTTAATACTGGCTTTATTTTTCCCTTCGCCTTCCTTTCGTGGTATGTATAAAACCGTAAGAATCGTAGCAATAATACAAATCGGCACATTGATATAAAAAATATCTCCCCAAGTAAAGTTATCAACGATGTAACCTCCCACACTTGGCCCGAGTGTTGGACCTAGTACGATTCCCATTCCGAAAAGCCCTGAAGCCATACCTCGTTCTTTACCCGGAAAAGCATCAAACAAAATCGATTGTGAGGTAGAAAGCAAAGCTCCTCCTCCTATTCCTTGAATAAATCTCCAAAAAACAAGCTCCCATAATGTATCAGAGTTTCCACACAAATACGAAGCAACACCAAACAATACCATTGACGCTAGATAATAATTTTTTCGGCCAAAATATTCGGCCAAAAAACCTGTCATCGGAATCACGATTACGTTTGCAATGGCATAAGACGTAATAACCCAAGCTATATCTTCAATTGTTGCCCCCAACGAACCCGCTATCTGATTAAGTGCTACATTAACAATCGTTGTGTCGAGTAGCTCCATCACGGCGGCCGTTACGGTTGTCAGTACAATAATAAATCGTGCTGCACCAATGGGCTTTTTTGTATTTTCTGTATTTTCCATAAACATCAATCCTGCAATTTCCCGCAGTTAAGGGTTTATTCTTCATAAGCCCTTACATTACTTAATTTTCACCTCAACCTCCAAACTCATACCTGCACGTAGTTTATCACGCAATTTTTCAACGTCGTCAATCGCAATCTTTACTGGGATTTTCTGAGTTACTTTTACGAAATTTCCACTTGCATTATCTGGCGGAAGAAGTGCATATTTGGCACCAGTTGCATCGGAAAAGTCAGCGATTTTTCCTTTCAATTTCATATCAGGGAAAGCATCTAATTTGAGATTGACTTCCTGTCCAACTGCCAAACGACTGATTTGCGTTTCTTTGAAATTGGCAACTACCCAATAAAGTGAATCTTGCACGATAGTTGCCAAGGTTTGCCCTGGCTGAATAAACTGCCCAGGTTCAACGCTCTTGCGACCAATCTTGCCATTTTCAGATGCATAAACTTTTGAATAAGTTAGCTTTAGTTTTTGTTGGTCAATTTTTACTCTTTGAACCGCCAAAGCTGCTTCTGCCTTGTGCAAATTTGAAGAAAGCACCTCAATACGAGATTTTGAGGCTATCCAATCTTGATTTTGGCTATCGTATTGAGCATTCAAAACCTCCAAATTAGATTTACTATCGTCGATTTGACGTTTTGTAATGGCATTATCAGCAAATAATTTTGTATCACGCTCAGCATCTTTTTGGGCTTTTTCTTTTCGTAAAGCTGTTGTTTTTAGACCAGATTCGGCGGCAGCAATAATCATATTTGTATTTTTGATGCTCGCTGTAGCATTTTCTACGTCCGTAAGCATTTGTTGATACATTGCCTCCAATTCAACCAATGCCAAGCGTTGTTCGCTATCATCAATATCAACCAATAACTGACCTTTCTGTACTTGCTCGAAATCTTTCATGTTCACAGCATTTACGTAACCGCCCACTCTTGACACAACCGGCACTGTATAGGTTTCAATTTGGGCATTATCCGTTGTTTCGTAAACCTGATTGTACTGATATTTATTATATGCGTAGACGGCAGCACTCATCAAGATAAATACTAAGATGAACCGTGGAATGTAATTTTTAAACGATTTTTTAGGCAAATTTTCCATATTTTATTCAGTTTATTACTTTTGCTTTTGTTTTTTTGCTCTTAGGTTTTATATTATAATTTTAAAGTTACAAAGTAAACTAAGTTTACTAATTTAGTCAAGTAAGTTGACAATTATTTTTTTTATATTACCTTTGTAGTATATTTATCTATTAATCAGAATTTAATGTAGAGCATTGGGCCCTGCCTGATTTTTCTCACGATTAGCAATGAACGAAGAATTACTGACAGAAGTAGCCAAAATGAAAGCCAATAAAGCAAGGCTGATGGGAAAGCTTCTTAACCGAACCTATCGCTACATGAGCGATTTGGCGGGCGATTATCTGAAAGGTATTGGCTACGAAAACTTTCGTGTGGGACATATTGTGGCTTTAGTAAACATCGAAGTAGAAGGAACTAGTGTTAATACATTAGCCGCAAGTGCGGGCATGACCAAGCAGGGTATGAGTAAACTCGTTAAAGAATTACAAGAACAAGGGTTTGTGATGGTAGAAAAAGACCCATCAGATGCACGTGCCTTAATTGTAAAATATACCGAAAAAGGCTTACGGGCTATGATTGACTGGCGAAACTGCACAGATTACATAAATTATAAGTTTGGAGAAGTACTAGGTAAAAACAAACTCGAAACCCTAAAAGACATTTTGGGTGAGTTGGTTCACGAATACGAAAATAATTATGCGAATAGCTCAAAAAACCCTTTGAATCACCCGTTAATGTAAGTCAACTTGATGTAAGTCAAATATTTTCTAACTTGTGATGGGTGCATCACCAAAAATTAATAAATTCGCAGAGTTTTTAAAAAAAATACTCATCCATGTCTGTTACCGAAATCATTGTTTTAGTGATAGTTTCGTATGTCATTATTTGCTTAGTGGCCTACAAAGTACAGGAGTATTTTATTTTTAAACCTGAAAAGCTGTCGCAAGATTTTGAGTTTCGGTACGACGACCATTTTGAAGAGCTATTTTTTAATATGCCCGATGGAGCAAGAATCAACGGACTGCTTTTTTATGATGTTGGCGAAGAAACTCGTGGTTTAGTTATTTATTTTCATGGAAATACTCGCAGTATTAAAGGTTGGGCAAAATATGCCAAAGACTTTATCTCACATGATTATGATGTGTTGATGATAGACTATCGAGGTTTTGGAAAAAGTACGGGTAAGCGGCACGAAGAACGAATGTATGAAGACTCGCAAGTAGTTTATAATCAAATGCTTACGAAAGGATATAACGAAAAAAATATCGTGATTTATGGGCGTTCGCTGGGTTCGGGTTTTGCTTGTAAATTAGCATCAAAAAATCATCCAAAAACCTTGATTCTTGATGCACCGTATTATAGTTTCTCGCAGTTGACCAATCGATTTTTGCCATTTTTACCAGTAACCATGATTTTGCGGTTTTCTATCCGAACTGACCAATATATCAAGTTTGTTAAGTGTCCGATTTATATCATTCATGGCACAAAGGATTTTTTGATACCTTTTCGGTCGAGTGTAAAGTTGGCAAAACTTGCTCCTCAAAAAACTCGTTTAGTGCCCATTTATGGTGGCGGACATAATAATTTGCCATCATTTTCCGAATATCACAAACATCTCGAAGAAATATTACTCGATAGATTCGATTTGATTTTTGATAAACACCTTTTAAATTGACGAATTACCATTTACGAATGATTTGCAAATTTTTTTATTCGTAAATCATCAATTTTTAATATTAGCAATTATTCATTATCCATTATTTTTCCGTGTTTAAATTAAAATACCTTCAAATTGCCCTTACGATTTACGTTGTTCTGATTGCCGGCTTAGTGCTTTTTCAGCGATTTATCATTTTGCACCCGAAAAAACTAGCGAAAGATTATCTCTACGAATTTCCGAAAGCCGAAGAATTTTATGTGGTAGTAGCACCAGAAGTAAAACTTAATGCCCTTAGATTTGCGTCGAAAGATAGTGTTTCGAAAGGTGTAGTACTTTATTATCACGGCAATGCCGATAATTTGGCTCGGTGGGGCGAATATGCTTCCGAATTTACGAAGCGTGGCTACGACGTAGTGATGTATGATTATCGAGGTTTCGGTAAAAGTAATGGTAGATTGGATGAACAAAATTTCCTATTCGATGCCCAATACGTTTTCGATGATTTAAGTCGTCGGTATAACCCAGACAAAATCGTACTTTATGGGCGTTCGTTAGGTTGTGGAGCAGCCATTAAAGTAGCTTCGACTAATCCAGTGAAGAAACTAATCCTCGAAACCCCTTATTATAGTTTACCCGATGCAGCTTTTAGTCGTTTCCCGATTTTTCCGTTTAAATACGTTTCAGAATTTAAGGTAAATGCCTATGAATGGATACCAAAAGTGCATTGTGAGGTACACGTTTTTCATGGAACTGACGATGAAATTATTCCTTACAAACAAAGTATCAAACTCTTGACTACTACAAACAGAAACCTTGATAAAACTCTCACTACATTAAAGAAAGGGAAACATCAAGGTCTTGATAAATTTAAGGAGTATCAGACTAAATTAGATGAATTATTGGCTAATTAAGTCTAAAAAGTTGACAGTTAGTTGAGTTCATACCTTGAAAAAAATACTTAAAATACACATCCGTCATAAACTCTTTCTACGAATGGTGTAGAAAGGGTTTTTTATTTTTATTTGCTTTTTATCAAGCAAAAGTGCAGCTGCTGTTCTACCCATTGTTTCGAAATCGGTTGTAATAACTGTAATTTCTAATAACTCTTTTAGCGTGGTCTCGTTGAACGAAATTACACCAATATCTTCCCCCAGTTTTAAGTTTAATTGACGGGTTTTCTTTACCAACTCGGCCAAATCGGTTTCTTCTACAACTAAGTAAGCTGTTCCTGTTTGTAATACTTCGTCGAGTGCATTTTCTTTGATTTGAAAATCAAGTACAAAATTCACACAAAACTGACGAAAACCAAGCACAATATCACTCGGATAATTTCCATCACTCGGAAAAACTAACACCATACGGCTATATTTTTCGAGTAAATCACGAAGTTCGTCGAGAGCGTCAAATATATCCTTCTCAAAATCTTGATAAACACTCAAACATGGTTTTGTATATTCGGGTAAATCTTTATCTAACAAAATGAGTTCTTCAGAAGGGATTTTTTCCAGCGTTTTCAAGGCGAGAGTTTTATCGTTTTCGGGAAAAAAATGCGGCATAACTACGTAATAATTATACTTTCCAATATTATTAGCTATGATTTCGGCGAAAATTTTGGCATCGTAATGGTGAATCTGTAAATCAACGCTAGCCTTATTACCTAAAACTTTTAAAAAAGCATAATAAATTAGTTTTTTATAAGAACTCAACTTATTGAAAACCAACAAGATACGCATCTTATTATTATCGGTTCGGTTTACATAAAAACCCTTCCCTTGCACCGAAGAAATAAAGCCTCTTTCTTTTAGCTCACGGTATGCCTTCTCAACAGTATCTCTAGCTAAATAGTATTCTTCACTTAATTCACTAATGGATGGCAGCTGCTCATCTTTTTTCAGAACCGCCCGCTCAATATCAGCAACTATTGATTGTACAATTTGCTTATATTTTGGGGTTTTATCGTTGGGATTGAATTGTAGTTTATACATTTTTTAATGTAGTTATTTGGGGGAACTTTCTCAACATTTTGATGCAAACTTATCTCCATTAGGTATTTCCGAAAGCCTATGGTTTTCGAATAATAGTTAAGTAAATATACTAATTATTCATATTACAAACTCAGTTGGGTCAAATATAAAAATGGGTGAATTATGCAATTCACTTATTTTGTCCTTTACTAATTCGGTCGCCATAAGTCGAGCACCTTAAACAATCGTAATTACGGCTACAAACCGAAGACGTTTAATTCCGAAATTTGATTTTTATTAGATTTATCTATATGGTGAAGTAGCTTTTTTATTAAATGCTCAAGGTTATTCTGAGTGTATGTGCCTTTGAGCCTTCACACAAACCCCATACTTTGTTCGGCAAGTGCATTTATTTCGTCAAACTATGCTACAAAATCAACGAGTAAAGGACTATCGACTGGTACTATTAGTTTGGAGATATTTACTTGGAAAAAGTAAAATTTTAACATTTTAGTTTGTAGAAAAAAACCTGCAAGGTATTTTTAAGGGCCTTGCAGGTTTTTGATACTTCGCAATATTAATTCAAATCTAATTCCAATTGAATCGACTTCACTTTTTCTTTTAAAGCCTCCAAGGTAGCATCAAATTCGTCTTTTTTCTTCAATTTGGCTCTTACACCTACATAAAACTTAATTTTTGGTTCAGTTCCAGATGGGCGACAGGTAAATTTAGTTCCATCGGCCGTAAAAAATTGAAGCACATTTGATGATTCGATACCCATTTCCCCTGCTGGAATGGCTTTTTCTTCGCCAGTTTTTAAATCTTTTGTGATAAGTGATTTATAATCATCCATGCGGATAACTTTCGAGCCTGCCAACGACTTTGGTGGTTTCACTCTAAAATCAAGCATCATTTGCTGTATTTCCTCTGCTCCTGTTTTACCTTTTTTAGTTAATGAAATCAGGCCTTCGTAGTAGAAACCATTCTTTTGGTACATTTCAGCCAAGAAATCAAATAGTGAAAGGCCTTCGTTTTTGGCAAAAGCAGTGAGTTCGGCAATCATTGCACAGCTTGCAATCGCATCTTTATCACGTACTTTATCTCCAATCAAATAGCCATAGCTTTCTTCTCCACCACCAATAAAGGTTTGTTTGCCTTCCAACTCTCTGATTACTTGAGCAATGTATTTGAAGCCTGTAAGTGTATTATAACAATTTACCCCCGCTTTTGCTGCCATTTCGTCAATCAAATCGGTTGTAACTATTGTTTTTGCTACAAACTCATTTCCTTTTAGTTTTTTTGCTTTTTTCCATGCTTTTAATAAATAATAGATAATCAAACTTGCAGCTTGGTTTCCATTTAATAATTGCCATTCTCCATTTGGGTCTTTTACCGCCATTCCCACACGGTCGGCATCAGGGTCGGTTGCTATTACCAAATCAGCATTGATTTCTTTAGCTTTTTTTAAAGCCAAACTCATTGCTTCTTGCTCTTCGGGGTTTGGGTAAACTACCGTAGGGAAGTTTCCATCTGGAGTGGATTGCTCTTCTACTATATGAACATTCGCAAAACCCAGCTGTGCCAAAGCCTTAGGAACCATTGTGATACCAGTTCCGTGAATTGGAGAAAAAACAATGCTCAAATCTGACTGCTTTTTTATCATTCTTGGATTGACACATATACTTTTCACAGCTTTCAAATAAGCGTTATCAAGTACTTCGCCAATCATTTTGATTCGTTTCTTTACGCCTTTAAACTTAATGTCTTTTACATTCGTAATAGCATTTACTTCGGCCACGATATTTTTATCGTGCGGAGCTACAACCTGCGAACCATCTACCCAATAAACTTTGTAGCCATTATACTCGCGTGGATTGTGTGATGCCGTGATAACGATACCACTTTGGCAACCCAACTGACGCACAGTAAATGAAAGCTGCGGCGTAGGGCGAAGTTCTTTATACAAATAAACCGTGATGCCATTGGCCGAAAGAATATCGGCAGCTACACGAGCAAACTCAGGTGAAAAATTACGGCTATCGTAGGCAATAGCTACCTTTATTTCTTGTCCAACAAAGGTTTTGTTGAGGTAATTTGCCAAACCTTGTGTGGCTGCACCAACCGTATATTTATTCATACGATTAGACCCAACACCTATCTCACCACGCATACCACCTGTACCAAATTCTAAGTTTTTGTAGAATGAATCAGTTAGTTGATTGCTATTTCCCTCATCTATAAGTTGCTGAATACTGGTTTTTGTATCATCGTCGTATTTGCCTTTGAGCCAAGTTTTGATGTTTCTCTCTGCTGTTGTATCTAATTTGAGTGATTTTAACATGACTAAATACTTATGGTTGAATTTTTATAAATAAAGATTTGAACAAATTAAAGCAAGTTTTTGATGTTTTTCAAGGATGTCTAATATTTTACGTATACTTTATCAAAAAATATCCCAAATATGCCCATTTTGAAGTTTGATATCATATTTTACAAGATTCGAATGGTGCTTTCAAAAATATGCTAATCAGATAACAATTGTTTTACGGAAAATTAAAATATTCAAAAACCTCATGAATCCCATTTAATTTTGGAATAGTCAATAAATTAAAATAATCTTTTTTTAAAGTATTATAATTTTTCAATTTTACGTGGAAAATTTGTAATTTAGTTAAAACAAACAATAAAACAAGAATCAAAAATGAAAATGTCATTAAAACCAATATTCGTTTTATTTGTAGGATTATCACTGACTTCATGTGTTGCAAAAAAGAAACTAACAGCTTTGCAATCTCAATATGACAAAGCCCAAGCCGATTTAGTAAAATGTGGTGATAACGTGCAAGACTACAAAGATAAACTTGAGCTCATGAGCAAATCGCAGCAAAAAAGTGAAGCCCAAAAAAACGTAATACTTTCAACAATCCAACAGCGTGACCAACAAATCAATGACTTGAAAGACCAAGTTGCTGATTTAAGAAAACTGCGTGATAAACAGGTTGAGCAAGTTGGAAATTTGACTGTACTTTCAAAGGCAGCCAATGATAATATCGACAAAACGCTGTCGCAATTAGCAACTAAAGACAGGTACATCAATCTACTCCAAGCAGCTCGCACAAAAGCAGATTCTATCAATTTGGCTTTGGCCGTTAATCTGAAAAGTGTACTCAACAATGGTCTCGACGACCAAGATGTTGAAGTAAAAGTTGATAAAACCGTAGTAATGATAAATATCTCGGACAAGATGTTGTTTAGCACAGGCAGCTCGAAAATCTCCTCAAATGCCAATATCGTTTTAGGGAAAATTGCACAAATCATTCAATCAAGACCAGAATTAGAAGTGATGGTTGAGGGTTATACTGACAACGTGGCAATCAATACAGATTGTATTACTGACAATTGGGATTTAAGCACAAAACGTGCAACATCGGTGATACGCGTTTTACAACAAAGCTTTGGCATCGACCCAAACAAATTGATTGCGGCTGGTAGAGGTGAATTCAACGCACTTACGAGCAATGACTCGGCAGAAGGTCGTGCAATCAATCGTCGTACTCGTATTATCTTGATGCCAAAACTCGATCAATTCTACGATTTATTGAATCCCGATAAGAAATAATTTTGGATCTCGATCAATTATCGGCAGCCTACAAGAGTGAAACGAGGTGAATATTTCAAAAAATTTCACCTCGTTTCGGTTTCAAAACTTCATCTATCAATCTTCTCGCATACGCTCACGGGTTACGTCTCGTTCTTTGATGCTATCTCGTTTATCATACAATTTCTTTCCTTT
This sequence comes from uncultured Emticicia sp., assembly GCF_937903345.1. GTDB lineage: Bacteria > Bacteroidota > Bacteroidia > Cytophagales > Spirosomataceae > Emticicia. Next base: position 208,344 of record NZ_CALCZQ010000051.1, on the reverse strand, counting down.
TGCCAAAGCTATATCTAATTTGGCAAAACCACCATCATTAATAAAAAGTCTTGTTGGTATTACGGTTAAGCCTTTATCAGTTAACTTATTGGCCAATTTTTTCAGTTCTTTTTTCTTTAATAAAAGTTTCCTATCACGTAGCGGTGTGTGATTGTAGTGCGTACCTTGTTCGTATTTTGATATATTTAAGTTTTTTACGTATAATTCTTCTTTATCGAAAAAACAGTAGGCATCAACCATACTGAATTTATTTAATCGAATCGATTTTATTTCAGTACCAGTCAAGACCATTCCAGCCGAATATTTTTCTAAAAAGAAAAACTCGAAACTTGCCTTTTTATTAGTTACATCTACTTTTTTTGCTGCTTTTTCTGCCATTTTCTTGCTATCTCTAAAAACCTTGTGCCTTCGAACTACTATACATATTTCTAACAAAGTTACAAATAAAAAATCCCTACCTCAAAATCAGTGGCAGGGATTCCGACTTACGTGCTTTCCTAATAATCCATGTATAAACTTTATAATTGGATTTGACTTCAAGTTGAGAATTTTTTAAAAATTCTCTGATTGGAATTCCCTTATCGGGTAACTTCTCATAGCAAAGATAAATATTTTTAGAATAAAAAAAAGATTGTTTTATTTTTCTTATCGAGTGGAGAAATCTTTGATGTCTCCTCATAACTTTGCTTTAATAAAAAACTTTATTTTGGCCAATTAATTTAAAAAAATACTGTTTAAATACTTAAAAAAACCAGATTTTCTTTTTAAAATGTATCATTGTCGTCATTCAATACCTTTTTTGCAACATTAATTTTAATACACTAAAAGCGTGCCAAACTTTTCATAGAAGCTGATTAAAAAGTAGGTTCTTGTTTCAAATAACTTTTAATCAAAAATTGATCTCAAAAAAAGTGTTAAACTCATTTACCATAAAAAAATCCTACATGCCATAAATCAATGGTTCCTAAGACTGAAAATTTGTATTTTTAATATATTTTTCATATATTTAAGAAAAAAGGTAATCAACAGCAAGAAACTTTTGTTTACTATAGAAAGTTATTTCAAGGCAATAAATTTATTATTAAATTGTTCAAAGCACCCGTTTTTTCTACCGCAACGCAGCAAGAAACTGCAATTTTAGTTGGTCTCATCACGCAGAAACAAAATGCTGAACGAACCAAAGAGTATCTTGATGAATTAGAATTTTTAGCTACAACCGCAGGCGTAATCACCAAAAGAGCTTTTACTCAACGGCTCGAACGTGCTGACCCTAAAACTTTTGTAGGAAAAGGCAAATTAGAAGAAATAAGAATCTGGCTGATTGAAAACCCCGTCGATAGTATTATTTTCGATGATGACCTCACGTCTCCGCAAGTCCGAAATCTTGAAATGACATTTCCAGAAATCAAGATTCTTGACCGTAGCTTGCTAATTTTGAATATTTTTTCGCAACGAGCCCAAACCGATCAAGCAAAGCGACAAGTCGAGCTGGCTCAATACCAATATATGTTGCCTCGCCTTACCCGTATGTGGTCGCACCTTAGTCGCCAAAAGGGTGGTATCGGTATGCGTGGACCTGGTGAAAAAGAGTTGGAAACTGATAAACGTATCGTAAAAGACCGCATTGCTTTTTTGAAAGATAAACTTGAAAAGATTGATAAACAGAGTTTTACACGCCGAAAAGAACGCGACCAACTCGTCCGGGTGGCATTGGTAGGTTATACGAACGTTGGCAAATCGACTTTGATGCGTCGCTTGGCAAAAGCCGATGTTTTTGCTGAAAACAAACTTTTCGCTACCATCGACTCGACCGTAAGAAAAGTAGTTTTAGGAAATATTCCATTTTTGCTAACTGATACAGTTGGCTTTATAAGAAAGCTCCCAACACAACTAATTGAGTCGTTTAAATCAACTTTAGACGAAATCCGTGATGCAGATATTTTGGTTCATGTGGTAGATATTTCGCATTCGTCTTTTGAAGAACAAATCGAGGTCGTAAACGTTACTTTAGCCGAAATCGGAGCTTCTGAAAAATCAATGGTGCTGGTTTTCAATAAACTTGACCTCTTCAAGCCCGAATCTGAGGAGAATCTCGACGAACACCTCGAAACCATCACCGAAGATGATTTACAGAGAAACCTTGACAAACTAAAAAATAGTTATCTCAAAAAAAACACCGAAAATGTTGTGTTTATTTCGGCCGAACACAAAGAAAACTTAGGCGAATTACGCAAGGTTCTGATGAATAAAATTCAAGAAAAACACTTCTTGATTTATCCGAATTGGGACCCAACCCAAAACCCAATGTATGATTGGCAGGGGGTTGAGCAAGAATGATTAAACAAATAATGGCAAAAGACAAACAAAAATCATATTATGACCAACTGAAAGCTGAAATTTTAGCTTTTTTGTCGGTCAATCTCGAAAAACCATACACACTACAAGACTTATTTATACACTATGATGTAAAAAGTAAGCAAGAAAAAGCCCTTTACGGAATGATGATTGAAGCTCTTTTAGAAGAAGGCAAAATATATCAAACCGAAAAAGGAAAATATACTGTTGACGTAAATGCAAATGCAGTTATTGGTCGCCTCGACCACGTAAATTCAAAATTTGGCTTTATCAGATACGACGACACTAAACCAGATATTTGGGTGAGTGCCGACGACATGAATGGAGCAATTGATGGCGATTTGGTAAAAGCAACAACTTACGGCGAGTTTTATAAGAAAAACGGAAATCCTGAAGGATGTATTATCGAAATCATTGAACGTGGCAGAACAGAGCTAGTTGGAAAAATCCAAGTATTTGGAAATTATGCCCTCGTACGCCCCGACCATAAGAATCTTCATGATGATATTTTTATTCCAAAAGATAAAATCAATGGTGCAACAAAAGACGATTTAGTTATCGTGAAAATCGTTGAATATCCAACCAAAATTCAACAAGGTGTTGGAGAAATTACCGAAATTTTAGGAAAATCGGGTGATAATAACGCTGAAATGCATGCAATTTTGGCCGAATTTGGTTTGCCAATCAAATTCGATAAAGCGATTGAAGAAGAGGCAGCGGCTATTTCGGAAGTTATTACTGAAGTAGAAATTGAAAAAAGACGAGATTTTAGAAACATTCTGACTTTTACGATTGACCCGCACGATGCCAAAGATTTTGATGATGCCCTGAGTTTCAAAATACTCGAAAATCAGAATTATGAAATTGGTGTTCACATTGCCGACGTAACGCATTACGTGCAGGAAGGTACACGACTCGAAGAAGAAGCTCTCAACCGTGCCACTTCAGTATATTTGGTTGACCGCACGATTCCGATGTTGCCTGAAAAACTCTCCAATAATCTCTGTTCACTTCGCCCAAATGAAGATAAATTGACGTTTTCGGCAGTTTTCGAAATGACACATGACGGACGATTAATAAACGAATGGTTTGGTAGAACGGTCATTCACTCTGACCATAGATTCAGTTACGAAGATGCCCAAGAAGTGTTGGAAAACGAAGAAGGTGATGTGCTAAATCCTGTAACTGAGCCTAACGAAATTCTTGAAAAGTACCGTTTTCCGTTACATACACTCAATCATTTAGCAAAAATATTAAAAAAAGAGCGTTTCAGAAATGGAGCGATTAATTTTGAAACTAACGAAGTAAAATTCAAACTCGATGAAACGGGTAAACCACTTGGTGTGGTGCTGAAAATCAGAAAAGATGCCCACAAACTCATTGAAGAATTTATGCTCTTGGCCAATAAAAAAGTGGCAGAATTTGTTTTTAAACTTAAAAATGAAATAAATTCAGAAGCCAATACGATGGTCTATCGTGTACACGAGCCACCAAATCCTGAGAAATTACAAAATTTTGCCAATTTTGCTGCACGTTTTGGTTATGCCATCAAAACCGATTCGGATAAAACCTTATCAAATTCGATGAACAAAATGATGGCAGAGGTTGAAGGAACCCCAGTTCAGAATGTATTGGAGCAACTGGCAGTTCGCACAATGTCGAAGGCTCGTTATACAACCGAACCTTTGGGGCATTTTGGACTTGCTTTTGAGCATTATAGCCATTTTACATCGCCCATTCGCCGTTATCCTGACATGATGGCTCATCGACTTTTGCAACATTATTTGACGGCTTCCCCAAAAAATAGAGCAAATGTTTCTCATGATGATTTTGAAAAAAAATCTAAACATTCATCTGATCGAGAAAAACTGGCCGCTGAAGCCGAAAGAGCGTCGATTAAGTATAAGCAAGTAGAATTTATGAGTCTGCAAGAACGCCGAACTATTTTTAGTGGCGTTGTAACTGGTGTAACAGATTTTGGAATTTTTGTAGAAATCACTTCTACAAGTTGTGAAGGAATGGTTCGTTTGGCCGATTTGAAAGATGATTTCTACGAATGGGATAGAAATAATTATCGAGTTGTAGGAAAACGCTCAGGTAGAGTAATCAATTTTGGCGATACCGTGAAAGTAAGTGTAAAAGGCACCGACTTGGAGCGTAGAAGTATGGACTTAGAATTGGTTGGTATAGAAGGAAAATCAATGCCAACAAGCAGTACTAAAGGTGGCAATCGAGATGTTTCAAGTAGCCGAGGAGGCCGCAGAGAAAAACCAAGTAGAACTGCACCCAAAAGTAGCCGAACAAGCGACAAAGACAAAGGTAAAAGAAAGAGAAAATAGTTAAACATCTCAAATGTTTAGAAACATTTCTTTTTTATAAAGGTTTAATAAACAGGTAAGTAGTCGAATGTCTATCTACCTGTTTTTCGTTTACATCATTTTAAATCTACATCGAAAATGAATATTCTAATCACAGGAGGTACAGGTATGATTGGGCATCGGCTCACCGAATTACTTTTGGCAAAAGGCCATAAGGTTTCATACTTGAGCAGAAAAAAAGAAAAATTACCCAATGTAGAAGTTTTTCAATGGGATATTCAGAAAGGATTTATCGAAGCTGGAGCTTTAGAAAAAGCTGATTACATAGTCCATTTGGCAGGAGCAGGAATAGCCGATAAACGTTGGACTGACAAACGCAAAAAAGAAATCATTGATTCTCGTATTCAACCTATTGAGTTGATTAATAGATATTTACAAGAAAAAAACATTCAACTCAAAGGTTTTATTTCGGCTTCTGCTATTGGGATTTATGGCGGTGATACGGGCGATATTAAATTAGACGAAAGTAGTGTTTTAGGAAATGATTTTTTGGCTGAATGTACCAAACTTTGGGAAATTCATGCAAAAAAAGTAAAAAATGCCGCTAGAATGGTAAGTATCAGAATTGGCATTGTTTTGAGCGAAAAAGGTGGGGCTTTACCAAAACTCGTTCAGCCCATAAGACTTGGTTTTGGGGCGGCTCTAGGAAATGGCAAGCAAGTTATGTCTTGGATTCACGTAGATGACCTTTGCGGAGTTTTCATAAAAGCTATCGAAGATGAAAAAATGCGGGGGGCATATAACGCCGTTGCTCCAAATCCTGTCACGAATCAAGAAATGACAAACGTAGCTGCTGAGGTGCTGAAAAAGCCACTTTGGCTACCAAACATTCCGAGTTTTGTATTAAAATTAGTTTTCGGTGAAATGGGAATTGTCGTAACTGGTGGTAACTTTGTGCTGAACAAAAGACTTTCGCAAGAAACCAATTTTCAGTATAAATTTACAACTATTAAAGACGCTCTAAACGATTTGTTGGAAAAATAGTCGTCGTTTTCTCATATCTCAAGTCTTATATCTTATATCTAAAAAAATGGCTTCCATATTTTCAAGAATCATTGCAGGTGAAATTCCTTGCCATAAAATTGCCGAAAACGACCAATATTTTGCATTTTTAGACGCATTTCCCTGTGCTGTTGGCCACGTTTTGGTTGTGCCGAAACAAGAAATAGACTATTTATTCGACCTCAGCGATGAACTTTATGCAGGTTTGATGGCTTTTGCCAAACAAATCGAGCCAGCCATTCGTAAAGCCGTACCTTGCAAGCGTGTGGGTGTTGCCGTTATTGGTTTAGAGGTACCTCACGCCCATGTTCATCTGATTCCGATGAATAGCATGAGCGACATGAATTTTCATAACAAACTAAAACTTTCACAAGAAGAACTCGCTGAAACTGCTGCCAAAATCAGGAGTTTCTTCAACTAATATCATGGAAATTGTTTATGCCATTATCATTGCGATATTACCTCTGTTTTTATCGCTAAGAACTATTTTTTTGCTTCGTAAAAATCCAAAAATATCCGATTTTATGAAAAGCATCATCATCGCCGTTTTATGCGGAATTATTTTAGTTTCAATCAGTGTAAGTGTACATCATTTTATGAATCTTGCCGATGCAAAATCGAATATGAGCGTGGGCGTTCTAACGAGCGTACAAATCATTATGTCAGGCGTAGTATTTTTGGTTTCGAGGGTTTTGAGAAGGGTTTAGAAAAAGAGAATGTTTTTGAAATTGTTTAAAATATATATTTTTTTATCAAAACAGGAATAAAATATCAACGTAAACTTTAATAATAGAAGCTGAAAATAATAAAATAAAAGCCCTTAAAGCTTTATTAACCGCATTCGGTATTAGTTATCGTACAGAAAAAACCAAGTATAGTGATACAACTGAGTATTTATTGAGCAGTAAAGCCAATAAAAACAGAGTACAGGAATCAATTGAGCAATTGAATAGCGGAAAAACTGAAATTCACAGCCTCCTTGAAGCATGAATCTCACATGGACACCTCATGCTTGGGAAGAGTATATTTCTTGGCAAAACACTGATAAGAAAATAGTTAAGCGAATTAATGATTTAATAAAAGAGTGTTTACGAACTCCCTTTGAGGATAAAGGTAAGCCTTAACTATTGAAAGGTGATTTAAGTGGTTTTTGGTCAAGAAGAATAAAAGATGAACACCGACTTATTTATAAAGTGGGTAATACAGAAATAGCTATTGTTCAATGTAAATATCATTACTTCAACTTTCCTTTCAAAACTTCAAACTCTTTCTTCAAGGACGCATTTTTATAAAGGATCTGATACGCAAAATCGGTTATCGGCATTTCTACCGAGTGTTGCTGCATCATTTCGTAGATACACTTAACAGCGTAATAGCCTTCAGCAATCATATTCATTTCGAGTTGGGCGGCTTGTACGCTGTAGCCTCGACCAATCATATTACCAAAAGTACGATTTCGGCTAAATTGTGAATAAGCCGTTACCAGTAAATCGCCCAAGTAGGCGGAAGCACTCAAATCTCGCTCCATTGGTGCAATTACATCAACTACTCGCTTGATTTCTTGCATGGCGTTTGAAACCATAACGGCTTGAAAATTATCTCCTCCACCCAATCCATGTGTGATACCGCAGGCCAAAGCCACAATATTTTTCATTACTGCCGCATATTCTACGCCATAAATATCAGCTAGAACTGATGTTTTCACGAATCGGCAACGCATTAATTCGGCAAATTCGGTGGCCAGTTCAATATTCGGAGAAGCGATTGTGAGGTATGATTGTTTTTCGAGAGCTACTTCTTCGGCATGGCACGGGCCAGCGATGATTCCCATATTTTGGTGTGAAACTCCATATTTTTCGGCCAAATAATCGGTGATTAGCTGATTACTTTCGGGAATCATTCCTTTGATAGCCGAAATGATTTTTTTATTGGTTAAATTTTCTCCTGAAATAGATTTAACGGCATCGCTCACAAATGCTGCAGGAACGGCCAAAATTACCCATTCAGTGCCTCGAAGTGCTTCTTTGAGATTAGTATAAGGTTTAACTTTAGAAGGATGAACTTCTACACTACTCAAATATTTGGGGTTATGGTGGTGCTTTTTGATATGTTCCACATCGCTTACACTTCTCATCCACCATTTTAAATGTACATTTCCTTGACTCAATATCTTTACGATTGCCGTAGCCCAGCTTCCTCCCCCGATTACTGTGATTTTCATTTTTTTCTAACGATTACGAATAAGTTTTCAACTTGTTCTATATTTTTCTACGCTAAGTAAAATAAAAGACTTGAATAAAAAAAAGATGCCTACAAATAAGAAAGGCTTCGCTTTGAGCGAATGTCACTCAGCGAAGCCTTCCTTATTATATTTGTAAGGGCGTATGCTATACGCCTTTACGAGCATTCATTTATTCCTTTTTCTTATCCTTATCTTCTTTTTTTTCGACTTTTTTCATTATCAGTTCACCATCTTTCAGTTTTTTAGAAACAGCAATAAATGGTCCCGAAACGATTTCTTCACCTTCTTTTAAGCCACTAATCACCTCTATTGTTCCTGCAGCCGTATCGGTGATACCGGTTTTCACTTCACGTATTTTTGCTTTGTCTTTATCATGTATAAAAACTACCTCTTTAGGTTTATCTTTCTTTGTTGTTTTTGGCTCTTGTGAAGATTCGGCTGAAGCTGCATTATCTTTTTTGGCATCAGTGCTAACTGCATCGTCGGCTCCACGAGTGGTAACGGCTGCAATAGGAACGCTCATTACACCGATTTTCTTTTCAGTCACGATGTCAACCGTTGCAGTCATACCTGGTTTGAAAGGATATACCTTGCGAGCCTTACGGTCAACTAATTCACGGTAAGATTCTGGCAAAATTCTGATTCTTACTTCAAACTCCGTTACGGCGTCGGTTGATGCAGCAGCTAACGAACTTGTTCCAGAACCGTTGGCTGTATTAGCAATTTCGGTGACGATTCCTCTGAATTTTTTTCCAGTCATGGCATACGAATCTACATCAATGATGGCAGTATCGCCCAAGCTTACACGCACTATATCGTTTTCGTTTACATTGATTCTAACCTCCATGTTATTCAAATTCGCAATGCGAAGTATCTCAGTTCCAGCCATTTGTGAAGTTCCAACAACCCTTTCGCCTAATTCAACTGCTAATTTCGATACGATGCCGCTCATTGGGGCATAAATACTTGTTTTACGTAAATTTTCGGATGCATCTTTCAATCCAGCTTCGGCACTTTTTACATTAAATTTAGATGCCTCAACGCTTGATTTTGCTGCTTCCAAGTCTTGACGAGCAACTTTCAAATTTGTTTCTGCAATTTCTAAATCAGAAGCAGAAACAACTTTATCATCAAATAATCTTTTTTGGCGATTATATTCGGCTTGTGTTCTGGCCAAACGAGCTTCCGATTGAGCAATAGTTGATTTTGCTTGCTCGGCATTTGCTTTAGTTTGATTAACTACGGCTTCAGCACGTTGAGCAACCGAAACGTAGTTTTCTGGTTGAATTTTAAGCAAAAGTTGTCCTTTTTTTACAGAATCGCCTTCTTTTACGTATAATGCAATAATTTCGCCAGGAACGTCAGGTGTGATTTTTACTTCAACTTCTGGCTGGATTTTACCCGATGCTGAAACGGTTTCAGTAATATCCGATTTCCCAACTTTTACAAATTCTACTTCCGTTGGTTTTTCTTTACCAATCCAGCCTTGTGCTTTGGCAATCAATAAAAATATAACAAGTAGGGCAACAACACCACCCAAAATCCACCAAAGTCTATTTGATTTTTTCATAGAGAAATTTTATTTAGTCCAGAGTCGATGGACGAAAGTCGATAGTTTTTTATAATGTAATAATCAAAATTTTAGCTAAATGTGACAAACCTTAAATTTTTACCACATTTGACTTCGTTTAAAATGATAGCGGTTTATTTTGATAATAATCTAAAATCTTAATTCGGAAAATATAATCGTATTTGGCTTGAATCTGATTGATTCTGGCACGGTCGAGGTTTGTTTTTGAAATACTGTAATCTAATGCATTTAATGAACCAACATTAAATCTTGATTCTGCAGCCCGGAATGACTCTTCTAAGGCACTCACTTGCTTTCCAAGTGCTGAGAATCTTTTTGCAGAATTTGTCAGGTTTACGTACGCTTGATCGATGTCTTGACGCAAACGTAAACGTACATTATCAGCTTGAATCTCACTTTGTTTTTGGTTAATTTGTGCGGTTGTTAGTCGAAACTTGGTACTATACCCATTAAAAATCGGAATTCTGACGCTCAAACTTAAAGAAGCATTTCCATTACCACCCAATTGACGAAAATAATTAATTTTCTCACTCGTTGCACTTGACGTTGGCAAATAACCAAAAACAGGATATCGGATACCTGCTACATTTACATAACCAGCTTCAGTTTCAACAATTTTTTGAGTAACGCTTACGTTTTCAGCAGCCGTCGAGTAGGATGAATTAAACCCCGCACTGGCTGAAATGACTGGCATTTTTAGGCCTTTTGCAATATCTACTGATTTTTGTGAAGCTTTTACACGCATATCCGCGGCCTGTACATCAGCTAAGAAACCTTGGGCGATTTCATAAACCTGTGCTGAAGTATTTGGATAAGGCTGAATATTTGGATTCGGAACTTCTACTCTTACCACATCAATATCACGGTCAGCGGCAGCGTTCATCAGTTGTTTCAAAGTCAATTTCGCTGAAATAATGGCATTTTCGGCATTTACAACACTAACTTCGTCATTGGCCAATTGTGCTTTGATATCATACAGATTTGTTTCGGGCAATGAACCGGCATTTACCAATTTTTGTGTGCGATCGAGTTGTGTTTGTGTAACTTCAATTTGACGTTGGGCAACCGCCAATAAATCTTTTTGGGAAAGTACATTTAAATAACCCACCACAATATTGAGCGTGATTTGATTTTTAATTGCTTGCAAATCAAGGCGAGAAGCTTCTAAATTTAGTTGATTCAGAGCAATACCATTGCGGGTTTGATAACCATCAAAAAGGGTTACTCCACTATTCAAACCAAAACCATTTGAACCAACTGTATTCGTAATGATACCATTGGTATAGGGGTTGATATTTCTACCTGAAAATAGGTTCAAGTTTGTTCCGCCATTAAGCGTTGGGTATTTTGCCCACTTCGATTGTTCGAGCGTGTTGAGTACTTGCTCTACTTGTAGGCTATTTTGCTTGATCGAAAGATTGTTTTTCATAGCAAAATCAATAGCTTCTTGCAAAGTTACTTTTTCTCCTGATGAAGCAGCACGCTCTTCACTTCCTGATACAGCAGACGACTGTGCGTAAGTAAGCGTATTAACAAGAAGAAAAGTTGAAAGTAAAATTTTAACTAATTTCATACGAATGTTAGATGCTAAGGTCAAAACTTTTCATACCATTGACAACAATAGTGGCTTTGACACAACAATCTTACGAAAGATTCGTGTATGCCGAGATAATAAATGGATAAACGGTTTTATTGAAGTTTAGAGTTGCAAATAATAAGGAAGGCTTAGTAAGGGGAAGGCCCAGGCAGAACACTTCCTTTTACTATTTAGATAATTCTTTAGCCCTTTTTTCAGCAGCCAAAATACCTCTCTGGATACCTTCAGGAATCTTATTTTCCTCAAAAGTTCTTAAGGCAGCTTCGGTTGTTCCGCCTTTTGAAGCTACGGCGTTTATCAAATCATCAAGGCTTTGCTCGGCATTATTGATGAGGTGATAAGATCCCAACATGGTTTGCTTAACGAGCAAACTTGCCATTCCTTCATCGAAGCCCATTTTCTTACCGGCGTCTATCATGTGCTTCACAAAGTAATAAAAATAGGCTGGGCCACTACCACTCAATGCTGTTACGGCATCAATCATACCTTCATCTTCCAAATAAACCGAACGACCTGTTGCATTGATTAGGTTTTCAACCTTGCGAAGTTTCAAAGCGTGTAGTTCGGGAGAAGCCGTGAAACCTGTAATTCCCATTCCCAACATGGCGGGCGTATTTGGCATGGCTCGCACAACCAATTTATGTTCGAGAACAGTTTGTATTTTCGAAATCGGCACACCCGCCATGATTGACAATACCACTTGGTGTGGCTGAATGATGGCACGGAGTTCGTCCTGTACTGAAGCAAAATCTTGGGGTTTTACCGATAAAATAATTAACTCATAATCAGCAATTTGCGAATTAATAACACTCACAACCAAGCCTTCTTTGGCTGTTCGTAATGTTTCGCTTCGTTCTTGATTTTTTTCAATGAGCAATAAATCTTCTTTTTTTACTAAATCATACTGCAAAAATGAGCGAGCAAACGCCATACCCATATTTCCACAGCCTACAATGGCAATTTTCATGATAAAAGGTCTTTTAACCCTAAAAAGAGGAGTGTTTTATTAGAAAAATTGAGCCTTTTAGGGAAAAGCCTCAATGAAAGTACAAAAATAAGTTTTAGGTTTCAGAATTACCAAGCACTACGCTTATTTATCTGATTGATAAATGGTTAGCTCATCACCAAACAGATTTTGCCGAGACATTATGCTAATGTTTTTAGGCAAAACTGGAGATAAAATCCCTTTTTTGAGTTGTTGCTGACTTCTAAAAACTCTTATTTCGTCAAAAAAATTTGCTTCTATAAAGTTTTGTAAAAGCTTCGTTCCGCCTTCAATAATGATTGATTGTATTTTCTCTTTTTGATAGACTTCCCACTCAAAAGGGTCAGATAATTTGAATGTTTTTACCGAATCATCAAACAAATATAGGTTTTTTGGCAAACGTTTATTTCTATCAATCACAATCCGTACTGGGTTTCGGCCTGTCCATTCTCTAACATTTAATCTTGGATTATCGTGCAAAGCAGTATTTGTTCCAACCATAATAGCATCTTCTTCGCTCCGCCATTTATGCGAAAGTTTGTGCGAAAGTGCATTGCTAATCTTTATTTGCTCAAAATTTTCGCCAGCAATGAAACCATCGGAAGTCTCAGCCCATTTCAAAATAATGTAAGGTCGGTTTTTCTCAACTACCGTAAAAAAACGAGCATTTAATTTTCTTCCTTTTTCTTCTAAAACTCCCGTAACTACCTCAATACCAGCATCGAGCAGTTTTTGTATGCCTTTACCCGCAACCAACGGAAAGGGGTCATGGTTGCAAATGACCACTTTTTTTAGCTGGTTTTTTACCAGCAAATCGGCACACGGAGGTGTTTTACCAAAGTGTGAACAAGGTTCGAGTGTAACATAAGCAGTTGCTTCAGCAAGTAAAGTTTTATCTTTTACTGAATTCACCGCATTTACTTCGGCGTGCCAATCGCCGAATTTTTTGTGCCAACCCTCACCAATAATCAAATCATTATGCACAATTACGCAGCCCACCATTGGATTCGGACTGACAGTTCCCCGACCGATTTCGGCCAGTTGTAAGGCACGGAGCATGTATTTTTCGCTGAAATCCAATAGAATTAATGAGTGAATTAGTGAATGAATGAATTAGTGAATATTTTTGTAAACGAATCCGACCGCACTCGGATCGTTTTTCTCACAAATGCAAATTTATGCAATCAAGCAAACATTTATACGATAATTTAATACAACAAATTACGGCTTACGAATCACAAGAAGCAAAAGAAATTGTTTTTTGGTTAATGAAATTTTTTTTAGGACTTAGAAAAATCGATATTCTTAGCGATAAATCTTTTGAAAAGGACATCGATTGGTCGAATATTATCGAGAGATTAAATGATAATGAGCCAATCCAATATATTTTGGGTGAGACCGAATTTTACGGACGAAGATTTTTAGTCAATAAATCAGTATTAATTCCAAGACCAGAAACGGAAGAACTTGTAAAATACGTTGTCGAAAAAACACTCAGAACAAAGAACCGCACAGCGGAACTTTCAAAACCGCATAGCGGAACTTTCAAAACTCTACTCGACATCGGCACAGGAAGCGGCTGTATTGCCATTTCATTGGCAAAAGAATTGCCGAATTTTAAAGTTACAGCCTACGATATTTCAGAAAATTCCCTCGAAACAGCCAAACAGAACGCCGAACTTAATCAGGCTGACGTTACTTTTGAAAAAGTAGATATTTTAAAACCCTCATTCATTCATTCAGTCACTCAATATCCATTGCGGCACTCATTCAATATTATCGTCAGCAATCCTCCTTACGTGATGAAGCAGGAAATTGACCGAATGCAAAAAAATGTCTTAAATTATGAGCCGCATTTGGCACTTTTTGTAGAAAACTCAGAGCCTTTGATTTTCTTTGAAGCAATCGCTAATTTTGCATTCAATAACCTATCTGACAATGGTTTAGTGGCAGTCGAAATAAATGAAGCCATGGCAAAGGAAACGGCCGAAGTTTTTAAAAGAAAAGGCTTTTCAGAAGTTGAAATCATTAAGGATATTCATCAAAAAGATAGATTCGTGAGTGCCATACTTCATAAAAAAGATGACAAATGATAGCGGCTTTTTGATGCTTTTTGCTAACTTCACGTTTTAAAAACTCCACAATTTTAAAAATTGTGCTACAAAATATATGGAAACCTCAAAAATTTTACATAAAAAAATAAGGGAAGTATTTGCTGAAACTGGAAAAGTGGTAATTGGTCAAGAAAAATTGATTAATCGCTTGTTAATTGGGCTTTTTACGGGTGGGCACATTCTGCTTGAGGGCGTTCCAGGTCTAGCTAAAACCAAGACTATCAACACTTTAGCTAAAGTTTTGGATTTAGGTTTCAATCGCATACAGTTTACACCCGACTTACTTCCTGCCGACCTCGTTGGTACGATGATTTACAACCAAAAATCGGGAGATTTTGAGGTAAAAAAAGGACCAATTTTTGCCAATTTGATTTTAGCCGATGAGGTAAATAGAGCTCCTGCAAAGGTACAATCTGCACTTTTAGAGTCAATGGCCGAAAAACAAGTGACCATCGGCGACGAAACGCACCAACTCGACCGCCCATTTATGGTAATGGCCACCCAAAACCCAGTTGAGCAAGAAGGAACTTACCCACTACCAGAAGCACAAGTTGACCGTTTTATGATGAAAGTTTTTGTTGATTATCTGAATAAAAACGATGAATTGGAAATGGTGAGAAAAATAGCCAATTTGAACGAAAACTATGCACCAAAACCAATTCTTGATCAAGAAGAAATTGCTGCAATCGGTCAAGAAATCAATAGAATTTCAATCTCCGAAATGCTCGAACGTTATATAATTGAGCTGGTTTTCGCTACTCGTCGCCCAGCCGAATATGGCTTGAAAGACGAAGCTCGTTACATACAATTTGGGGTCTCGCCACGTGCGGGTATTTCGCTCTATAATGCAGCTAAAGCACTGGCTTATTTTGATGAACGTAATTATGTTTTACCCGAAGACATCAAAGCTCTTGTTCACGATGTTTTCAATCACCGAATTATCCTCAACTACGAAGCCGAAGCCGATGGACTCACCACGCACGAGGTGATTGATAATGTGCTGAAACGTGTCGCAATTGGAAGGTAAGCTGATGAAATAAAATTATTTTTTTACATCACATACAATTCTAAATCTATGAAACCATTAATTTTTCTCTGTTTTTGTTTCACAACCGCGGCAGTTCAAGCACAAACCTTAGCACTTTCGTCAGAAAAAGGTTTCACCGATAAATTATCTGATGAATCAAAGCCAGCTATTAAATTTCCGTCATATAAATTTAATTTCGATGGAGGATATAAAACAATTAAGTCTTCAAGCAACCCCAATATTATAAGCTATAAAATGCCTGTAAAAGATGTTAAAACAGATAATTCGGTCATAAAAATATATAAGCCAGACTCTCTTTTTAAGTCAAATATGATTGTTAAGAAGTATAAATGAAGTCTTGTAAAATCATAAAGTGCCACAGGTCTGACTTTCAAATCGGTCAGACCTTTTGTAAATTTCAATCCTATTCATAAACTACACTCAACAACTCCGCCACACAAGCTGGTTTTTCTGAACCTTCTAACTCAAAAATGGCATCAATAATCAATTTCGCTCCTGTGGGCTGCATTTCTTCTACATCTTTTAAAGTAGCCTTCATACGCACACGACTACCCACAGGCACTGGCGAGATAAAACGCACTTTATTTGTGCCATAATTCAGTCCCATTTTGGCAGATTCTACTTTAAACATTTCGTACATGAATTTTGGAGAAAACGACAACGATAAAAATCCATGAGCAATCGTCTTTCCAAATGGCGAAAGTTTAGCTTTCTCTTCATCAACATGAATCCATTGGTCATCAAGGGTGGCAGCGGCAAAAGCATTGATTTTATCTTGCGTAAGTGTCTGCCAATCTGATGTTCCGAGCTCTTTACCAATATGACTTTTTAGGGCGGCTAAATCCTTGAAAACAAGCATTTCGCCTACTTTACTTACTTGAGCAACTGTTTTTATTTCTTGCTGAGAAGCTTTAGCAACTTCATATTTTGGCATTTGCACCTCGTCTGACGTTACCACTACTGCTTTTCCGACCACCTTTCTATTCATCAAATCATTCAGCGAATCGGCCGCTTCTGCCAGCGAATAAAGTTTATGAATATGCGGACGTAAACTACCTTTCATAAAATATCCCGCCAATTCTTGAATATTCTTAAAGTTTTGAGCGGGTTCTTTTTCAGCAAACTGTCCCCAAAAAACGCCAACAATCGCACAGCCTTTCAATAATGCTAAATTCAAAGCAATTTTTGGAATTTCGCCTGCCGCAAAACCAACTACCAAATAACGTCCTTTCCAAGCAATCGAACGGAGAGCCGGCTCGGCATATTTATCGCCCACGGCATCGTAAATTACATCCACGCCTTTGCCTTGTGTGATGCTTTTTATTTTTTCTCGTAAATCTTCGTTTGTATAATTTATCGTAAAATCTGCCCCTTTTTCTCGGCAAGTGGCCAGTTTTTCATCACTCGATGCTGCCGCAATAACAGTTGCTCCCATCAATTTTCCTAATTCGACTGCCGCTAAACCTACGCCACCCGCTGCACCGAGTACTAAAAGGATCTCCCCTGCTTTTAACTCGGCACGGTCTTTCAAAGCGTGGTAAGATGTTCCGTAATTATACATTACCGAAGCCGCTGTTACAAAATCCATTTTAGGCAACATCGGAAATACCCTGCGAGCATCGACCAACACTTCTTCGGCCATTCCGCCCCAGCCTGTCATGGCAAAAACCTTATCGCCTACTTTTAAGTGTTTTACGCCCTCACCCACTTCTTTAACAAATCCAGAAACCTCGCCCCCAGGAGAGAAAGGCAAAGCAGGTTTAAACTGATATAAATTTCGAATTATAAGTGTATCTGGAAAATTAACGCTGCACGCCTTGATACTTATCACAACCTTACCTGCTTCGGCTTTTAGAGCGGGCAAATCCTCCAAAACAAGGGTGTCAGGCATTCCAAATTCTTTACAAAGTAGAGCTTTCATTATGGTTTTTATTTTGTTGAATAGTAAAATTTGTACTTTTGTAATATATAGACTTTACAGCAAATATTGTTAAAATTTATTTCCTTTGAAAAACACATTTATAATTATTGTTTCTTAAAGGAAATGGAATTAATCGTATTTGCATTATTTATTCTTGTCTTTTTGATAACCAAATCAGTACCAATCTTACAAGTTCTAGTAATCAGTAAAATTGTAAATGAAATTTTTGGCTCCTTTATTTCCTCTAATCTCTCCGATACTCTTTTTGGTAAACCAATGGCGATTTTCCGACGATCGTCTTAAATTGACGATTAAAATTTGAAATTGTATTATAACCACTTTCATAAGCTATTTGAGTAACATTGAGCGTGCCTTCATGTAGCAGTTTACAGGCGTTTCCGATACGAATTTCGGCAATAAAATCGAAGAAAGATTTATTAGTTCGACTCTTAAAATACCTACAAAAAGCCGCATCGCTCATGCTTACAAGTGATGCTAACTCACTCAACCGTACTTCTTCTTTAAAATGTTTCATTACGTAATCATACACTTTTTGCATCCGTTCAGTTTCTGAAACCTTATACATATTCACATAACCCAAACTCGTAATAAACTTATAATCAGACGATTGAGAAAGTTCATGTAGCATTGAAAGCAATTTTAAAACTCGTTCAAAACCTTCCAATTTATTTAATTTTACTAAACTTTCTCTGATTTTCTCACGCATTGTGCCTACGATGTCCATCCCACGTTGACCATTTTGTAAAAGTTGTTTGAGCCGATACATTTCTGATTTTTCAAAGAAATTATTTCCTAAGAAATGCTCTGTAAAATAGACCACAATTCCATGTGTTAGCAATTCAGAATTTTGATCAAAATAAGCCTTTTCACTCCGCCAAAGATGTGGAACATTTGGACCTAAAAATACAGTATCGCCCGCTTCAAAATGCTGAATATCATCACCAATAAAGCGAGTACCAGTTCCCTCAAAAACAGTAAACAGTTGATAATGCGGATGAAAATGCCAACTCGAATCGAAATGAGATTGACGCAATTCCTGCACTTCAAACGAATAAACCTGACTTCCGAGTGTTTTTTTTAGTAATTTCATGGAAAAAGTCCGCATCCTACATAAAATAGTCAATTTAGCTAAATTACATATGTACGTATATTTGCTTATTTTTCTACAAATATATTTAAAAATATCAAAATACAGTCATAATTAGTAAATCAAAGCATATTTTATATGATTTTATTGTGATAAATTTGTACTATAATTTTTAAATAAAAAAGTCCCCTCCGGGGGTTTGGGGGCTATGACCTACGGAATGAATCTCCTTTTATGGGGAACAGAAATTAACGAAGACCTTTTTCCAGTTTTAGAAAAAATCAAGGAAATAGGATTTGATGGTGTGGAGATTCCTATCTTCGACGTAAATCCAAAAAAATGGTATTCTTGGCGAGCAAAATTAGATGAATTAAATCTAAAACGCATCGCAGTTACTATAAACGGACCAGATTTTAATCAAATCAGTGCTGATGCCGAGATGCGTAAAGCAACTGTAGAACGAAACAAACGTGCCATTGATTGTGCCATGATTTTGGGTTCAGATTTACTCACAGGGCCTTTTCACTCAGCTTTGGGTGTTTTTACAGGTGTACCACCAACCAAAGAAGAATTGCTTTGGGCAAAAGAAAATCTTTGGGATTTGGCCGAGTACGCCGACAGCCTGGGCATCAAGCTCGGACTTGAATATTTGAATCGGTTTGAAAGTTATTTGGTTTCGTCGTCAGACGAACTTTTGGCTTTGGTTGAAGAGATCAATCACCCTGCTTGCAAGATAATGTTTGATACTTTCCATGCCAATATCGAAGAAAAATCAATGACCGAAGCCATTAAGAAATTGGCCAAACACATCGTTCATGTGCAGCTTTCAGAAAACGACCGCAGCACACTTGGTAAAGGCAGAATTGATTTTACCGAAATCTTAACTGCCTTAAAATCAATCAATTATGATGGAATGTTGAGCATCGAAGCATTCAGTATGAAACTTCCTGCGGCCAATATTTGGCGAAAAATGTTTGATTCAGAAGAACAATTAATGAAAGATAGTCTATCGTTTTTAAAATCTCACCTATAAATAATATGTCAAAACAAATAAACATCGCCATCGTTGGACTTGGCTTCGGAGCAGAATTTATTCCAATTTATCAGCGTCATCCAAATGCAAATATGTATGCGATTTGCCAAAGAAACGTTGAAAAACTCAATGCAATCGGTAATAATTTTGGGGTTGATGTTCGTTATTCTGATTATGACGAATTATTGAAAGACCCAAATATTGATGCAGTACATATCAATTCGCCGATTCCGAACCACGCCGAGCAAACTTTGAAGGCACTTTATGCAGGAAAACACGTAGCTTGTACAGTTCCGATGGCAACTTCGGTAGAAGATTGCCAAGCCATCGTAAACGCTTGCAGAGAAACTGGTAAGAAATACATGATGATGGAAACCGTAGTTTATGCCCGTGAGTTTTTGTTTGTGAAAGAATTATACGAAAAAGGCGAACTCGGAAAAGTACAATTCTTGAAGGCATCGCACCAACAAGACATGGAAGGCTGGCCTGACTATTGGCCAGGTTTACCTCCGATGCACTACGCAACGCACTGCGTTGGACCTGTGGCTGGTTTATTAAGATTAGAAGCCGAATATGTTTCGTGCTTTGGTTCGGGAACAATTTCGGAAGATTTGATTAAAATACATAATTCCCCATTCGCTGTTGAATCAGCACATATAAAATTCAAAAATAGCGATTTAAGTGCGTATGTTTATCGTTCGTTATTTGATGTGGCACGTCAATACCGTGAAAGTTTTGAGGTTTACGGCTCGAAAAAATCTTTCGAGTGGGCGTTGATTGAAAACGAACCAAACGTTATTCACACCGCCAAAAAACCTGAGCCTGAAATTCCAGAAAAGGTTGAAACGCCTGATTATGCACATTTGCTTCCGAAAGAAATTCAATCTTTCACAGGAAAAGGTGTATATGACCACGACGATAACACACACCTAAGTTTTGCACAAGGTGGCGGACACGGTGGCTCGCACCCGCATTTGGCTCATGAGTTTATTTCGGCACTCATCGAAGACCGTGACCCATTCCCAAATGCCGTACAATCGGCCAACTGGACATCGGTGGGAATCTTGGCTCACGAGTCGGCCATGAAAGGTGGCGAGATTATTTATTTGCCTGAGTTTTAATCAATAGGATTTACCATCTTAATACCTGAAATGTGTTTAAAATCACTCACATTTCGGGTATATAATTCGGTATAAAATATAAGAGAGGTTGCAGCGATAATAGAATCTCCAAGCGACATTTTCTTTTGTTGCCGAAGTTCGATTGCTTTTTCTATGACTTCAAAATCAATAGCAAGCAGTTTGATAGTTTTGAAGATGCTTTCAAAGTATAGTTTCTCGCCATCGTCTAACGAATGAAAGCCTAAAACTTCAACTTTAGAAATAGAAGAAATTAAAGCATTTGGGCTGAAAAATAATGGTCTTAAACCAACATATTCTTGTTTTGCTGAATAAATTATAATATTCATATCAAATATAATCATGGCTTAGTCTCGAAAAGGTAAAGGTCTGTCTTGACGGCTTTCTTTTACCCAATTAAGCAAATCGTCAGCTCTTGAAGCCGACATACCAATATAATTCATGATTAATGCTTGATTCTTTGCGAATTCTTCTTCACTCAGTTTTTTATTTGTTTGAAGATTTTCAATACGATATTCTAATTGCAAAAGATTGAGTAATTGAAGTACCCAATTTGTATCTGATTCATTTGGAATATCAATGGTGATTTGAGTCATTGTCTAAATATTTTGATATTCAAAGTTAGATTAAATCTTAATTTTAAACAAATTTATAGGATTGTGTATAACTTTTTCAAAATTCTGTGTAAAAATCGTGATTCTGAGGATTAATATGCTTGCATCATAATTAAGTACAATAAACAATGGCAGAATTAAAGACAATCAATTAGTTATTAAATTAGATTCAGACAATTTCAGAATCTTATAAACTGGTAGCAGAAGCAACTGGCGAGAATTTTAATATTTTCTCTGTTCTTCAAATGGAACGAAATGAAGTAAAAACTCATTCAAGGTTTCTGGCGGACTTATTAAATCCGTAAGGCAGTCATGGACAGAAAGATGTCTTTTTGAAAAAGTTTGTTGAAAGGTTTGGGATTGAAACGTTTGATACAATCAAAACTAAAGTAGATGTCGAATTTTTTATTGGTCAAGTTACTGAATGTACAGGAGGTAGAATGGATATTCTGATTAGATGTGAAGAAAAGGTTGTAATGATTGAGAATAAAATTTATGCAATTGAACAGCCAAATCAACTCACATGAGATAGAAACTATCGTCCGAATGGAAAACTCTTTTATTTAACATTAAATGGTAAAGAAAGTGAAGATAAGAATATTGATAAAAATGATTATAAGTGTATTTCATACGAAAATGATATTCTAAACTGGTTAGAAGAATGTAGAAAAGAATCTGTAAGTATTCCTAACCTAAGGGTAGCAAATACTCATTACATTAATCTGATAAAAAAACTAACTGGGCAAAATATTAACACGAAGATGGGCGAAGATGTAGCAAATAGAGTAATCAAGGATAGAGAAAGTTTTGAAGCATTTAGTAGTTTGGTAAAAGCAACTGATGAAGTCAGAAAACAGATGTTCTTACAAGAACTATTTCCTTTAATTGGCAAAATAGCAAAGAATCATGGTTTAGAAACCTATATAAATAAAGAGCAATTATTAAATAATACTGGTCCATGGGGTGCTGTATACTTTTGGTTTTAAAATCCAAAAACTGACAATCTAAATTTATTATTCAGTTTCGCATTTAACTGCAATAAATCTTATAAAAACTTTATTCATGGCTTTAGTTTCAAAAATGTAAACGGTGAGAAAAACTTTATTGAACACAGTGTAATCAAGTCAAAGTTCCAAAATTCATTCATTGATGTCCAAAGCGAAACAAGTCATTGGCTTTGTTGGAGATATTTCGAAGGTTATCAAAATTTTGAAGATTTAGAGACTTTAAAAAACATAGAATTCGGCAATTTCAAATCAGATTTTGAAGAAAAAGTAAAAGCAATATTAGCAATAATTGATTCAATATAAGCAAAATAGTTTTTTTGATTCAAGCCTCCATCAACTGAACCAAATAAGGAGCAAATTTTGAATCGTCAGAAATCAAGCACAAATTATTATTGATTGCTTGCGAAATTATCAGACGGTCGAAAGGGTCGGTATGAAGAAAGGGAAGTTCTTTTAAAACAGATAAGTCATCGAAGTCAAAGTCTAAAACAATGAAGTTTTTATCGGCTAAAAAATGGGATAAATTTTCAAAAGGAACACTCAATGTGAGTTTTCCAATAGACATTTTAAGAGATATTTCCCACAAACTCACTTTGCTGACATATACAATATTTTTGGGGTCATTGATAAGCGTAATAGTTTTTGCAGAAAGTCGAACATTTCCTTGAATATACCACAAAAGCACATGGGTATCAACTCAAAATTCATTCATGGTTGATACTCATTAAAATGGTCGAGAGATTCGTTAAAATCCTCAGCTATTTCCAAAACAATGTTTTTTCCACAACCAAAGAAACGTTTTGGCTCTATATTTTGAGAAGTAGTACGATTACGAATTTCAGCAATTTCTTTTAATAATCGAGCATTATCTAAATTACTAATCCACTGAATCAACTCTAATTTTTGAGATGTAAGTGTCATATTCTTAATGTTTTTCAATCTTAACCTTATTTCAAATTTAAAAGAAATATATTTTCAAACCAATAAAAAATGAAAAAAGCCCTCGTTCTCCTAACCTTTTTCCTTTACCAGTTTGCCAACGCCCAAACTGGCCGAAGGCTCGAAATCCTTTTCCTCGGTGATAATGGGCATCATAAACCCATTGAGAGAGTTCCGACAATCATGTCGGCATTGGGAAACCGAGGTATCAACTTTACTTATACCGATAAATTGGAAGACATTAACGCACAAAATTTATCGAAATACGATGCCTTGATGATTTTTGCTAACTGGGACGACATCACGCCCGCCGCCGAAAAGGCTTTGCTCGACTACGTAGCTTCGGGAAAAGGTATTTTACCGATTCACTGTGCTTCGTATTGTTTCCGTAATTCTCCCGAATATGTCAAAATGGTTGGTGGTCAGTTTTGGAGACACCGCATGGACACAATTCAAGTGAATACTGTTCAGCCAAATCATATCATTATGAAGGATTTGGGTGTAATTAAGGCTTTTGACGAAACTTATTTACATAGCCAATTACAGCCCGATAACAACGTTTTACAAAGCCGTGAAATAAAAGCAGATCAAACAAAAGACCGTCCAGACGCAAAAACTGAGCCTTATACTTGGACTCGCAGCTATGGTAAAGGTCGAGTTTTTTATACAGCCTACGGCCACGATGATAGAACTTGGAGCAATGTAAACTTCCAAAAATTACTCGAAAATGGCATTATTTGGGCAGTAAACGATGAAGCACGTACAGCTCATGCAGCACTAAATCCAAAGGCTTTTGAGTATAAAGGAGCAAAATTGCCTAATTACGAAAAACGCCCAGGTGAGCAATTACAACAATTGGCTCTTACGCCCGAAGAATCTATGAAACACATTCAAGTGCCTGCTGATTTTGATTTGAGTTTATTTGCCGCCGAACCAAACGTAATGCACCCAATTGCGATGAGCTGGGATGAAAAAGGACGTTTATATGTACTAATCACTAAGGATTACCCCAACGAACGCAAAGAATCAGGCGGTAGCGATTATATTTTGATTTGTGAAGACACCAACAAAGACGGCAAAGCCGATAAATTTACTCGTTTTGCCGAAGGTTTGAGCATTCCAACAGGAATGGTTTTTGCCAATGGCGGTTTGATTGTTTCGCAAGCACCACACATGGTATTTTTGAAAGATACCGATGGAGATGACAAGGCCGATGAAAAGAAAATTTTGTTTACAGGCTTTGGAATTGGCGATACACACGCAGGGCCATCTAATTTACATTATGGATTTGATAACTGGATTTGGGGTTGTGTAGGTTATTCAGGTTTTAGTGGAAAACTGGCAGAAGGCGATTCATTGAAGTTTGGACAAGCATTTTTTCGCTTCAAGCCCGATGGCTCTAAAATGGAATGGACAACCAGCACTTCAAACAATACTTGGGGAATGGGATTTAATGAAGCGGGCGATGTATTTGGTTCAACTGCCAACAACTCACACGGATGGTACATGGCTATTCCGCACCAAAATTTCTTAAATCCCGGTTTCAATGGTGATAATGGAAGTCGCAGCACTGATACACACAAGGATATGAAGCCCATCACTGAAAAAGTACGTCAGGTGGACGTTTTTGGAGGTTTTACTGCAGCATCTGGGCATAATTTCTATACAGCACGAGCTTTTCCGAAAAATTATTGGAATCAAATTGCTTTCGTTTCTGAACCTACTGGACATATTTTACATCAAAACCGAATGGTGAAAAAAGGCACAAACTACGAAGACCAAGAGTCATTCAACTTGATGGCTGGTGCTGATGAGTGGTTCTCACCAGTATTCTCCGAAGTAGGACCAGATGGTGCTGTTTGGGTTGCCGATTGGTACAGTTACATTATTCAACATAATCCTCGACCAGACGGTTTTAAAATGGGTGTTGGTAATGCCTATGAAACTGATTTGAGAGATTTTACACATGGTCGAATCTACAGAGTTGGCTATAAAAATGCACCTGCCTATCAACCAATAACGCTAAGTAAAAACGATAAAGATGGCTTACTAAAAGCCCTCAAAAACGACAATATGTTTTGGAGAACTCATGCTCAACGCTTATTGGTTGAGCGTGGAAACACAGATGTTGTTCCTGCTTTGATTAGCTTCGTGAACGACCAATCAGTTGATGAACTTGATCTAAACCCAGCGGCTATTCATGCTCTTTGGGTATTAAAAGGCTTAGGTGCGATTGATAAAAACCCCGCGGCATTACAAGCAGCCCTTGGAGCATTGAAACACCAATCTTGGGCTGTACGTAAGAATGCCGTGCAAGTGTTACCATCTAACGCCAAGTCGGTTGATGTTATCTTGAAAAACAATTTATTGAACGATAAAGAACCTTTGGTTATCTTAAATAGTGTTTTGGCACTCAACCAAATGCCATTAACGGCAGCGGCTGAAAAAGCAATTTTAACACGCATCGACCAAGCAACAGAAGCCACCGACCGCTGGCTTCCAGATGCTTTTGCTACTGCTTTAACAAGTCACAAATCGATTTTATTGAAAAAACACTTGCGTAATCTTACGACGAGCAAAACTGCAGCAGCATCGCACGACCATTCAATGATGAATCATAGTAAAACAATGGATGAAACCAAATTAGCCACGACTGCGGCAGAAACAACTTCGCAAGGAGTAGATTTAGTGATTACAAATGTACGTACTGAGCCAAGTTCTCCGTTTGTGCGTGAAGGAATGAGATATTTTGTGGATGTAAAGAACAACGGATCTGATTCATTGAAAAAAGGACAGGTAACTTCTTTGAAAATCGATATTACAGGCGTGGGACAAAAATCAACGGTTTGGAGTAAAGTGCATACAACTGGCATTGCCCCAAACGAAACCGTTACGATTAGTAAAAATACCAACGGCCCTTGGTCAGGAGATTTTGGTTACTCGACTGATTTGGCCGGTGAATATACTTTCATGGTAATGGTTGATGAAGAAAACAAAATTGTAGAAGGTAACGAAAAAAATAATACTTTCTTGAAAAAAGTAACTTACCAACAAGCACAAAAACTCAGCACTTTTGCACTCGAAAGAGCGGCTCGCAGTTATGCTTCGGTTTCAGCTCCCGATTCGATCGTTGCTCTTCTGAAATTATGGGATAAACTACCAAGTGCCGAAAACACAGCTTTATTGAAAGGTTTATCCAGTGGTTGGAATTCTCGTAAAAAAGGGACTGTAAACCCAGTTAATCAAGATTTTATGGTAAGTTTAAGTAATAAATTGAGCGATGATAATTTAACAAGAATTAACAAATTAATGCAAGCTTGGAACTTGAAAAATTCGGTTAGTGAAGCAGAAAAAGATGCTATTATCATCAATATCAAAACCGTGGTAGAAGCCATGAAATTTGATAAAAAAGAGTTTTCAGTTCCGGCGGGCAAAACAATCATTTTGGTGCTTGAAAACCCTGATGCCATGCAACACAATTTGGTCATTGGTAAGCCAAAAAGTCTTGAAATCATAGGAAATGCTGCCAATAAAATGATTACGCAGAAAGATGCAGTTGAGAAAAACTACGTTCCTGCTATTCCACAAGTGCTATTCTCAACACCCTTGGTAAATGCAGGTGAAACTTATCGTTTAAAATTTTCCGCTCCAATGCAAGTTGGAGATTATCCATTTGTATGTACATTCCCAGGTCACTGGAGTATAATGAATGGTGTGATGAAAGTGGTGAAGTAGATATGAAGTATAAAAAGTAATAGCTAGAAAAAAAATTGAGCCATTCAACTACTGAATAGGCTCTTTTTTTTAATAAATTTGTACATTTGTTTACTATGAAGACCTCAATTAAAAACATCCTCATTTTAATCTCCTTAAACTGTTTTTTCTGTCTTAAGAGCCACGCCCAAGCTCTCAAAGTGCAGCACGATTTAGTAGTAGCCAAAGATGGTAGCGGCGATTTTCGCTCTATTCAAGATGCCATCAATTCCGTAAGGGTATATTTACCTAAACCGATTACTATTAAAATCAAAAAAGGTATTTATATAGAAAAAATTGAAGTTTATCGCACACTTACAAATATCACCTTCCTAGGCGAAAACCTTGATAGCACAATCATCAGTTATGATGATTTTTCGGGAAAAGGCAAAATGGAAACCTTCGACTCTTACACCTTAAAAGTGTCAGGAAATGATATCAAATTCAAGAATTTAACTATCGAAAACAGAGCAGGAAAAGTCGGGCAAGCAGTAGCTTTGCACGTTGAGGGCGACCGCTGTGTATTTGAAAACTGTAAATTTTTGGGCAATCAAGATACAATATTTGCTTCGGGTGAAAACTCAAGACAATATTTCTCAAAATGCTACATCGAAGGCACGGTCGATTTTATTTTCGGGTCGTCAACGGTTTTGTTTGAAAACTGCCATATCCACTCCAAAACCGATGGTTATATTACGGCTGCATCTACACCTAAAAGGGTAGCTTATGGTTATGTTTTCAAAGATTGTAAGTTGACTGCTGAGAAATTAGTTTCGAAAGTTTATTTGGGTCGTCCTTGGCGAGATTTTGCTAAAACCATTTACATTAATTGTGAAATGGGTAGCCACATTTTACAAGAAGGCTGGAATAACTGGGGCCGCCCAGAAACCGAGCAAAGTATTTTTTATGCCGAGTTCGGCTCAAAAGGAGCAGGTGCCAATATACAAAAAAGAGTTAAATGGTCACACCAATTGAGTGAAAAGGAAGCACAAAAATACACCATAGAAGAAATTTTTTCAGGAAAATTGTTGACTCAATACCAAGATTTTTGGAGTAAAATACCTTCCATGAAGGGCGTAACAAATGTTCGTGATACTTCTTACAGTAATTATAGTGCATTAAAAAATTCGTTAAAAACAAACCCTGAAGCAAAGCTAATTTATGAAAACACTGCTGCCAATATTCTTGAAGAACGAAATGTAGTTTTCGCCAATACAGGTACGAGAAGTTTGAAACTAGATGCATTTTATCCAAAAACTAAATCTAAAAAACTTCGTCATGCCATATTGATTGTTCACGGTGGTGGTTGGCGTACGGGAAATCGTTCGCAGCATATTCCGCTTGCTCAACGCTTGGCGGCTATGGGTTATGCCACTTTTACGGCCGAATATCGCCTTTCAACAGAAGCCCTCTACCCTGCTGCCATACACGATTTGAAAGCAGCCATAAGATGGATAAGAGCGAATGCCAAAAAATACGATATTGATACTAATAAGATTGCCAGCGTGGGTTTTTCGGCAGGTGGACAACTTTCTGCACTTATTGGCAATACTAATAACTTACCCAAATTTGAAGGAAACATTGGTGATTTGAAACATTCGAGCCAAATAAACGCCATCGTAGATATTGATGGAATTTTGGCCTATATTCACCCAGAATCAGGCGAGGGTGATGACCGAAAAAGTACATCAGCGGCAACTCATTGGTTCGGCTTCAGTAAAGATGAAAATCCCGAACTTTGGCACGAAGCATCGCCACTTACACATACTGGCAAAAACACGCCCCCAACACTTTTCTTGAATAGCTCAGTTGACAGAATGCACGCTGGTCGTGATGATTACCGAAAGAAATTAGATGCTTTTGGCATTTATTCAGAAGTTCATACATTCGAAAACTCACCGCACTCATTTTGTTTACTCTCACCGTGGTTTGACCCTACTGTTGAGTATATCGAAAAGTTTTTGAAGAAAGTATTAAAATAGAACAATTTTCTAAATTGCCTATTTGTTTGTCATACATAAAAAAACAGGTACAATTTTGAAAATTGTGATAACAAAATATGATACAATTCAATAAAACCTTAGTTACCGATGACGAACTTCCATGGGAAGTGGTCGACCCAAAAATCAAACGTAAAATCATGTCTTATAACGAAGACATCATGCTTGTAAAAGTAGCTTTCGAGAAAGGTGGAATCGGCACCATGCACAAGCATCCGCATTTACAAATCAGCTATGTAGCCAGTGGTATGTTTGAAATTACGGTCGATGACCAAAGCAAAATTCTGAAAGAAGGCGATGTTTACTTCATTCCTACGGATATCCTTCACGGTGCAGTTTGTTTGGAAGATGGCATTTTGATCGATGTTTTCAACCCAATGCGTGAGGATTTTGTGAAAGTTTGACAGCAATCTAATTATTCAACCTAAAAAAAACTATGAAAACCTTTTTCTTAACACTTTCTCTACTGTTCGTAGGGCAATTAAGTTTTGCTCAATACAACCCCGAAAAACCAGATCTTTGTCAAGGCAAATTCTTTACGGAAGAAGATGCAAAGAACCTGCACGCTGATTTTGCTAAGCGTTATTCTGATAAAAAATCTTGGCGAAAACACGCTCAAGAAATCAGACAGGGAATTTTGGATGGTGCCGAATTGAGTAATTATACATTCAAGAAACCGACAAATATCGTTATTCATAGCAAAAAAGATTTGAATGGTTATTCAGTCGAAAATGTATCGTTTCAAAGCATTGAGGGAATTTATGTAACTGGAAATTTGTATCGTCCTACCGACTTTAACGGTCTGCCGCACAAAGGTAAAACTGCAGGGATATTGTGTCCACACGGCCATGGCCCTGACCCACGTTTTGCGGCTTATACCCAACAACGTTGTGCAACACTCGCACGCATGGGTTCGGTAGTTTTCGCTTATGATATGATTGGCATAGGCGACTCAAAACAATCCATCCATAAAATAGAAAAAGCACTAAAACTACAAATTATCAATAGCAAATCAGCTCTTGATTTCTTGCTCGATTTACCCAATATTGACAAAAACCGCATAGGAATTACGGGCGAATCTGGTGGCGGAACACAGACGTTTTTATTAGCTGCTATCGACGACCGCATTAAAGTTTCCGTACCTGTTGTGATGGTTTCGGGCTATTTTTTCGGTGGTTGTGTTTGTGAAAGCGGAATGCCTATTCATAAACGCCCAAGCCACCAAACAAGCAATGTAGAAATTGCCGCTACATTCGCTCCAAAACCACTCCTCTTGATTTCAGATGGTGGAGATTGGACAGTAAATACGCCTACAATGGAGTATCCTTACATCAAAAATGTTTATTCGTTTTTTGGTGCTGAAAACAAAGTAGAAAATGTGCATCTCGCTAACGAAAAGCATGATTACGGGCCTTCAAAACGCCAAGCGGCTTACCCGTTTTTGGCAAAATATTTAAAACTTGACCTCCAAAAAGTAATGGTTGATGGAAAAATTAACGAAAGTACAAATAAGGTTTTAAGCCAAACTGAACTACAAGTTTTTGATGAAAAACATCCACGCCCAACTAATGCTGTAATGGGCGATGCAGAAGTTATGGCTCTTTTAGAAAAGAAATAAAATGGCAAAGAAAACAATACTTTTAGACCATTATTTCGATAGAAAATTTGATGATGTTTATGAACACATTCTCGACTTCAAAAAATTTGGCGAGATTCATCCGTTGATGAAAAAAGTTACTGAACTTTCCAAAATTGAGCCAAAAAGTATCATTTATGAAGTAAATGAAGAGGCACTTCTATTAGGTTTCTTAAAAATTAAGCCTACTTATGAAGTTGAAGTAATCGAACTTGAAGCCCAGAAACATATTCGATATTTCAGCCATATCAAAAGTGCGATTTTGCTAATTATTGACTTTGTTTTTCCTGAAAATGTCTCAAATACTGCTTTTAATTTAACCGAACGAGTCGAAATAAATGGAAATCCTTTACTAATTGCTTATTTTGCATCAATTTTAAAAAAAACTCATTTGCAGACATTTGAGAATTTAAGAAAGCAACAAAAAACGAGCAAATGAAAGAAAACCAACCACTAAACACATCTTGGCGAAAAACTGCTTCAACGATATATAAAAAACCTGTTGATTCAAAAATCTTTGGATCAGTCGAGATTGATATTACCGATTTAGAAAAATATATTGCCGACCAACGTAAATCTGGCACAAAAATCACACTTACACATTTTTTTTTGGTAGCTACGGCTCGTGCCATTAAAGAACACGTTCCAGAACTCAATACCTATGTAAAAAGAGGCAATATTTATTCAAACAATCAGGTTGATGCTACAGTAAGTGTACTTTTGCAAAACGGAGAAATGGGTTCGGTAAAAATGCAAAACGTTGATAAACTGACCCTTAAGGAATCTGCTAAAAAACTACGAGAGGAAATCCAGAAAACACATAATGGCGATGAAAACGCCACCATGCAAATGAAAGAAAAACTGGCAGCCATACCCTGGCCTTTACGTGGGTGGGTTTATCAGTCAATTAAATATGTAACTACCACGCTTGGTATTTCTATTCCTCCACTTGGGCTTTCGGCAAATAATTTTGGTTCGTTTATTTTATCAAATATCGGTAGCATTGGTCTGGACATTGGCTACCCAGCCTTAATGCCTTCAGCCAATATAGCCTTTGTCTTGATTTTGGGCGGAGTTACAAAAAAGCCCTGGATTGTAAACGACGAAATTGTACCTCGAAGTATTCTGATGCTCGGAGCAGCCCTCGACCATCGAGTAATTGATGCTTCGCATGGTGGAAAATTATTTAAACAACTAAAAAGATTTGTTAATAATCCTGAGCTACTGGAGTCTCTTCTTTCTTAAAGATTCTATTCTCTCTTCATAACATCTTTTTCAATTTCAAATATTAACATAACAATTTCAAACATTTTCGTAAGGTTTATCCTAAAAATTATAATTATTATTCCTTTATTGCATTATATTTGCTTTGTATTTCTGTTTTATAGGTCAGATATTTTATAAAGTTTCAAAAAGCCGAAATATTCATTAGAAAATTCAAAAATCAATAGAAATGAACTTTACCGAAAAAGAAATTTCACCTTTGGCAAGTATCGAAGAATGGGAAGATGACTTGCTAGTAAGATACCCAGAGCCAAAAAACGTAGAAACAACAAAAACAAAAGAAGAATATCGTAACTACGCAGATTCTGAGCGTGTAAATACCGTTAGAGAATTCTATCGTTTAAATCACACATATCAAACTTATGATTTTGTAATTGAGAAAGAAAAAGAATTCTTGAAGTTTGATAAACGTGAAATGTCGGTTTGGGATGCGATTGATTTCTTAAATACTTTAATTGATGATTCTGACCCAGATACAAATCTTGACCAGTTTCAACACTTACTTCAAACTTCAGAAGCTATTAGAGCTGATGGCCATCCTGATTGGTTCGTTCTGATGGGCTTTATGCACGATTTAGGTAAAGTTCTTTGCTTATTCGGCGAGCCACAATGGGCAGTTGTAGGCGATACTTTCCCTGTTGGTTGCAAGCATTCTAATAAAATTGTATATCCAGAGTTTTTTGAGGCAAATCCTGACTCAAAAGATGAGCGTTACAATACAAAATATGGTGTTTATGCACCAAATTGTGGACTTGAAAACGTTAAAATGTCTTGGGGACACGACGAGTATCTTTACCAAATGATGAAAAATTATTTGCCAGAAGAAGCACTTTACCCAATTCGTTATCATTCATTCTACCCACAGCACCGTGATGATGCTTACAGCCATTTGATGTCGGCTCACGATTATGAAATGTTCAAATGGGTAGATAAATTCAATCCTTATGATTTATATTCTAAAGTGCCAGTGCCTCCTAATGCAAAAGAGCTTCGACCATATTACGAAGATTTAGTAGCAAAATACTTACCAGCTACTCTAAAATTCTAATAATGTTAAATAGACATTAAAAAAGGGAAAATCGTATGATTTTCCCTTTTTTAATGTCTATTTAACTGAATCTTAATATTCCCACAAATTATGTTCAAACTCCATCAACTCATGTTCTAATTGCTCAGATTTTAACAATCCTTCACGTGGAGATTTGTAAATATCATCTAAGAAACTATCTAAAGCATTCGATTTTTTAATAATTTTTCCATGAAACAAACGTAATTCAAAAGCATCGGCTAAGTTTTTATGTGATGCCCCATTAGCAGCATTATACCAAATACATTTAGGATTGCTACGGAAATAACGCTCCAATTCTTTGTATTTGAACACGCAAATCGGACGGTCAAAACCTAGAGTCGTTTGGTCGGCTGGAATGATTAATTTCAACGAAAGAATGTCAAAATACTGACGTGAACGTTGTTTATCAAAAATCCAATCTTCTTTTAATTCTAAAGTTGTCAATTGAGTCGGAAAAATTTCTACGCCAGCTCCTGGGTCAACAGTTGCTGATTGAGCAGCACCAGCAGCAGGTTTTGCAGCACCGCCGCTATCTCCACCCCAACCATCATCTCCGCCAGCAGAAAAGCCAGCGGCTTTTTCTTCTTCAGATAAACCACCACCTTCACCTTTGAGCATCAAACGCTCCATAAATTGGTCAAGAGTCAGCTTAGTTGTCAAAGAATCATTGTCATAGGCTTCAATCAAACCAGCTTTTACGGCATCAATCAAATGTCTCGTAATTTCACTTCCTTTTGAGAAAAGTGGTTGATTTTGCTTTTCTTTCAAGTCGATTCTTCTCCATAAAGTTGTTTTATACATAACGTTTTCCTCATGTATAGGGCGAAGAGATAAAGGATTCAAATAATTATTTGATTTTTCTTGAGCTACTGCAAACTGGCTAATAATCAATGAGATACCAAAAGCCATGCCTTGTAATTTCTTCATAATTCTGACAATTATTTTGTTATTAATTGAGAGGAATAGTGTAATAGACTTCACCTACATCCACTGATTCTATTTCTCCCTTAAAATTCTTACGTTCAACACGTTTTACTATGATTACATAACGGTCGCCTGCTTGTGCTTGTTGTGCGAAGCCTGATATATTTGCTGAACTACCACTAAATGGTTTACCATCAATTTTTCTTGTTCCACGAGCTAAGTTTACCTCAAACTCCGCTACTCTAAATTGAGCATCTTCTGGATTAGTTGCTTTGAAAGATTCGTCTGCAACAGCAGCAATATTAATCGTTCTTAAACCAGTGGCCGAAGCACCTCTACGTTCATCAATTCCAACCAGTTTAATTGTAGGCTTAGGAACACGACGAACTGGAAATGGAAATGATTGTAAAGTTATCCCATTATTTACTACATCCATATTCACTTTTGCTGAATTTGGCACGATAGTAACCTTGCCGCTTCCTCCAGCTATAAACTCAGCACCTGAACCACCAAATGTTGGACTATACAAAGCACCTAAACCTGGTGAGTAGGTAGCCAAACGGTTTGCACATTTGAAATATAAAGCTGGCATTGAGGCTGTTTCTATTTGAACCGAAGGCTTCAATACGGTGTAGGTTTCTTCTTTTTCAACAGACTTCATTGTACCGTCTGGAGAAGGATAAGAAACTGTTGCTCGGTAGGAACGTCTCAGCTGACCATTCTTGTCGAAATCGCCACCTGAGGCAGTAATTTCGTATAAACCTTTACCATCTTTTATTGGTAAGGCCGAACCATTGATGCTAATTCGTGGTGTGATTGATTTGGAATACGCTCCGATTGCTACTTCAGCTTTGTATTTCTGACCAGCAACTACAGATCGTGAATCTGGAATAACTACAGCAAAGATTTCATCAAATTTGATTTCTTTGATACCAACTTGGCTAGCAAGATATTCTAAAACTTCGCCTTCAATACGACGGACCTCAGATTGCTTTTGACTTAAAACCGCCAATGCAGCTGGCACAGGAGTTTGAGCAAAATATAATTCAGTAAAGTCTTTGCTTTTTGTAATTGCATCTGTTTTAGCCAAAGCTGGGTCTTGATCAGCATCAACTGCTAAATCAGGGAATTTTGTGTTTGGTGCAGCAAATTTCTGTAGTTGAATAGCAAATTCATTCAATTTCTTTTTTAATTCGTATCCTTTACCATTTTTTGAATTCCCGACCATCAAAATGGCTACTTTTTCTTCTTCTGAAGGATTTTTTACACCCCCAGTTTCAGCATCCATTCCACCGCCAGCATCGACAATTTCTTGCTTCAACCCACCGATATAATTATCTATTTCGGTTGTAATTTTTCTTACCTCAACAGCTTTTTGAAGAATCTCAGCATATTGAGAACCACCTGGTTTCTCCCTGATTTCTTTTTCAATTGCTTTCAGTGATTTTTCGTTATTTCCATTAGCAGCACCGTTTGCTCTTTCCAAACTATTATTCAAAAGCTGAAATTTTTGTAGAAGTGCATTACTTACCTGGAGTGCTAACATTGCCGTCAGAACTAGATACATCATGTTGATCATCTTCTGACGTGGCGACTCTTTTCCACCTGCCATATATTCTATATATTATACAGTTAGTAATTTTTTTAAATTTAAGAATGAGGAATGTAGAATTAAGAATAAATGAAACATATAATTCACCACTCAAAATTCAGCACTCAGAACTATTATTAGTTTCCTTTCATTGCCGACAACATACTTCCGTAAACGTTATTTAACGAAGTCAGGTTATTTGTCAATTTAGACATTTCAGATTTGAACTGTTGAGCTTCTTTCGAGGCATCTGACATATCTTGCATCGCAGTTGTTAAGTTACCGTAGAAAGCGTTCATTGCTTTCAAATGTTTGTTGGTATCTTGTAATTCGAGTTCGTAAACAGCATTCAATGCACCCATATTTTGGGTAATCTTGCTAAATTGTGAACGATATTCTTGAGCATCTTTAGTTGCATCGGCCATGCTATTCATCGCATTCATTGCTGAGCCATAGGCTGTATTCATGGCTATTACCTGACCCGAAGCTGTTTTTACATTTTTAGCATAATCGCTAGTTGCTACGGTTGCATCTGTCAAATCTGACATTTTTGCAACTTGACCTGTTAAGCTTTGAATTCCAATCTTCAAACCATCAAAAATATCTGGCGTAATCTTAGCGTTAGCAAGCATATCATCCATTTTTGCTGTTAAACCTGCCCCTTGAGTTGAAGAAATGCTTCTTTTAGGAAGTTCACCTTGAAAATCATCAGCTAATTCTGGATATACTTTTTCCCACTGATATTCACTATCAGGGCGAAGAAATGATTGGAAAGCATAGATAAGGAAGATAGCAGCTTCAGTACCTAATCCGATAGGTAGCATAAAGTTTGCCCAATCGTAGTGCATGATTTTACCTAAGGCACCCAAGATTACGACTGATGCTCCTGCTCCGTAGAAAAACGGAATAATTTTGTCCCAAAATAAACTTGTACCGTTGTTATTTGCTGCCATGTGTTTAAAAAAGTTAAGAATTAAGCTTTAATTTAAAATGGAATTTATTTTTTGAATCTATTTTCAAATAAACATAATAATTGCGAAATATAAGTTGAAATATTCATATTGAATAAATCAGAATATACTTCGCAATTATTTTTGATATTATTCTCTTCCAGGAACACTGCCCAAACGGTCCATTACACAACGGAAACCGATATAGGAGCGGCGTTCATTACGGAATTCATAAGTTCGAGTACCAGTTTCGAGAAAATATGCAACATCTTTCCAAGAACCACCTTTAATGATTTTACGAGGCTCATTTTCATCATTATAGACAGGGTTCAAGTCCCATGTTACTGGCATATACGATTCAGCATAAGCATCTTGACACCATTCTGCCACATTTCCTGCCATATTATACAAACCATAATCATTCGGGTTGAAAGCATTTGAGGGAGCTGTGTATGGGTATCCATCTGCACGGTAATTTCCTCTATATGGTTTGAAATTTGCTAAGAAACATCCCTTGCCATTGGCTACGTAGGGATTACCCCAAGGATATTTTGCTCCTTCTTTGCCACCACGTGCTGCCCATTCCCATTCTGCCTCAGAAGGTAATCGATAACGGGGAGATTTGAATAAATTTTTCTGAGATCTATTGTCGTTCAATAATTTTGTTCGCCATTTACTAAAATAAACAGCGGCATCCCAACTAATACCAACTACTGGATAGGTATCATAGGCTGGTGATGAATAATAATATTCGGTCATTTGGTCACCATTATGATAGGTGAAATCTTTACTCCAGACCGAAGTATCAGGATAAAGGGTTGACATAATAAACTCTTCACCCAAAACAGAAACCGAGTCAGTCATCATTGAATTCATAAACTGTCGGTACTCATGGTTAGTAACTTCTGTATCATCCATATAAAATGGTACTATGGTTACTCGCTTATTCATTGAAATACGGGCCGACATTACGTCCTCATCGGCTTGTCCCATCATTAACGACCCCGAAGGAATTAGTACCATTCCATAAGGAGCAGTTTGTTTGTATCCTTTACGAGAGGTGGCCATGATTTCTCCATCACGGATACCATCCATGCCATTATCCTTGCCTCCACTTTTACTGTTCTTCTTTCCTCCAATCCCCAGTTTACTTAAGGGACTTTTAGAACCGCAACTCTGCATCATTACGATTGGAGCAATCACTAACAGACTTTTCAAAAAGGTACTTAATATTCTCTTGCTCATAGCTGAAAACAAGTTGGTTATCTAATTTTTTGGTATTAATACTTTCGATAATATAGAAACGTGAGTTCTGAATTTAATATTGCATTCGCTTACAAAGTTATAAAAAAAAATAAGCTTTTCCGATAACTTATTGACTCAATAAGCAATTATTAAGCCAAAATATCAATTTGAAAATTTTGAATATACTTATCAACAATTTTCAACCAATTATTGTTAAAACAATAAGGTTTTGTTAGAATTAAAGAGATGGACTAAGAAAATAGCAATTTTATAATTAAACGGCACAAAAGAAGTAAAAATTAGATACTAGGGCATTTTTTGAATGAAAAACGAGTAGTTATTTCAATTTTTCTTTGATAAATTTTTTTATACGATATTTTTAATATCTGTATCTTGGAGTACGAACGATTGATTTTTTTCCCCCTCTAAGTGCAGCAAGCGAATAACTCAAAAGCACTTCGTGCGACATCGGACTTTTAGCATTTTTGCCTCCAATAATCACATCAATAGCATAACCAATTCTCATACTTCCACCCAAAATATTTGCACCGATAAGACCCGATACTGCGTCGCCTGTACGATAACTTGCTCCTACCCAATAACGACTATCATAAGTTGCTATTGCACCAGCTTCAGCAGAAAATGTGCTTAAATCTGTTTTTATAATCAACATCGGGCTTACATCTATTGTATATGAAACACCAATTAGCATACTCCCAGTCAGATATGCACTACGTTTGAGTGTATTTGTAGCTTTATCTGTTCCAAGTCCGAATGTTGGTTGATTGATATGATTCATCGATAACCCAATCGTATAATTGGGGTTGTTTAAGTAAAGCCCTGCTCCTAAATCAATAGCGGTTTGACTAAATCGACCAATAGCTAAAAGTGGGTCATTTTCATCTTTTGCACGTAAACGGCTATAATCTATTCCTCGTGAAAAATATCCACCACTTACACCAATCCCTAATTGGCTATTACCCATTGACATTTGATGGGCGTAAGAAAATTTAAAATCTCGCTGTGTACTCGCACCAATTTTGTCATTAACCAATGTAATTCCGACACCACCTTTAAGCATTTTAAGCGGAACATTTGCCGAAATCACTTGCGTAACTGGAGCACCACCATCATCAAAAGTACTTTGATAACCCTGATATTGAGTGCGGTAAATCGCTTGAAAACGAGTAACATTTTCAGAGCCAGCCGTTGCAGGATTAAGAAACAACTGATTATAAATGTAGTGAGTAAACTGTGCATCTTGTTGAGCATGAGCTGTAAAAGATGCTATAAAAAAAGCTATATAATAAATCTTTCTCATAATTGGCGAAAATAGTCGAATTGTCAATAGTCGAGAATTGATAAGAATTAGGATGCAAAAGCAACATTTTATTATACCATTTCTCTTTCTAAAGGCAATTTAATTAATTTTTTGTATCATAACACCATAACGAAAAAAAATAGGCCAAACTTGTAGTTTAGCCTATTAACATATTTTTATTATATATTGTTTGCCCTTTTTATATATAGTTCTAAAGCTCCGGTCATTGAAGGTGCGTTGGGTAACGGAGCTTCAATGTCAAGAATAAAAGTAGCATCTCGGATAGCTTTGGCAGTTGTTGGTCCAAAAGCTGCTAAACGAGTATTATTTTGTTTCCAGTCTGGAAAATTTGAAATCAACGATGTAATTCCAGATGGGCTATAAAAACAGATAATATCGTAGAAAACCTCTGTTAAATCTGACAAATCCGATGGAACTGTTTCGTACATGATTGCCTCTGTAAGGTGCAAATCATTGCGATTCATTAAATTTGGAATTTCATTACTACGAATATTTGAGCACGGGAATAAGAATTTCTCATTTTTGTGCTTCAAAATCAAAGCTTCCAAATCAGCAGCAATTTTCTGACCTACAAAAATCTTTCTTTTTCTAATAACGATGTATTTCTGTAAATAATTAGCAGTTTGTTCCGAAATACAGAAATACTTCATATCGATTGGAATTTCGATACGCATTTCTTTTGCAATACGAAAGAAATTATCAACGGCATTACGACTAGTAAGTATAATGGCTGAATGAGCCAATATATCTATTTTTTGACGACGAAAATCACGGTGGTCTAGGCCTTTTACTTCAATAAAAGAACGGAAGTCCACTTTTAAATCAAATTTTTTGGCCATTTCAAAATAAGGTGACTTTTCGTCGGTCGGTCTCGCTTGAGTTACCAGAATACTCTCCACTTTGCGGAGACGGTCTTGAATTATTTTTTCTGCTACTTCACTCATCCAAATTGCGGGTTTTCAAGTACAAAATTTTATTTGGTTTTTTTTAATGATGAAAACTAAAAGGAATCATTATATGGCAAACCTTATGCCGAGAATAACGGGCAATATTTCTACAATACAAAGGTACGAAATTAAATAGAGACTTTGTTTAGGAATACTACGAATAATGGTGAAATATAAAATGAATATTCTAATCAAATAAAATGCGACTATTGGTGTAAATAGATAGACTTGCCAGTTAAAATCGTTCGGGAAGTAGGCCATAAAGAGTATCAATAATACTAAAACTAGTACCGAGTAAAAAAGACTTGATGCTTGAACAATCTTGAAATAATGCAAATCGACTACTTTTTCGAGGTTGAATAATTGCCCTACTAAACCAATGAAAAAGTATTTCATAACCATTAGAACGAACACAGCTAAGCTGATTCGGAAATAGTTTGAAAGCAAAACCCCAAGTGTGTCACCTTCTTGTAAGATTGTTCTTCCTCCAAAAACATAAATACCTTTGCTTTGTAAAAGCATATAAAACAAACTTATTATCAAGCTTAATAGAATAATAAACATAACATTCATTCTATTGAGTGGCTTGTTTATAAGAGACGATTGCTCTCGTGCAAAGGTGTTGAATAAATCTTTAAGGTTGAAATATCGTTGAAAAGCTCTTATGTATGAATTAGATAAATATGAAAAGAAAAGCAAAATAAACATCGACACTAGTACTATGTAATTTTTATAAGGTGCAGGTGTACGAGGTTTAGCTGTGATACCTGACTCTGCCAATACTATTGATTTCTGATTTAGTGAGCGTTTATGGCCCAACATCAATTTTTTATCTTCGATATCGTTTGAACCGTAGAGTGTAATGTAGATTATTGGTTGTTCATAAGCACGATAAAGACTATCGACACTTAATACAATCCATTTGCCAACTGGGATTTTCTGACGAAGGGAACCATTGATAAACAAGAAGTTATCGGCCCTTTGGGCATAAACCAAAATACTATAACCTCGATTACTCTGAATATCGCAGAAAACAGTGTGCGAAGGATAACCTAAGTGTTGTTCTGAAATGTATGGAATGTAGGCTTTCATTCGGTCGCTATACACCTGCCAATCATCGTGGTAATCATGAACTAAGAAGTATTGTTCGTTTGGGCCAACCGTTGTGGCAAACGACTTTGACGATATGATTATCAAAAATATGTAAAGAATCTTATTCAAAGGTCTGCTTTATTTTTTTGCAAAATTAAGCAAAAAAGGTCAGACTTGTAGAGTCTGACCTTTTGTTTTTATAATTATACCAAAAAGATTTGTATATTTATTAAGCAGGTTTACCCAAATTTTGGCTAAATATTTACTAAATCTTAATGAAACGTCAATTTTGTTTTAAGCTTTTCCTAAAGCTTTCAACATTGTCGTACCTATGTCTGCAGGAGATGCTACTACAAATATTCCGCATTCTTCCATTATTTTCATTTTAGCTGCTGCTGTGTCATCAGCACCACCGATGATGGCTCCTGCGTGACCCATGCGGCGTCCTTTAGGAGCGGTTTGACCTGCAATAAAACCAACAACTGGTTTTGTACCATTTTCTTTAATCCAACGAGCGGCTTCTGCTTCCATTCCACCACCAATTTCACCAATCATAACGATACCTTCAGTCTCGGGGTCGTTCATTAACAATTCAACGGCTTCTTTTGTAGTTGTTCCGATGATTGGGTCACCTCCGATACCGATAGCAGTTGTTTGTCCAAGACCTACTTTTGATAATTGGTCAACGGCTTCATAAGTCAACGTACCAGACTTAGAAACGACACCGATTGTACCTTTTTTGAAGATAAAACCTGGCATGATACCAACTTTACATTCTTCGGCTGTGATGATACCAGGACAATTTGGCCCTATTAGGGTAACATTTTTACCTTGAATATAAGATTTGGCAGTTACCATATCTTTCGTTGGAATACCTTCAGTAATACAAACAATTACTTTGATTCCTGCATCGGCAGCTTCCATAATGGCATCGGCGGCAAATGCTGGTGGCACGAAAATAATTGAGACATCAGCTCCTGTGCTTACTACTGCTTGCTCAACAGTATTGAAAACAGGGCGGTCAAGATGTAATTGGCCACCTTTTCCTGGCGTTACACCACCAACGACATTTGTGCCGTATTCAATCATTTGACCTGCATGGAAAGTTCCTTCCGAGCCAGTAAAACCTTGTACGATTACTTTGGAGTTTTTATTAACAAGAACGCTCATTATTTTCGTGTATTTTGAATTTTATGTAAAAGTAGTTTGAAATGAGAAAAGTACAAAATGAAATTACGAATTACGAATTACGAATTACGAATTTAATGGATAAAATACTTATAATCAAAGAATTAAATTTTAACTAAATTTTATTAAAATTTTATAGTTCTTTGAAAACTTTAAAGTGAAGGTCAAATAAACCTCATATTTATACCACTTTTGTACAAAATTTTATTAGGCTCGAAATTTTAATTTTTTTATTAACCACAGTATAATTTTTTATTACTACTTCAATTTATTTGGTAGATTTAAAACTGCATCATAAGCAGGCTTTGGCTGTTTGTTCCTATCCCAAAGTAGTGGATAATTTGTACGTTTTGGTACTGGATAATTATTTTTCCAAGACATCCCATCATGTACCCCCCACATAGTTACTCTATCTATTTTATCACGTTTGCGGTATAAAATCTCAAATAACTGAGCATAACGATTAGCTAATTGTGTTTGAATTTCCGCTGGCAGACCTGTGCTATAAGGGTCGAGAATCGTTTTAAACTCTTCATTTTGAAATTGCTTGTCGCTCATTCCTTGCCCGATTACTTGTCCGTTTTTGGTCAGAGGCAGTACATCAACATCCAACTCAGTAATCATCACTTTTAAACCTAGAGCAGCATAAGCTTCGATGGCTGCCTCGATGTATTCTGTTTTCGGATAATCTAGGCCCCAATGCCCTTGCATGCCTATGCCATCTATTTTAATGCCCTCTTTTTGAAGCATTTTCACCATTTTCACGATTCCATCTCGTTTTGTTGGTCGCCACTCATTAAAATCATTGTAATATAATTCGGTATTAGGTGCATATTCTGCGGCATATTTGAAGGCTAATTTCACTAACTCTTCGCCACTGCCAACGCCTTTTACCCATGTAGTTTGTCGATAATTTCCATCATCATCAATTACTTCATTGACCACATCCCACGCATTTACTTTACCAGCATATCTTCCTGCAATAGTTTTTATATGCTCACGTAAACGCTCAATCACTTCTTCTTTTGTTTTAGGTTTTCCATCTTCATTCTGAAAAAACCATTCAGGTGTTTGATTATGCCACACAAGTGTATGGCCCACGATGAACATATTGTTTTTCTTACCAAACTCTACAAACGCATCTGCGGGTTCGTAATTAAAAACTCCAGGCTTAGGATTTATGCGTTCGGCCTTCATAGAGTTTTCGATTGTAATGGTATTAAACTGCTTTATTACAATATCCTGCGAGTCTTTATCTCGCCCCGAAACGATACCATCGTTTACCGCAACTCCCATTTTGAAAGCATCTTTGTAAGTATCTTTAAGGGTTTGTGCAAAGCAATAATTTGATAATAGCACTAAAATGGAATAGCGAAATATTTGAGAGAAAGTAATCATTTGTGTAAGGTTAAATTTTAGAATAAAAATAAACAAAAAAAACCAAACTCTTGCGAGAATGGTTTTTTTCTTGCCTTCGACTTCGCTCAGGCAACAATACTTCGCTCAGCCAACACGACTTCGCTCAGGCAATTACGCAACTTCCTCAACCAGCTTTACTACCTTTTTCTTACGGAACCATTTGTCACGTACACGTTCATTGATATAGTACAGGCACGGAACGATGACCAGTGTAAGTACGGTCGAGAAACTCAACCCAAAAATGATTGTCCATGCCAAGATTCCCCAGAAAACGGCACTATCTCCACCAAAGAATAAGTGTGGATTTAGTTCGGTGAACATCGTAATAAAATCAAGACTTACACCAA
This sequence comes from uncultured Emticicia sp., assembly GCF_937903345.1. GTDB lineage: Bacteria > Bacteroidota > Bacteroidia > Cytophagales > Spirosomataceae > Emticicia. Next base: position 164,484 of record NZ_CALCZQ010000051.1, on the reverse strand, counting down.
AAGCCAAAGGTACTAGTCCTAAAATAGCAGCCGAGGCAGTCAATAATACAGGCGTTAGACGTACACCACCTGCTTCTACAATCGCTTCCTTGAGGCCATATCCCCTGTTACGCAATTCGTCGGTAAACTCAATCAGCAAAATACCGTTTTTCACAACAATACCTGCCAATGCAATAATACCAACCCCAGACATAAGAACTGAGAAAGTCATTCCAAAAGCCATAAAGCCTAAGAAAACTCCAATAAATGAAAGCAGAATCGTAACAAAAATGATAACTGGCTTAATAACCGAGTTGAATTGAGTTGCAAGAATCAAGTAAATCAATAAAACGGCTGCTCCTAATGCTCCTGCCAAGAAGATTCCTGTTTCGGCTTGTTCTTCTTGTTCACCACCCATCTTTACGATATAACCGCTTGGAATTTCCATTCTATCAATAACTTTTTCTTGGATTTCACTAACTATTTCGTTGGCATTAAAACCATTCAAAACTTCTGAACCAAGTGTAATGATACGTTGTTGATTTTTACGGTTAATTTGACTAAAAGTTGTTGAATAACTCACTTTCGCAACCGAATTTAACGGAACTTGTCTTAAAACACCGCCCAAATTCATGTCACGATACGTAATATTCAAGCTCAATAATTTTTCAATCTGATTACGGTCATCGGCTTTTAATCTTAGCTGAATCGGGAATTCATCTTTATCATCTCTAAACTTTGATATTTCAGCACCAAACAAAGCTGTACGAATCGCCAAGGCAATTTGTGAGGTACTGATACCCTCTCGCTGTGCTTTTACTTTATCAACATCAATAATGATTTCTGGTTTATTCGTAATCAAATCTGATTTCAATTCTTCGATACCTTGGATACCTTCTGAATTGATTCGCTTACGTACATCTTTTTCTATAGCAATCAATTTATCAAAATCATCGCCAGAAATTTCTACCGAAATTGGCTTCCCAGTAGGTGGGCCGTTGTTTTCTCTTTGAACCGAAATCTCACTTCCCGGAATTCCCTGAATTTCTTTTCGCATTTCTTCCAAAAGTTTTGCCGATGAAGTTTCTCCACGGAATTCTTTTTTAACAAACGCAATCGTCACTTTCGATTTCTGAGGGGTTGCGGAACGGTCAGGATTGAATGGGTCACCTGCATTTTTACCAACATTCGAGATCACTGAATTGATAGCGGTCTCCGCCTTGTTTTTCTTGATTACCTTAAAAACTTTACTTTCGATAATTCTCGTCACCGAGTCGGTCACACGAGCGTCAGTGCCGACTGGCATAACGTTATACACATAAATATAATCTGGCTCGCCACTAGGGAAGAAAATAACTTTTGGTTTAACTATTCCCAGCAAAACAAATGTCATAATCAAGACGCCAAACATGGCTAAAACTGCAATTACTGGACGATAACCTGTAATTACCCAAGAGATAAGGTTACGATACGCTTGTTTGAAACGTGGCAAAGCTCCATCCTGGAAAGGTATGATAATCTTCGGCGTAAGAATAAAGTGGTTGAAAACGTACAACAATGCAAACAAAACTAACAAGTTGCCAATACCAACATTGATTAAATAAGCTGGTATTACAATAATTGCCATGATAATCATTGGGCGTTTGATTGTTTTGAAACTTGTATCTTCGTGGTCGCCTTCATTGTGGCGTTTCATAAATGAAATCGCAAAAACTGGATTGATTACGTAAGCAACAATCAACGAAGCCAACAATGTATAAATCAAAGTAATTGGCAAATATTTCATGAATTCACCAACGATTCCCGGCCAAAATAACAATGGAAAGAACGGAGCAATAGTAGTTAGTGTTCCTGACAATACAGGCAAGAAAACTTCTGATGCTGCCAATGCTACCGCTTCTTTGATACTTAAATTTTTGAATCTATTAAACAAGCGATGGGCGTTTTCGATAACCACTATGGCATCATCTACCACAATTCCAAGTCCAAGTAAGAATGCAAAAAGTACGATTGTATTGAGCGTAAAACCCGAAAACCAAAGCGGAATAAAGGCAATCAGAGCCGAAAGTGGCACCGAAAGACCAACAAAGATGGCATCACGAACACCCATGAAAAACATCAAAACGATTACTACGAAAATAAAACCTAAAACAACAGTATTTACTAAATCAGCAATCTCGCTTTTCACACGCTCTGAGGTATCTGCTGTTACTTTTACCTCCAATCCTTGAGGAAAACGGTCGCCGCGGTATTTTTCGAGTAATTGTTCGATACGTTCTGAAGCAGCAATTACATTAGCACCTGCACGCTTCACCACATTAAGCGTAACGGCCGATTTTCCATCCAAACGGGCAAAATCTTGTTGTTCTTCATTGCTGTCTCGCACATCAGCCACATCGCCCAAACGTACTGTCGCACCTGTCGAGCTACGAATTTGCAAGTCTTGAATTTGCTGAACATTACTAAATTCTCCTTTCACACGAATTGTACGACGCACATTATCAACGTTTAGTTCGCCACCCGAAATGTTCACGTTTTCGCCTTGAACAGCACTTTGAATATCATAAAATGTCAAACCAGCACCTTGCATTTTATACAAATCGAGGTTTATCTGAATCTCACGTTTCAAAGTTCCTACAATATCTACTTTCGTAATTTCTGGATAAGATTCAATCTCATCTTGCAATTGTTCGGCGTATCCTTTAAGTTTTTCAAGTGGAAAATTTCCTACCAAGTTGATGTTCATAATTGGAAACTCCGAAAAGTTCACATCTTGAGCAGTTGGGCCGCTATCCAATTTTTGTGGTAAATCACGCTTGGCCTTATCGACTGCATCACGTACTTTTTGTAAAGCTGCCTCAACTTTTACGTCGGGGTTAAATTCTACTAAAATCACTGAAACATCTTGTAAAGCATTTGATTTGATGCGTTTTACGCCTGAAATCGTTTTTAATTGTTTCTCAATTGGTTTATTGATAACGTTTTCTATATCGGAAGGCGTAGTTCCGAAATAAATCGTTTGGACATAAATTTGAGGTACTTTAATATCGGGAAATTGTTCTTTTGGAAGGTTGAAATAAATTCCTAAACCTGCCATAAAAATCATGACCGTAAAAATATAAACCGTCGTTTGATTATTTCCTAACCAACGTACGAGGTTGTAGATTGACCCACTTCCGTGAGGCAAATCTTGTTCATGTAAATTATCTTTTTCCATTTAGTATAATGTTTTTAGATTCTGATTTTTTTCGACCACTTTTCAGGGGAGAAATAAAAAAAGAAACCAATTCTCATAGCCTTTTTAGTAATTAACCGTTTGCCCGTCAACTAAATCTTGGTAGCCTTGTGTGATTAGCATATCACCCGCTTGCAGACCTGAGGTAATTTCGATGTCACCATTATAAGTTACACCAGTTGTTACTTTGCGGCTACGAGCTACTTTTTTTGCTCCTTCGTTTACGGCAACATAAACAATATCACCTAACTCTGTATGTTGAATATAATTTTGATTAATGATAACCGCATTTCCTTTTGCTTGGTCGTTGATATTCATTACGGCCGTCATATTGGGCTTTAATTGTGGGTCAATTTTTGAAATTGAAGCCTCTACCGAGAATGTTCTTGAAGCAGGGTTTACGGTTTGACCAACGAACGACAATTTGGCGATTGTTTCTTTGCCTAAATCCGGAAATTTAATAGTTACCACATCGCCTTGTCTGATTGTACTTGCATAGGTATCAGCCACTTGTGCCACAACTTTTAAGTTATCCGAGTTTACGATTCTTACGATTCCGAGACCCGGTGCAGCCATTTCGCCAGCCTTCATACGTACTTCGTCAACAAAACCGCTCAACGGGGCAACAACTTTGGTCATACCCGTTTGTGTTTGAAGGGTAGCCAAACGTTTCTCAAGTGCTTCAACATTGGCTTTGGCTTGGATATATTGAATTTCAGTACCAATTTTTTGGTCCCAAAGCGATTTTTGTTTTTCGTAGAAAACCTTCGCTGTGCCAAGCTGTACGTCAATTTCTTGAATTGATTGCTTCAAAACGGCATTATCAATCGTGGCAATTAATTGTCCTTGTTTTACGTAGTCACCTTCTTTTACATAAATATTCGTGATTGCACCGCCCATTTGTGGTGAAACAAAAAGATTGTTTTTAGCATCAACACGACCTTGAATCTCAACAAAATGCTTGAAAGTTTGTGTCGCAATCGGAGAAACCGTTACGGCGATGACTTTTTCAACCTCTTTCTTAGGTTCAAGAATATCAAGCTCTGCTTGAAGCTTTTTGATATTTGCGGCAATTGCCTTTTCGTCGGCTTGAAGTTTAATAAGTTCTGCTCTTTTTTCTGAAACTTTGTCTCCTCCTCCTTTCGAGCAAGAAGCCAAAATAATAACTGCTGATAAAATATAAAATGTGTTTTTCATATTAAAATTAATGAATGAATGAGTGAGCGAATGTTTGAATGAGTAAATGACTATACTTTGAGTTGTTTCAGAAAGTACTGAAACTGATTACTGAAAACTGCCCGTTGGGCTACTCAACCAATAGTTTACCCATTGCTTTGTCTAAATCTACTTTTGCAATCAATAAATCATACAATGCTGCAAAATAATTGGTTTGTGCTTCTTTCAATGAAGATTCAGCATTTACGACTTCAATGTTTGTGCCTGCTCCTGCTTGATATTTGATTTTTGAAACTCTTACAACTTCTGTGGCCAATTCCATATTCGCTTTTTGAGATTTAAGCGTTTCCAAACCATTTTTCAAACTAATGATACCTTGACTAGCTTGTAATTCAAATGATTCACGTAATAATAAAGCACTTTGGTCGATTCTTGTCAAATTAATGTTTTGTTGTTGCACCTGAATTTTGCGAAGCCCGCTATCATAAATTGGAATCTGAACGCCCAAACTCAAAGCCGATGAGCCAAACCAACGCTCAAAAGGATTAAAACGTGGATTACTATGACCAGCACCTAGTGAACCGCTAAAAAACACCTTTGGTAAAGAACCTTTTTGAATACGTTCAATATCGAGTGTTGTAAGTTTACGTTGTGTCATCAAAGTTGAATATTCAATGCGATTTCCATAATCAACCCCTTGATACTCTGGCAATTGCAGCATATTTATATCGGTTTCTGAAAGTTTGTCTTTCAACGATAATGACTCTTGTTGCTTAATTCCCATCTGGAATTTTAACAAACCATAAGATAACTGAATCAGATTCTGAACCTTGATTGTCTCCGTAACCAAATTATTGCGTTGCACTTGTAAGCGGTCAACATCTAATTTTTCTACAAAACCTTTTTCATTCATTATCTTGATTTCCCTGAGAAGCGTATCCAAACGGCTGATATTCAAGCTCAAAATTTTACTTCTTTCTTCGGCAACTAAAACCGAATAATAGGCTTTCATTACGTTTTCGGCAACTGACAATTTTGAGCTTGACACAGTACGTTGTGCCAACTCACGATAAACAGGAGCTGCTTTTAATCCAACCAACCAGGTAGCATCAAAAATCAATTGATTAACACCAATCCCGACCTGCCCGCCCCAAGGCACACCAAACTTAAATTTTACAACTTCGCCTTCAGCTGCTTGTGGATTAAAGTTTTTGGCATCAACTAATTGTGTCGGAACAATCACGTTGGAGGTATATTGAAACTGCCCATTGATTTGCGGCATACCAGCAGCTTTGACCTGGCTAATAGTATTTTCTGCTGAATAAATCTCTAATTCAGCGTTTTTTATAATAATGTGATTTTTTAAAGCATATTGAACGGCCTCTTTAAGTGTGAACGATTGCTGGCTAAAGGCACTCGTACTCAAAATCAGAAAAAACAAGCCTAATGCCCTTCGGCGGAATTTAGCCACCCAGCGGATTGCCGCCCATAGGTATTTTATTTTCATACTATTTGTATTTGATTTTAATTAAGACTTTGGTAGATAGATTTTTTATTTAAAAAACTGAAATTTAGCTATTATCAGCATTTATATATTGTTCGTAAATTTTTAGACCTTTTTCTGTCAACACCCCTCGTAAAAAATGGTCGATAAATGATTTATGGATGTCAAACTGATTAAATGTATTATTCGGAAAAACACTTTGATCGAATGCAAAATCAATCTCCTCCATGCGAAGCTTTGATAAAATCTCAATATTAATTTCTGGTCTGTAAAGTCCTTGCTTTACGCCTTCTTGTAAATTACGTCGAGTTATGTCCAAAAAAATGGTTTGTTTATGTTGCTGAAAAACCGCCCACGTTTTAGGATGATACTTTTTTAAGTCGTAAATTATTACAGGATTAAATGTAGCAGCATCCTTTTTTAAGACTTCAATTTCTTTCACTACCTCATGAATAGGATTTTCTGATTCTTCATAAATTTGCTCACAAACTCCTTGTTCATGATTCATCCTATTGGTAGCAACTTCATGCACGATTGCATCTTTGTCTTCAAAGTGTAGGTATATTGTCTTTTTCGAAATTCCAAGTTTAGAGGCAATCTCGTCCATGGTCACACTACGAATCCCAAACTTTAAAAAAAGTTCTTCAGCAACTTTTAATATACGTTCTCTCACCTCCATTCTATGTCCTTAAAATAACCTGATTTCCATCGAATTGATTTCTTTGTCCTTTTTTAGAAACTATGGAAACTTTATAAAGGTTCAAAGTTTTTATAATTTTTTTTAGAACGCGTCTTTAAAGGCACAAAGTTTTGAAATCATACTTGTTTCCAAAAAACAAAGATGATGAAGCATTAAAATACTGGTGTATAGCCTAAAAATAAGAGGATGAACTTATTTTTGAATATAAAAAACAATTTTGACAATTGAATCAAGTCAATAATATTTTGTACTTTTCTAATTCAGGATTTCAATAACCAAATGTTGTGATTAATTTTTGAGGAAATTTTATAGATAAATTGTACTTTTGTTAAGATAAAAGTTAGTTCTGCTTTCTTATACATTTTTAATACTCAAAAAGTCTTTTATAAAATTCGAGTGAAGGTTTTGGTAGTATCCAAAATTTCGAAATGAATATCAAATAGTTTGTAAAAAAACTTACTAAAACTTAAATTCTGTAATCCTACATGAGTTTCTACAAAAAAAATATATTTCCATACCTCACCCGATATGATGCTGAAAAAATTCATTACGTTATAATGAATGCCCTCAAGATTGTCTGTGCAATTCCGCTTATGCCAAGTATTTTGAGATTTATTTTTGAAAAAAGAGATACTCACCTCGAGAGAAATATTTTTGGTTTACACTTCAAAAATCCTATTGGCCTGGCAGCAGGTTTCGATAAAAATGGCGTTTGGACTGACCAACTTTCAAATCTTGGTTTTGGTTTTATCGAAATCGGAACAGTGACCCCAAAACCACAAGGAGGCAATGATAAACCTCGTCTTTTCAGACTAAAGCCCGATGAAGCACTGATTAATCGCATGGGTTTCAATAATGATGGCTCAATAGAAGCGGCTAATAATCTACGAAAACGCAAATCAAAAGTGATTATAGGTGGGAATATCGGTAAAAATAAAATAACTGACAACGACGATGCTGTTCTTGATTACCTAAAAGCCTTCAATGACCTTTATCCATTCGTTGATTATTTTGTGGTAAATGTGAGTTCACCAAACACACCTGGGCTAAGAGATTTGCAAGAAAAAGAGCCACTCAAATATATTTTAAAGATTTTGGAAAGAGAAAATAGTCGCAAATCTAAACCAAAACCAATTCTTTTGAAAATTGCACCTGATTTGACAAACGAACAACTCGATGATGTCATCGAAATAGTAAAAGAAACTCGAACAGCTGGAGTAATTGCCACTAACACAACCATTAGTCGAAAAGGCTTAGTATCTGATACCGATACAGTTAGAGAAATAGGAGCAGGTGGATTAAGCGGAAAACCCCTCACTGAACGCTCAACTGAAGTAATAAGATATTTGTCAGAAAAATCAAACAAAGCATTCCCTATCATTGGCGTAGGCGGAATCTACAACGCACAAGATGCCATTGAAAAACTAAATGCTGGTGCATCTCTTGTGCAAGTCTATTCAGGGTTTATCTACGAAGGGCCAAGTATAGTTAAAGAAATTTGCAAAGGAATATTGAAAGAAACCAGAAAGAATTAATTAACTGATAATCAACGGGTTTATCCTTATAAAGATTATTCTAAAAATATAATAACACTTTTTTTTATTACTTTGAAACCATTTAATATTTTAATTTGTATTATATGTATATACATACAATGTAAATACACTATTAATTATTTCATAAAAATTAACTATTAAACACAATGGCAAATTGGATTATTGACTCAACGCACTCAGAAGTACAATTCAAAGTAAAACACTTAATGATTTCGACAGTAACGGGTAATTTCGGAACTTACAAAGGAAGCGTAGAAACTTTAAACGAAGAAGATTTTGCAGGTGCAAAAGTAAGTTTTTCAGCCGACATCGACAGTATTTCAACTGGACAAGAGCAAAGAGACGGTCATTTGAAATCAGGTGATTTTTTTGATGCAGAAAACTTCCCGAAATTGACTTTTGCATCTACTTCAATGGAAAAAATTGACGACGAAAATTATACAATAATTGGCGATTTGACAATCAAAGGAACAACAAAAGAAGTAGTATTGAAGGCCGAATTTGGCGGAATCATGGGTGATTTCTACGGAAATACAAAAGCAGGTTTCGATATTTCAGGTAAAATCAATCGTCAAGATTTTGGTCTTACTTGGGGTGCGGTTACCGAAGCGGGTGGCGTAGTAGTAAGTGACGAAGTAAGATTAGCTTTCAATATTCAGGTATCAAAGCAAGCATAATTGTTTGAGGTGATAAACGCAAAAAGCTCTTTGGTTAATTCCAAAGAGCTTTTTTATTAAAAATACTGTGGACTATCCACCAAAACTATAAACTTTCTTACAAACTACTCGTTTTCCCACCATCAACAGGAATACTTACGCCATTGACCGAAGCAGCGGCAGGTGAACATAAAAATGCAATCACGCCAGCCGTTTCTTGCGGTGTAGTAAATCGCCCAATTGGAATATCTTTGATTAAATCTTGCTCAATATCAGCAATTGGTTTGCCTGTCGAAACAGCTTTCATTTCGTTTACTTTCTGCAAACGAGCAGTTGTGGTGTAGCCTGGCAATACATTGTTGGTCGTAATGCCGTATTTTCCTAACTCATTTGCCATTGATTTAGCCCAATTTCCCATAGCCCCACGAACGGTATTCGAAACTCCTAAACCTACAATTGGCTGTTTCATTCCAATCGAAGTCACATTAACGATTCGTCCAAAACCTGCTTTTATCATGCTTGGAGCAATGGCTTGCGTTAGAATTTGTGCCGAAACTACGTGCTCATTAAAAGTTTGCACAAAAAGTTCTGGACTTGCCTCAAGCACTGACCCTCCTACTGGCCCACCGGTATTATTGACCAAAATATGTACTTCGGGATACTTTAATAAATGACGATCGATACGAGATTTAATTTGATTGGTTTTTGAAAAATCTATCAATAGAAAGCGGTGTTTTTGTTTTTTTTTACACGGTAATTCGTCTAAGACAGCTTTAAGTTTTTCTTCATTTCGGGCTACTAGCGTAATATTCGCACCCAAAAGAGCCAATTCAATGGCTACGGCTTTTCCAATACCCTGTGTGCTACCGCATACGAAGGCAGTTTTTCCTGTTAAATCAAGATTCATAGCTTTGTATTATTTATGACCAAAGTTACGGTTTTATTAATATATTTTAAAATCGTCGCTCAATCATTTGGCACTCTAATTGTAAGTAACGAATATTGCAGTAAAAACTCTTTCCAAATGTATTTATCTATTATTTCGCCCGTTTACAGAGCCGAAGAAATCGTTGAACAATTAGTCACAGAAATCCACCAAGCAGTCAAGCTAATAACCGATTCATATGAAATTATATTGGTAGAGGATGGCAGTCCCGACAAATCTTGGGAAGCTATTTTGAGTGTATGTGAGCGAGATAAAATAGTAAAAGGAGTAAAACTTAGCAGAAATTTTGGTCAACACGCCGCAATTACAGCAGGTTTGGCCACCTCAAAAGGAGAATGGGTAGTAGTAATGGACTGTGACCTTCAAGACCGCCCCGATGAGATTCCACATTTACTGGCTAAAGCCAATGAAGGTTTTGAACTTGTTTTTGCTCAACGACAAGTTCGGCAGGACGGATTTTTTAAGAAACTCTCTTCAAAATTATTTTACAGGGTTTTCAGCTTTCTGACAGATACCGTGCAAGATAGTAGTGTAGCTAATTTCGGTATTTATCACCGAAAAGTGGTTGATGCAGTTGTAAGTATGGGTGACCGCGTTCGTTTCTTTCCAACTATGACTCAGTGGGTAGGCTTCCGAAAAGCATATTTACCTGTAAAACACGATGAACGTGCATCAGGAAAATCTTCTTATTCATGGTCAAAACTTATCGAACTGGCATTTAACAACATTATATCATTTTCTGATAAGCCTTTACGGCTCACTGTACGCTTGGGTCTAATTATGTCGGTAATTGCGATTCTATTGGGTATAGCTTACCTCTATTTATATTTTACTAACCAAATCAAGCAATTAGGCTTTGCCAGTATTATTATTTCAATTACTTTTTTTTCAGGCTTAATTATATTTATTTTGGGCATTATCGGTATTTATTTAGGCAAAACTTTCGAGCAAGTAAAAGGCCGTCCGGCTCACATTATCGACCAAAAACTCAATTTCTGATGATAGAACTTACATGGGATAGTAATTTTTTTAATAAGAAAATAGGAAGAATTGATGTTAAAGACGATTACTCCAATTTAATAGAAAATCTCGAAAAAGCGTTTAAACAAAAGTACGACTTGGTTTATATTTTTGGAGATAAAAACACTAATATTCCGAGCGAAATCCTTGAAAAATTTAATGGAAAAATAGTCGATAGGAAGATAACATATACTGCTCAAATAGAAAGTTTACAAACCAAATTTACTACCGAAATCAAAGAATTTGACAAACAAAATGGCAGTAAATTATATGATTTAGCCTATTTAAGCGGTACACACTCAAGATTTAAATTAGATGAAGGTTTAAGTATCGAACACTTCAAACGCTTATACCGAGAATGGATTGATAAATCGGTAAGTCATCAAATTGCTAAAAAAGTGTTTATTTATGAAAATAATGGGCAAATCAAGGGAATGGTCACTTTAGGTGTAAAGGAAAAAACGGCAAACATCGGACTCATAGCTGTAGATGAAACTTTGCAAGGAAAAGGCGTGGGGATGTCGTTGATTGATGCTTGTGTTCAATACTGTAAAACAGAGTCTATTGCTACTCTTGATGTAAAGACTCAACTTTATAATGATCAAGCTTGCAAATTTTACGAAAAATGTGGCTTTACAGAAAAGTCTGTCCAAAATATTTATCACTTTTGGGCATAAAAAAAGCCTTTCTTGACAGAAAGGCTCCCTTCAATATTCTTTGAATGACTATTGCATTTTTTCAACTTGCATGTATCCTAACTCAACTGGTGTGCTACGACCGAAGATTTTTACGCTCACGCTCAATTTCTTCTTATCTTCATTGACCTCCTCAACTGCACCATCGAAACCACTGAATGGACCGTCGATTACTTTTACGTTTTCGCCTTTTGTGAATGTTAATGATGGAGAAATATTATCACCGATAATTACTTCTTCTTGTACACCCAAAATACGATTAATTTCCGACTGACGTAAAGGCTCGGGTGTCATAGATGTGCCATTATTACGACCTAAGAAACCAATTACACCTGGCATACTTTTAATTAAGTGCAACACCTCACCATTATTTAGGTCAGCATTAACAATAATGTATCCTGGAAAGAAATTTTTCTCACGAACACGTTTTTTACCATTACGAACCTCGGTAATTTTTTCGGTAGGAATTAAAATTTGTGGTATTAATTCATCCAACTTGCGTCGGGCTGCTTCGTTTTCGATGTAGGTTTTGATTTTCTTCTCCTGTCCCGAAACTGCCCGCACAACGTACCAATTGATTTCGCTCATTGTATAGGAAATTTAGGAATAACTTAGATTGACTGGTAGAATAAACGCAAACCATTTTCGATTAAAAAATCGATAACACCTACTACTAAAGCAAAAATTAATGATGCTACCAATACAAGTGTCGCACTTGATTGTAGTTCACTCCATTTGGGCCATGTTACCTCTTTGGTTACTTCTTCCCAAGAGTTCTTAAAAAATTCTTGCATAATTTCTTTATTAATTAAATTGCACGGGCACTAAGATTCGAACTCAGATCAAAGGTTTTGGAGACCCGTATGCTACCATTGCACCATGCCCGTGTATGTTTCCCTTTTAGTTTGGGACTGCAAAGATAAGTGTATTTTTTTTCTTTGCAAATTAGAAATGCCAAAATTATGCCAAAAAAAACGATATAATTAAGAATTATGAATTATGAATTGAAAATTAAGGTCTGTAAATAATTGATAATTAAATATTTATACCCGAAACATACAATTCTTAATTCATAATTCTCAATACTTAATTAACTCAAAATTTTCACAATATGGTTTTTCTTGCCTTTCCCTACTAATAAATATTTTCCTTGTAATAATTGTAGTTCGGAAACTGGCAATTTTTCATCCGTAATTTTTACTTGATTGATGCTCAGGGCGTTACCTTGTATCGCTCGACGAGCTTCACTTTTTGATGGATAAACTTCATTGTTGGTCGCAACTGAAATCAAATCTAATACACTGACACATCCAGCCCATGCTTCTTGCGAGATTTCGGTTTGCGGCACACCATCAAATACACTCGTAAAAGTGGCTTCGTCCAGACTTTGGAGGGTTTCGAGTGTTCCTTTTCCGAATAGTACCTCTGAAGCTTTTACGGCCAACTCATATTGTACTTCGCCATGTACACGAGAAGTTACGTCTTTTGCCAAGGCTTTTTGGGCAATTCGCAAATGTGGAGCTTCAGCGTGTTGGGCTTCGATTGATTCGATTTCTTCTTTTGAAAATAAGGTAAATACTCTCAATAATTTCGGCACATCTCTATCATCTTGGCCTAACCAAAATTGGTAAAATTGGTAAGGTGAAGTCAGATTGGCATCCAACCAAATGGTTTCACCACCAGCAGTTTTACCCATTTTCTGACCATCAGCTTTTGTCATTAATGGCGTAGTAAGGGCAAATGCTTTATGTGTTTCATTTTCATCCTCGATATCACCAATTATTGCCGCTTCCTTTCTACGAATCAGCTCTGTACCTGTTGTGATATTTCCCCACTGGTCAGAACCACCCATTTGTAGGCGAACATTTTTATTTTTATATAACCAGTAGAAATCGTAGCCTTGTAATAATTGATAAGAAAATTCGGTGAATGAAATCCCTGTCGTCAGACGATTTTTTACCGAATCTTTCGACATCATGTAGTTTACGGTTAAGTATTTACCTACTTCACGCAAAAACTCTAAGAAGCCGATTTCCTTGAACCAATCATAGTTATTGACCATTTCGGCCGAATTTGCCCCGCAATCAAAGTCCAAAAACTTTACTAACTGATTTCTGATACCGTCTTGGTTTGCTTTCAAAGTTTCTTCCGATAAAAACTGACGCTCGGCAGATTTTCCCGAAGGGTCGCCAACCATACCCGTGGCTCCACCTACAAGTGCATATGGTTTATGACCTGCCAGTTGAAAGTGTTTGAGCAACATAATGGTTGCTAAATTGCCAATATGTAGCGATTTTGCGGTTGGATCGAAACCGATATACCCAGCCGTCATTTCTTTATTAAGTTGTTCTTCGGTGCCAGGCATGGCATCTTGTAACATTCCTCTCCAACGTAATTCTTCGATGAAATTCATAATTTTTATAGTCAACGGTCGAAAGACAACAGTCCACGGACACTTTTCAATATATTTTTTACAATTATGCCACGCTTTAGGGGCGTGGCATAAAATATTTTCGCAAAAATAATAATTACTTATTGACGATTCAGAGAATCGGCTTACATTTTTATTTTTTCTTTTTGGTTTTGTCTTTTTTCGCCCAACTATAATAATCACTAAAATTGAAACTTGCCGACACTTGCAAAGTACGATTTTGGAAATTTAAAGGAATGACAGATTTATCTTCGAGTTTATAAGTTTTATTAGTTGTGTTTGTCAAACCATGAATATAGCGGATATTCAAGCTAAATAAGTGAGCTGCATCAAGCATATCAATACGAATACCACCAGCTATACTAAAGTCAGTCTTTGCATAAGGCCCACGCTTTGAGCCTGAATTGAGTGCGTAACCATACTCGGGACCAACTACTAAATGTATATTTTTGGCAACTTCATAACCCAAAACCAGCGAACCAGTGAGGTATTGATAGTCGTTTCGGAGAATCGTATTTTCCGTTTCGGCAAAATTGGTTGTTGCCTTAAAACTTCCTCCTTTTGCCTGAAAATATGCCTCAGGTTGGACACTTATCTTTTTCAGATTCCAACGATAAAATACTCCTGCATTGATGTTATTTTTTAGTTTGGGAGTAATATTTGTACGGTTATTTATGATAGCAGTTTTAGAATCGCTGATTCCAATTTTAAAACCATATTGCGTAGCTGGACGCACTTGAGCAAAACTAAGAATGCTTATAAAAACTAAAATAGTGGTTAGTACTTTTTTCATTGATTTTTTTGTCTTGTAAGACAGGTTCAACCTGTCGCTTTAGTATTAGTGAATACAAACTCACTATAATTGAGAAATAACTCTTTACTTCAATACAGAACCGGAATAGCAATGGCGAACCGCTGCGTACCACAGTCAATAACGAAATTTTAGCAACAAAATTACGGAATCAAAAGCGAAGAATCACCATAACTTAGAAAACGAAAATTGTTTTCAAGGGCATAATCATAAATTTTCTTCCAATTTTCGCCCACCAATGCCGCCACAAGTAAAATTAAGGTCGAATCAGGTTGATGAAAATTAGTAATAATTCCTTTACAAATTTTGAATTCGTAACTTGGAAAAATAAAAATCTCGGTTTCTCCTACAAGCTGCGAAAGCTTATTTTCGTTCATATAATCAATAATAGCTTTAAGTGATTGTTCAACCGTGAAGCTTTCGATTTGATTATATGGAGAAAGTTTTTCGATGAAGAAAGTCTGCTCGCCCGATAACAATTTTACACCATACCAATAAAGACTTTCAAGCGAACGCATGGAGGTTGTTCCGACAGGAATTACGAACAAAACATTTTCTAACAAATTGATTATAAACGACTTATCAAAAACAATTTGTTCGCAGTGCATTTTGTGTTCTACTACGTTTTGGACTTTTATGGGTTGGAAAGTCCCCGCTCCCACATGCAGTGTAACAAAATCGTGCTTGATTCCTTTTGAGGCCAAATCTGCAAAAACTTGTTCTGTAAAATGAAGACCAGCGGTTGGTGCAGCTACGGCTCCGTCGTTTTTTGAATAGACGGTTTGATAAGTATCGTAGTCTTTTTGCTCAGTTTCTCGTTTGAGATAAGGAGGCAAAGGGATCTGTCCGAAATACCTAACAATTTCGGCAAAAGTCAAATCTGAATTATTCCAAGAAAATTTTACGTAATTTTTATCAGCATCAACCAATTCGGCATTTAATTCTACATTTTCTTGGCGTATTCGATACTCCCCTACTTCTAGGTTGTACGTTCTTACAACTTTTTCTTTGAAACGTTTCTTATTGCCAATCATACAAGCCCAAGTGCAAGTGTCGGTGGTTTCCATTACTTGCGAAACCACACTTGATGGCTCAACGGGATTCAACAAAAAAACTTCGATAATTACGCCATTCGCTTTCTGAAAAAACAAACGAGCTGGTATAACTTTAGTATTATTGAAAACCAAGAATGTATTTTTGGGAAGATGATTTTTAACGTTAGTGAAAACGTCTTGCGAAATTTGTAAACCCTTATATAGCAACAACTTAGATGAATCACGTGGTTCTACTGGAAAGCGTGCAATTCGCTCATCGGGAAGTTCATAGTTGTATTTTTCTAAGTCTATCTCAATCATTTTCCTCAACGATATAGCAGGTTGAAAACCTATATCACAATTAGTCTTCGCTTGGGTTTGAAAAAAGCAATCTGAGTGGCAAGAAGAAAACCAGGATAATCAACAAAACCAAACCTACAATTAAGACCCAATTATAATCAAAGTCGAGTTTTTGTCCGTCAGTGCCATTGATTCGGCGTAATCCGATTAATACAAATGCAATGAATGTATTAGTGGTGGCCACAAAAGCGTTGAACCAAGCTTCAATCAAGCCACTCAATTTCTCAGGATTTTTAGCCCAAATACTTAATGGATTTACTTTTGCAAAATCAATTTTCAACACTTGCGTTTTAAGTAAATTCAAGAGGAAATTGAAAACAATGACAATCGCAAATGTAAAATAAAAGAACGTTTGCTTGTCGATAAAGCCATCTGGATTACCACGTTCATCGTGATGAATGGCAGCATTATCTGGCATTGTGAAATAACAAAGCATTAGAGCCACTACCAAAAGAGGCATTGAAGCTTTACGCCAAAAATTAAAAAATACGTTTGATATTGACATTTTTACTAATGTAAAATGGAAAATGTATAATTGAGAATGAATCTCAGCGTTTTTTAAACCGACTGTTTCAGGCGATTGTTTTCGTATGCAAAGTTAGGACAGAGATTCGAGAGAATTAGTTTTTTATTGAAAAAACTAATTTCAATCAACAGGAGTTATATCCTTGGGCTAATATCTTTGATAAAAAATAGCTTTGGTTAACTTATGAAGCGTGCCAAAGTTTACTCAGAATAGAAAATGAAAATATACACAAAAACAGGTGATACTGGCACTACTTCATTGGTTGGCGGTACTCGAATCAGCAAAGCAGATTTGAAAATCGAAACTTATGGAACGGTTGATGAACTAAATTCATGGATAGGAATGGTGCGTGACCAAGCAATTAATGAATCAAGAAAAGACATTTTGAAAGAAATTCAAGACCGTTTATTTACGATTGGCTCCGATTTAGCTTCAGAGCCAGAACAAGTTCGGAGAAAAAAAATTCCAGACATTTTAGATGCAGATATTGAATTGCTCGAAAAACAAATGGATTTGATGGATACCGAAATTCCACCACTCCGAGCGTTTGTTTTACCAGGCGGGCATCAATCGGTTTCTTATACACATGTTGCACGCACGGTTTGCCGCCGTGCTGAGCGTTTGAGTATTCGACTTTCTCACGAAGAAGAAGTTAACCCATTGATTATAAAATACTTAAATCGTCTTTCAGATTATCTTTTTGTACTTTCACGAAAAATGACTCAGGAATTGGGTAGCGAAGAGGTTGCTTGGAAACCACGTATTTAACGATGTTCAAGTTATACAAAAGTATCAAATTTTGCTGTAGCTCTATGCAAGATCCAAACTTTTATGATTTTTTGTAAGGTATTTTTTTTGACAGCCTTCGAAAAAGCATTAATTCGTTTTTTCAATTCTACAAACATCTTACTACTGAAAAACATTGATAAAACTTATTCAATTTCGGAATCCTCTTGATGTATTGTCTTCTATTTAGAAATCTTCAAAATGATGTTTGGAGTTTTCATTCATTGAAAAAAATATTTAAACTATTAAATTAAAGAACTTCCATCAATGAGGCAAAATCATAAAACTATTTACCATTTTAAGTTTACGTAACTCTTGATAATCTTTATGCCTAAGCCAATATATTTGCTTCTCAAATTTGTATTATTTTGAGATTGTAAAGGAATTCTATTTTCACAAAACATACTATAATAATAATAAAGAATGCACTTATTAATCATTTTTTGCTATTTTTTTAATGTTTTTGGAGCGATAGGCATCTTATCAAGAAAAAGCATTAAATTTGCATTTTCAATATTTATGGCTCGTTGCTCAAAACTTGGCATGGGCATCAAACATTTCTGTATTAGTAATACTGCAAAAAAAACATTCCAAAATGACCAAGAAAATCAAATCGGCACTTATTTCGGTTTATTACAAAGACGGTTTAGATAAAATCGTACAGTTGCTTCACGAACATCATGTCCAAATTTTTTCAACCGGAGGAACACAAAAATTCATCGAAGATTTGGGCATTCCAGTAACGGCCGTTGAAGATTTGACAAGCTACCCTTCAATTTTCGGTGGACGTGTAAAAACGCTTCATCCAAAGGTTTTCGGAGGAATTCTTTATCGCCGTAGTAACGAAGGCGACGTACAAACTGCCGCTCAATTTGAGATTCCGTCAATCGACTTGGTGATTGTTGATTTGTATCCTTTTACAGAAACTGTTGCTTCGGGAGCCGACGAAGAAGATATTATTGAAAAAATCGACATCGGCGGAATTTCGTTGATTCGTGGGGCAGCCAAAAATTTCAATGATGTTTTGATAGTTTCGTCGCGTGTACAATATGATGATGTTTTTGAAATTTTAAAAGAAAAAGATTGTTCGACAGAACTTTCTGACCGCCGTAGATATGCGAAAGAAGGTTTTCAAATGAGTTCGAGCTACGATACAGCTATTCATAATTACTTTGCTGATGACGTTTATCAATCAACTCAAAGTTTTGATTTATTGCCGAAAAAAGTGCTTCGTTACGGAGAAAACCCGCACCAAGCTGCTACTTTCTATGGTGATTTAGAGGCAATGTTTAAGCAAATTCATGGTAAAGAATTATCATACAACAATCTAATGGACGTAGAATCGTGCGTGCGTTTGATGGATGAATTTACCGAAACTTCATTTGTGATTGTAAAGCACAACAACGCGTGTGGCGTGGCAACTGCCCCAACGGCACACGAAGCCTACATAAATGCCTTGGCTTGCGACCCAGTTTCGGCTTTTGGCGGTGTAATCATTACAAATGCAAACGTTGATTTGACAACAGCCGAAGAATTACACAAACTTTTCTTTGAGATTTTAATCGCTCCAAGTTTTGATGCGGATGCTTTAGAAATCTTGAAAAAGAAAAAAGACCGTCGTTTGCTAATCAGAAAACCAGTTGAAGTGAGCAAAAAGCAGTTCAAAACGCTTTTAAATGGCGTTTTGGAACAAGACAAAGATAATTCGATTGAAACTGCTGAAAACTTCACGGTAGCAACCGAAAAAGCCCCAAGCAAAAGCGAAGTTAAGGCTTTAGAATTTGCCTTAAAAATTTGCAAACACTTGAAATCTAATAATGTAGTATTGGCAAAAGACGGACAAATGTTGGCTTGTGGCGTTGGTCAAACTTCACGTATTGATGCTTTAAAACAAGCTATCGACAAAGCAAAAACCTTTGGTTTTGACCTCAACGGAGCGGCAATGGCTTCGGAAGCATTCTTCCCATTTGCTGATTGTGTAGAAATTGCTCACCAAGCTGGTATCACTACGGTTGTGCAACCTGGTGGCTCAATCCGTGATAAAGATTCGATTGATTATTGCAATGCCAATGGTCTTTCAATGGTCATGACTGGCGTAAGACACTTCTTGCATTAAAATTACTTACTACTGAGGCACATTGCTCAGAGATTCACAGAGCAAATCTCAATGAAAATCTATGTAATCTGTGCTTCCGTACTAAATACAAAAATTTCATTCGTCACAAATCAAAAAGCGAGCCATTCGTCAGAATAACTCGCTTTTTGTATATAAATCTATCTCAAAATCTATCAGATAGTAACCCAAGTTTGCTTGCGGTGACTTTCGATGATTCTTTCGCAAATCAACAATTCACGCAAACCATCGGCGAATGTTGGATAGGTTGGATTTTCAGGTTGTTTTCCTGCTGCAACTGCCGCATAAACTTCCTTGAATAATTGCTTGGATGTATCCGGAAAACCTTCGTTGTGTCCACCTGGGAAACTTATAAGGCTTTGTGCTTCACGATAAAACAACGAAGGATCTTTCATCAATTGTTGGTTTGCCGTATCGCGTTTTCCTACCCACATTTCGTTTGGTTTTTCTGAACACCACTCAAAATTGGCTACCGAACCGGAAATCTCTAAGTTCAAACGATTTTTGCGTCCAGCCGAAACTTGGCTTACCGTTACGCTTCCTTTCGCACCGTTATCGAATCTCAAAAGTACACTTGCGTGGTCTTCGGTATTAATCGGAACTTCTTGATAATCAGACGGTTCAAGCATTTTACCAGAATACGTTTCGATGGCTTTTAGTGGCTTTAAGCGAGTTTTGTGTACAGTATTAAAATCGGCCATTACTTCCGTAATTTTCATTCCTGTGATGTACTCAGTCACATCCAAAAGATGCGAACCAATATCAGCAATTGCTCTCGAATCACCCGATTTGTCTGGTTCTAAACGCCAATTGTAATCTGTTTGATAAAAAAGCCAATCTTGTAAATAGCTACCCATGATTGAGTAGATTTCACCTAAATCGCCTTTTTCACGCATCGTTCTCATCTGACGAACCAACGGATAATATCTCAAATTGAAGTGAACGGCATTTACTAAACCTGTTTCGGCGGCCAATTTTACCAATTCTTCTGCGTCTTCGATTTTGGTTGCCAAAGGTTTTTCACAAACAACATGCTTTCCTGCCAATAAAACGGCCTTTGACTGCGAATAATGCAAGAAATTTGGTGTACAAATGTGTACACACTCAATTTCTGAATCGAGTAATAAATCTTCAAAGATATACGCACGCTCAATTCCTAAAGCATCTGCTTTTTCTCTGGCTAAATCAATGTTTGCTTCGCAAAGTCCTAATACTTCAATATTTGGTAAACGTCGGAGGGCTTCAATATGAGCTGGCCCGATAAAACCTGTGCCAACTACGGCAACTTTGATTTTTTTCATGGTCTGAGGCTAAGGGGGTGTTAAATTAAAAAAAAGAATTTCGTCCCAAAAATAGTAAGAGATTTTTAGTTAAAACTACTTATGGCAAATTTTTCGGTATTACAATAGATTGAACTATAAAGAAAAAAACCATCAATCGAAGTTTTATATTTTCTTAATAGATGCAAAACTGGTGATTTTGATTTAATTTTCAGTAAAATCGCTGTTTCTTTATCAGCTGCTACGGCACGAACTTCCTGCGTCATGCTCTGCACATCTATATTGTATTTGATAAGCAAAGTGCGAAAAAGTGAGCCTTCGAGCAATGGTTCTTGGATAAAGTTTGGTAAATTTCCGTTCGGTATGTAGGTATGTTCGTACATCACAGGCGAATCTTCTACCAAACGTAATCGTTTGAAAAATATAAATTCTTCATATTTTTCATTATCAATTAACGGTTTGAAAGCAGCATCTTCTAATTTTCTTAGTACTGGGCCTTCCAAAACCAAGGTTTTTCCGTGTCTATCACTCGCCACAACAACTTCGGTCCAGCCTTTCAAGGAAAGTAAGCCCAACGATTTTCTGCTTGCTGAAACTGTGCTTCCCTTTCCGTGTTGCCGAGTAATATAACCTTCTCGTACAAGTTCGTTTAAAGCTTGTCTAACCGTCATGCGAGTAGCATTAAATGCTATAGAGAGTTCGTTTTCGGAAGGCAATAATCCACCTTCTTCATACACTCCCGAAGTGATTTTTTCTTTTAAACTCGCTTGAATTTGTCGATAAAGGGGTATTTTCATTAAGTTAGGTTCAGCGGGTGGCGAAATCAAAAAAGTGATTTAGAAATTCTGAAAGCAAATTAATCTAAAAAAACTCATAAAAGTCGCCAATAAAGATAGAATATTTTCAGAGGGTTCTTTAGAAATTATTGATGAAAAAAGGCATTTAGGAATCCCAAATGCCTTTCCAAGACGAAAATACTTTAACCTATGATGAATAAACCCGATAAATCGGGGTACTCAAACTCTTTATGATTTCAACGAAAACAATATATTTTTAATACAACTTGTATAGACAACACAATAATTACTTACAAAAGAAACTAAAAATCAGTATTCAGGCAAATATTTTAAATGTTTTTTTTACAATTAAAATATAATGACATGAAATAATCAAAAAAGTAGTGTTTTTTGACAAAAAACAACAAATCCGTTTTAACAAATATTACTGTAAAATTTTCAGTAACCTGTTGTAGTCGCCGTAACTTCTTTGGCAACTATACCTAAACGTTTTTTGGCATCTTCAATAATTGTGGCGGTGGCCGTAGCTCCGAGCCGAGTAACGCCCAATTCCATTACTTTCAATAAGCCGTCGAGTGTTCGCACGCCACCTGCTGCTTTTATTTGAACTTTTTCTGAAGAATATTTTCGCATCAAAAGCAAATCGTGTTCGGTTGCACCTTTGTAATTATAGTCACCGTTAGGTTGTTTTACATAACCATAACCAGTAGATGTTTTTACAAATTCTACTCCTACAATGCTACAAATCTTGCAGAGTTTTATTTTGAACTTATCTTTTGGCAGAAAGTCGTTTTCGAAAATTACTTTCAATATAGCACCATATTTATGGCTTTCTTTCAAAATTGCATTGATTTCTTTTTTGACATATCGCCAATCTTCTGATAAAACTTTACCGACATTGACCACCATATCTATCTCGGTTGCTCCATCTTTACATGCCTGACGGGCTTCGGCCACTTTCTGTAGAATAGTGCTACTCCCGTGCGGAAAACCCACTACAGTACATACCTTTACGTCTGAATCTTTTAGTAACTCAGCCGCTTGTTTCACGAAATATGGTTTTATGCAGACCGTTGCTACATCATAATGTTTAGCCAGTTCGCAGCCCGCGATTAAGTCGGCGTCAGTCATTGTTGGGTGGAGCAAAGAATGATCAATCATCTTTGCGATTTGATGGATAGAAAAATTCATGTTTTAGAGTTTATGTTTGCTTGATGCAAATATAAACGACACAGCATGTATAGACAAGTTAAAATTTAAAAAGTATATTTACTCTTAAAACACAAGACTTTTATTTGATAGCAGGATTTCAATCAATAAATAATTACTCAACAACATACCATTCTTGCTGTTTTTTTAATAGTTTTGGAGAGAAATCAGCAAGACTTTACCTAAACCTATTAAAACTTATATGAGTAATTCACTTTTTCGAAGAAAGGATGTAAAACAAGCGATTAAAGAAACAGAAGACAGAGAAGACGGCAATTCTTTGGCTAAGGTGTTGGGGGTCAGAGATTTAACATTACTTGGTATCGCTGCCATTATTGGTGCAGGAATTTTTAGTACTATTGGTCTAGCGAGTTTCAATGGTGGCCCTGCAGTTTCGCTTCTTTTTGTATTTGTGGCAGTCGCCTGTGTATTTACGGCTTTGAGTTATGCCCAATTTGCTTCAATGGTCCCTGTCAGTGGTAGTGCATATACCTACGCTTATGTATCTTTTGGCGAAATGCTCGCTTGGATTATCGGTTGGGCTTTGATTCTCGAATATGCCGTGTCTAATATGGTAGTTGCTATTTCGTGGTCGAGTTATTTTACTTCCATGCTCGAAGGGTTCGGTGTACACTTTCCGACTTGGCTCGCCATTGATTATACAACTGCCAAAGAAGCTTTTGAAAGTGTTCAAGCGGGCGGTACAGAAATCAATGAAGGCACAAAACGTCTTGCACAAGGCTACCAAGATGCTCCAAGTTTTGGATTCCTGAAAGTTATTTTTAATCTTCCTGCGGGAATGATTACCGTACTAATAACTTCACTTTGTTATATCGGAATAAAAGAATCTCGCAATGCTAGCAACTTCTTGGTTGGTTTGAAACTTCTTGTTATACTTTTAGTAATTGTAGCCGGAGTTTTCTACGTAAAACCTGCCAATTGGTCGCCTTTTGCACCCAATGGCGTTGAAGGTGTGTTAAGTGGCGTGGCGGCAGTTTTCTTTGCATTTATTGGTTTTGATTCGATTTCAACAACCGCCGAAGAAGCCAAAAATCCACAGCGAGATTTGCCAAGAGCAATGATTTTATGTTTGATAATTTGTACCGTTTTGTATGTTTTGATTTCATTGGTGCTTACAGGAATGGTAAATTATAAAGAATTGAATGTGGCTGACCCATTGGCATATGTTTTTACGAATGTAGGTTTTGATGCCGTTGCAGGAATTATTTCGGTAAGTGCGGTTGTGGCAATAACAAGTGCCTTGCTGGCTTATCAAATCGGACAGCCACGTATCTGGATGACCATGAGTCGTGATGGTTTGTTAGGGAAAAAATTTGGCGAAATTCATCCAAAATTCAAAACCCCAGCTTTTGCAACAATCATCACGGGTATTTTGGTAGCTGTTCCTTCGTTATTTTTCAAAATGAGTTTTTTTGTTGATCTTACGAGCGTGGGCACATTTTTTGCCTTTATTTTGGTTTGTGCGGGAGTACTTTATCTTGATACAAAAGGTATGAGTAAAGATGCTAAGTTCAAAATTCCTTATATTAACGCAAAATATTTGTGTGGAATTTTGATGATTGGTGCATTGTATTTTACTTATTCACAAGGAAATATCATGCAGCATGTAGAGGAGAAACCATTACTTTTTGTATTTTGGGCAGTTTGGTTGGCATTATCGTTAATGAGTTTTAAATATAATTTTTCACTCCTTCCGATATTTGGAATTCTAACCAATCTTTATTTAATGACCGAACTAGGATGGACAAACTGGCGAATGTTTATTATCTGGATGAGCATCGGATTGGTGATTTATTTCTCATATGGCTATAGCCACAGTAAATTGGCAAAGAAATAAAGTCAATGGCAGTTCTCAGTAGGCAAATAAAAATATTTTTTTAGTGTAAAATTTATTTGTGATGAATGCAATAGCAACACTTTCGAGATATAAACTTGGAGGAAAGAAGGTTGAGAAGAAAATTCCTCAACCTAAATTGCTTACGTATCATGATTATGTAAAACTAACGCCCCCTGAAAGTGGAAATTTTGAATTGCTAAATGGTAGAATTTTCTTTATAGCATCACCCAAACCTTCGCATCAAGAAATAAGCAGTTTGTTACATACTTTTCTTGGATTTTATATTGTTGGAAACAAACTTGAAAAGCTTTTTGCGGCTCCAATGGATAAACTTTTTACTCTCCATGATACTTTTCAATCTGACCTGCTTTTTATTTCAAAAGAAAGACTCAATATTATCGGTGAAAGCAAAATTGAAGGTTCGCCTCAATTAGTAGTAGAAATACTTTCTCCGTCAAATGACACCAACGATGCTTAACGCCGCCCGATGTCGTATAAAAAGCACATTTATGAAAGCACAGGTGTCAAAGAATATTGGCTAATAAATGTAGAGAAACAAACGCTGACGCTTTATAAACAAAAAGCTAATGAACTCCGTTGGCAGAAAGATATTCAGAAAAACGAAGTTTTAAAATCAGAAATTATACAAGAATTTGAATTAGAATTAAGCAATATATTTGAGTAAAATTTTCATTAATAAACCCTAACCTTCTTACTATTTTGGCAAATTTTAAAAAAGAAATCAAGCTTTACGATGCTGTGATGCTCGTATCTGGTTCGATGATTGGCTCAGGCATTTTTATTGTTAGTGCCGACGTGGCTCGACAAGTTGGCTCAACTGGTTGGCTATTAGCATCTTGGCTTTTGGCAGGTGTGCTAACAATGGTCGGTGCATTATGCTACGGTGAACTCACCGCGATGTTTCCTCAAGCAGGCGGACAATATGTTTTTCTACAAAAAGCCTATGGTAAACTTACGGGTTTTCTCTACGGATGGTCGTTTTTTGCAGTAATTCAGACTGGCACAATTGCGGCAGTTGCGGTGGCTTTTGCTAAATACGCTGGTGTACTTTTTCCTGATTTTATCAGCGATAAACATGAGTTTTTTACTATCGGCGATACAAGTTTCAAACTTACTTCACAGCGTTTACTTGCTATTTTGAGTATCGTTTTGCTTACTTACGCCAATACTCGTGGGGTAAAAGAAGGGAAAATTATTCAAAATATATTCAGTACTACCAAACTCGGAGCAATTGCGATGCTGATTATCTTGGGTTTTATTTTGGGTGCCAACGCTGAAGTAATTTCTCAAAATTTTTCAAATATTTTTGACGCTTCAAGTACTGCCAAAGTTGATGGGCAATGGATTGTAACAGGCATTACGGGCTTTGGAATTATATTGGCGATAGGCGTAACGCAAGTTGGAACTTTATTTTCGAGCGATGCTTGGAACGGTCTTACTTTCGCAGGAGATGAGGTTGTCAATGCAGAAAAAACGATTCCTAGAGGTTTGATTATCGGTACATTCTTGGTAACAGCTTTGTATATTTTGATGAATATTGTTTATCTCTGCATTTTACCTTTAAAAGGCGACCCAAATGGTGCTGACGTAGTGAGCCGAGGTATTCAATTTGCTTCCGAAGATAGAGTAGCAGCGGCAGCCGCACAACTCATTGGAGGGCAAGGGTTTTCAGTAATTGTAGCTATTTTGATTATGATTTCAACTTTTGGCTGTAATAATGGGCTAATTTTATCTGGTTCGAGGGTTTATTATACTATGGCAAAAGATGGTTTATTCTTTAAAAGTTTTGGTAAATTGAGCGAAGCAGGCGTACCACAAAATGCTCTTTGGTGGCAGTGTTTTTGGGCATCGTTTCTTTGCTTGACAGGGAAATACGGCGATTTGCTAGATTATCTGATGGGTGTTGTGATTCTGTTTTATGCCTTCACAATTTACGGAATTTTTATTTTACGCAAAAAAATGCCCGATGCCGAACGTCCAATCAAAGCTCCAGGTTATCCGATTATCCCGATGATTTATGTAATTGTTGCCTCAATCATTGTGCTGATTTTAGTAAAAGAAAAACCTCAATTTACATACCCTGGCCTAGGAATTGTTGCAATCGGGATTCCTGTTTATTATTGGTTTAATAGTAAGAAAGAGTAATTTAGAATTAGTCGTCATTCGGCAGTTGGCTATCAGATTTGAATTTTTAATTTACTAGAATACTGAAAGCCGAAAGCTTTAATACCATGCGAAAAATCCTCTTTTTCGATACCGAAACTACTGGATTACCACAGTTCTACAATGCACCAATCACGCAGGTCAATAACTGGCCCCGATTGGTGCAATTGGCTTTTATTGAATATTATGAAGATGGTACACTTGCTGCTAAACACAATTATATCATCAAGCCCGAAGGCTTTACTATTCCGCGAGAGGCTACGCTCATTCACCGAATATCAAACGAAAAGGCTCAAACCGAAGGAAAGGATTTGACACAAGTCTTGGATATTTTTGCCGACGCAATCACGGAGTCAGCCATTATGATTGCCCATAATTTTGATTTTGATAGAAATATTGTCGCCGCAGAATTTGTAAGGAAAGAATTCGATACAAAACCGATTTTGACCAAACGAAGTTTTTGTACGATGAAAAACAAAGATGTGATAAATTTTTGCAGAATTGAAGGAAAGAACAGCTATAAATGGCCAAAACTGGAGGAACTACACCATAAATTATTTAATCAAAGATTCAGCGACGCTCACGATGCCAGCATAGATATTGCAGCCACAGCCAAATGTTTTTGGGAATTACTGAGGCGTGGGGTAATTAAGGCGTAACTTTAAATTTATTCTTCAAATATTTTTTGTTAAAAAACAAATTTCTACTTTTGTAGCCTAAAATCTAATAGCCCATGATTTTCGTTGCTGAGTTTGTATAAAACAAACTGTTTTCTTCTTATCTCCTTTTATACAAGAGTTTATTTCAATAATTCTATAGGTTTCTTTTTTATCTAAATCTATCTCAATTCTGAATTTTTCAGGTAAAATGTTCTTCATGCGAAAAATTATACAATTATTTATACAAGCCATTCGTGGCGAAGACCAAAACTACACTGATATTAGCATCAATCGTGCAATTTTTCTGCTTTCAGTACCCATGATTTTGGAAATGATTGGCGAGTCGCTTTTTGCGGTTGTTGATGCGTTCTTTGTAGCCAGATATGTAGGCACAGAAGGCGTAGCTACTGTAGGTTTGACCGAATCGGTTCTAACTTTAATTTATTCTGTAGCCATTGGTTTGAGTGCTGCCGCTACCGCGATTGTGGCTCGTCGAGTTGGCGAAGGTAACAAAATTGGTGGCGGTTTGGCAGTAGCTCAAGTAATTATGATTTCGTTGGTATTAGGTATTTCGGTTGGAATTATCGGCTTTGTTTTTGCAGAAGATATTCTGAGATTAATGGGCGGAAGCGAACATTTGATTGAAAAAGGCTCAAGTTTTACACGAATCATCTTTGCGAGTAGTCCATCAATAGTTTTACTTTATACATTAAGTGGAGCTTTGCGTGGTGCAGGCGATGCCTCAACGGCAATGCGTTCGATTTTGCTCGCCAACTTCGTGAATATTGTCATGGATTTTATTCTGATTCCTATCATGGGTTTTGGAGTTGAAGGGGCAGCAATTGCCACAACTGTTGGTCGAACAATTGGCGTTTTGTATCAATTATATGCACTTTACGGCGGAAATGGCAATATTCAGATTCTTGTCAAACAATTTGTACCTAATAAAGAAGTAATCAAGAATATACTAAGCGTAGCGGCAGGCGGAACTGGGCAATTCTTGATTCAGTCGGCTAGTTGGATTTTCTTGACTCGTATTCTTTCGACTTTCGGCAGTGAAGTTGTGGCTGGATATACGATTGCGATTCGTATTATTATTTTCACGATTTTACCTTCCTGGGGAATGTCGAATGCCGCTGCAACGTTGGTCGGGCAGAATCTCGGTGCTGGAAAACCAGAACGTGCTGAAACTTCTGTATGGCGAACTGCTTTCTACAATATGATATTCTTGCTCCTGGTCGGAATGATATTTGCTTTATTTGCCAAAAACTTTGTCGAAATATTCACTAATGAGCCCGCCGTAGTTGCCAATGGGGTTCTTTGCTTACAAATCGTATGTTTAGGTTATATTTTCTTTGGCTTCGGAATGGTTATCGGACAATCGTTGAATGGTGCTGGAGATACCCTTTCACCTACAATTATGAATTTTGTTTGCTTTTGGCTAATCGAAATCCCGTTGGCTTATTTTCTTGCAAAAACACTTGATTGGGGTCCCTTGGGCGTATTTTCGTCAATAGCTATCAGTGAGTCAATTTTGGCAGTTGTGGCAATTTTTGTATTCCGAAGAGGGCATTGGAAAACTATGACGGTTTAAATTCCAAACCAAACCTATAAGGTTTACGAAACCTTATAGGTTTTGGCTGTAATTTAACGAACTTTGCAGCATTAACATTTTCTCAATACGCAATTGAAAAACTACTTTCGATTACTTTCTTATGCCAAGCCACTTGGTGGTTTTATTGTGCCATTTGTCATTACTTCTATCTTGGCAAGTATATTTGGTGTCCTCAATTTTACACTTTTGATGCCTCTTTTAGATGTTTTATTCGATAAAATCGTGTTTGAAGCAGTAGCAAAACCTACATCAATTTTCGACCTAAAAAACCAGTTTAATTTCTATTTCGGTCAATTTTTGACTCAGCATGGAAAATTCGGAGCATTGCAGTTTGTCTGTGGTGTTATTGCGTTTTCGGTTTTTTTGGCAAATATCTTTAAGTATGTTAGTATCAGACTTTTAGAAAAATTCAAAGCCAATATGGTATCAAATCTACGACAAGCGGTTTTTGACAATTCAATTAATCTTCATCTCGGATTTTTCAGCAACGAACGCAAAGGGAATCTCATTTCTCGCATCGTAACTGATGTACAGGAAGTCGAAAACTCGATTGCCAATACTTTTTCAGCTGCAACCAAAGAGGTTTTCCTGTTTATATTTTACATTGCTTCACTTTTTTATATTTCTTGGAATCTGACATTTTTTGCTTTGTTGGTGATTCCGATTTCAGGTATTTTTATTTCTACACTCGTGAAACGCATGAGACGTGACGCGGGCGAAGGCCAACAACGCCTAAGTAATCTAATTAGTTTAATGGACGAAGCCTTTGGCGGTATGCGTGTGGTGAAAGGATTTGTGGCCGAAAAATTTATCACCGAAAAATTTCGTACGGAAAATCAAGGTTACAGAAATGCTATTTTTGGATTGGCTTCTCGTCGAGAAATGTCATCGCCTTTTTCCGAAATCATGGGCGTTTTTGTTGTAATCGGTATTTTGCTCTATGGTGGTTCGTTGATATTTGATGGAAAATCTGAGTTGACAGCTTCCGAATTCATCAGTTATATAGTTATTTTTTCGCAGGTGATGCGTCCAGCTAAAGATATTTCTAATGCTTTCAGCTCAGCACAAAGAGGCTTAGCTTCGGGTGAAAGAATCCTTGAATTAATCGACAATCAAACACTTGTAAAAGATAAACCCAATGCGATTCAAATCAAAAATTTTGGTAGTAGCATCGAAGCAAAAAACATTGGTTTCTCTTATGAAGGCAATATTGAGGTTTTGAAAAACATTAATTTTACGCTCCAAAAGGGCAAAACTATTGCTTTAGTTGGCTCTTCTGGTGGTGGAAAATCGACTGTTGCCGACTTGATTCCGAGATTCTACGACCCTACCGTTGGGCAAATCACGATTGATGGCTTCGACCTGAAAGATGTTTCGCAACACTCACTGCGTAAACTCATGGGAATCGTAACGCAAGAAGCTGTTTTATTCAATGATACGATTTTTAATAACATAGCTTTTGGTGAAAACGTTAGTTTGGAAGAAGTGGTGGCAGCCGCTAAAATTGCGAATGCTCACGATTTTATTATACAACAAGCATCTGACTATCAAACAGTTATCGGTGATAGAGGCACAAAACTTTCTGGTGGCCAACGTCAACGCTTGTCAATTGCGAGGGCCATTTTGCAAAATCCTCCAATATTGATTCTCGACGAAGCAACATCGGCTCTTGATACAGAATCGGAAAAATTGGTACAAGAAGCACTTACGAATTTGATGAAAAACCGCACAACGCTCGTGATTGCCCACCGTCTAAGTACAATTCAGAGTGCCGACCAAATTCTAGTTATTCATCAAGGACAAATCATTGAGCGTGGCACACACGAAGAACTTTTGAAAATCGAAGAGGGTTTCTACAAAAAACTAAGTTCGATGCAAACATTGTGATTGGAGACCGGTAAACTGGGAAATTGGTGAACTTGTTTTTGGTAAATCAATATTAAAACCAATTCGCAATTAAGTATAACGCCAACCGCTAATTTCCCAATAACCAATTTTCAAATAACCAGTTTTCCAGGAACAAAATTGATAACTCGTCGTGACATACTCGTTAAAGCAGCCAACTTCTGTGCGTATCAAGAGCGAACACATGCAGAAGTGCGTGAGCGTTTGCAAAAATGGGAGGTTTGGGGCGATGAAGCCGAAGAAATAATTGCGTATCTGATCGAAGATAACTTTTTAAACGAAGAACGTTTTGCTAAAATTTTTGCGGGTAGCAAATTTAGAGTGAAACAATGGGGAAGACAAAAAATCAAGTACGAACTCAAAGCCCGAAAACTATCAGAATATTGCATAAAAGTAGGCATGGCTGAAATCGAAGATGAGGATTACATCAATACTCTGCAGGAAATTCTCGAAAAGAAAAAACACGAACTTCGTACCGAAAAACAGCCTTTAATCTTAAAGCAAAAACTCGCTCGCTACGCACTTGGCAAAGGCTTTGAAGCTGATTTGGTTTGGGAAATGATTAGGAAGATTATTACAAAGAATTAGCTCATCGCCGAGGCAATAAGCCATTGAGTTTTTTTGCCTAGATTGCCTCTTTATTGTTTTGTTAAAACAACTTTCGTAGTTGTAACAGTTCCATTCGTTGTTTCTGTTGATGACCAGGTCATTTGACTTCCACTAAACGATACATCTTCCGTAGTTTTTGTTCCATCTGTATCTGTAATAATTAATTTCCCTCCTGTTACCTCATACTTTGCAGAACCAGTTGTTCCAATAAAATTACCTGCTGTTGACTTGCACGCAGCTGGAACCGAAGCAGATAAGTCTCCATTACCGCCAAAAGTAAATAAAACATCTTTGAAACATGGTAAAAAAAGTAGCAATGCAGGAAATTGATCTGTTTCTGGTTTTGTTCCTTCCTTTACTAAAATACTTGTAATTTTCCATGTTCCCACAATTTGAGCAGTAGGTGTAGATGTGTCTGAATCAGATTTCGAACAATTCAATAACAATATTGACACAGTCGACAAAAAAAGAAATATAAGTAAAATTCTAAAATTAGACGAGATTTTCATAGTCTTTGGTTTTTATAATTTGAAGTGTTCAAATTTACTAGTTAATACTTTATTAAAACGAATCATTAAGTACAAAATTGAATACTTATTTATTTAACGACAAAATTTAATGCTGTCTCAATGATTTTTTCTTCCGCTTCGTTCAAAATTTCGTGAGGATTCTATAATTTAGATACATCTTTGATTAAAATTTAAGAATTATATCTTACGTACGTCAGAAAGCACAAGCATCACATGAAAAATACTTGCCTACTTACTTTAGCCTTCGTTGGCCTATTGTTTTCCTGCAAAAAAACAGAAAACACCAACACTTCGCCTCAATATAAATCTCTAACCGAAGCGGTTTATGCTTCGGGGAATATTTATCCCAAAAACGAATACAAACTCACCGCCAACGCAGATGGTTTTTTGATAAAACAAACTGCTTTTGAAGGTGATGCAGTGGGCAAAAACCAGTTACTTTTTCAGCTTGAAAGTGCCTCGCAAGAAGCTCGTTTGGAGGCTTCAAGCAATATTTTACGCCAATCAGAAGCTAATTTTAGCGATAACTCGCCGATTCTTGATGAACTCGAAGCTCAGTTCCGAAATTCTCGCACAAAGCTGACCAACGACTCGGTAAATTTTAAACGCTATAAAGAACTTTACGACCGAAACGCCACCACTCGTATCGAGTACGAGCGTGCTGAACTTGCTTTCCAGACCTCCAAAAATGATGTTTCGGCTCGCAGAAAAGCGTGGCTACGTACAAAAAATCAGCTTTACGTAGATTTACAAAACTCAAAATCTAACTTCAAAGTCAATGCCAGGGAAGAGGATAATTTTCGAATAAAGAGCTTTGAAGCAGGAAAACTCTACGAAATTTATAAAAAACAAGGCGAACTTGTAAGACGTGGTGAAGCCGTAGCACTTGTCGGCGATGCCAACGAGGTATATGCTCAACTAGCCATCGATGAATCAGATTTTGTGAAAGTCCAAATCGGACAAACAGTTTTAATAAAAATTGATGTTTACAAAGACAAAATCTTCAAGGCAAAAGTGACCAAACTTTACCCAAAACTTAATAAAGCCGATCAAACCTTCAGAGTCGATGCCGAATTTATGGAAGAAAAACCCAACGCCTACTACGGCATGACGATTGAAGCAAACATTGTGGTTTCAGAAAACCCAAGAGTACTGACAGTTCCGAAAAATTATTTAGTAGGCCGCGATTCGATATGGATTAAAGAAAATGGCGATAAAAAGAAAATAAAAATTACGAAAGGTGTTGAAAACCTTGATATGGTTGAGGTAAAAGCGGGCCTAACTGAAAAATCGGTTTTGGTAATTGGAAATTAAACTGTGGAACGAAACGCTGTTTCGTTCATGAATTTTACGTAAATACTTTTATCGACGAACTGAAAGCGACCGCCGCCTTGTTCGCACCACAAATATGAATCTAAAAATATCATTCCAAATAGCCAAAACACACCTACTGACAAAAAAACGTCAGACCTTGATTGCGATGCTGGGCGTTACTTTCGGAATTGCGATGTTCATCGTCATGATTTCGGTCATTAAGGGTGTCAATAAATTTCTCGAAGATTCAGCTCTCGACTCATCGCCGCACATCAGAATTTATAAAGAAATAACGAGCAATCACCCAAGTATTATTGATGAGGTCAATCCATCGAATTTTAATATTATATATCATCAATTGCCTAAAAATGAATTAATTAACATCAAAAACGGACTTCAAATTGCGGCGAATATTGAAAAAGAGCCAGCAATTTTGGGTGTTTCGCCACAGATAAGTTCGCAAGTTTTCTTCAATAAAGGGCCAGTTCCCTTTTCGGGACAAATCGCAGGGGTTGATGTATTAAAAGAAAATAAATTATACGACTTAAAAAAACGTATTAAATCAGGTAGTTTAGAATCCTTGCTTTCAACTCCCAACGGAATTCTGATGGGTAAAGTTTTGGCTCGCAATCTCAATGTAAAAGTAGGTGATAAAATCACTGTAACGACACCCACAGGGAATCTAAAACTAGTCAAAATTGTAGGAATTTTTGGTTTCGGCATTCAGACAGTCGATGGTGTAAAATGCTATGCCAATATGTCGATGGTGCAGGAAATCCTACAAAAAGACAAAAGTTTCGTGACTGATATTCATATAAAAATGAAAGACTCGCAAGCGGCTCTAACGTATGCCAAAGTTCTGACAAATCAGTATGGTTACAAAACCCAAGATTGGGCCGAAGCAAACTCGGCGTTTTTGGCAGGTGATAAAATCAGAAACGGAATGGTAATTATGGTTTCTATTACCCTATTGGTAGTAGCTGGTTTTGGTATTTATAACATTATGAATATGAATGTAATCAATAAAATGAAAGACATTGCTATTCTAAAAGCCACTGGTTTTGCAGGAAACGACATCGTTTCAATCTTTCTTATCCAATCAATCATTATTGGCATTTTGGGTGCTTTATTGGGCATTATTATTGGTTTTTGCCTGAGCTACCTACTTTCATCCATGCCTTTTGATGCAGGAGATTTTCTTGATATAAAAACATTCCCGATTTTGTTTGAACCAAAATATTATGGTCTAGGAATGATTTTCGGCATCACAACCACCATTTTGGCAGGATATATGCCCGCCAGAAAAGCATCAAAAATCGACCCTGTAGCAATATTGAGGGGGTAGTTTTTTAAGTGTAGAGTTTACGAGTGTAGACGGGGTCGCCCGTGCGATGTAGAGTTTTGGTATTTCTAAAATAGAAAATTCAATGAAAGAAAGTATAATTCAGAAGAAAAGCTATCAGTTTGCCTTACGGGTAATAAAAATGTATAAGTTTCTGCCTAAAGACCAAAAAGAATTTATTTTATCAAAACAAGTTCTTAGAAGTGGTACATCGATCGGTGCAAATGTTAATGAGGCACAATCAGTTGAGTCTAAAAATGACTTTATTCATAAAATGGTAATTTCATTGAAAGAGTCGAGAGAAACACTTTACTGTTTAAACTTACTTCATGATAGCGATTTTATTGAAAAAGATGCTTTCGAGTCAATTCATAAAGATTGTGTAGAACTAAAAAATATACACAGTAGTATTATTCTTTCGGCAAAAGAGAAAAAAAACAACTCTACACTTTAAACTCTACACAAATGAACAGTGTTTTAAAAGCTACCAACATCAATAAATATTTCTACGAACCCGAAAAGTTTCAAGTTTTGAAAAACATTTCGTTTGAAGCTAATCGTGGAGAATTTTTGGCTTTGGTCGGAAAATCTGGCTGTGGAAAATCAACACTTTTATACATTCTTTCCACAATGGATACTACCTATGATGGTCTGCTGATGATGAATGGCGAACGCCTTACGGGCCGCACCCAAGACCAACTAGCGGCATTTCGGAACGAACATTTAGGTTTTGTTTTTCAATTCCATTTTCTTTTACCCGAATTTACAGCTTTACAAAATGTCATGCTGCCAGCTCTGAAACTGGGAAAATATTCGAGCAAAGAAATCGAAGAAAGAGCCTACCAAAAACTAAAGTTGGTTGATATGCAAGACCACGCCCTCAAACAGTCGGCCAAACTTTCGGGTGGTCAACAACAAAGAGTGGCCATTGCACGGGCTTTAATCAATGACCCAACAATTATTATGGGTGATGAGCCAACGGGAAATCTAGACAGAAAAAATTCGGAGGTAGTTTTCGAGATTTTTAAACAAATTGCCCACGAAAATAATCAAACAATCATTGCCGTAACACACGACCCAGATTTTGCCAAAGGAAGCGATAGAATCATTGAAATGTCAGACGGACAAATTATTAGCTAATGATAACTGAAAAGAAACTAGTAATTTATATAATTGTCTTAATGGCAATGATAGCGGCCTTTTTTAGATGGTATATTTTTGATTTCGACCTTGAAAGCAATGCTATTTTATTTCTTGTTTCTATCATTGTTTTATCGACAACTTTTATTTTTTTTAATAAAACTTGCCTCATTTTCGATAAATTCATGCCTTATGACAGAGGCATTATCAAGCGATTAATACCACAAATACTTCTCAATCTTGCATTCATTACGATTATTTCAAGAGTGGCATTTTTAATTGGGCAAACAATGTTGCCATTTCATTCAATCGTTGAAAAAGAAGCAACCAATCTTGCACAACTTGCAGGCGTAGCTACCGAGGTTTTAGTTGTAACGCTGTTGAATGTCATTCATTTTGCCAAATATTCCTTGAATAAATGGCGAGAAAACGCACTCAGAGCCACTAATCTCGAAAAAGAAAAATCTCAGGTACAATTTGATAACTTAAAAAATCAGCTTAATCCACATTTCTTATTCAATAGTCTGACATCGCTTGATTCGCTGATTCATGAAAACCCAACACTTGCCAGTGAGTTTTTGAGACAGCTTTCGAAAGTGTTCAGATATGTTTTACAGAGCAAAGAAAAAGGCTTGGTAAGCCTCGAAACTGAAACTAATTTTATCAAAAATTATGTGGCTTTGCTTCAGACTCGTTTTGGAGAATCTCTGAACATTAATTTTAATATTTCGGCCGATGTTTTGGACCAACAAATCGCTCCAGTCACACTACAAATATTAATTGAAAACGCACTCAAACATAACATCATCAATCAAGCTAATCCGCTGATAATCAATATTTTTAACCAAGGAAAGTATTTGGTTGTTGAAAATGCTTTTCAGCTAAAAAAACAAGTTGAAACCTCCAATGGACAAGGCTTAAACAACCTAAAATCATTGTATAGATTTTTGAGTGTCAATGAAGTTTTAATTGAAAAAAATGAAGTTTTTAGAGTAAAAATCCCACTAATTTAATATGAAAATCCTTTTAATTGAAGATGAGCCATTAGTAGCCAAAAACCTCGAAAGTTTAGTAAAAAAACTCGATCCAAACGCAAGTATTTTAGCCACAATGGGCAGTGTAAAAGAAACTTTGGATTGGTTTAAAACCAATGCAGAACCCGACCTGATTTTATCTGATATTCAGCTTTCTGATGGCGTTAGTTTTGATATTTTTAAGGAAATTCAGCCTCAATGTCCAATTATTTTTACAACTGCTTATGATGAATATGCCATTCGAGCTTTCAAACTCAATAGCATTGATTATTTGTTGAAACCAATTGATAAAGATGAGCTATGCAGTGCTTTTGAGAAGTTTAAAAAGTTGAATCATGTTCACAATCAAGATAATTTTAAAGAGAAGCTTTCATATTTATTGAGCGATTTAGACAATCGCTTCACGAGTTTAAAATTTAAGACCCGGTTTACGGCACATTTTCAAAGAAATATCGTAGCTGTATCGACTGAGCAAATTGCTTGTTTTTATCGAGACGAGGTTATTTGGATTCAAACCACTGATAATCAACGACTTATCACCGATTACAACTCGCTTGATGAAATCGAAGAGTTATTAAACTCAGAAGGATTTTTCCGAGCAAATCGCCAATTTATTGTCAATAAACAAGCAATCGAAAGTTATCGAACGAATTTTACGGGAAAAATTGAATTAAAATTAGTTGTTAAAACCAAAGATGAAATAGTGGTGAGTAAAGAAAAAGCCCATCAATTTAGAGGTTGGTTTGAGTTGTGATAGGTATTTGTTTTTATCAAAAAATCGCTTAAATTTGAACAAAACTTCTAAAAAATGCTGACAGAAACATTAGTAGCAGACAAAAAATATAGCGTTGAGGAGTATTTTGAATTAGAAAAAACCTCCGAAATCCGTCATGAATTCATTAACGGAGAACTTATTGCTATGCCTGGAGAATCAAAAAAAGCAAATAAAATTGCTCGAAAAATAGTAAGATTATTAGAAGACAAAATAAATTCAAAAGTCTTTGATATTTTCAACCATGACGTTAGATTGATGCTTGAAAACAACCGTTATCGCTACCCAGATATTATTGTTGCACCAACGATTGATGATGAAGATTCACACGCTATTACGCAACCTGTGCTAATTGTTGAAGTTTTTTCAGAAAATTCAGTGAAAACAGATACCGTTGATAAACTAAGAGAATATTCTATTTTGCCTACTTTACAGTATTATTTGATAGTTTCGCAAGAAGAGCCTTTTGTAGAAATTTACGCAAAAAATTCCGATAAATGGGAGTTTAGTTACTTTACTAATTTACAAGAAAGTATCGAATTAAAAGCACTTGATGCTTCGATTTTAATGGAAGATATTTTTGAAGGAATTTTCTAAATCATCAACAAACGCCAAACGCCTGAAATAAGCAAAAGCACTAAACAAAATGGGGTTAGCACTTTCCAACAAAGATACATGAGTTGGTCAACACGCAAGCGAGGGAGTGTCCAACGCACCCACATTTGAATCAAAATCAAGAAATAAGCTTTTGAAATCAGCCAAAATCCACCCCAAAGGTCGCTCGACCAATGCCCAAATTGCCCACTTGTCCAGCTGCCGAGCGTAAACGAGCCAATATTTGGAAAAGGAGTATTCCAACTACCCAAAAACAAAATTGCTCCCAAAATCGACACCAAAAGCATCATACCGTATTCTGCCAAAAATAAAATCGCCCAACGAAAACCCGAATATTCGGTGTGAAACCCACCAATCAACTCAGATTCAGCTTCTGGTAAATCAAATGGAGCTCTGTTAGCTTCGGCCAATGAAGCGATAAAATAAATCACAAAAACTATCAACAAAAATGGATTTCGAAAAATATTCCAAGTCAAAATTCCACCGTATTGGTTTACTTCAATGCCAGTGGCTTTTATACCAAAAAGATAATTTTTTTCGAGCGAAAGAAAACCTTGTTGAAAGCTAATTTCTTGTAAATCAAGCGTTTGTGTAATCAAAACTACGCATAAAACCGAAAGTCCAAGCGGCACTTCATAAGAAATTATCTGAGCAACCGAACGCATAGCTCCGAGCAAAGAATATTTATTATTTGAAGCCCAACCTGCCATCAAAATTCCCAAAATATCAAGTGAAACAACTGCCAAAAGCATAAAAACCCCAGTTTGGGTAGCCGAACCTCGTAAATTTGGAGATAATGGAAACAAAGCAAAACCCGCAAAAATTACCATGAAAATCATCAGCGGAGCAAACTTAAACATTCTTCGGTCGGCAGCAGCCGGCACAATATCTTCTTTTTGAATTAACTTCAAAAGGTCGGCAATGAGTTGTAAAACGCCCCATTTACCAACTTCCATAGGCCCAGTGCGGTCTTGAATAAATGCCGAAACCTTACGCTCGACATAAACCGCAACGACAACATTGGCGAAAACAATCGCAAGAAATATGAGTAATGTTATGAGCATTTTAGCAATTTTGAATCTTATTCAGACAAACTAAACGTGCCACATCTTTGTGATGTGCCACGTTTTTGTTGTAAAAAAAATCAAATTTTCAACTTATAAATCAAAACTCTGCACTCTTAGGTGTGCGAGGGAAAGGAATCACATCACGAATATTTGTCATGCCAGTAACGAACAATACCAAACGCTCGAAGCCAAGTCCGAAACCTGCGTGAGGAGCCGAACCAAATTTACGAGTTTCAAGATACCACCAAATGTTTTCAGGGTCAATGCCAACTTCTTTCGTACGAGCCAATAATTTCTCGTAATCGTCTTCACGTTGCGAGCCTCCAATGATTTCTCCGATTCCTGGAAAAAGTACATCCATTGCACGAACAGTCTTATTATCGTCGTCCAGTTTCATGTAAAACGCCTTTATATCCTTCGGATAATTGGTCAAAATTACTGGTTTTTTGAAGTGCTTTTCTACCAAATAACGCTCATGTTCTGATTGCAAATCAATTCCCCATTCAACTGGATATTGAAATTTTTTCTCTTTATGAGGTTTTGAACGCACCAAAATTTCAATGGCTTCGGTGTATGTTAATCTCTGAAATTGATTTTCAATCACAAATTTTAGCTTGTCTATCAAACTCAATTCGCTTCGCTCGTTTTGCGGCTTACTTTTCTCTTCTTCCAACAAACGTTTTTCCAAGAATGCTAAATCATCAGCACAGTTTTCGAGAGCATATTTGATTACTGTTTGCACGAAATCTTCGGCCAAAGCCATGTTATCTTCTAATTCGTAGAAAGCAACTTCTGGCTCAATCATCCAAAACTCTGCCAAGTGGCGAGTCGTATTTGAGTTTTCGGCACGGAAAGTTGGTCCAAAAGTATAAATTTTCGATAAGGCTAAAGCTCCTAATTCACCTTCCAATTGACCAGAAACCGTCAAACTTGTCTTACGACCGAAGAAATCTTGGCTATAATCAATGTTTCCATCCTCTCCTTTAGGTGGTTTTTCCATGTCGAAATTCGTTACATGAAACATCTCACCTGCACCTTCTGCATCAGAGGCCGTAATGATTGGCGTATGAAGATTAAAAAAACCATTGTCATTGAAATACTTATGAACCGCAAAAGCCAAAACATGTCGGATGCGAAAAATTGCTCCAAAAGTATTCGTACGAAAGCGTAAATGGGCTTTTTCACGCAAAAATTCCATCGAGTGCTTTTTTGGCTGCATCGGAAAAGTCTCATCAGCATTGCCGTAAACCACGATTTTTTCGGCTTTTACCTCAACTGCTTGTCCAGAACCCATCGAAGCGATAAGTTTACCCGTCACAGCCACACACGCACCTGTCGATACCAACTTCAATGTTTCTTCGTCTATTAATCCACCTTCGGCAACTGCTTGAATATTATGTATCGTTGAGCCATCATTAATGGCAATAAAAGTTACGGCTGCTTGCCCACGTTTGGTACGTACCCAACCTTTCACGGTCACTTCTTGTTCGCTTGGCGACTGCTTCAGTAATTCCTTGATTTGCATAATTCTCTGTTATTCTTGAATTGAACTGCAAAAATAAGAATAAAACTTTTCTTAAACTTCGATTAGATTGATTTATGTGATTCTTTTTAGTGTTTAGCTTTAGATTTTGAATAGAAAACGCCTTGAAAATTACTTTTAGCGGCATTTGTTTTTATCAAGTCAGATCCGCTGAGCTGACCTTATTCTATGCCCAATTAAAAATTGTAACATTATAAACTCGAAAAAAATATTTCAAACATTTAAATATCGACCAACTGATAAGGAATATCAATGATGAAATTACTAAAAAAGCAATCAATACTTGTTATGCTTCGATTAGGCCATAAGTTGTAATAAAGCACACAAAATATTGGTTTAACTTACAGAAATTATCCATCTTTTTATGCCACAGAGACACATTCAAGAGTAGAATTATGAAGTTGGTTTTATTACTTTTTTGTTATAAGTTTACATAATAAAAAAGTGAAGATTTACATGCAATTCCTAAAAAGCTTTGGGTTGGAAAACTACCAAAGCCAATCAACGTCATAACTATCAAAACGCAACCACAGTTCGGTTGAATATTCATTCGTTATGAAAAGCATTCTTTGAACGCCGTTTTAACAACAGCCGACACACCGATTCTAAATTAAGCAAAACTTAGGAACATTTCGCCTAACGAAAAAATGCAGAAAAATCATTAGAGTTGAGCGAATGCCCGATTAAGTTATTGGTTCACGAAAAAATCGTCTCCTCCAATAAAACCTCTAAAAACCGTTAAAACTAAAGCAAAAAACACCTAAATTTGTAAAAAACACATAAAATGGCAGTACCACATCAATCAACCAAACTCAATGCCGTGCAGTTGCATTTGCTCAAAATGTTTGCACGCCCTATGGACGAACAAGATTTGGCAGCAATAAAATCTTTATTGTCAAATTACTACGCCCAAAAGGTAGATGCAGAATCAGAAAAACTTTGGGACGAAAAAGGTATGTCCCAACAAACCATTGACGATTTATTGAACACTCATTTACGCACACCTTATAAATGAGAGTCTTGATTGATACCAATATTCTATTAGCTATTGTCCCAAAACGGTCGTCAGAAAGGTGGCTGTATGAAATGTTACGAAATGATACCTTAGTTTTGATTCTATCCAACGAAATTATTGAAGAGTATGAAGAAAAATTAGCTTGGTTTTACTCAGAATATTTTGCTGAAATATTTTTAGATGAATTGTTAAATTTACCTCTAACCGAGCAAACAGAGGCCTTCTACAAATGGCAACTCATGGAAGAAGATAAAGACGACAATAAATTCGTGGATGTTGCCATAGTTTCAAATGCAGACTATATTATTACCAACGATAAGGACTTCAAGATACTTCACAACATTCCTTTCCCAAAAGTAAAAGAAATAACAATCCAAGAATTTAAGAAGCTTATTGAAAATATTAACACTTGAAAATCAAAAAATGCCCATCCAACCCACCGAAATAAAAGAAATTTTTCAACAAATCAAGCACTTAAAAGTAGGTGTGATTGGTGATTTTGCCGTAGATTTTTACTACGGTATCAATCAACAAACCCAAGAGTTTTCGGTTGAAACTGGCAAAGAGGTTTTTTGGGGAAATAAACCCAAAACATCGCTCGGTGCGGCAGGAAATGTAGTGCAAAACTTGGCCGCTTTGGGTGTGGAAAACCTACAAGTTTTTGGCTGTGTGGGAGATGATATTTATGGCCGAGAGATGCAATATTTACTTCAAAAATTGAATGTTGATACCGTAAATCTCAAAACAATTCAAAACGATTGGGATACTTGCACTTATACAAAACCCATGTCAATCAATGCTGAAGAAAATCGGCTAGATTTTGGCACCCACAATGCACTTTCTGAAACAGTTTTTGATGAAATCTTGAAAGCAATAGCATCAGCTCTTCCTACACTTAACGTGCTGATTATCAACCAACAATTTCCAAATCCATTACTTACTCCTCAACGCATTCAGCGATTAAATGATGTTTTATCGAAGTTCCCAAACTGTCTTTTTGTGGCCGATTTACGGGCTTACGGACTTCATATAAAAAACATTATTTTAAAAGTAAATACAGAGGAACTGACTCGATTAGTTGGCGTTGCCACCATTGAAGAAGCCGACGAAACAGCGTGTATTGCACATGCAAAAACATTGCTCGAAAAAATTGGTGGCTCGCTCGTTATCACTCGTGGCGAACATGGAATTTTGTACATCAATCAAACCGAAATACAAAGCGTAATGGCATTACAACTAAACACCGAGCTTGATACCGTTGGTGCGGGCGATACGGTTGTGGCAGCATTCTCGGCAAGCCGAGGAACAGGAGCAAGCATTGTACAATCACTTGAAATTGCTAACTTAGCGGCCGCAGTAACAGTCCAAAAATTACATCAAACAGGCACAGCAACTTTGGATGAAATTTTAGATTTAATGTAAATCCATTGTTAATTTTGATTTATGCATTTTACATTATCAATTATACCTTAACAACTATTCAACCTCTATAAAAACTATTCAACATGAATACTTCTCATGCCCGAGAACTGCGAGACGAAATCGTCGCTTACCTCAACAATGGCCTTTTACCTTTTTGGATTTCTCGCACCGTTGACACGCAATACGGTGGTTTTTTGACACATTTTGATGAATTTGGCAATGATTCGGGCGAAGATGAAAAATCTTTGATTGCT
This sequence comes from uncultured Emticicia sp., assembly GCF_937903345.1. Lineage (GTDB taxonomy): Bacteria > Bacteroidota > Bacteroidia > Cytophagales > Spirosomataceae > Emticicia. The sequence goes on along the minus strand of NZ_CALCZQ010000051.1, from coordinate 120,771 downwards.
CAATCTCGTTCGGTTTTCACTTATTCTTCGGCACATCGTGCTGGTTATGGCGGAGGAAAATTATCCGAAATGGCTCGCCATGGCGTTGACTTTTTGCTCAATAAAATGTGGGACGAAGAACACGGTGGTTTTTATTGGATGATGAACCGTAAAGGCGAAGTAGTAATTGATGAAAAAATCGTTTATGGACATAGCTTTGCTATTTATAGTCTGAGCGAATATACCCTTGCTACTGGCGACCCTCGTGGTCAAGAATATGCCGAAAAAGTATTCGACTTACTCCAAAAGTACGTAGTTGATACCCACTATGGTGGCTACTGGGAAATGTTTCACCGAAATTGGGATTTGAAAGGTGCTGGCCCAGCTGGTGGCGACCGCAAAACGCTCGATGCTCACATGCACCTAATGGAAGCTTTGACAACACTTTATGAATGTACAGGCAAGCAAGTACACCGCCGTAAATTATTGGAATCTATCGAGTTGCTGACGAACAAAATCATGCACCCGCAATATGGCACTGGTATTCCGCAGTTTTGGGCCGATTGGTCGGTTGCTCCACAAATAAAATTTGACATCGTTTGGGGTTGGGACAGATTCAGCGAAGATGGTCAAAAAGCCGCTGCCGAAGATAACACCAGCTACGGTCATAATGCCGAATTTGCATGGCTACTAATGCACGCCCTCGACATGCTGAAATTACCGTATGATATTCATCACGACCAAATACAAAAATCATTTAGTCACTCGGTTGATAATGGTGTCGATTGGGAATTTGGTGGCGTTTTTGTCGAAGGCTCTCACGCTGGCGAGGTGTATGACCGAGAAAAAGAGTTTTGGCAACAAGCCGAAATGCTTATCGGCATGTTGGATGCTTACCGCTATCTAAAAGACGAAAAATACTGGAATGCTTACGTAAATATTCATCGTTTTGTATTTGATAAAATGATTAATCATCAACTGGGCGAATGGTGGCCATTGATGACTCGCCAAGGCGAACCAATTTGGCGACACATGAGTCATTCTTGGAAAATCAACTACCACGATGTGCGAGCAATGGTGCAGTCGGTGGTTAGGTTGAATAAGTTGTTGGGAGAATAAAAATGAGAAAAGTTGCGTATATCGCAACTTTTCTTGTATATTTGAGTCATGAGAATCATTGCAAAGGCTACCATACGAGATTTTTGGCTTATTTATTCACAAGCTGAATTCCCTTTATTGGATTGGTATAATACAACAAAGCAAGCAACGTGGCAATCGCCCAATGATGTTAAGAAAACTTATGGAAATGCAAGTATTGTAGCCAATAATAGAGTTGTTTTTAATATCAAGGGCAATGATTTTAGGCTTGTTACAGAAATAGACTACGGGTATCAACTAGTTTATATCATTTGGATTGGCACTCACAAAGAATATAATCGAATAGACGTTACAACCATCGAATACAATGGATAATATTTCAAAAAAAAATCATCAACTGGCTTTACATCGGGTGCGAAATCTGATGAAATTAAAACCAAAAGCAGATTCAACCGAAGGACAAGAATTAGATATGCTCATTACACTTATTGAAGCGTATGAAACGGTTCATGTGCCTATGCAAGCCAGCGACCCAATAGCTTATTTGCAGTATAAAATGGAACAAGACAATCTAAAACAACGTGATTTAATTCCTTTTATTGGCGATAAAACTAAAGTTTCAAAGGTGATGAATCGTAAACAAGAATTAACAGTTTCGATGATACAACGCCTTAGTAAAGGCTTAAATATTCCTGTCAATTTTTTAATTGCTCTTTAATTCAACTAATTCAGTGCTTTGAATTTCTTGTTAATTCTTTAAAACATGAAGGATGATTCAAACAATTTTATTAATTTACAAACCTCAATCATTCAACCAAAACTTACAAAACAATGAATTCTAATTCATCACGCCGCTCGGCACTCAAAAATATTATCGGAGGAACAGCGGTGGCTTTTTCTCCGATGACATTCAGTGAGGTTTTCGCAGCCAACGAAAAAGCACTTGGTGCTGACCTCAACGGCAAAATCAATCATTCGGTTTGTCGTTGGTGTTATGCCAAAACTCCTTTAGAAGACCTTTGCAAAGCAGCCGTTGCGATGGGAATCAAGTCAATCGAGCTACAAGGACCAGAAGAATGGCCAATTCTGAAGAAATATGGCTTGACTTGTGCCATGCCATGGGGTGCAGGAAAAGGCATCAACGATGGTTTTAATGACCTCAAACTGCACGATGAATTGGTAAAAAGCTACGAAGAAATTTTTCCTAAATTAAAGGAAGCAGGTTTGGATAAAGTTATCTGTTTTTCGGGAAATCGTAGAGGCATGTCAGACGAACAAGGACTCGAAAACTGTGCTATAGGATTAAAAAGATTGATGCCTTCAGCCGAAAAATACGGCATTACCGTCACGATGGAATTGCTCAATAGTAAAGTAAATCACAAAGATTATATGTGCGATACTACCAAATGGGGCATCGCGTTGTGCGATAAAGTTGGCTCAGATAGATTTAAGTTGCTCTATGATATTTACCACATGCAAATCATGGAAGGCGACGTAATCGCAACGATTAAAAAATCTCATAAATATTTCTCGCACTATCATACTGGAGGCGTACCAGGCCGTGCCGAAATAGATGATACACAAGAATTAAATTACCCAGCCATCATGCGTGCTATCGTAGAAACTGGCTATAAAGGTTTTGTTGGACAAGAATTTGTACCAAAACGCCCAGACGCTCTCGCATCTCTCAAGCAAGGCGTTACGATTTGTGATATTGCGTAATAGTCAGCGGTTTCCAATTGGCAGTTTTCAGTCTTCAGTTGGCAGCGTAGAAACGACTGCTCACTGAAGACTGCCAACTATAAACTACCTACTAAAGACTTTCTAAATCTTCGTAAACTTAATTTTTAGCGTTTTTTCTATTTGCGTAATCATTTTCAAATCATCTTTTGAAACAAAACTGATTGAGATTCCTCGCTTTCCCGCACGAGCAGTTCGGCCGCTTCGGTGGGTATAATATTCCATTTGGTCAGGTAACTGATAATGGGCCACGTAAGCCAATCCTTCTACGTCAATTCCTCTTGCTGCGATGTCGGTAGCTACCAAAATTTGCACTTTTTTGTTCTTAAATGCTCGCATTACTTTCTCACGGTCACGTTGTTCTAAATCACCGTGAATGGCATCTGCCAAAAACTTTTTAGCTATTAGTTTTCTCGTAACTGCCTGAGCATCAGCTTTTGTTCGACAAAAAACAATTCCTCGTGCCGCTCCTTGTGATTGCAGGAATTGTACCAAATAATCGAATTTTTCAGATATTTCACTGATAAAAAACTGGTGTTCAATTAAACCATTAACAACCTCCGTTTTACTTACTTGAACTGTATGCAAATCGGGTGACATATACTTCAAAATCAAACTTTGTAGCTCATTTGGAAGTGTTGCCGAGAAAAGCCATGTATTGCTATTTTTATGTATTTTCGCTAAAACAGCATCAATATCATCTTTAAAACCCATGCTCAACATTTCGTCGGCTTCATCAAGAACGATGGTTTTTACGTGAGTTAGGTCAATAGCTCCTTTTTGCAATAAATCAATCAAACGCCCTGGAGTGGCCACTACAATTTGGGTTGGACGTTGAAGATTTTTTATCTGAATTTCTATCCATTCTCCACCAAACACAGCTTCCACAAATACCTTTTCGGTATATTTGGTCATTTTAAACAATTGCTTAGCGATTTGCTGACAAAGCTCCCTCGTGGGCGACAAAATCAAGGCTTGAATATGCTTGTCGTTCGGGTTAATTTTTTGTAATAAAGGTATGCCGAATGCGATGGTTTTTCCTGTACCCGTTTGGGCTTGACCAATAAAATCAGATGTATTTTTTAGTAAAAACGGAATCGCTTTTTCCTGAATTTCGGTTGGATTCGTAATTTTCATTTCGGCCAAAGCCTTAATTAAATTTTCTAAAACGCCGATTTGTTTGAATGTTTCCAAAACTCTTTTGTATTATTTGAGCTACAAAGGTACGGAAAATAAGGCAACGATTCGATTTCGGTCAAAAATCAATAGTTCAAATCAATTGATTGGCTTTTTTGTTACAAAATCTTATCTTTACCAAACCTTCAACCTTACAAAATTGATAAACAATGAAACTCATTTTTTTACTTTTTATCTGCATCAATCTCAGCTTTGCACAAATCCTTCAACCTTCACAACTCCCACTTTATCAAGAGGTTAAACCAAATACGGATTGGTTACTTTCAAAGCAAAATTTCAAGGCCGAAATCTATCAGACAAGTGGCGGAAAAGACATTGTTCTGTCGAATGGTTTACTCAAACGCCAAATCCGAATTTCGCCCAATGCTGCTACCATTGACTTCAAAAATCTCCGAACCAACGAGCAGTTTATTCGGTCTGTTCGCCCCGAAGCACGCATCTCGATTGACGGAAAAACATATAACATTGGAGGACTTTACGGTCAAAAAGAACATGCCTATTTGCTCACCGAATGGATTGAAAAGTTGGAAAGTAAATCGCAAGATTTTCAGTATAAAACCCTTAAAATCAAGCCTTTAACTCCACATGTAAATTTCAAATCTCGCACTTGGGCGATGAATCAGCAAAATCCCAAAGGCAAAGAATTAGAATTGATTTTTGAATCAAATTTACCCGAACTGAAAGGTGTTTTGGTATCAGTACACTACGAGATTTTTGATAATATTCCGACGATTTGTAAATGGGTAAGCGTTGAAAACAAAGGAGATAAATCGCTAAAAATCAACCAATTGGTTAATGAAATATTGGCAACTCCCGAAGAGGAATCGGCCGTGGTAGGCAGCCCCGAACAAATGAAAAAACCTCAACGGATTTATATCGAAAACAACTACGCTTTCAATAATGCCATGCGTTATGAGCTATCCGACCAAGCTACCCACTGGAAAATTGATTCGAGCTATACTTCACAGGTCAATTATAATTTTCAAACGCCTTGTGTGCTGGAGGTTTACCCAAGTTTTGGTATTGGTTTTGAGCTTTTGCCCAATCAAACTTACAAATCGATTCGGAGCTATGAACTATTATTGGATAATTATGACCGTGAGCGAAACGGACTTGCCCGCCGCCGCATGTACGCTACGCTTTTTCCGTATACTACCCAAAATCCAATTTTCATGCACCTCGTCAGTACCGACCCTTTAAAAGTAAAAACCACGATTGACCAATGTGCCGAAACTGGCTACGAAATGGTAATTCTGAGTTTTGGCAGTGGCCTGAACATGGAAGATGCAAGTCCAGAAAACATCAAAAAATTCAAAGAACTGGCCGAATATGCCCATAGTAAGGGTATTCTATTGGGTGGATATTCGCTTTTTAGTAGCCGCAGAATTGACGACGAAAACGATGTAATTGACCCAAAAACTGGCTTGCCCGACAAAGGTGCTTTTTTCGGAAATGCTCCATGTTTGGCAAGCCAATGGGGAATTAATTACCTAAATAATTTAAAGAAATTTATCACCGAAACTGGCTTCGATTTACTCGAACATGACGGCCCCTACCCTGGCGATGTCTGTGCTTCAACCAAACACCCTGGCCACAAAGGGCTTGATGATTCGCAGTGGGTACAAATGGAAATGCAAAAAGGCTTTTATCGCTGGCTCAATGAGCGGGGCGTGTATATCAATGCTCCCGACTGGTATTTTTTGGATGGTTCGCATAAAATTGCGTTGGGCTATCGAGAAGTAAATTTTTCGCTTTCTCGTGAACAACAAAAAATCTTGAATCGACAAAATATCTTTGATGGTACTTGGGAAAAAACTCCTTCGATGGGTTGGGGATTTGTGCCGCTCACCAAATATCAAGGTGGCGGAGCAGAGGCAGTTTTAGAGCCTTTGAGCGAGCATCTGAAAGATTATGAGCAACTAATGGTGCAGTATTATGGTGCGGGTGTGCAAGCCTGTTATCGTGGCCCACGCCTCTACGACACCGAAGAAACTAAGCAAATTGTCAAAAAAACGATCGATTGGTATAAAAAATACCGCCAAATTTTAAACGCTGACCTTATTCATTTACGCCGCCCCGATGGCCAAGATTGGGATGGAATCATGCACGTTAACCCAAATCTGAAAGAAAAAGGTTTTGTGATGCTCTACAACCCATTGAAAGAAAGTATTACTAGAAAAATCAATCTGCCACTTTATTATACTGGGCTTTTAGACAAAGTTCTGGTTCGGGAAAAAGAAGGTAAAAGTAAAAGTTATACAATCAGCCGTAACTACGAAATTGACGTCGACGTAACTATTCCTGCTGAGGGTTTTACTTGGTTGATTTTGGAATGAAAAAATGAGTTGTAAGCTTTTGTGTATATGTACAAAAAAATATTTATTCAAGTAAAATTTGGTTAATTTAATGACGAAAAATAAGTGTCTTTGGTTATTCGGACTCTCAGGAGCAGGAAAAACAACTTTAGCCAATGCTTTAGTAGATAAATTATCAACTCATAAAGTAAAAATTTTGGATGGAGATATTCTACGAAAAGGGATTAATAATAATCTTGGTTTTTCGAGTGAAGACCGCTTTGAAAATGCAAGAAGAACAGCAGAAATTGCCAAGCTTTTTATTGAAGAAGGGTATTGGGTTGTGGTTGCCCTCATTACACCCTTTGAGGTAATGCGGCAAAATAATAGGAAAATATTGGGTGAAGACTACATAGAAATTTTTATTGATACACCCATTGCACTTTGCGAACAAAGAGACCCAAAGGGACTTTACGCAAAGGTATCTCAAAGACAAATTACTAATTTCACAGGAATTGACGCCCCTTTTGAAATACCACAATCTTCAAATCTAATTGTGAAAACAGTTGATAGAACCATTGAGGAATGCGTGAAAGAAATTCTGATGTTTAGTTTTTCTGATAAACCCTAAATAGATTTTGATATTCCGAAAGTTTTTGATTCTTCTTATTAAAAATAGGGCGTTGCCTACTTTTTTGATTTCTATCAAATGGTGCTATTTGATAATTGGGCATTAAATTAGTCTCAAAGAAATTAAAGTCACTGTGGTCAATGAAAAGTAGGCCCTTGGACTTTAATTTTTTATCCAGTTCTTTGAGCTGATTTTCAAAATGCTCAAATGAATAAGCTGATTCTCTGCGATTTTTGTTGTGTCTATTCTCAGGATGCTGAAAAACTGCTAAACAGAATATCGCATCAAAATCATGTAAAGATGAAAATTCTGAAGAAAGACTGTGAAAGAATCTTCGATTTTCGGAAGCATATTTACGATTAGCCTCCTTCAAACACCAAGTGTTTATATCGATTCCAACGATACTTGCATGAGGGATATATGTTGAAAGAGTGGCTACTTCTTCTCCTGTTGAACAGCCAAAGGATAGGATTTTGGGATGTTCAATATCACTAAAATTTTGCTTTGCCATCTGAAATAAATCAGGATAACGATCTATTTGGGTAAAGTTTGAAAATTGGTGGTAATACTTCTTAAACCTTATCGAGTTTAATATTCTAGAACGATAGGATGGAATAGCAAAAAAGCGATAAAGATTATGAAATGACCATAATATTCTGTAAAACACTTGAAACTTGCCTGCTTCCCAGCGTTTCTGCTTCAAAGTATTTATTAAATTCATTTTGATAATTTTAGTGGTTTGAAGTACACTCTGGCTATGTAGGATAGTAGTTTTGAAAAAGCATTGAGAAAAACATATTTTTCGTGTAATACAAAAAGTCTTTTATTTTCAGTTAAATTGGCTACGGAATAAAATTTTATTTGATCATAAATTAAAGTACTCCAACTTGTTTCTCTATCTTGAAGTTTACGATAAATCCGTAACAAAAATATTTTAGGCATAATCCTGTCCCAATGAGTAGCATATTCCCACATACCAAGAATTCTTTTTAGAGAAATAGATTCTTCTGGTTTATCAAGCGTGAGGTCGTCAGCAAAGAAAATACCTTCTAATAAAGATTCTGCCGCCACACAAATCTTCTTCATATCCATCTCTGAACTCCAATTTATTAAATCATCGAAACTAATTTCAGGATAAGTTTTTTTAAAAGCTATCAAATCAGCTAAGTGTTTTAACCTAACCCAGCATTCCCGCCCTCCGTGATGATTAATTAGCATTTTGAAAATGGAGGAAGTATTGGGTAACAGTACCTTCTGATTTTGGAAATTAGCCAGCTCGGCTGTGCTAAAAATAAGAGGTAAATCAATTCTATATTGAGAAAATTCATTAATACCCCAATGGAAATCAATATGAACATTCATTCCAATTGATGTTTTTTTATCAAGACCCACTTCAGGATTGGGAGTAGTTTTTATAATTTCTATTAGTAGCTCTTTAGAAACATTAGCTTCAACACCGAGTTTATAACCGTCTTCAATAAGCAATTCTAATGCTTTCACTGAATCCTCAGGACTTACCAAAATGTCTAAATCTCCAATTTCCCTGAGAGGTTTATTGCCATATATTTTTTCTAAAAAAAGCAAACCTTTATACGGCAATGCAGGTATTTCAGCGTTTTTAAGTACGGTCAAAACTCTTGAAGATTCTATTATTTCGTTTAAATTTTTAATTGCCTGTTTTTTGGTAAAAACACCGACTCTTTCAACTAAATCATTTTGTAAGTTTATGTTTCTACACGCTTGGTAAAATATAGGTCTGATACTATGATACTTTAGTAATTTATCTACTCTTTGCCAATTCAGCTCTGGGTCGTTCGCTAAGTTTTTGAATACATTTGGAGATGCATCTAATAAAACAATTTTAATTGACTCAATTAGGAGCTGAAGTTCTTTTGAAATCATTAGTTTAACTATAAATTGCTTGAATCGTGAATTCTTCTACTTTACAAAAACCCGTAATAATTTCGCCTTGTACAATCATCCATGCATGACCTTCGATTTTGCCTTCATCACTTTTTTTAAATCCGACAAAAATCTGATAAGGAATCTGATAAAGTCTGCATAGTAACATCGCCTGATAAGCCTGATGCCGACAAACATTTTCCCACGGAGTATAGTTTTTCACAACGCTGATAGTAAAACTAATGTCTTTCACCAAAACCATATCAATGGTTTTATGGCTTATAAATTCTTTATCTGCATATCCAAATTTAGCTGAATGCTTAAAAAAACGGAACAAAAAATAACTATACAACGAGATAAGAAGTACCGTAAGCAATAAAACTTTTTGACGAATACTGAGCCTGATAAAGCGTTTTATTTTTAACCCTACTTTCATTCAATAATGTACTCTTTTTCCACTAATTTTGAAAGTGCGTTCATCACCTCTTGCTTACAATTCTCTTCCGAAATACGATATTCATCACAAAGGTTTTTCACTATTTGCTCGATTGTTAAGCTATCTTCAACACCTTTTAGGATTTTGAAAAGTGTTTCATTGAGCGAAATATACTCATTTGTTTGGGTATCGTATAAAACGCCTTCATCCCCTAATTGAGTAAAGAGTATTTTTTGTGTATTTAACTTGTAGGTCATATAATAGTGGTTAAATCTATAGATTCTGTTTTTGTTTGTATTTTTAAGATAATTTGTTTTTCAATTTCTCGACTGAAAGTGTCATAGGTATTTACATTTTCAGGACGACTTGCCATCCACATCGGTATCTTGCTACTAATCTCAGTAAGGTGATTATACAGCAAAATTTGCTTTTTCATGGCAGTTACCCATCCTTTTCGATACACATTTGTTCCTAATTGCTGGAGTGCGGCTATTGGCGTTAATGCTTGGATACCTATCTCTGTACCTTCTTTTGATAAAAATACAATACCTGAGAGTTTTACTGCCTTTACCTCAAAGGTTTCATGAAAATGAAAACCAAACTTATTTAGCTCAATCTCGTCCCAGAGTTCTTTCTTCTCGACTTCATTTAAGAGTGTTTGGTTATCAATTGTATCTTGCCACTGCCGTATCATGGGGTATGAAGCCGTTGCTTGGCATGCTGTACTTCCAATATTTATAATGACTGTATCATCACTAAATAAATTATAGCCTAATTCTGCAAGTTTTATTGCGGTTGTAGATTTACCAAAACCCGAGGGAGCCGAAATTAATAGTACACTATTATCGTCAACAAAAACACCAGACGCATGAATTGGAATAAAACCTCTCTGGTACAAAACAGCCGCTATACAATTGCAGTAAAAATACAATAATATTTCTGACCATTTATCGCTCATAGGTTCAATGATAACTTGAGTACCATCTGAAACATAATATCGTGCTATGCCCTTTATTTCAAATAAAAGCTCTTGTTCGTTGAGCAAAAAAATGTTTCTTACTTCTACATTTTCATTTTTGAGGCCTTTAGGCGTATTACCTTGTTTTACATATATTGGATCAACCTTTTGATTAACATTATCAAGTGGCATTAAGGCGGGTAACTCAATTTCTGAGGTAATCGGTAATCCGAAAGCGTGATATCTGTAAAGTTCCAAGTAGTTATTTTTTTATCTTAATATTAATTTCTTATCATTGTCATTAAATCCTAAAATTATAATATTTTTGAGAGTTAATAATATACTTTATTTAAATTTATTTGTAATGCTAGTGAATCTATGGAAATTGATTTGAATTTTTCTAAAATATGTATGCAATGTGGAATGTGTTGCGATGGCACTTTATTTACAAAAGCTAATGTTAAAAATCGCGAGGATGAGTTATTGGTAAAATCTTTGGGTTTGACCACATTTTCAACTTCAGATAGTAAAATTTATTTTGAACAACCTTGTCAATTATTCAATAAAACTTGTACCATTTACGATAAACCCAGACCCAATTGTTGTTCAAAATTTATTTGTGAACCATTACAAAAGGTACGCACCAATGAAATTACTTTTAATGATGCCGAAAACCAAATCCTGTTGGCCTTGGAAACTCGAAGGCAAGTAATGGAAATTGCAAGTTTCATCACTGATTATAAGAACCATACATTACGACAACTCTTTACAGCAATTACACCAAAACCAAGTGCTGAAATTCTCCAACACAAACAATTATTCCTTAAAATTGTGAGCCTTCGAGTTTTGCTCAACAAGCTTACACAGAAAAAATCATGAGTCACTACCTTGGAATTTTATCCCTTTCAGAAAATATTGAGGTATCAGGTTTAAAAGACAAAGCATTAAAGTATGGGGCTTCATTGTTTAGCTCCGATAGTGTTGCTACCTATCAAACCAATCAACTATTGTTGGTCAATTGGTTTAACCATCATACGCCTAACGCTTCAAATAATATAACTATCTGCGAATCAGGGCAACACGTGCTGGTAGCGAGTTGTAGATTAGATAATAGAGAAGAGATAATCTCAATAATTGAGGCAAAACGTGGAAAAATAATTGAAGAAACCCACAGCGACCATTTTTTACTACTTTTCTTATTTGAAATATTCAATGAAAAATGCGTTGATTTTTTGATTGGAGATTTTTCATTTGTTGTTTGGTGCAAAACCACTGAAAAATTATTTATGGCCAAAGACCATTTAGGGGTCAGACCTTTGTTTTACCACAAAATGAGTGATGATTCATTGGTATTTGCCACGAGCATTTCCCTCATTAAAAAGGTTGTTAATGAGCCATTAAAACTAAATTTACGCTACATTGCGGGAGAGCTAAAAGATGTATCACCATCAAAAGTTGAAGAAACTTTTTTCGAAGATGTGCTTAGGTTAAAACCAGCACACTATATTATTTTTAACAAATCAACTACTCATAATGTCCAAGAAGTCAGATATTGGGCTTTAGAAGCCATTGATTTATCAAAATACGCTTCAGAAAAAGATATTTATGATAAGTTAGAGCAGCTTTTTTTGGAAGCGGTGATGTGTAGAACACATACACACAAAAACATAGGTTGTCAGCTAAGTGGTGGCATGGATTCTTCCGCCATTGCGGTATTATTAGCTAGAAACTTTGATAAAAACAGCATACATACCTACTCATTTGTTTTATCTGAAAAAACTTTACCTTATTCAAAAACGAAAATTGATGAAAAATCGGCTCAACAAATCGTTTTAAATCATGCAAATCTAAATCCAGAAAACCATCATTTGATAGAAGATTTCCATTATCTTGATGCTTTTGATGAATGGCAGCAGTGTAATAAAGTAATGGGGGGATATGGCAATTCTGATTGCATTTGGCAAGATACACTTTTCATGAATGCCTCAAAAAATCAGGTTGGTTTGATGATGAGTGGTTTTCCTGGGGACGAATGTGTGTCAACTTATGGCCAGTCGTATTATTTCGATTATTTACACCACACGAAAATAGTGGAAATTATAAAGTTTATCTCCTCATCGCCTTTACCTAATTTAAAGAAAGTTATCTCGTACTATTTAACCAAATATAAGCTAAAACCTAAGCAATCTGTCGATCAAGAGCGGAATTTGCTAAAGCCAAACTCGGTATATGATAAATTAATAAATCATCAAAATATACTGGAGAATGCCCCAACTTTTAAAGATTATTTAAGAAATTACATCTGTGGAGTACACCCGACGCTAAGAATGGAATCCGAATTTCTGTACGCCTCTCTGTATGGTATCGAGCCAGTTTACCCATTGGCCGATATTCGCTTAATTCAATTTGTTTATAGTTTGCCAACCGAAATGTTTCGCCCAAAAAAACATGATAGGGTTGTTTTTAGGGAAATGTGTAAAAATATACTCCCAGATATTATCAGACTGCAACCTAAAGTTAATGGTGCTTATACTTTGGCCTTCGCCGATTACTGGAGGGAAAAACAAAAAAATGATCTACAAAACTATCAAGTGCTTGACTCTTTAGAGCTTTTTCATGCAAAAGGTAAGGTAAATTGGATAAACCCCGTAAAAACACGCGAAATAGCTAAGTGTAAAATAGATTTTCTCATCAATATTAATATTACACATGGGAAAGAATAATGTAGTCTTCATAATACCTATGCTTCACGGTCATGCGAACATTACCCTTAAGATTGCTCGTACGCTACAAAACAAAGGTTTTGATGTATACTATGCTGGAAGTGTTCAGCTTATACGATTTACGCTGAAAAATAACTTTAAACTTTTTCTCCTACATACGCTGCCAATTCATGAACTTTCTTTCAAACATTTTACCCAGACAGGCATCAAAGACTGGTTAGCTATCGTACAAAAAAATAAATTATTCAATGATTATCTAACAAGAAAGAATGAACTAAAAGACCTCATTGACAAACTGCAACCAAGCGTAATTTTTTTAGATGAATTTTGCTATTTTGATTATGTTATACTTAGTTCATTATCAGCAAATTTTAAGATTTATATATTGCAGTCGAAAATGGGAATGTACAGTAATGAAAAGATTCCACCTGGGAACTTTTATGGCTTCCCCAATAAATTTACAAAATATCTTTGGAGATTTACACTCTTAAGAAATAAGCTCAAGCGAATCTACAGAAGCGGTATATTTGCGGGGCAATCCTTAGAGCGTTTATCAAAAAAAATACTAAATGCTGAACAAGTTAAAACAAGTGTTTCATTCAATCACAAAAAAATATTTGCCCCTTCATTTATTGGCGTTCCCGAATTATTACTCTATCCTCCCGAATTTGATTTTCCTAATAGTGCTCCACTTTCATGGCAGCAACAACTAGGTCCGTGTGTAGAATTCGAACGCAAAGAAATAATCACGGATAATCTAAAAAACTTTATCGAAAAAGGAAACTCCGAACCATCAAATCGAATCATCTATTGTAGTCTTGGAACCCTTACAGATATACATTTAGGGCAAACAACTTTAAAAACAGATTTTATCAACAAATGCTTTCAAATAGCAACAAAAAACCCAAAATATTATTTTATCATAAGTTCAGGTGATGACCTATCAAAAGAAGTGTATGGTCAAAATTTTACGGAGAATGCTTTAGTACTTAACTTTGCCCCCCAAATTTTTATCTTGAAAAGAGCTGACCTTTTCCTGACGCATGGAGGGCTTAATTCAATCTTTGAAGGAATTTACACAGAAACACCGATGTTGATTTTCCCCCTAAATAAAAAGTGGGACCAAAATGGGGCTGCAGCTAGAGCTGTTTACCATAAGGTTGGAATAAAGGCAAATATCACTGATTCTATTTTGAAAATTGAAGAGCAAATTTACACTTTGTTATCAGACAAATCTTACAAGGAGGCAATTGTAGATATGGCTAAAAAAATGAAACAAAAATATACCGATGCGTATTTCTCAGACCAATTAGATAAAATAATATCAAATGAAAATGGATGTGAAAAATAAAATAAATAAAAAAATTGACTTTATCGGTGTAGGTGTTATGAAAGCTGGGACCACCGCATTATTTAATTATTTATGCAAGCATCCAGATATAGCCATGCCTGATTGGAAAGAATTGCAATATTTCAGTAATCCATCACTTGATTTTCAAATTGAAGAGCAGAATAATTATGTTGAGTATCACCAACATTTTGATTGGAATACAGAAAAAATAAGAGGCGAAATAACGCCACTGTATTGCTATGCTAAAGACGCAATAGCCCGTATCTTTACGTATAATCCAGAGATGAAAATTATACTCATTTTAAGAAATCCCATCGAGAGAGCTTTTTCGCACTGGAATATGCGTTTGAATAAAAAAGAAATTGACTCTTCATTTTTAAACTGTATTAAAGCGGATATTTTACGCCACAAATTCAATACTCAGTTTGAGCAATACCCAGAAGATGATTATGTCAGAAGAGGTTTTTATGTGGAGCAGCTCGATAGAATACATCAATATTTTCCAACCCAACAAGTGCACATTATTAAGTATGAAGACTTCAGAGCTAATCAGCAACAAGCATTAATTGACATTTTGCTTTTTTTAGGCTTAGACGGTTCAACTTTCAATAATTTTGAAGAAAAGCAAGTATATCATTTTCCCTACACGGCCGAAATGGATGTAATTTCCTTTAAGCTTTTACATGAATTGTATATTCCTGAAATAGAAAAAATTGAAAAAACATTAAACTGGAACTGCTCCGACTGGAAAAATGGCAAAATATGATTTAATTTGGTTGGCATCTTACCCGAAATCGGGCAATACTTGGCTCAGGTGTTTTTTTTCTGCCCTATTTTATGAAGAAAAAATTGACTTGAACAATCTTGCATTTGATGAGGTATTTGCCAATCAAGCAATGTTTTCGTCGTTAGTAAAAAAAGACATGGCTGATTTTAACGAATATCAGTTAGCAATAGAAAGAAGAAAAGTCTTGGATTTTTATTTAAAGACCAAACCGTCGCCATATCTCCTTAAAATTCACGATAATTATACGCTTTCAGCTTATGATGATTTGCCTATTTTTCACACCAATCGGCCGACTGCAGCAATTTATATTGTCCGCAATCCTTTTGATCTTACTATATCCTTTTCCAGATATTTAGGGATAAGTATTGATGAGATTATTGAGCGATACGTTTGTAAGACAGGAGCAACAATCTTTATGAATAATCGTTTTCCAAGGCAAATTGGAACTTGGCAAGAGCATTTGATGAGTTGGAAAGAGCAAACGAAAATCCCTGTGATTTTTGTTCGCTACGAAGATTTGAAGATGTATCCTTATCAGAATTTTAAAAAAATACTTTCCTTTTTGTCACTAGATTTTACGGAAGATAAAATTCGAGAAGCCATTAAGAAAAGTGATTTTAATACCTTGAAGCAAATGGAAAGTAGTAGTGGTTTTAGAGAGCGTTTATTGGCAGATGTTCCTTTTTTTCACTCTGGCGAAATTGATAAGGGGGCAAAAGAGTTAAATTATACTCAAAAACAAAAAATAAAAGACCAAAATCAAGAGGCAATGGAAATGTTTGATTATTTGTAAACAAGGCCTCTAAATGAACGTACGCACAAAAAGAGACCTTATTGATTAATTAAGATGCTTTGTAAAGACCCGTTTCACCCTTACTAACTATAGGTCCACCATTGAGATTCAATTCTTGCATTTCAGGGCTTACCCATTCTTTTTTAGCATTTTGCTCTAATTCTTTTTTTTCTACGTTATTTTCCATGATGATTAGTGGTTTTTTTAACAAATATAATCATGTTTTTTTCAATACTATTATTTTTTAAAAATAATTTAGGTGGTATTCTATTATTTTCGATAAACTTCGTTTTTAGAATATTGTTTCAAGCAAATAAGAGAAAATAAACAATGATTAATAAGTATTTGGCCAAAAAAACTGAAACCTTTTCAAACGGTATTTAAGTCATTATTTTTGATAAATGGCAGAAAAAAGAATGATTCACATTTTTTAATGATTCTTAATATTTTGCAATAACTTTACATATTTCTAAAATAATAAACTATCATACTTCAAATCAAATACTATGAAAAAAACCTTATTATTACTTTTCCTTTTTAGCTTAATAATCATTGAAGTTCAAGCACAAAAACTTCGTGGAACAGACAAAAGCCCAATGGATATGGCGTATTATCCTGATAATTTTGCTCATGACCGCAAATTTGCTCCCAAACTCATTGGCGATATGCCCGCTATTGTGCGTGTCACCTATAGCCGACCTGCCAAAAAAGAGCGTGAGGTTTTCGGAACTAAAATTGTGCCTTATGGAGAAGTTTGGCGTTTGGGAGCTAACGAATCGGCCGAGATAAAGTTTTATCAAGATGTAACGATTCAAGGCAAGAAAGTAAAAGCAGGAACATACTCGCTTTTTGCGATTCCAACGGCTACTGAATGGACAATTATTTTGAACAAAGACCTCGACTTTTGGGGAGCTTACAGCTACAATAAAGAAAACGACGTATTGCGTGTGAGCGTACCCACAAAGAAAACCGATGAGGTAGTAGAAAACTTCTCAATTCAGTGCGTAAAAGGCAGCAATGACAAAGAAATAACCATGAAAATGGCTTGGGATATGACTTTGGTTGAAGTACCAATTTCGTTCTAATAAATTAAAAATACAGTTTTTTCACAAAAAATGCCCTAAAGCACAATCTTTAGGGCATTTTTTAGAAGGTATTTTTAGCAGAAAAAAGACTTAATTATTTTTTTTCGACATTACTCAACTGCTCGATTGTTACAAATTCGAGTGCTTTTGCATGAGTTGCTTCCAAAATTACTGATGGAGCTACGCCCGCATTATATGCTTCTTTCCAACGAACAGCACAAAGACACCATTTATCGCCTGCTTTCAATCCCGGAAATCCATAAGCTGGATAAGGCGTAATGAGGTCGTTACCACGAGCTTTTGAATACTGTAAAAATTTATCTGTTACCACAGCCGCAACCACATGAACGCCCGCATCGAGGTCGCCAGTAGAGCAATAACCATCTCTATAAAAACCTGTGAGTGGAGATTTTCCTGCTATTTGTAGGTCAGTCCCGAGCACATTTTTTTCACCTTCCTTTGTCATAATTTTGTTGTTTTTCATTTGTTTTTTTGCGGCTACTGGCTCACAACCTGCTTTCGATTGATTGGCAGGAACTTTGTTTTGTGCAAAAACCGATACACACAAAAATACCAAGAATATGATTTTCATTAATTATAAAGGTCAAATTTATATTTAAAAAACCTATTTGACAGGAAAATGTTTGTTTTCGCGGATGAACTATTGGTTATTCAATCAAAAATACGCTAAAATCAATCTTTTGAACAAGCTAACTCTACCAGTTTTTGGTAAAAAACAATTAGAAAAAGATTATTTAGAATTAAATTACTCACTAGAAAAGTAAACTAAAATACATTTTTTGGGGTTTTTAACGCAGGCTTTAGATATTCAGTAGGCCTTCTTTTTTTTGTAGATTATATGGAAAAGTATCTAAAAATCATTCAAGGAGCATATACAGGCTATTTCAGTTATTTCATCAACGAAATGCTTAATCCAAGCTGGCACAACTATTTTTATTGGTTGCTGGGAGTATCTTTGGCTATTTGGTTGCTTGAAATCATGTTTCCGTGGCGAAAAAACCAGCCTTTGATTCGTGAACATTTTTGGTTGGATGCCTTCTATCTATTATGGAATTATTTTCTCTTTTCGCTCATTGCCTACAATGCCCTTTCGATGGTGGGCGTGCAGGCATTCAAAGATTTTCTTGGGCTTTTTGGCATTACAAATATTGTAGCAATCAATATCGAGCAATTACCTTTTTGGTCAAAAATCCTCCTTATTTTCGCTTTACGGGATTTTATGCAGTGGGCCATTCATCGTCTTTTGCACAATGTTGATTGGATGTGGGAATTCCATAAAGTGCATCACAGCACCGAAGAAATGGGGTTTGCCGCTCTACTCCGCTACCATTGGATGGAAAACGTGATTTATCGCAGTATCGAATACATTCCTTTGGCGATGGTCGGCGTTGGTTTGACCGATTTTTTTATCGTTCATATTTTTACCCTTGTTACAGGTCAACTCGGCCATGCCAATCTCAAAATAAATCTTGGCCCACTCAAATACCTACTCAATGGCCCACAAATGCACCTTTTGCACCATGCAAAATATATGCCTGCCAGTCATCCAAAAGGTTTTAATTATGGCATTACATTGAGTGTTTGGGATTTTATTTTCAAGACAAACTATTGGCCATCTGATGATGAAAATCTTCCCATTGGCTTACCCGACAACGAACATTTTCCGAAAGATTTTATTGGTCAAAACGTAAGGCCATTTCAACGAATATTTAGAAAGAAATAAGCAAACACAGAAATTTATCGTATTTTTAGCAAAAAATTCAACCTCTATAAATTCCATTTTAAATGAAACAATTATTTGTTCGTTCGAGCTATATTCTAGCAAGTCTTGCTGGGATGGCTGGTCTATTTGCTTACAGAAATCTCCCCGAACCACCTTTAAAGAAAAACACAGTTGCTGATGCAATCAAACTTCCTGCGGGCTTTTCGGCCACCGTTCTTGGAACAGAATTAGGGGCAACTCGCCACCTAACGGTTTCAAAAAATGGCGATGTTTATGCCAAGCTTTCAAAATTAAAAGATGGTAAAGGCATTTTGCTCATGCGTGATACCAACAAAGATGGCGTAATCGACGAAACCAAATATTTTGGAAATTACCCCGGCACAGGCGTGACTATCAAAAATGGTTATTTATATGCTTCCTCGAATACCGGTGTTATGCGTTATAAATTAAATGCAAATGAAGAAATCATTGATATAGAAAATCCAGAAAAAATTGTTGACGGATTGGTCGATAAAGGACGTGACAACGCAAAACCTTTTGTGCTTGATAATGCCAATAATATTTACGTAACGGTAGGCTCATACAACGACCCTTGTCGTGAAAAAGGCACTGGAAAAGGCATTATGCCTTGCTCAATTTTGGACTCAGCGGGTGGAATCTGGAAATTCAATGCCGAAAAAATGAATCAAACATTTTCAGACGGAATCCGCTATGCAACGGGGCTAAAAAATGCCGTTGGAACGGCTTGGAATTCAAAAACCAACTCCCTTTTTGCAACTGTGCACGGTCGTGGACAATTCCATGATTTTTATCCTCAATATTATACACCACAACAAAGTGCTGAAATGCCCGCAGAAACTTTATATGAACTGCATGAGGGAGATGATGCAGGTTGGCCGTATATTTATTATGATCAATTTCAGAAAAAGAAAATTGTTGCTCCCGAATACGGAGGAGATGGCAAAAAAACTGGTGGCGAAAAAGCACTGAATCCAATTGTGGCATTTCCTGCACACTTAGGACCAAACGACCTGCTTTTTTATACTGGAAAAATGTTTCCAGCCAAGTATCGTAATGGTGCTTTTATTGCTTTTCATGGTCAATCTTCCGAACTAAAGAAAGGATATTTGGTAGCTTTTGTACCATTCGTAAACAATAAACCTTCGGGTAAATGGGAAATTTTTGCAGATAATTTCGCAGGAATCGACCTCGTAAAACCAACAGGCCCAGTACAACATCGCCCATGTGGACTCGCACAAGGCCCTGATGGTGCTTTATACGTAAGTGATGATTTAGGCGGAACCGTTTACCGAATTACTTATAAAAAATAGGGTTAAAATTAAAACACTATCTAAAATAGATTTAATATTTAGATAGTGTTTTCTCTAAATGTTTTTTCGTTAAAAATCTTCTATGATACTCAATTTTCATATAGTTGATGTTTTTGCCGAAGAAAAATATCAAGGAAATCAACTAGCCGTATTTGAATACGCAGATGGCTTGAGCGATGAAATGATGCTCAAAATTGCCCGTGAAATCAATTTTCAAGAAACTACTTTTATCATTTCTGATGTAGAAAAAAACGGTGGATTTGACATAAAAATTTTTACCCCCGAATATCAAGTTCCATTTGCGGGGCATCCAACTTTGGGAACTGCCTTCGTTTTACTAAATTATCCTCAAAATATAGATAAAAAAAGGATTCAACTCAATCTAAAAATTGGACAAGTACCTGTAACCAAGGAAAACGAAACGCTTTGGTTAGAAGTTGACAATCCAATTTTTAGCAAAAATTTTAATTCAGAAATCGCTAATTTGTTCGGTTTAACACCAGAGGATATTGACAATAAATATCCAATAGAAATAGTTTCGACAGGGCTTCCATATCTTATTCTTCCTCTTAAAAAACTTGCAACTATCCAACGCATCAAATTCAACGATGTACAAATAAAAAACTGGCTTCTTGACAATCATTTATACAAAACCAATGCTCCCGATGAGTTAACAACTGCTTTTTTTGCTTTCACGCGTGAAACCGAAAAAGCCGACAATCAACTTCATGCACGAATGTTTTGTTACGAAAACGAAAAAATAGTAGAAGATGCTGCCACAGGTAGTGCTAACTCGTGCTTGCTCGCCTATTTACTCAAATACGAATCAAACAAAATAAGCTGCCGAGTAGAGCAAGGTTACGAAATGGGTCGGCCTTCGCTTGTTCACTTAAGAGGAGAGTTAAACGACAAACAAAATTTCAGTTTAAATGTTGGAGGAAAAACAAAGTTGATTGCACAAGGCAAATGGTTTGTTTGAAAGAAAATTCTTTCCGACTTTTGCAGTAAATTACTAACCAAGGCTATGGCAAACGACCCACGAAGAGGGAAAAATACATTTCGCAACAAAAATGTGAAAACAAAAGAATCAGCCCCTAAAAAACAATCAAGCAAATGGAAAAACAAGCTAAAATACTGGGCAATAAAAATAACACTCTACTTTTTTGCTATTTCAATTGGCTTGGTTGTGCTGTACAAATTTGTACCAGTACCCTTTACCACTACCATGATTGCTCGCAAAATGGAAGCTATGGCCGATGGTAGAGAAAGCGAAATTCACTATGATTGGGTATCATACGCCAATATATCGAAAGAAGCACCTTTGGCAGTGGTAGCAGCCGAAGACCAACTTTTTCCTGACCACAATGGTTTCGATTTTGAGGCAATGGGTAATGCTTTCAGCAAAAATCTTAAAGGTAAAAAATTGCGTGGTGCAAGCACACTCTCACAACAAGTTGCCAAAAACGTATTCCTTTGGCAGTCAAGAAGTTACGTCAGAAAAGTACTCGAAGTTTACTTCACTGTTTTGATTGAATTGATTTGGGGAAAAGAACGAATCTTGGAAGTTTACCTCAATGTAGCCGAAATGGGAAGCATGACTTTTGGTGTTGAAGAAGCTTCGAAGCGATATTTTAATACATCAGCCAAAAATCTAACTCGTCAGCAAGCCGCACGAATTGCGTCGGTATTGCCAAGTCCAATCAAATGGTCAGCGGCCAAACCTGGGCCTTATGTCAACCGCCGCACGGCTAATATTGCTCGACAAATGCGTGCGTTAGGTGGCGTGGCTTATATCAATGATTTGAGGAGTTTTTAGTGTTTATTGTGCTAAAAGAGGTTCATAATAAACTTTCATCAAAGAAGATGATTTTATAGGAACAATGGCATAGCTTACTCCTTTCGTGTCGGCAAATTCAATGAGAAATACTTCTTCATCGAGTATTTCCACGATAGTACCTAACACTCCTTTGCGTAAATTGTACGATGGAATTGCCTCAGTTAAAACCACCACATCAAATAATTCAAGAATGTCCATGAGTTTTATAAAATTACCTAACAACTTGTTAACCTTGGGAAATTTTCATCGGTTTTGACAATCCAACTTGTTCTAACGAGTACACTTTTGGGTGGATTTTCAACCGATACATCAACATCATACAAAGCTCCATATTGGTTTATTTCTGTCATTGTTGCTTCATTATTTTGTATATTTATTAAAATTGCGTTTTTTAAATCTTGATAATTTTCTACTGAAAAACCTAATACCGATATAAAAACTCGTGCCTTATGTTTTCCAACTGGATGACTTTCTGACAAACAAAAATCTATCAGTTTTTTATCATCAATGAAAGCATTATCAGTATTTGGTAAAATCATAATTACAAAACTAGGGCTTTTTACTAAAAAATAATGATTTTTAAACGTTTTGTGAAAGTATACAGATTACTTGCCAATTTTTACCACTCCATTCTCGGCAACGGACTAACATCTTGGCTCGAAAAATCATTTTTCAGGTATTTGAAATGTGCCGCCATGGCAATCATGCCTGCGTTATCGGTACAATACTGAAAATCGGGAATATATACGTTCCAACCTTCTTTCTCGCCCATTTCGTGCAAAGTTTTTCTTAGTCCTGAATTGGCTGAAACTCCACCAGCAATCGCAACTTCTTTTATATTTAGTTCACGTGCTGCACGACGTAGTTTTTGTAGCACCATTCGCACCAAAGTATGCTGCACACTGGCACAAATATCATTTAGGTTTTCGGCAACAAAGTTTGGATTCTCGGCAACTTTCTTCTTCAAAAAGTACAAAATAGATGTTTTAATTCCACTAAATGAAAAATTGTACTTTGGCATTTCTGACAGCGGAAATTCATAAGCTAACGGATTCCCGAGTTGAGCGTGTTTATCTACCAAAGGCCCACCAGGGTACGAAAGTCCAAGCAATTTTGCGGTTTTATCAAATGCTTCACCAACGGCATCGTCTTGCGTTTCGCCCAAAACTTCCATTGTAGCATAGTCTTTGATAAGTACAATCTGGGTGTGTCCACCACTGACAGTTAAACACAAAAAAGGAAAGGCCGGACGAGGTTCATCAATAAAGTGAGCCAATACGTGGGCTTGCATGTGATTGACCTCAACCAGCGGCACATCTAAAGCCAAAGCCATTGCTTTTGCAAAGGATGTACCGACCAACAAAGACCCTAAAAGTCCGGGTCCACGAGTAAAAGCTATGGCATTTAAGTCTTTTTTTGTTATATTCGCAACTTGTATTGCCTTATCAACCACCCGAACGATGTGTTGTTGATGAGCACGGGAGGCAAGCTCAGGCACAACGCCTCCGTAAATTTCATGAATTAGTTGTCCAGCTACAATGTTGGAACGGATTTTGCCGTTAGAAATAACAGCTGCCGACGTATCATCGCACGAAGATTCGATTGCTAAAATATTCATAGTGTATGGCGGAATTCCGCCTAGACAATAGAAAAGAGTACAGATTCCTATTTTTTTTAAATAAAAGACAAAATTAGTACTATTTAGACCACAGTTTGCTGAATTGTGCTTAAATAAATTGAAAAGAAGTAAGTTATACACTTGCTTTACGCAATGGGTAAAGTAATTAAAATAATCACTCTCACGCTTATCTCTCTCATCGTTGTTGCGATGATGAGTGGCTTGTTATTGTTTACACCATTACCCAAAACCTTACTTATTCCGATTGCTCTTTTGTTGAGTAGTTTAGTTTTGACGTATTACTCAAAACGAGCGATTACTACGATTCTACTGCAACTTTTATTGGGTTTTGGATTGGTGTTTTATGCCATGCAATTGCCCCAAATTCAGACCACAACTCTACAGAAAGCCACCGAGTTATTATCAAAAAAATTAGGCTCAAAAGTAACCATCGAAAAGGCTCGAATGACTTGGTTCGATGAAATTACGCTCGAAAACATTACGATTTACGACCACAAAAACCGTGAAATGATTTTTGTGAAAGAGCTTTATGTTAACTGCAAAACCAATTTTGATTTTAGTTGGGAAAAGATTTTGACCTTTGATAATAATCTTGATTATGTGATGATTCGTAATCCAAGAGTAAAGCTTATCTACGAACCAGACGGCAATTTGAATATCGACAAATGGATTGCAAAAATCGAAGAATTAACAGCCTCGACAGATACAACTAATCAAATAAAGGGCGAACATAATACACCTTTTACAATTGATGAAACCTATATCCAAGACGGTACATTTACACTGGTTGACCCCGAAGAAGCACGTTTTCCGGAAGATGAATTTGATTATAAAAACTTCACTATTAACGATTTGAATGGAAATTTGAAGAATTTCTTCGTTATGGGCGATACAATAACTTTCGCTTTGAAAAACATGCAGGGAGTCGAACGAAGAAGTGACCTCAAAATCAAGCAATTAAATACCAAATTCTTTTATTCCCGCAAATCAATGCGTTTGAATGATTTGTATGCCAAAATCAATCATTCAACCCTCCGAAATTCAGTTATTTTCAATTATGATAGTCCACGAGATTTTAGCGATTTCAACGAAAAAGTGGTAATGATTGGTAATTTAAAAGATTGCGAAATTGATGCCCAAGACCTCGGACGATTTGCAAGCGATATGTATGCTTATCAAGAAAACTACCTGCTCAATGGCGATTTCATAGGAACGGTTCATGATTTTCGGGTGAAAGATTTCAAGCTAAAATTTGGTAAAAATAGCTTTCTAGATGGTGATATTGCTTTCAAGCACTTGCCCGATTTGTACAAGGCAGACATGGTTTTAAATTGGCGGACATCCCAAATTGATGCTGCTGATGCTCGTCAATACGTGGGCGACTCGCTCTATCATTCACAAGTAAATAAATTCGGAGTTGTCAATTTTGTGGGTACTTTCAAAGGTGTTTATAATGATTTTGTGACCGATGCCAATTTTAAATCGGCCATGGGAAATGTGGCAGGAAATATTAAAATGAAACTCCCAACCAATGGTGCTTTGCCAACTTATGATGGCTCGCTGACGGTCGAAAATTTTGAATTAGGTAAATTGGTCGAAGAGTCGGAGTTTTTACAAAAATTATCTTTTGCAGGAAAGATTCAAGGCAAGGGTTTTACTGTAAAAGATGCCGCTCTTGATTTCGATGGAAAAGTAAATCACATCTGGTTTAATGGCTATGACTATAAAAATATTTATGTTGATGGAAAAATGAGCCAATCGCTTTTTGATGGAAGAGTAAGTGTAAAAGACACAAATTTGGCCTTCAATGTGAGCGGAAAAGTCGATTTTGCGAAAGCCTTGAATAAATTTGATATTCACGGAATTGTTCAGAACGCAAACCTAAAACCACTTGGCTATTCCAAAAATGATGTAAAATTTCGTTCGGAAATTAACCTCAACTTTCAAGGAAACGAATTGGATAATTGGCTTGGTGAAGCAAAATTTATGCGTACCGTTTTGCAATATGACAAACGCCAATTAGGTGTAGACTCACTTTTTGTTACTTCCGAATTATCAGGTAAATCTCGAAAAATAAGTCTACTCTCTGAATTTTTCAATGTTGATATTTCTGGGAAATTCACCCCAAGCAAAGTCATTACCGATGTCAGTCGGTTATCTAAAGAATATACTCAATATTTCTACGATAACGAACAAACTCGCCTTGAATATTACGCTCAATTGCCATATGCAGATTTGGCCAATAAATACCAATTAGATTACAAAGTAACTTTCAAAAAATCTGACCCATTTTTTGCATATTTCTACCCCGATATTTATATCTCCTATGGCACCGAATTGAGTGGAAACCTGAATATCAGAAATACGGCTGAGTTATCTTTGGGAGGAAAAATCGATACGCTTCGCTACGGCACTTTGGCTTTTTATGGAAATTACCTTGATTTTAATACATCAAAGGAAGCCACTTCGCCAAAGATTTTGACCTCACTAATTTTCAATTCTGCCACTCAAAAATTAGGCGATATGACCCCGACCGAAAAAATTGAAGTTGCAGGAATGTGGGGTCAGGGCAATGTAATTGAATTTGATGGACGAATAAAGCAACAAAATAGTTTAAACAAAGCTCAAATTTTTGGAAAACTGGCTTTTTTATCAGAAGGTTTTAATCTTACATTCAATCCAAAAAATACTAAACTTGACCTTTTGGGTAGCCAATGGATGTTGAGTAAAAACAACTTAATTAATATTAAAAACGATGAAGTTTACTTTCAAGAGGTGGCGTTAGCTAACCAAAATCAAAGTATTTCGTTGAATGGTTCGATTTCACCAGACTCTACTGTTGAATCGTTCATAGATATTCGAGATTTTGATTTAAAGACCCTCAAGCCACTTTCTGACCTCGACCTGAAAGGTATCGTCAATGGAAAACTCATGTTGCGAGACGTTTACAATGACGCCATCGTGACTAGTAGCTTCGGCATCGACGAGTTGATTTACAAGAATATTTTGATTGGAACAATCGCAAGCGAAGCTCTATGGGATAATTTGAAACAAAAACTCAATATTAACGGAAACATCATCAGAATCAATAACGAAATTTTTAGAGTCTCGGGAACTTACGACCCTAAAGATGACCGTAATCCGCTTAATCTAAAAGCAACTTTAAAGAAAACTAATCTAGAGATTTTTGAGTCTTTTGTTGATGATATTTTCTCTAATATTAGTGGCTATGCCAGTGGAACATTAAGTGTAAGAGGAACTGCCAACGACCCTATTATTAGAGGTAATGTCGATTTTGAGAAAGGAGTTTTAAGAATCAATGAACTAAATTCTTATCTGTACTTTGACGACGAACTGAATTTTAATGAGGAAGGTTTTGTAGCTGCAAAAGGTTTCAAGGTGCGTGATGCCTATCAAAATGGCAATATTGCCGAAATTGAAGGCGGTATTTTTAATGGTGGTGGTGGAAATTTCATGTTGGGTATACATGCTTATATGAGAGGTCGTGATGGTTTTAAAATCATGAATACGGGAATCAGAGACAACGAAGATTTTTACGGAACGGGCGTTACAAATGGCGACTTGCACATTACAGGTGATTTTAATAATGTAAATATTGCGGCAAATTTAACAAGCAAAAAAGGTACAAGAATTACGATTCCACTCGATGGTGAAACAACTGTGAATACCGAAGAACAAGGAATTACTTTTATGAGTAAAAACACTCAAAAAGACGGTGAAAATATTATTAAGAATGACAATGTTGTAGGTGGAAAAGTTGATCTGAAAATGGATTTTAATTTTACGATAACACCGGATGCCGAATGTATCGTAATCTTTGACCGTTCTAATCAAGACCAACTCAATGCCGTTGGTAATGGCAATATCAGTATCGAATATGATACTCGAGGAGGCTTCACGATGTCCGGTCCTTACACAATCAAAAGCGGAAAATATGATTTTAGTTTACAAAATATCTCTAAACTAAGAAAATTTGATATAAAGGAAGGAAGCCGAATCTTGTGGTCGGGTGACCCATATGACGCTGATATAAACATTGGTGCAAGTTATACGGCCAATGTTTCCTTGAATGGCATCACCTCCAGCACGGCGTCCAATTCGTCAGAGTTAAATACACTTTATCCAGTAGTCGCATCAATCATGCTTACTGATAAACTAATGAAGCCAACGACCAAGTTTGATATTAAATTTACTCAACGTAGAATTCCGCTTAACCTCCAACCACAAGTAATTGCTTTTGAGCAACGCCTGCAGGATGATGAGCAATTACGGAATAATAATTTTGTAGGTATTACTGCTCTAAATAGACTTTTCAATGACAACAATTTCAAAGATGCCCTCGATACACAACTATTACTCGATAATGTCAGTGGAATTTTGACCAATCAACTCGGAAACATTGCTTCAAAAATTGACCCTAATTTGGAGGTAGCAGTGCAGTTTGGCAAAGGAAATTTAAATAATCTACGTCAAAGCTTGATTAATAATACGCAGCTCAATTTCTCATACAAATTCGGAAATAACATTAAAGTAAGTTTGAATAATACTATTCTCCAAAACGAAGGCCAGACTACAAACAACTATTTTTATGGTGGTGAAGTTGAGTGGCTATTGAGCCAAGATGGTTCATGGAGATTGAAAGCATATAGTAGAAGTGTGCCAAATTATTATTATAATTTTAATAGCAACGTTTCGGTCAATGGCGTTAGTTTACAGCATACTCGCAGTTTTAATACCATCTTCAAGAAAAAAGAAAACAAAGAAATGCCTATGGGTATCTCTAGTAAAAAAACTGATGGTGCGGAATACCGCCCGAAACTCGTAAGCCAAAGCAAAACATATAATTAATCTTTCAATTCTTTTCTAAATATTTTTTTATCAGCATAAAATGTCCCAAAAGGCACAAATGAGGCCAAAAATGCCAATATGGCTTTCTTAAAAGACCATTTATATTTAATAACGACACTGGCTAAAAGCACAACATAAACAATAAAAAGCACGCCGTGAGCCATACCCACAAAATAATTAGGCTTTGGAAAACCCATCATATATTTAAGAGGCATCGTGATACCAAAAAGTATAAACGAACAGCCTTCCAAAAAAGCCACAACTCTGAATTTATCTAAAGTGCTTTTAAACATAAATCTTTTGTTTTTGACAAAGATACAAGGTTTGTGAATTGAGCGTTGCGATTTTCTAAAAAGATGAACAATTTATTGTTTATTTTGTTAGAATATTAGTAAGAATAATATAATTTCGATAATGATTACCATTATAATAGGTACAAACCGCCAAAACTCTGTTTCAAGAAAAGTCGGGATCAATTACCAAAAAATTTTAAAATCGCTTGACCATGATAGTCAGATTACTGATTTGGCAGAACTTCCAACCGATTTTGCATTTTCGGCTTTATACCAGAATTCTGGTAAAAACGAGGCTTTCAATGAGTTTCAGAAAATAGTTGACGAAACCAAAAAATTTGTTTTTATTGTGCCTGAATATAATGGTTCATTTCCAGGGGTGCTGAAAACTTTCTTTGATGGCTTACGATATCCTGATAGTTTCAATAACAAAAAAGCAGCTTTGGTCGGAATCTCGGCAGGAATATTGGGAAATGCCGTTGGACTTGGACATTTGAATGACATTCTGAGCTATATGGGTACCGACGTATTGGGCTTACGCATGAAACTTGGCAATATGAAAGCCCACTTTAATGGCGAAGAGTTTACGTTTGAAGTCTATCGAAACTTCCTCGAAAAACAAGCCAAGGCTTTGATAGCATTTTAAATTAATCTGCTATGAGCTATTCTTGGAAGGCAGCCAAAACTAAGAATCAACCAGTAACCAATAGCAAGCATGCAAGCACCACCACCGTGGAAACTGAAAGGAAATGGATATATTTTTCTTTATCATTTCCCAAAATATTTTGTTGAAAAGTTTGGCTTTTTGGCTGACTATCAAGCAAATAGATTCGGTGGTGATTTTGTAGGCACGGTTATGTTGGTGGATTACGCCTCTTCGGCCGTTGGTTCTTATCAAGAACTTTTGTTTGTACCTGGAAGACTTAATTTTGATAAAAAGAAAATTTTTTCAATTTCAAAAATTTATGTTTCGAGCCAAGATAGTGTAGAAAATGGAATTGCCAATTGGGGAATTCCTAAAGAGTTGGCCAAATTTACAATCACACAAGCAACAGCCAAAGAAAAGATTATAGAAGTATTGATTGACGGCAAAACTTTTTTCAAAGCACATCTGAGAGATGGTTCTTTCAAATTCCCTATTTCTACAAAATTTTTCCCAATCAAACTTGCCCAAAAGCTTGGCAATGATTTATTGATAACCAATTCACCTGCCAAAGGCAAAGCATCATTTGCCAAATTGCTCAATATTGAAATTGACAATGCACACTTCCCTCCTATTTCTCAGCTTACACCTTTGTCTGTTTTAGCTGTTAGTGATTTTGAAATGGAATTTCCTAAACCAGTTATTTTAAACAATTATTTTTCGGAAGTAAAAAATTGAGCTTCCGATGACAACCATACATGCACCAAAGATTCTTACAGAATTTTAAAAATTTTTATACAAAACTTTGGTATAAGCACATTATTTGTAAATATTTATGAATAAAAATTTCTAAACGCGAATGTTGAGAGGTTTTTTTACAAATAACTAAACAAGGTAAAAACTAAAACCACGCTCTCACTTTACACAATTTTCTTTACGACGGGTGTCTACAATTCCAATAATTTTCCAGCCGTTCTCGGTTTTCATCATCGTAAAAACATCTACACCACAATGATTAAATTTTTCATTGACATAAAATTCGTAGGGAGTCCAAGCAATAGCCATTTCACCATCAACTTTGATATCATAACTCGTTAATTTCTCATTAAAAATTACCCCTTCCCGCTTCGTACCGATTTGCTTCAACCAGCCTAAAATTGCATCTTCTTGTAAACGTACTTCACCCTTTTTATCTTTTCCAATTGACTTGAGCGTACACGAATGATGCAAAGCCGCACGCACTAGGCTCGAATCGCTTTTACGCATTCCATCGAATACTTGATTGATTGTTGCTTTTATTTGTTCTTCGTCAGTTTGAGCAAAAGACCGAGCGGCTGCCAAAAGCATTAATAAAGTCAATATTTTTTTCATAATATTTAGTTTAGATATGAAATAAAAAGAATTAAGGAGCAAAAGTATAAAAAAGTTCTTAGGAATAAATGCCCATTGAATTATCAAGATATTGTGCGAGTGTTTTGAGCCTCAGGCTTATCGGCAAGGGGCAAAAATTGATGCTGATATTTCGCAAACTTCAAACACTTATTCCTTTAATTATAAAGATGCTACGGCAAATATTGATACTTAGGATCTAACCCAAATAAAACTATTTATAATCAGTAAAATATTGGCCGATCCCATAAGCTCAAAAAGAGTAAAATATAAAGTTGTTAGTGGATTAAGACAAGTCTATGAATTTTGTAAAACATAACGCAGGCATCGTTTTGAAGAATACCAACATTATGGTTCCTGATATTTTACCACTTTATAACTTTCTTGGTTTCTTTACGTTTTCCGGTATCAAGTACCAAAAAGTATAATCCTGCATTTAAATCGGTAGTATCAATTTTAAATTTATCTAAATATGAACCTAATGGATACTCTTTTTGAATAACTGTCTGTCCTTTTGTATTGAAAAACGTTACGCTTAATTTAGAGCCAGGCTTGTTATAAACTAGTAAATCAAGCACATCATCAAACGGCACAGGAAAATATTTTACCCAAAAATTAGCAACTTTCGGATTTACAGTTGCTCTTACATTTATTTCTCTATTGTCAATAAGGCCAACAGTACAATTAGCATCCGAAAAGTCCGAAACATAGAAATTATAATTGATTGGCTCAGATGGCACAAAACTTTTAGTAAAATAATTGCTGATACTTGAAACTACCTCTTTCCCATTGTAAACAAACTTGTATGGAGGCGTGCCCGTTAGCTTCACTATTATTTGCGTTGTATCTAAAACGTACGCCTCATTTAAACCCGAAATGCTGATAGTTGGTGCTTTAAAAATCTGCACTTCAACCGAATCTGTCGATACTAATTTTGGTTCGGTACTCTCAACTTTTACCCAATATTTACCACTGATTATCTCTCCTGGAATGGCTGCTTTATACGAATTGTCATTTGCTATCGTTGCTGCATATTTCTTTTCTGCATTTGAGAAAACTGCCCTAAATTCATTTTTTGAGGCATATTTCCCGCCCTCTGAGAACTTTAGGACGATGTTTTCGTTGGTGCAATATTTATTTTTATCCGTACTACTCAAACTTAGTGTTAGAACGTTTACCTCCAACAAATTACTTAAATCGCTGACACATTCTTGGTCAATACACTGAACCCTATATTGTGTATTTAAAGCTGGGTTTACGAGCAAAACATTGTTTTTATCAGTTGTTTTGGTTTCAGATGGCTTATTTTCTGCATTCCAAGTCCACTTTGCACTGCTACAACCTTCGGCCATAAGTGTAACTTGTTCGCCTTTTAAAATCTGACTCGAAGAAGCCTTTAATTGTGGCGTTTTTAGGTAATTACAAGGATTTATTTTCAACAATTTATCAGCTTGCAACAACCAAATCTTCCCACTATTATCCAACTGTATTGTTCCTGTAGCACTTACTAATGGCACATTTTCTACCAATTTCAAGGTATTGTCTGCAAATGAGTAAATATCTCGTTTCAAACCTGCAATATTATATAAGTAAAATATGCCATTACTTTCACCTATGATTCGATTAGTACCGGAAAGCAATAAATTCTGATTGACCCAACCCAATTCTTTATTATATTTGAGAAATAAGTTTGTTCCGCCATTCAATACCCAAAGGTTTTCTTGAGCATCTAAATAAATCTGACTAATTGAACCATTCAGCAAGCTATTTGTTCGGTTAAAAATTGTCTGCTTTTTTTGTTCAAAATTATAATTATAAATTTCATAAATGGCATTTACAGAGTTATAAACAAGCATCCACACCGAGCTTTTCCCCCAAAAAATGCTTTGCTGTAAACTTACATTTGTAGGAAGTTGATAAACTAATTCGGTCGAATCACCTATTATTTTTTGGATATTTCTATTATCATTTACAAATTTTGTTTGTGGGTCAAAACTATTGAAAGCAGTATTATTGCTCCCCACAAAATCTTTTGATTCGAGGATTTTGAAGGTATTTGGCTCTAATTTTGCCAAACGGTAAGTTGGTTTCGGAAAAACTCCATCGAAAGCAATGCGTTTGCTAACTTGCGTTAAAATCCACAGATTTCCAGCAGCATCGGTTTTTGTATCAATCAATGCATTACTTACAGTTCCATTGGTCAGTTGCCGGTTGATAAGTTTGCCTGCTGTACCATCGACTTTCATTTGCACAATTCCTTCGTTGGTGCTTACAAAAGCATAATGATCATTGAAAACAATTTTTCGTAATGTGCGACTCAAATTCTCAATATTGCCATTATTGAAATACGAAAAACTCGCAGGGTTTGATTCCGAAGCAGTTCTAAACGACTTTTCGGTAAACCTAACCAAGCCTTTTGGCAAACCAATTATATTAAATTTATCATTATTATATTCCTCAAATTTTACATAATAATTGGTATTTGGCTTTAGATTTTGGAGTAAAAACGGATATATTTGGCTCGCGTAAATGCCCGATTTAAGGGTTTTATTAACGATGGGCAACGAATAATTGGCATTTTCAGAAACAAGTACTTTCACTTCGAGAATATCACCACTACCAGCAGTGTAGTTTATCGGAAAAGTAAGTGGATAACCATTGACAGCTTGTTGGGTCAAATCAAGTATTGAAGAATTTGGTTTTATCCAAAAAATTTCTGGTTTTGACCATGCACTTGTCTCGCTTCCTCGCAAGGCTCGAACTCGCCAGGTGAAACCTTCGCTCGATGTTGTCATGGCAAATGAATTGGAAGTGGCACGTCGAACCACCGCGTTTAAATCAAATGAATAAGAAGTATTTCCCGAACTAAAGCCAATGGTTTGGAGTTGATATTCGGTTGTTTCATCAATTTTATCAAACCTAAGCAGAAGCGTTGTGCCATCGATATTTACTTTCCCATCAAGTGCTGTTAATGGTTGCGGTGTCTCAAGAATGGCAGGAGTATTCACCTTCATTGTATTTGACCAAACTCCTTCACCAAGTCTATTTTTAGGTTTAATTCTAAGAAAATAATTTTTGTTTTTCTTCAAAAAAGGCAAAACTGTATATGCTTGTTCACTACTATCTTTCAGAATAATATTTTTAAAATCAGAGCCATCAGCCACTTCAATTAGGTAAGTTTCGGCTTGTAGCATCGGACTCCATGAAAAATATAAATCTTTGTTAAAATCCCATGTTTCAGCCAATTTTATGGTTTCGGAAATGTTTCTTATTTTTTGGTAGCGAGTGGTTGAATTTCGATTCATTAATTCGATACAAAGTGGGTGAAAATTGTTCAATCGGCGATTACAATAGCTCATCAACGTTCCTTTAATATTGTCTAGAGCATCCGAATAACAGTTTCCCTCTACGGCATAACAAAAATCGATCGCTCCACCTGGCCAAGTACAACTTTGGGTATGTGGCGAACCAAAATTATGTCCGATTTCGTGAGCAATAGTTGAAATATTTTGCCATGGCGAAACATTAAATTTACCACTCGCTACGCCACCAGCACCCGAAAATCCTTTAGAATTGAGGTACATGACCAAATCATTTGGAATCCGCGACAATGAAGTATTCGTATAAGCATTACGAAGGTTTGTAAGCATTACAAAAATATCAGTCACATTATTGTAAGGGTCTTTTGCTTCTTCTTTCCAAATATTTACATAAGTCAGCACCAGTTTAGTTCCGATTTCATTTTCATAAATCTCAGATGTTTTTTGAATCATAGCAGCTACTTCATTTTTTATAAAGAGGGTGTCACCATTATATTTTTTAAAAGTCTGATAGTCAACATCCACTACAACGCGGCACATATAAAAATCATCAATAGCCTGTTTGTAAGCCTTACGTTCTTTGATAAATTGCGGTAATTGTTTCATGATGTCCTGCGAGATTTCGTTATCGTCAAAGCCACAAGTAGTATCTTGTGCAAACGAAAATGTTGAAACTAAAAACAGGAGTAGAAATGCGGGAAAAGTAAATTTCATAAAAGTTTGTTTAGGATGGAATTTATTGTTGACTTAAAAAATACAAAAATCAATTAATTTTCTGAATTTCCTGAATTTTAGCCAAATAATTCACTGCGATGGTCGAAAAAAAATCCTCTGATAAAATTATCAAAGGATTTTTTTACAGCCTACTATTTCTTACTTCAATTTCACCAATTCATCCTTCACAAAATCCATCAATTCGGCGATGTAATCCTTCGAGAAATCAAATTTTATGTTGGCGGCCTCGTAAATTTTACCAATAGTTGTGGTGTATCCCAATTTCAAGGCATTTAGGTAGCCATCGAGTCCTTTTTTTGTATCTTGTTTGTAATTCCTCCAAACACTGATTGCTCCCAACTGAGCCATTCCGTATTCGATATAGTAAAATGGCACTTCAAAAATATGCAGCTGACGCTGCCAGTTATATTTTTTATATCGCTCAAAACCTTTCCATTCGGTCACAGAATCTGAGAATTTATCAAAGGTCTGTACCCAACAGGTCTGACGTTCTTCGATGCTGTGCATAGGATTTTCGTAAATCCAATGTTGAAATTTATCGACAGTGGCTATCCACGGTAAAACCTCCAAAATATCTTCTAAATGCTCAATTTTAGCACGTTTTAAATCTTCTTCATTCTCAAAAAACACGCCCCAATGCTCCATCGAAATCAATTCCATCGACATCGAAGCCAATTCGGCCACCTCCGAAGTTGTGCTACGAAACGAATTTAAAGGCAAATCACGCACCTCAAAGGAATGAATGGCGTGTCCGCCCTCGTGCACCATCGTGACCACATCACGCAGGCTTGAAGTGGCATTCATAAAAATAAACGGTACGCCGATTTCTTCAAGCGGATAATTGTACCCACCTGGGGCTTTTCCTTTGCGAGATTCCACATCAAAATGCCCCATGCGTCGCATGATACGAATATAATCAGCCAATTTGGGGTCAATTCTTCGGAAGCATTCAACGGTTTTGTCAAGCAAATCTTCCCCATTGCTGAAAGGTTTGAGAGCAGGTTTGCCGTCAGGGTCAACTTTCAAATCCCACGGTCGAAGCTCATCAACATTCAGTTTTGTTTTGCGTTCTTTGACCATTTCGTTAACCAAAGGCACAACGGTTTCGGCTACCGCTTCATGGAAATTGAAGCAATCTTGTGGTGTATAATCGAAACGCCCCATTGCAGCAAACATATAATCACGGAAATTCAAGAAACCCGCATTAATAGCCAACTGGTGGCGTAAATCACGCAATTCGTTGAATAAAATATCCAATTTTTCGTGGTCTTGGTAGCGGCGTTCGGCAATTTTTGTCCAAGCCTCTTCACGAATCATTCGGTTGGGCGACTGCAATAAATCACCTGCTTTCGGCAAGGTTAATTCTTCGCTATTGATGCTTACGGTCATTGCTGCCGTAGTTGACTGATATTCAGTTTGTTTGGTCTGAATCTGAGTTTCAATCGGAATGTTTTCTTCACGGAAAATCTCAACCGATTTCTTCATTCCACGTATCGTGATGAAAAAGCCATCCTCCGTCAATTCGCCCAAAAATTCACTTTCGAGAGCTTTTTTATTGAGTTGGTCGCTATAAACTGATAGTTCAGGCTGAATTTCTTCCACAAAAAACTGGTAGTTTTTTTGGTTATCTTGGCTGACGGTATCACAAGTCATTTTGATGTATCGCCAAGCCAAATTTTCCGACAAATACGATTCTAACTCGCTTCGGTCGATAAACCATTGGCGTAATTCTTGGGAATTCATAATTGCACGGCTTACCAAATTTTCGTAAAGTGGTTGTAAATCTTGCCAAGAAGTCAGGGCAAATTCTTCACCAATAAATGTGCGTGGTTTTCGCTGTGGTATTTCTATTTCTTGCATATTATTAATTTGAGATATGGGATTCGAGATACTATATTAGGGATTTGAGAATTTTTTTCTTGTATCACCTATTTTGTATCTCGCATCAAAAATTATCGCTTAAACTCATCCAAACAACGATAAACTTCAAAAGTTAGGTCGTAGTCGTTGGCGGTAAGCACAAAGTTATCTGGTAAATTACAAAACTTCATAAAATTCTTTAATTCCTGCCCTTTGAGTTTTGTTACAAACGAAATGTATTCGGAGTTATAACGATACTCAACCAAGAGTTTCTTGAGGTCTTCTTGCTTCATTGCTGCCAATTTTCGGCGAGATTTTCCATCTTTGCTAAAGAGTTCGTACAATCCATCAATAGAAATACCTATTGTACCTGGCGTTGAAGTACTCGTATTGACGAGATTAGCTATGTCTTTCCATTTTAGTTTGGATGAAGCTTCGGGTGAACCCATCAATTCTTCAATTTGCCGCTTCACTTGTTCCGAACGCTTATCTCTAACAACAACTTCTTTCAAAGCAATGGCATCCTGTCGCATTTCAATGATGGGTTCTAAATTTACGCCGTCCCAGGCAATGCCCACAGCTTTATAACCAACCGATGTAATTTTGATAGAATCGCCTTTGGATGCTCGCACCAAAAAATTACCGTTATCGCCTGTTTTTGTTATTTGTCGGGTCTCTATATTTATGACCGTTGCCGATGGCACGGGCTTTCCTGTCACTTTATCAATAGCTTTACCGAGAACGTAAGATTTTTGGGCGAAGGTAGAAAGAACCCCTAAGCCCTGAAAGAGAAAAAGAAAAAGGAAAAAGTATCTGAAAGACTTCCTTATTTGGGGGAAGATTCGATGGTTCGATTTTAGGTTATTTAATTTGTCCATTCAAGATGATATATTTCACTTCTTTATCTTTTGTAAGCAAGAAATTCGCTGTTTCGTCGAGGTTAATTTCTTGATATAGTAATTCTTTTTCCGAAACTTTATATTTCTGTAAAACCTCTGGAAAATCCGATAACATACTTACTTTCAATCCTTTGGCATCAATTTCTTTGAGACCCCAAAAAGTAGAAAGGTCGCCGAGGTCTTCAATAACACTTGAAAGCATAAAATCAGTAGCATTGTTGATGTTTTTTTCGCTGAGATTAATGCCAATATCTTTGATGATGGTTTTGCCATTCTGCACAAATTCGGCATTACGAATCAATAAATCAAATATATAGCGGTCGTTATTCGGAATGGCTTCGTAGGTTTTTAATTCAAATTTAGTGTATGATTGTTCAGAAATTGCTTGTAAGCCAGTCAAGATCGCGACAAAATTGAGTTTTCTGATAAATTGCTTTTCGGTATCTTCTTTGTATCCACCCGATTCAATCAAAATCAAACTACTCCCCCACTTAGCAATATTATCGCCAAAGGCACGGGGTTCGTGGTCGTCATTCCAGCGTCCTAAATGCCCAGGAATAAATTGTTGGAGTGTTTGGTGCATGCCGCATATCACTTGCATGGCTCTTGTTCGGGCAGGATTCCATTCTTTTGCATAATTATATGAGGTTGGCAAGAATGAAATCGTTGCTTGATTTCCACTTGCTCCTGCACTGTATTTGGTATTTTTATCGTGCAAATTAAAAGAAAACTCAGGTCGAATCTCGTCTTGTAGTTTCTT
This sequence comes from uncultured Emticicia sp., assembly GCF_937903345.1. Classification (GTDB taxonomy): domain Bacteria; phylum Bacteroidota; class Bacteroidia; order Cytophagales; family Spirosomataceae; genus Emticicia. The sequence continues at coordinate 82,478 of NZ_CALCZQ010000051.1, read as the reverse complement.
TAATAATGCACCTTCGGGAGTCTGAAAACGTAGGGCATCACGGTTCATATCAATATCAGTAGCGGTGCGTCTTTGGAAACGTTCTGCCCCGTCGGGATTGAGCATGGGTACGTAATAAAGCGTACAATTTTCAATAATTTTGCTTCTCAAAGCATCAAATCCATCGTTTTTAATTTGAAAAAAGTTAAAAATATCAAATAATGCCATTGTAGCGGTGGCTTCATCACCGTGCATTTGCGACCACAACAAAACTTTGGTTTTGCCGCTTCCCATCTTGATCTGATAAATATCTCGTTCTTCAAATGACTTCCCGATTTTCTCGACCAAAAAAGGTAATTTTTCTATCAAAGGAACAATGTCTTTATGCTTAAAACGGCGTTTTGTAAGGCTTTGTTCTTTGATTTGTTCATGAATATCAAATAATTGTTTTGAAAAATCGGGGAGTTTTGGCTGTGCAATCGCTGACATATTGGTTATAAATATGATAATTACTGAAAGCACAAAGGTAAGGCGTTTATAAAGAAGTTTCATAGGTCTGCTGAAAGATTAAATAACTTGTAAAGATAAAATTTCTTTCGACAGTCTTATTAAATTTTGATAAATCTCTACTGGGCTTATGAATCTAATCGGAGTTTATAAAGACAAGAATATTGAAAAATTTTACTGACCACAACATTTTTTGTACTTCTTGCCACTTCCACAGGCACATAAATCATTTCGATTTTGAGTTTGCGGTGCTTCAGAACTACCAATTATTCCGCTCAAATAATACCATTGATCATTTTCTTTGACAAAAGTAGATTTTTCATGATGGATTTGTGGAGTTCCAATATCATTAATATAAGAGGCTTTAAATTCAACTTCGCCATCTCCTTCGTTGAATTCACCTTTTTTTGTGGCAATAATTTCTAACTTTAGCCATTGATTTGCTATTGCCCACGCTCGAATATCGGCTTCATCGAAGTTTTTTTGTTGGGTTGGATAAGTAGTTGCAATCAAATATTTCACATCAACCACCACATAAGCCGAGTATCTCGAACGCATCAGCTGTTCGGCAGTTTGGGCAGGTTTTTCACCTTTAATTATTGGTTCGCAACAGTCGGAAAATGGTTTGGCTTCGCCACAATAGCACATAAGTAATTCAGACAAGAGATTTGAGACAAAAGACTATAGATAACATGCGTTGATAGCTGTCTGTGGGAACCCAGACAATAACCACGCATTATTAATACGACAAAGTACATCAATTAAAAAATACTTCATCGACAAAAAACCAGCCTTTCTGACCTTTTCCAGGGTGCCAAGAAGGAAGTTTTGACACCGGCTTTATGACCAATTTTATCATTTTGTATGAACCATCTGAGAAAGGAATTTGTAAGCCTAAATTAGCATTTCTTTCCATTTTTTCAGCTTGCTTTGGCTTAAGCTTCTGAATGATTTTTAAATCGGTTTTGTTATTTCCAGCCCAAACTTCAATTATCGTAGGTGGCAAAATAAACGAATCCATTTTTTGTAAATAACTTATTGTTAAGCCTTTGATGGGTTGAGCCTTCTTGAACTCAAACAACCCCACAAATTCTTTTTCACGATAACCCAGCCATGCTTTATCGCCAAAGTTATCATTTGGCCCTTTTTTTAAATCTTTTAAGCTTATTCCGCCCTTTCCAGCATGTTTTGGGTCGGGTGGATTGAGCAAATAAACACTATCAGCCACAAAATTCGACTTGAAAAAACTGTATTCAACTTTTTTGCTGGCATACCAATTTTCTTTGGTTGCCAAGGCTTTGAATTTAGTGTAACTTTCGATTACGATTGGTTTTTGGTAAATATTTGCTGTCGTTGAGTCAGGCTCAGAGCCATCAATCGTATAGCGAATCGATACGTTTTTGAGGGTATGTTTCAGCGTAATTGGCGTATTGGTTTTAATAATAAAATCTTCATTGACCAATATCGGTGGGTTAAGTTGTAAAATCTCATTTGGATTGTCAATCCCTCCCTTATCAAATTTTATTTTGGTATATTTCTTTACAAGTTCGTTTACGGCAAACTCATGAATATCAGTATTCCACACAAAAACTTCCTTTAGTTTCGGCAAATCAAGTATTTTTTGAAGGTTTTCTTTAGAAATTTTCGTGCCGGCCAAAGCAACTGACTCCAAATTTTTGCATTTTTTCAGTTGTTCTAACGTGATTCCAGTAATATCTGTTTGGTTAAGGTTGAGTTTTTCGAGGTTCGGAAAATTAGTAATCAAAGACAAATCTTCATCTTTTAATGGCATTTTCGATAGATTCAAAATCACCATTTGCTCTCCGACTTTTGAGAGATTTTCTAAAACTTTTCGGTCGAATTTCTTACTCACAAAAAAATCAGCCTGCAATGCTGGCGAACCACTGGCAAATGGGAAAACCGAACAAAAAGGAGTATTCACAGCAGCTAAATCCGACTCTGATGGCATCGAAAAAGTATAAACTTTGGCTTCTGTGACTACTGATTTGGTGCTAACTAGTTTTGAAGCAATTTTTTTCGTTTCTGAACTTGCCAAGTAGTTTTTAAAGGCTTTTTTTACATCCGCTCCTTCGTTTATCCAGGCAGACAAGAGAGCAATTTCATCGGTTGTTAGTTGTGGTTTGCCTTTTGGTGGCATGTGATCTTTGTGTTCAAGGGGTAAATTTGCTCGTTGAACAATGTGACTATTCAAAGCGTCGCCGACTTTCCAAATCAAACCATTCTTTCCACCTTTCAGAATCTTTTCAATACTACTCATATTGAGTTGGCCTTTGGTTTTATCATCGTTATGACAAGCCACGCATTTAGCTTCGAGAATTGGAAAAATGGCGGCTTTGTACATAGGGTCATTTTCCGAAAACTGTGGAACAGTATTCGTTTTTTGCCAAGCTTCAAATAAATAATTTTCGCCATGAGTAATACCCGCCCCGAAATGCCCAGCAACAGCCATAATAACCAATAAAGCCCAACTAAAATATGCTTTTGGATTCAGTTTCTCTTCAAAAATTAATAATGAATAAGCCAGTAAACTGACAGCTATACCAGTGAATTTATGAAATTGTAAAAGTCGCACATCATAGCCTCCCTCTCTTGATAAAAAGAAACCCATCAATGCCACAATTGCTGCTGAAAGTGCCGTTAATGTCAGTAAAAGCGTTCTGATTAGTTCGTAACTTTTTGTTTCGATTTCATTTTTCAAGAATGAAAAAAGCACCAATAACACCACAAAACCTATCGGCAAATGCAGCAATAATGGGTGCATCCGTCCAAGCGGACTCATCCAAAGTGGAAGGCTTACTTGCTCTTCGTACACCAAAAAGAACAGCAAGAGAATATTTAAACTTAATAATAGGTATGATGAAATTTTATAGAAACGGCTCATTTAGTTCTAAGTTCTGAGTTCTGAATTCTGAGTCTTTTTCCCAACAAACAGAATAATAAACATAATAATCACTCATCGATAATTTCTTACGCCATTAGCCCTGAAATTACATTTCCTGCTACATCGGTTAGGCGGTATCTTCGACCTAAATGTTTGTAAGTGAGCTGTTCATGATTCAAGCCCATGAGGTGCATAACTGTTGCATGAAAATCGTGAATGTGCACAGGGTCACGCACAATATTGTAGCCAAATTCATCGGTTTCGCCATAAACGATGCCAGGTTTTACACCCCCACCAGCCATCCAAATACTGTATGCTCTTGGGTGATGGTCACGACCATAATTATCTTTTGTAAATTTCCCTTGACAATAATTAGTTCGGCCAAATTCTCCGCCCCAAATTACTAAAGTTTCATCAAGAAGTCCTCGTTGCTTAAGGTCGGTAATCAAAGCGGCTGACGCACGATCAACGTCTTGGGCTTGGAGTGGCATTTCGTTGGGAAGGTTTCCGTGTTGGTCCCAACCTTGGTGGTAAAGCTGTACAAATCTCACACCCGATTCAGATAATTTCCGAGCCAAAAGAGCATTGGCAGCGTAAGTTCCAGGAACTAAACATTCTGGGCCGTACATTTTTATGATATGGTCAGGTTCTTTTGATAAATCGGTGAGTTCTGGTACGGCAGTTTGCATTCTGTAGGCCATTTCGTATTGCTGCACTTTGGCTTGCACTTCGGGGTCGCCGTTTTCTTCGAAACCTAAATGATTAAGTTCGGCCAGTTTATCCAGCATTCTTCTGCGAGCAATTTTATCCGTGCCTTCGGGGTCATTAAGATACAAAATTGGGTCTTCGCCACTGCTAAAAACTACACCTTGATGGGTGGAATCTAAGAAACCATTTGTCCAAAGTTTTGAATAAACTCCCTGCCCATTTCCACGCCCACGAGAAAGTAAAACACAAAATGCAGGAAGGTTTTTATTTTCGCTACCTAAACCATAACTCGCCCACGCACCCATACTTGGGCGATTGCCCACTTGAGCTCCAGTTTGTAAGAAAGTAAGAGCAGGGTCATGGTTGATGGCATCGGTATTCATGGTTTTGATAATACAAAGGTCATCAACGATTTTTGCCATATTTGGAAATAAATCGCTCACCCAAGCACCAGACTGACCATATTGTTTAAAGTCAAAAAACGAACCCATCAATGGAAACTTGGTCTGATTAGAAGTCATTCCCGTCAATCTTTGTCCATTTCGGATAGAAGCTGGCAAATCTTCACCCATCATTTTGGTGAGCGTAGGCTTATAATCAAAGGTTTCGAGCTGAGACGGAGCTCCATTCTGAAACAAATAGATTACTCGCTTGGCTTTTGGGGCAAAATGTGGCAAACCTAAAGGCAATTGGTCGAGGTTTTCATCACCTTTAAATAGATTGGGCATCAGCAATGAGCCTAATCCCAAAGTACCAATCCCAGCGGCAGCTTTACCCAAAAAGTGTCGGCGAGTAATGTTAAGTTTATGATTGAAGAATTCGTTTTGCATGATGAATGCTATTTTTATTTTATGTTTAGCCCATTTAGGGTCAGTTTATTCTCATTTACTTTTCCACGAATTTCATTCGTGGCTATTCGAGTTTAACCACTTCGTGGTTGTTTAAAAATAATAATTCGATAGAATATCAACAAAAGCCCGAAAGGGCTTTAACATAAATAGCCGTAGGTGAAACCTACGGAAAAGGATAAGGCACGAACTCTAACCCCGAATGGGGTTAAACTTAAAAACCTCAATGTCTAAAATTCATTATAAACCTCACCCCCTCACAATCGCCTCTTCCATATTAAAAATCATTTGGATTGTTTGCATGAGAGCTGCGGTTAGGTTTTTATCTTTTATCGTTTTTTGCTTAAATTCACCGATTTTGAGCATCATTTCTGCTTTTTTGGCGTTTTTCTTGAAAAAATCAATTTCTGAATTGAAATATTGCGTTAAAATATCTAGCTCTTTAGCTTTTGGTTTACGGCAAATAATTCGTCGGAATGCTTTTTCTAATTTGGTTTCTAAAGGGATATTTTCGCTCATTAAATTTTCTGCTAAAACCCGTGAACCCTCCATTGTTTGTGGGTCATTCATCATTGCCAATGCTTGCAGTGGCGTATTGGTTCGGCTGCGTTGAACTTCGCACTGGTCGCGGTTACTCGCATCAAAAATGAGCATTGAAGGTGGCGGAACAGTTCGCTTAATAAACACATACATTCCCCGACGATATAGGTCTGACTCGTGATCTTGTACGTATCTTGATAGCGTTCCACGTCCCGAAGTTGCTACTTCCCAAAGTCCTTTTGGTTGGTAAGGTTTCACACTTGGGCCGCCGATTTCTTCGTTCAGCACTCCGCTACTTGCCAAAATGTGGTCACGTACATTCTCTGCAGGGAAACGCATTCGAGTTGAACGAGCCAAAAATATATTTTCAGGATCAGTTTTCAAATGTTTTTCTGTAATCGTCGAAGATTGTCGATAGGTGGCCGACATTACTATTTGTTTTACCAAACGTTTTACATTCCATCCATTTTGCTTAAAATCTACCGCCAGCCAATCGAGCAATTCGGGGTGCGATGGTAATTCTCCCTGCATTCCAAAATCGCCCAAAGTTTTCACAATTCCTCGTCCGAAAAAAGAAGCCCAAAGTCGATTGACATATACTCGTGCGGTGAGTGGATTTTTATCATTCAGCATCCATTTTGCTAAACCAAGTCGATTTTTTTCTAATTTATTGGTATCAAAAGGCATAATAGCTTTCGGAATTCCTACGCCTACCATCTCTCCATGCGAATCATAATTTCCACGATTCAGCATGTAAGTTGGACGCACCTTTGAGGTGTCCTTCATCACCATGACCATTACTTTTGCCGTATCTTTTTTGTTGATAAATTTCAAAATAGAATTTACGTCTTCAGTCGTGATTTTCATGTTTGGTGGGTCGGCAAACGAAGCATCTATTGTTCCAAAAAGTCCCTTTTCTGGCACTTGATTGAAGAAAGCGAAGGTACGATAATAATCTTTTTGAGAAATCGGGTCGTATTTATGGTCGTGGCAATGGGCACACTCAAAAGTAAGTGCCAAGAACGACTTACCGAAAGTATTTGTGCGGTCGGTCACGTATTCGATGCGGTATTCTTCATCAATTACGCCCCCTTCTTGTGTAATTTTATGGTTTCGGTTAAAACCAGTTGCCAAAAGCATTTCTTTACTCGGATTAGGCAATAAATCTCCTGCCAGTTGCCAAGTCAAAAATTTACTATACGGATAATTTGAGTTGAAGGCATGAATCACCCAATCTCGCCACGGCCACATCGTGCGGAGTCCATCATCTTGATAACCGTGGGAGTCGGCATAACGAGCCACATCAAGCCATGAAATGGCCATTTTTTCGCCATAATGCTTGTTTTTTAGTAATTCATCAACAATTTTCTCGTAAGCATTCGGCGAATTATCCTTCAAGAAACGCTCTTGCATTTCGATACTCGGAGGTAGGCCGATAAGGTCGAAACTTACACGTTTTAGCAAGCGTTCTTTGTCTGCCTCTTCATTAGGTTTTAAGCCTTTTTCGTCCATTTTTGCATAAACAAAATGGTCAATTTCATTCCTTACCCAATCCTCGTCTGCTTCGGGTAATTTTGGCTTTTGTGGTGCAATAAAAGCCCAATGAGGTTTATATTTTGCTCCTTGTTTTATCCATTTAGCAATCAATTCGATTTCATGCTGAGTCAGTTTCAAGTTCGATGAAGGCGGTGGCATCAAAACGGCAGTATCTTTAGCAATGATACGCTGATAAACCTCTGATTTCTCTAAACTTCCAGCCATAATTGCATGAGCTTTTGGATTATCTTTTAGAGCCGCATACGCACCTTCGGGTGTATCGAGGCGTAGGTTTGCTTCCCGTTTATTCACATCGGGTCCGTGACATTTGAAACAACGATCGGAAAGAATCGGGCGGATATGAAAATTAAAATCAACCTCATCAGGGATTGACACCGTTTCGGCAGAAGAAGTTGTACAATTCCACACAATTGTTGTCAAACTTACGCTCGTAAGCAGCAAAAAGAAAAAAGTTTTAGCCTTAAAAACTATACTTTTCATCGGTTAGGAAAAGTTTATATAGAATAGAATATTGATCAAAAAATTTATAATATTGCTTTAAAAGAGCATTTATTAATTAAATTCAATAAAGATAATAATAATTGATATAAATGCCATATTCTTACAATAAAACTTAAAATAATTATATTTACTAAGTTTATATCTCCAAAGAGCAGATTTTATCCTCTTATTCAAAAAATATTTTAGCTCTAAAAATGCAAAGAGGTCTGCACAATAAATGTACAGACCTCTTTATGACTAATCATGTTTCGTTTATCTTGCCGAAACAATTTCGATATCGAAAACCAAAGGAGAATAACCCGGAATATCTCTTCCTGCACCACGTGAGCCATAACCCAATGATGAAGGGAATATAATTGTACCTTTTTCGCCTACTTTCAATTTGGCAATGCCTTCGTCGAAACCACCAACTACTTGGCCAACGCCCAATATAAAACTGAAAGTGCCTTCATCAAATTGCTCATCAGATAGAAGTCTTCCAGCGTATTTTACCGTAACGTTTTGTTTTGCTACTAATGCTGTACCCGCTTCATTTGGTGAAGTTAGAATAAAACGTAAACCAGAAGAAGTTTTCTCGGTAATAGCCAAGTTTTTACTATTGATATAACTTTCGATTTGCTCATCTTCTGTACCCGAAAAGCCATCTTTTCCGTATGTTTCCATTATTATTGAATTTAAATTAAAAACTGATTTGAATGTGTAGTCTAAGCGTTTGCATAGACCTTATATTACCTTGCCGAAACTACATCTATATCAAAAACCAAAGGTGAATTTGCAGGAATTGACCCAGAGCCAGACGAACCATAACCTAAAGTTGAAGGGAAAATAATTATTGCTTTTTCTCCTACTCTCATCTTTGCGATTCCTTCGTCAAAACCTTTAACTACACGACCTGCACCTAAAACAAAACTGAAATTTCCTGAGTCAAAAGATTTTCCAGACAAAAATGTTCCCGCATAGTTTACATTAATATTTTGCCCTGCTTTCAAAGCTGCTCCCGTTGGATTGGCTTTCGTGACAATATAACGCAAACCCGAAGCTGTTTTTTCGGTAACCGTCAGATTTTTACTCGTAACATAGCTAGTTATTTGATCATCTTCTGGAATACCATCTTTCTGACAGGCCGTGATAGCTACCGCCAAAACAGCAATGAATAAATACATTTTACGCATATAATTGTGTTTAGTGTTTACTTAGAAAATCCAAAATTAGGCAAAAAAGCTGAGAAAATCTTTGGACATGACTAAATTTGACTTAAAAATCCCTTTATAAAATATTGATGCTATCTCAAAGACTGTACAGATTTTACCCTTCTTTTTGTCGGATTGACAAACATTAAATGATTGTACAAAATCAAATTTTATAAAGAACAAAATGGGACTATTAATAAAAACTTCTGTCATTGACGGCACTGGTAAATCAGGCAAATACCTTGTCAGAGTTTTGTAGAACAAGGTTATCGACTTAAACTTCTTCTTACATCTGCTTCGCGAGGTTTAACACTCAATCATCCAATCATCGAATTTATTGAAGACAAGGTCAATTATTATCAAGCCATTTTAAGTTTGGTTGAGAACTATCAAGCCATTATTGGCACTTTGAGTTTGGGAATTCCTGCGAGCGAAAAGATAATTTTCAGACAATCCATAACTCATATTATTCGAGCGATGAACGCATGCAATATTCGGCGTTTTGTGGTCATTACGGGTTTGAATGAGATACACATTTTGATAAAAAAATTCAAAAACAGCATTGGCTACCTATTTGATGTACGAAAACTACCCAATTTCAACAAAAAACCGATAAACAGTATATGATATTTTATCAAAAAGTAATCTTGTTTGGACTTTGTTTTAGCGTCCAATTATCGAACAAACCGATGCAATAGGCTCAATAAAAACAAGTTTAGAAGATTGCATAGACGATAAAATCAATACGACCAAATTAGCTCATTTTCTGATTGAACAGTTGACTGATTTATTCTAAGACCCATTTAGGATAAGTTTGTAAGGAGTTTTGGCATATAGTCTTTTGGGTAACTGAATTTTTGTTTTTGTTGCTTTTATTATGATATTTACAAAACAGATAAAATATCATCACTAATATGGCACCACAACTTGGCCTCTACGAACAACTTATAAACAAACTAGTTACAGCAAAATTACAAGAAATAGATAAAACTCATTTTTATATTCAAGAATCGAGTATAGACAAAAATGAAGCAGCACGAGTATTATCGCAATATTTGATTGAGGTAATAAAATTAGCCCTAAGTTTAATAACTGGAGATGATTGTATTGAGAAACAAATAGATTTATCAAATCGAGTAATTAGGCTTTTAAGAGATTATTTAAACGATAATGATTTTAATGAAAATATTATCGAAACAGAGGCGAAAATCTTAACCGCTATTTTCTCTAAAATTGATGCTCCTTTCGTTAATTTTGAAAAACACCTCAAAGAAATCACACCCTATACTCGCCTTTCACAAAGTGAGCTATTTACAGGCAATAATGCAGGAATTTCTCTTGAAAGTGAAATAAAAAAAGAGATACTTTCTTCTAATAAAATCAATTTTTTGGTGTCTTTTATTAAATGGTCAGGCATAAGGATTTTTGAAAAAGAATTGTCTGAATTTACTGAAAGAGGTGGAGAGTTACGAATAATCACTACTTCATATATGGGTGCCACCGACTTGAAAGCGGTGGAGTATTTATCAAGCCTAAAAAACACCGAAGTCAAGATTTCATATAATACCGACAATGAGCGATTACATGCTAAATCTTATTTGTTTTTAAGAAATACAGGTTTTCACACGGGCTATATTGGCTCATCAAATCTATCTCGTTCGGCTTTGACAAGTGGCTTAGAATGGAATCTTAAAATCACGACAAAAGAGGTTGGACATATCATTGATAAATTTCAAAAAACATTTGAGACTTATTGGGAAGACCGAGAATTTGAATTATTCGACTCGAATATTCATATAGGAAAGCTAAGAACTGCTCTCAGAAAAGAGAAAACACATGACAAAGATACTATTACAGCTTATTTTGAAATCGAGCCTTTTCCTTTTCAAAAAGAAATTCTTGAAAAATTAGACACAGAAAGGCTTATACATCAACGCTATAGAAACTTAGTAGTTGCCGCAACAGGTACAGGAAAAACAATGATTTCGGCTTTTGATTTTAAAAAAATACGAAAACAAAATCCAAGTGCAAAACTCTTATTTGTGGCTCATCGTAAAGAAATTCTTCAACAAGCCCAAGCAACCTTTCGCGGTGTATTGAGGGATAATAATTTTGGAGAATTATGGGTTGATGGTATTGAACCCGAGAATTATAGCTACCTTTTTGCTTCTGTTCAAACCTTAAATAATAGACTAAGTTCGCTGACACTTTCAGCATCTTTTTATGACTTTATCATTATTGATGAGGTACATCATATCTCAGCATCAAGTTATAGACCTATTCTAAATCACTTTACGCCAAAAATACTTTTGGGACTAACTGCCACGCCGGAAAGAAGGGATGGAGAAAGTATTTCAAAGGATTTTTGTAATACAATTGCTGCCGAAATTAGATTACCTGAAGCATTAAATCGAAAATTACTTTGCCCATTTCAGTACTTTGGAATTTCCGATAGTATAGATTTATCGAATGCAACATGGCAAAATGGCAAATATTTGCCGGGCGAATTGAGCAAAATTTATACCCGAAATGATATCCGAGTAGGCGAAATCATAACGAATCTTACAAAATACCTTAAAGATATACATGATTTACGGGCACTATGTTTTTGTATAACACAAGAACATGCTCAATTTATGGCTGAGAAATTTTGTCTCAAAGGCTTAAAAGCTGATTATTTAGTGAGTTCTCGGAATGATTTAAGGGAAGAATTACGAAGAAAATTTAGAAATAAAGAAATCAATTATCTTTTTGTGGTTGATATTTTCAACGAGGGTATTGATATTCCAGAAATTGATACTGTATTATTTTTAAGACCAACCGAAAGTCTAACGGTTTTTCTACAACAACTTGGTAGAGGTTTAAGATTAGCCGATGATAAAGAATGCTTGACCGTTTTGGATTTTGTAAGTAATTCCAGGCCAGAATATGATTTTGAAGGAAAATTTAGGGCTTTAGTTGGTAAAACAAACACGCCAATTCAGAAAGAAATCGAAGATAATTTTCCGCATTTACCACTGGGTTGTTCAATAATTTTAGAGAGAAAAGCCAAAGATATTATTATTCAAAATATAAAACATGCTACTTTACTTAATACCAATCAACTATTAATCAAAATTCGCAATTTTGGTCACCAAACTACTTTGCCATTGACTCTAAAGAATTTTACCGATTTCTATAATATTCCTCTTCAATCAGTTTATAAAAAATATACATGGAATAGATTATTGGCAAAAGCCGAACAAATAGATGATTTTGAATCCACCAATGAAAACGAAATTTATAGAGCGATAAGCAAAAAATGGTTTTCATGCAATTCAAGTTCATATTTTCAGTTTGTTCTCCATTTGGCACAAAAACAATTTATTTTCAGCATTAATGACTTTAATGAAATGGAAAAAACTATGTGTTTGATGCTCCATTATGACATTTGGCAGAATGCTGGCAGATTTGATTCATTAGAGGAAAGCATCAAAAATATTGGAGCAAACACCATTTTTGTACAGGAATTAATTGAGATTTTAGAATTACTAATTGATAGGATTGACTATTTGGAAGAAGACATTACACTTCCTTTTGCACAGCCCCTTAAACTTCATGCTCGATATACGCGAGACCAAATTTTAGTAGCTTTCAAGTTAAGTAATTTTAATAATAAATCTTCTAATAGAGAAGGGGTAGCAGAAAATAAAGAATTAAATACCGAATTACTTTTTGTTGATTTAATAAAGTCTGAAAAGGATTTTTCACCATCAACTCTCTACCAGGATTATGCTATTAGTGAAAATATATTTCATTGGCAAACACAAAATGCAACAAGTCCAGACAAAGGAAAGGGGCTTTCCTATATTAATCATCAAAAAACAAATAAAATAATATTACTTTTTGTAAGAGAAAAAAACGAGGATGAGTACAAAAACACAATGTCTTATGTTTTTGTTGGAAAGGCTAAATTTATCGAATCAAGTGGTGCTAAACCTATGAGCATCAAATGGAAACTAAACACATCCTTACCACCATATTTATGGAAAGAATCAGCTAAAATGGCTATTGGATAATAACATTTGAGTGTTTTTTAAATTCCCCCAATCTGATACCATAAACTTTTGCCAATTTCATTCTTGGTCAAATATTTTTTGGTTAACAATGACTTTAAATGCTTTTCTAACTATATTTCTGATGGCTTATATAAAAATAAGTATTTCTGAAATGCTTATTCTTCCTTCAATGACAACAATAAAACAACAAATACCAAAAAAACTAGCATTCACTATTAGTTCAAATTCAATATTTTTACATAAATAGTCATACAAAAAGACATTTCTCACTAAATTTATTACAATATCTGAACCCTCTCAAAAACACCTGATGCCAAATGAAAAATTTCCTCTCAATATTTATTTTTGCATTTTGCTCTTTAAAAATTATCGCCCAAAACGACATCGAAATCTCGAAAGATATTACGTATGCCGAAGTTGGAGGCAAGAAACTCCAATTGGATATTTATAAACCAAAAGCACAAAAAGAACCTTATCTGATTGTTTGGGTGCATGGCGGAGCATGGAATACTGGAAGCAAAGAAAACCCACCTTTGGGCTTATTGCCTTTCGGATACGCCCTAGCAAGTGTCGATTTTCATGCGAGCACCGAAAAACCATTTCCTGCAAATGTGCATGATATCAAGGCTGCGATTCGTTTTCTAAGGGCAAATGCTAGTAAATATGGCTATAAAGCTGATAAAATTATCATTTGGGGAAGTTCATCAGGCGGACATTTGGCTGCTTTGGTCGCTACTACCAATAATAATACTGAGTTAGAAGGAAAACTCGGAGAATTTACCAAAACCACATCGTCGGTGCAAGGCTGTATTGATTTTTATGGACCTACAAATTTTCTGACTATTCTCAATCAATCTACCCCTCATGGCTTGAATGTTCGTCTGCCAGCACTGGCAATTTTGCTTGGCAAGCCTTTAGACCAAGTTACCGAATTAGCAAAATTGGCAAGTCCAGTTTATCAGATTGATGCCTCCGACCCGCCGCTTTTTATTGTGCATGGTGAGCAAGATATACAAGTACCTATCAATCAGTCAATTGAGTTGATGAGTATTTATAAAAGTAAAGGCTTGAAAGTACAAATTGAATTTATTCCTGATGCAGGACATTCGAGTCCTGCTTATGCTAAAAAAGAATTGATGGAGAAAATTGATATGTTTTTGAAAGAAACAGTGTTTTAGCTTTCTTCAAGAAAAATTATAAACCATTTATACAAATTCAACTATTCTAATAGATATTAAATTTCTGGAAAGTAATCATAAAAATGGCACCTTTTCTTTTGAAAACGTGCCATTTTTATGTCTTTTCCAAGAAGTTATTACTCCAACGGATGCTCTAAGAGCAATTTTGAGACATTATAAATATCCTTCTGATTGGCTACCGAAGCACGCACAATTTTCACCTTTTCGGGCGAAATAGCCGATGCTTTATTGCCAAACGAATTTCTAACGTAAGTCAACACTGCCGCTACTTCTTTATCGTTGAGTAAGCCTTCGAACGGTGTCATTGGTACTTGTCCAGGATAAGTTTTTCCGTTTACATCTATTTGTCCAAGCAAGCCTTTTAGTACGATTTTGATAGCTCGGTCTTCATTGCCTGTTACCCATTTTGTCCCTGCCAATGGCGGAAACCCCGAAGCCGAAAGACCTTCTCCATTTGATTGATGACAGGTCGTGCAATAGCCTTCTTTTGAGTAAATAGTTTTGCCTAATTTGAAAAGCACTAAGTCTTCACCTTTTAAAATTGAGGCCACTTCTGCTTCTTTTTTCTTTCTTACATTCTCGCCTTTTAGGTGAGCAACGGCCGTTTCATGGGCATGAATCATCCATTCGTCCATTGGTTTCTTTTGGGCTTCTGCTAAAATTGGCAAGCCTTTTTCTTTCCCAATCCAGGAAGTTGCTACAATGGCATCTAACCTCACACGACTGTTTTCATCTGCTACGGCTTGCTTCAATAAAGCCGCTTGGTCAGGTACTTGATGCCCCACAAAACGTAAAACCTCCACCGCAGCCGCTCTGGCATGATAATCTTTGGCCTTGAGCATTTGGCGGAGTAGTTTTTGGTCAACTTTATTCAGACCCCAAGTTACCCAGAGAGCCTCCAACACGTTATGTTCGTAGCGAGGGTCATTTTTGTCTAAACTAGCAACCCATTTTGTAATTTTTGGTAAAACTTCTGCGGCATTTCTTCCTCGTAATTCTCTACGTGTACGGTAACGAGTACGATATTCGGGAAGTTTCAAATTATCGAGCAAAGTTTCTACACTTGCTCCATCAATCTTGGCTGGTGTTAGCAATGGTCGTGACGGGTACGTAACGCGATACACACGTCCATGTACGTGGTCACGCAATGGGTCACGGGCATTGTGTTGCATGTGTCCGATTAGAATATTATGCCAGTCGATGACATACAATGAACCATCGGGAGCGATTTCCATATCAACTGGGCGAAAGTTTCGGTCTTCGCTCACTATTAAATCTTGACGATGTTTGGTTTTATACCCAGTGCCATCATCTTTAATAGCATGTTGTTTTGTGCCCAAAAATCCTATGGTATTATTGATGAGCATATCGCCTTGAACTTCATCAGGGAAGTGACGACTCCACAAAAACTCAAGTCCTGAAGTTGGACGAACCATGTGGTCTTTTTCTATCAATTGAACTCCTTTGTGCGTAGCTTCACCATAACGTGGAAGAACAGTTCCGGGCATCATCCAACGCACATCAGGGCTTGAAGTTTCGGCAAAAAATGGTTGTCCCCAATCATCAAAGGCGATTCCCCAAGGGTTCGGAATTGATAATTGAGCGGTACGTTCGAGCTTGTGTAATTGCGGAGAATATCTATAAAATCCACCATTGGTTGCCCGCACAGTTCCGTATGGAGTTTCTACATTTGTGTGCAAGAAAACACCTTCACCGCCATAAATCGCACCCGATGGGTCGGCACAAAATGCACTATTATTGTGGTGAGTATCGTGGTCATCGAAGCCACTTAACAGGATTTCTACTTTATCCGCTTTATCATCGCCATTGGTATCGGTGAAAAGTTTAAGATTTGTTCCCTGCGAAACATATACACCTTCGGGAGCAATTTCAAAACCCAATGGCAAATGCAAACCTTCAACAAAAACGGTTTGTTTGTCGGCCTTGCCATCATTATTGGTATCTTCCAAAATCAAAATTTTATCATTTGGTTTGGCATCACCGGGTTTATAATGCGGATAACTTGGCATCGTAGCCACCCACAAACGCCCTTTATTATCGAACGACATTTGTACAGGATTTGCTAAATCGTCAAATTCTTTTTCTGAAGCAAAAAGTTCAATTTTATAGCCCGCAGGTACTTTTAATTTATTGAGAGCATCTTGTCCGTACAAATATTCAAGGCTACCATTTTTTTCGGGATTGAAATTAGTCGTTACAGGTGGAAGTATTCGGGTGTTTTTATCGGCAGCCGCAAGGTCCATTTTTTCGCCTTTTGTAGCCGCCAACCAAATGGCATTATCACGAATATCGGTCATTTGGCGAATCTTTTCGATTTCGGCTGGGTAATTATCGGGCCCAAAAGGATTATATCGGCGACCGTAAGCATGAACGCCATTCGGAATTTTGAAATCATTGTGCCACATCCAGTTTTTTTCAATTACAGAAGCATGAATCAATGCTCGTTTTGACTCAGCTTTGGCAGATGTTTTACCAAAAATTTTGTCAGAAAGTAAAAGACCTAGCTTTTTATACCCTTCATCGTTTAGTTGTGAGCCATCAATAGTCAAAGGCTCGGCTGTGCTGGCATACCACGCTTTTGATGGTGTGAAAGCATCTACAAAAAGGACTTTATTTGCAGCAGAAACTTCACGCATAGCGTTGGTATAAAGCAATAGATTTTCGTTTTCTTTTACACCGTTTGGTAAATCATATTTGCTGGTTAAATCTTCAAAAGCAATAGGCGAAACAATGGCAAGCTTGGGAGCAGAAACCCCATTATACTTTTGATTCAAAGTATATTTAATAAAAGCATCCAATTCGGCTTTGAAATTTGCCAAACCTGCTTTGCCTTGAAATGATTCGCTAAAACCAAAAAATGCAATAATTACGTCAGTTTTTAGGCGAGTAAGCCATTGGTCGGGATAATCAAAGTGACCTTCGCTGCCTGAGTTTTTGGCATATTCAGTTTGAAATTTTTCTGCTCCTGCAAATGCCCATGGTAGATTTCGACTAGCGTGCGGACGAAAACCTGGGGTATCCCCTCCATCACACATATTGCGGATTACAAGTGAATTTTCTGGGTAACGCACGTGCATTTCTGTCTCGAAATAATCGTAGTTTATCATCCGTGAACCAAGATTTCCACCGATGAGTGAAATATGGCTGCCTTTTTCTACTTTAATAATTTCAAGCGGAGCAGGGAGAAACGAACTAACCAAAAAAACAGTCAGTACGAATAATGTAAGTAATATTTTGATGTTGATTTTCATGAGTTTTAGTATTTTTAGAGGAAGCGAGAAATGATTCTATCATTCTCGCATTCACTAATTTAAATATTGGCTTTATTTCACCATGCCACGATATGGCACATTAATATCTATTTTTCCTTTCCAATTTTTAGGGACTTTTTTGCCCAATTCCCAATGAATGGCATTAATTACGAGCCGTTGGAAAGCCTCTACTTGAAAATCTTCTGGATGCCCCATAGTGGTTGTGAAAACTTTAGCACCGAACGAATTAGTACCAGTCCACGCAACTGGATTTTCGATGGCGGCCTTATCAGGGTTGACTGACTTTCCCATCAACAGCCACTCTGAACCTTTAGTAGGATAATCGGGCAGAACTCGATATAACCATGAACGTACATGAAAATTGGGAGCAACGCCAGTCAGAATCGGGTGGTTTAAAGACTTTTCAATAACCGATACATCCGTGCTACTTTCGTGTCCGTAATGCGTATGAGCAGCTTTTCCACCCCAGCCTGGAGGAGCATTCAGTGCAAATTCGCCGAAGGCATTCCAACGTTCAGAAGCATCGCCTTTCGGAAAATTGAAGGCATGAGTTGTTGTTCGGAAACCCATCACTGGTTTTCCAGATTTGAGATATTTATCAATGTGTTCGAGTTGCTCGGGTGGTAGTTGTCGCCAACGGAGATAAAAAACCGCCAAATCAGCTTCTTGCAAAGCCTCTAAACCTGGAATATCTTTTTCGGCATTTTGGTTCGGATAAGCCTTCAAAACTTTAGTTCTGAAACCATAGTTTTTTTCGAGCTCGGCAGCAATTAATGGAAGTGTAAATTCACCACTATACTCGTGGTCGCCAGTGACAAACACAATTAGTGGATGTTTTTTAGTTTGTGCAGTTGCTTGATGCCCAAATGCACCCAGCAGCACAAAACTCAGTAATAAAATAGTTTTACGCATTGTAGTTTTATAGATTGAAGGTTGAGGTAAGCTGGTGGCTCAAAGCCTTTTAAAGGCAATTTTTCAGTCACCAAACTTATTACCATAAAAATAAGTATTAATTTTATTATATCTCATTTAGGCGAAAGAAAATTTAGTATTCAATTCGATCTTCTTCTATCCCAAGCATAATTTTAAAGAAAATCAGATTATTAATACTCGTTTTTCAAAAATAATATTGGCATAACATAAAGTTTTGGTTTATGCTTTAGCTTTGTCTTAACTATATTGTAGCAAGATTTTCTATAAAAATAAATATGCCCAAAATATCTGTACTGATGGCAGTATATGATACTGATTTCTCTCTAATTAAACGTGCGATTGATTCCGTATTAAATCAAGATTTTCAAAATTTTGAAATGATTGTTATTGACGATGGTAGTCAGAATGGAACCCAAAATCAATTATTAAACTACGTAATTCAGAACGAAAGTAAAATCAGCTACCTTCGCCATACAAATTGTGGACAGTCTGAGTCAATTAATCGAGGAATTTTGAATAGTACTGGTGAGTATATCACCATTTTGGATGCTGATGATGAGTATAAACCTAATCATTTATCGTCTTGCCTACATGCTATTGCATCACTGGATTTGATTGCCTCTACAACCGAAACCATAGTGGATAGTTTAGATGATTTTTATGTGCCTGATAAGTATGACCAAAGTCAACTCATTCATGTTGATGATTGTATCCTATTTGCTACTTTGTTTGGTAAAAAAGATGTTTTTATGAACCTAAAGTTTCAGAAAAAATACGCTGCTGATGCCCAATTTTACGAAAGTGCGTCACAAAAATATGAGGTAAAGAAAGTAAATTTACGAACCTACATTTACTATCGCAATATACCAAATAGTACCTGTGCAAAAATCAAAAATGCTACCTTTGGTACCTTCACCAATAAAAATTCGTATGCCCACTTTGCCAATTCATAAAAATGTAATCATGGCCTGCCACATTACTGGCATTTATGATGTAAATCGTAATTATACCTTAACTAATGATGATTATTCTCTTGTAAAAGCTTGGGCAGATTCGGTCAAAGCTTTAAAACTCAATGGTATTATTTTTCACAATAATTTTTCCGAAGCAACTTGTCTTAAATATCAAAACGAACACATACGTTTTGTGAAAATTGAATACAATAGTGCATTCAATCCAAATATTTATCGGTATTTGGTTTATTACGAATATCTACAAAATCACCATCATACTATTGACAATATATTTTTAACTGATATTTCTGATGTTGTAGTCGTTCAAAACCCTTTTTTTCAGCCATTTTATCTTCAAAATACTTCGGCAATTTTTTGTGGAGATGAACCAAAAGTACTCAATAACGAATGGATGCAGGCTCATTCTGAGCATTTACGAAGTAAAATCAGAGATTATGCACAATATGAGGGGAAGTTTGGCAATGAAACCCTTTTAAACTGTGGAATAGTTGGCGGCAATATTACGGTAATGCGTGAATTTATCGAAATATTGTCATCTATACACCGACAACATAATTATGATAATCAAACGCCATATACTGGTGATATGGGGGCCTTTAATTATTTAATTCGAACAGCATTTAATAATAGATTTTTTCATGGCTCCCCTATCAATACTGTGTTTAAAGAATATCAAGATCTCCGAACTGACTGCTGGTTTAGGCATAAATAAAAGTCTATTTCATTTTTAAAATTCTAATCACACAATACCAAACCCCATCAATTACGTTAGGATTAATGTACTGATAATTTTATAATGAAAAATCATCTCATTTTTGCCTTTTTAGTTTTCATTTTAAGTCCGATTCAAGCGTATTCGCAAACTACCGAGCAAATCAGCAGTGAGGCTAAACTCCAACTATCAGTTTTAGATTATGTAAATCAGTATCGTAAAACCAAAGGTTTAGCCCCGCTCAAAATGATGCCACTCATTACGGCTGAGGCATCGAAACACAGCAAAAATATGAGTGAAGGCAGGGTAGCTTTTGGCCACGATGGTTTTGATGGCCGAGCAGATAGACTGATGAGCCAAATTGAGCTATCAAACGCCATTGCAGAGAATGTTGCTTACGGAAAATTTTCGGCACAAGAAGTAGTCAATCGTTGGATACAAAGCCCTGGCCATAGAAAAAATATTGAAGGCAAATTTACACTTACCGGTGTGGGAATCGTGCGTCGGGCGGATGGTTATTTGTTTTTTACGCAAATATTTATCAACAAATAAGTAGTAGAATTTACTTTTAATTGAAAACTTTCAAACGCCACATAAAACATTAATATTAAATGTTTTATGTGGCATTAGTTTTCTTATTTCCCAGCTCTAAGCTCCAACTCGGCACGCTTCAATGTAATCAAATGACCGATTGGTTTACCTGCACGGTAAGTAATCACTCGGAGAGTAATCGGGCCATCTGGCAATTCTATTTGTTGTATATATTTTGGCGAAAATTTGTCAGGCATCGAATCATCAATTGAATAGAAAATATCTAAATCTGATATTTCACTGCCCAATTCAAGCATTAATTTACCATTTTTCATCCTCGTTGTGATAATCGCATCGTAAACAGCTTTCGAGAAACCAAGCTCTGCAACTTCGGCACGGTCGAAATGAGCTTCCATGCGTTTACTGAAATTATCCCAGTTTTTAGCCGATTTTTGCGACCAATAAACCTCCGACAATGCCCATGCTCGTGGGTAAGTCATATATTCAGCATGGCGTAAAGTCGGTGTTTGTTCACTCCAAAGATTTCCTTGTCCACCCAAAATATATTTGGCATCAACTCCGTCAGGCACTGGCTCGAAGCTGTAAGATTTACTTACTCGCAAACCTGCATAAATTGGTGGGTCGATGGTGTTTTCACCTTGGTTATAATCAATGTAGGTAAATGTCGTTGGTGTCATTACAACCTCGTGGCCAAGATGTGCGGCTTCGATTCCGCCCTTCACACCTCTCCAGCTCATAACGGTTGCATTGGGTGAAATACCTCCTTCCAAAATCTCGTCCCAACCGATAAGTTTTTTACCTTTTGCTGCCAAAATTTTCTCCAAACGATTCATAAAATAGCCTTGAAGGTCTTCAACATGACGGATACCCAATTTTTTCATCAAAGCCTGACAACCAGCATCGGCTGCCCAAAATCCTTTATAACATTCATCGCCACCCACATGAATATATTGATTAGGGAAAAGTGCCGCAACTTCGGTCATTACTTTATCCAAAAACTCATAAACTTTTTCATCAGAAGGATTCATTGCATTTTCATAACGCATCTTGAATGTGCCGTTTCCATACCAATCAGCAATATTTGCTCCAGGATTTACGAACGTATTTGGGTCTTTTTTAGTACTCAATTCTGGATATGCGGCAATTGCCGCCATGCTATGACCTGGTACATCAATTTCAGGAACAATCGTTACATTGCGTTCTTGGGCATATTTTACAATTTCCTTGATGTCTTCTTGCGTATAAAAACCACCAACTGTTGCTTTTTCCCCTACTTTTGCAGGTTCACGGTCGCCAAAATGTCCTGCCCTTGGAACTCTCCACGCTCCTACTTCGGTCAATTTGGGTAAAGATTTTATCTCAATTCTCCAACCTTCATCATCGGTTAAGTGCCAATGAAAAGTATTATATTTTAAGCGAGCAATATCATCAATGTATTTTTTTACCTCAGCTTTTGTGAAGAAATTGCGGCTCACATCAAGCATGATTCCTCTCCAGCCGAAGCGTGGATAATCAGTAATTTTTACTGCAGGAATCGCCCACGTAGCTTTCGCAACTGACTTACTTTCAATCTCTTTCGGTAAAAGTTGTAGCAGAGTCTGCATTCCATAAAACAAACCCGCAGTTTGGTTAGCCGAAATAATAATGCCTTTCGGAGTTGACTCAAAAGTATAGCCTTCTTTACCCAGTTGAGTATTTGGCGTATCATTCAAATTGAGTTGAATCATGCCAATTTTGCCTTCTATGGCTTTTAATGCCAAACCTGTCGGGACGCTGAATTTCTGCACCAACATTTCGGCTACACCGCTTGCGTCAGGTTTATTATAACTTATGGTAGTTTTAGCATTTAAAGTAAAACTACCTACATTCTGTACTACCTCAACGGGCTGAGGAATAAGATTTAAGGGCGTATTTTGGGCATTTAGATTTAGAAAGGTAAAACTAAGCACCGAAAAAAGAACTTTTTTCATAGAAAGAATGAAGTATTTTGTTGAATTGAAATTGGCTGAGCTTGAATTATATTACAATATTAATCTAGGAAGGTTTTCTTTTCAAGTCTTTTTAAAAAATTATTTTTCAATATGATGATATTAAAAAAATATTTTATAATGCTTGATTTTATATTTTATTGAAAAAAGCGGCACTTTAATGACTAAATCGATGAGAGCTTATTAGCGAAATTCTCGATGTATTCAATTTTGAAAACATCATTAAATACTGTCGATACCATTTTAAAGACTTGGTCGAATACCTTTAATTTTAAAGCAAAAAATCCATTCTAATTCCACAAAAACGCAAAAAAATAAATTCATTCTTTACTTTTTTTAACCATTTATTTCTTAGGTTTTCAAAATAAAGTATCTTTGCCAGTACTTTCCTATAAATCCAAATTTTCTATGCTTTATTACCTATTTACTTACCTAGACAAAGCCTTCAATTTCCCGGGAGCGGGCGTATTTCAGTACATTACTTTCCGTGCGATGGGAGCTATCGTTTTCTCACTATTGATTGCCTCGATCTTCGGAAGACGTATCATTCTTTTACTACAAAATCTTCAAATCGGAGAATCAATCCGTGACCTTGGTTTACAAGGACAAATGCAAAAAAAAGGAACACCAACCATGGGCGGCTTCATTATATTGGCCTCTTTGATGATTCCTGTATTGCTTTTTGCCAAACTCGACAATGTCTATATTGTCTTGTTGATAATAGCTACTTTGTGGACTTGCGGTATTGGCTTTGCTGATGATTATATCAAGGTTTTCAAGAAAGACAAAGAGGGTTTAAAAGGACGATTTAAAATTATTGGTCAAGTTGGCTTGGGAATAATTGTTGGTCTGACTCTCTATTTTAATGACTACGTAAAAATCAGAGTTTATGAAAAGGATAAAATTGCAAGTTCAATCGGTGAAATTCAAAAATACACTGATGTTCATTCCTTGACCACAACCATTCCTTTTTTCAAAAACAACGAGATTGATTATCAAATGTTTGGTAGTTTTTTACCCGAAAACCTGGCTTGGTTGCCTTATGTTTTGGTAGTAATTTTTATAATCACAGCGGTTTCTAATGGTGCCAATATCACTGATGGAATTGATGGTTTAGCCGCAGGAACTTCTGCAATTATTGGTATAACTTTAGCAGTTTTTGCTTATTTATCGGGAAATAAGGTTTTTGCTCAGTACCTTAATCTTATGATGATTCCGAATTCGGGCGAGGTCGTTATATTCTGTGCAGCCTTTGTTGGGGCATGTATTGGATTTCTATGGTACAATGCTTATCCTGCTCAAGTATTCATGGGCGACACAGGTAGTTTGATGCTCGGAAGCGTGATTGCGGTATTGGCTTTAGCACTTAGAAAAGAATTATTGATACCTGTAATGTGTGGGATTTTCTTGATTGAAAACCTTTCCGTGATAATGCAGGTAAGTTATTTTAAATATCAACGTCGTCGTAAAGGCTTAGCGTTTGCCCAACAGCACCGTTTATTCTTGATGTCGCCTTTGCATCATCACTATCAGAAAAAAGGCTATCATGAAGCCAAAATTGTTACTCGTTTTTGGATTATCGGTATCGTGTTGGCGGTGGCTTGTTTGGTAACGCTTAAGTTGAGATAATTTTTAAAAGTCAATAAACATTACCCATAAGTTGATCCTAATTTAATACTTGTTTTAACCAATTACAGACTGAGAGCTTCTTCTATGATTATATACATAGAAGAAGTTTTTTGCGTTAAGCATTCAATGTTTTACTCATATTACATTTTATGCTTATATTTGAAAAGCAGATTTTTAGTCAAAACTTTCGCAATAATGATAAAACTTAAAAGCTTAATCAAAATATACTTATTTGTTGCCATTGCATCAGTTTCATATAGTTGTTTAGTGCCTGAAAAAAATCGGGTGGTACAAATAGATACAACAGAAGTTGGCACTGGTATTGATAGCCTTTTGGCTATACAATTGGGTGCTGATGAATATGGTATGAAAACCTACGTATTGGCTCTATTGAAACAAGGTCCACGCCGATTGATGATTGATTCAGTGACGGCCACAAACTTACAGAAAGCACACCTAGCCAACATTACACGCTTAGCCGATGAAGGTAAATTAGTGGTTGCGGGGCCTTTTACTGATAATACTGACCTGAAAGGAATCTATATTTTCGATGTAAAGACGATTGAAGAAGCTAAAAAACTATGCGAAACTGACCCCGCAATTAAAGCGGGTTCGTTGATGATTGAATTACACCCGTGGTATGGTTCGGCTGCGATGTTGCAAATTCCTGCTATTCATAACAAAATCGCTAAAAAACAGCCGTGAAAAAAACCTTTATAGTTTTATTCCTACTTATCGTATACCAATCATTTAGTCAAAAACTAAAGATTATAGAAAAGCCAATTGTTTGGGATTCCAATCGCATAGCTTTATCAATTGAATATCTAAAACAACGACACGGAATTGAGCAAACTCAACCAACTATTCAACCCAAAATGGTTGTGGTGCATTGGACGGCCATTCCAACATTCGATAAATCATTCCTTGCATTTAATTCTTCAGCACTACCCAATGCTCGTAAAGAACTACAAAATGCTAGTCAACTCAATGTTTCGGCACATTATCTGATTGATAGAGATGGAACGGTTTATCATCTGATGCCCGATACACTTTTGGCTCGCCACGTAATCGGTCTCAACTATTGTGCAATCGGAATAGAAAATGTAGGAGATGGTGGTAAAAATCCTTTAACAGAAGAACAATTTAGAGCCAACTACTTATTAATCAAACAATTACAGAAAAAATATAAAATAGAATATCTCATCGGCCATCATGAATATACCAAGTTTAAAGGTTCAAAAATCTGGAAAGAAACCGACCCAAACTATCAGACTATAAAGTCTGACCCTGGCGATGAATTTATGAATAAATTGAGACAGAAATTTAAAAAATTACGGAAAGATTTGTAAATAATAGCAATTAATTTTTTGATAATGAAGCTTTTATCTTGCATCTCATGTCTTCTGTTTCTGCACCTAAAATAGAACTTGACACTACAATCACAAATTATTGAGGCTTACCTTTAAGATTTTTGCATGCAGCATTTGAATAACTTCCAAACAACAATTAGCCGAAAACCTGCCAATTCTACTTACTCCGATTGTTTTTTATCACAATACACAAAAACATGCAATTAAAAAATCTCAACATCTCTCCTGAAGCCTCGCTCCACAGTATTGGCTGGAATTGGATGCTCGGCGAAGATACTTTACCATATATTACCAACGAAATGGTAGTCGTTTCAGAAACCGAAGCAGAAAATTATTTCGATGCGGCCAATGAGCTTTACGAAATGTATATCGTAGCCGCTCAACATGTAATTGATAATGGGCTTTATTCCGAACTCGGTATTCCCGAAAACTTGATTGAATTAATTAAAGATTCTTGGGAAAACGATGCTAATTGGCACATTTATGGTCGCTTTGATTTAAGTGGCGGAATTGATGGAAAACCAATAAAACTAATCGAATTTAATGCTGATACTGCCACTTGTATTCCCGAAACGGCTATTGTGCAGTGGGCTTCATTAAAAGCAAATAATTTGGATGAAAGCCAACAATTCAATACTTTGTATGAAGCTTTCGTAGAAAAATTCAGGGAATTGCACCGACAGAATCCGAGTTTTGAAAAAACCTTGTTGATTTCAACGATAAAAGATTTTCCCGAAGACGAAAGCAATATGCAAGTTTTGGGCGAAGCAGCTAAAGAAGCAGGTTTTGAGGTATCGTTTGATTATATAGAAAATGTGGAATTTTCGGCAACTGAAGGTATTTTCAAGCAAAATTCACGCAATGGTAGTTTTATAAAATATGATTTTTGGTTCAAACTCATTCCATGGGAATATATTGGCTGGGACGAACCCGAATTGGCTCAAATTCTAACCGAAATATCGAAAAACAAGAAGGCTGTTATTCTGAATCCTGCCTACACTTTACTTTTCCAATCGAAAGCTATTTTAAAAGTTTTGTGGGAATTGTACCCAAATCACCCTCTACTTTTAGAAACAAGTTCTAAACCAATTTTAGACAAAACTTGTGTAGAGAAAGTATTATTTGGCCGTGAAGGTGCAAATGTCCGAATTATTTCGCCATCAGGCACAACCGAAACCTCAACCGAAGGTGAATATTTTGAGCAAAATACTGTTTTTCAAGAATATACTGAATTTATAAAAGATGATGTTGGAAATTCTCAGGCGGCGTTCCACTATCAGGCAGGTGTATTTTTTGTAGGCGAAGCCTGCGGACTTGGCTATCGAAGAGGTGGTAAAATTTTAGATAATAAAGCACAATTTTGTGGACATTTGATTGAAGGTTAAAAAATTAGAAACTAAATACACCTCGATTATACAAAATTCTAAAAGATTTTAATTGTTCATTTGTAGGGAATTTTTTTCAAACGAAAAAAAACATTTCAAATTTTTATGGAAAAAGAAGATTTCAAAAGTGTTTATCTTGAAAATCGAAACGTATGGAGAATGTGGTTAGAAGAAAACCACGTTTCTGAAAAGAATGTTTGGTTAAAAATTTATAAAAAACATAGCCCAACACCTAGCGTTAATTATAATGAAGCAGTTGATGAAGCCCTCTGTTTCGGTTGGGTTGATAGCTCAATTAAGAAAGGAAACGAGGAGTTTTATTATCAATTTTTTGCCAAAAGAAATCCTAAAAGCAACTGGAGCAGAGTAAATAAAGCAAAAATTGAGAAGCTACTGAGCGATGGCTTAATGGCAGAAGCTGGCCTAAAAATGGTCGAAATCGCGAAAGAAACTGGAACTTGGACAGCCTTAGATGATGTTGAAAATCTCTTCAGTCCACCCGATTTACGAGAAAAATTAGACCAAAACCCAATCGCTAACGCTTATTTTGAAGCATTTCCACGTTCGGTAAAACGGGGAATTTTAGAGTGGCTTCTCAATGCAAAACAAGTAGAAACCCGACAAAAACGCATCGAAGAGATTGTAAGTTTAGCCGAAAGAAATGAACGAGCAATTCAATATAAACCAAAGGCTTAATTGATAAGAGGCCGCCCGTGCGATGAAAAATGGATAACTGAAAACTATAAGATACTGTTTGTAAGCTCTTAAATTGTCAATTATCCATCCTCAATTATTCATTAGATTTAGAAAGCCTTCGCAATATTCGTAAATTCTCTTGATTTCAACGATGCTCCACCAACTAAACCGCCATCCACATCTGGACAAGCGAAAAGCTCTTGAGCATTCGCTCCATTTACGCTTCCACCATAAAGGATAGAAATTTCGTCAGCTACCTCTTGACCGTATTTTGATGCCAAATGGTCTCTTAAGACTTTGTGCATTTCTTGTGCTTGGTCGTTTGATGCAGTTACGCCCGTACCGATTGCCCAAATTGGCTCATAAGCAATCACCGTTTTCTGTAAATCTTCGGCCGAAAGATGAAAAAGGCTATTGGTGATTTGTCCACGAACGAAGTCGAAGTGAATGCCTTCGTTACGTTGTTCCAAAGTTTCGCCACAACAGAAGATTGGAGTCAATCCACCTTCTAAAGTTGCATCAACTTTTTCTGCCAAAAACGCATCAGACTCGGCGAAATACTGACGACGCTCGCTATGACCAATTATTACGTGACCAACACCAACTGATTTCAACATCGGAATCGAAACTTCACCTGTATATGCACCTGAAGCCTTTGGATAACAGTTTTGAGCTCCCAACGAAACTTTATCGGTATCAATCATTTTCCCGAAAGTACTCAAATAAGGAGAAGGCACACAAAGCACAACCACTACATTTGGGTTTACAACTTCGTCTTTTACCATATTTACAACTTCCGAAAGCAATATTTGACCTTCTTCAAAAGTTTTGTTCATTTTCCAGTTACCCGCGGCGATTTTTTTTCTCATTTTCTTAGAATCTTTGTTTTTAAAAGTTCAAAGATACCGTTTTTTTGGTTTTGTGGCAAACTGGAATTATAGAACAAATTCTCAAATAAATTTACAACCAAACCTCCATAGCTACATCGGCACGCTCATAGGGCGACGTAAAATTTTCAATTCGAACAAAACCTAATTTTGTATAGAGCGTAAGGGCGGGCGTAAGGCTCGAATTGGTTTCAAGATATACTCGTTTTGCTCCCAATTCTTTGGCTTTCTCAATGGCAGCTTCGCCAATTATTCGACCGATGCCCAGCCCACGAGCGGCTTCGCTTACGCCCATCTTACAAAGTTCATAGGCGTTATCGCCCATTGATTTTAACGCTGAAGTACCAAGATACTCCTCTCCCCTACGTGCCAAAAGTATTGCACCGCCAGTTGCCAAAAAATATTTTTCAGGGTCTTCAAGTGAAGCTAAATCACCTTTTTCAACTTTAAAATATTTTTCAATCCAATCATAATTGATTTGCTTAAAAGCTAACTTTTGAGCTTCATTCTGTGGGTCAAGTTCGATAATTTCTATTTTTTGCATATTAAATTATAGTTTTTGCCACATCACGAATAGTATCGAGCAAATATTCAATCGAAGTTTCGTTTTTTCGGTGATTGATAATACATGCACGCAGCACAAACTCTCCATTTAGTTTAGTACTCGTAATAAATACTCTTCCATCGGCTTCGAGAGCAGGAATAAGTTTTTGATTTAATTGGCTAATCGCTTCACTATCAGTTAGATTACCTTTAAATCTAAAACAAGCCACCGCTAAATCTGCTTTTGATTTCAGTTCAAAATCGGTCGATTCTACAATAAGTTTTATCAAATAATTGGTCAGGTCAATGTCTTTCTGAATCATATCCCTGATTCGGTCGAAACCATAGGTTTTTACTGACAACCAAACTTTAAATGCTTTAGCATTGCGTGAAAGCTGAAAATAATGCTCATTAAATTCTAAGCGAGTATTGGCATTCGTTTGTAATTCGGTAGTCAAATAATCAGCTTCTTTGTAATAAGTTTCTCGCATTTTACTCCAATCTTGTACCAAAACACAACCAATCTCAAATGGCTGATAGAGCCATTTATGAAAATCAAGGGCAATCGAATCGGCTTTTTCTAAACCTGCATATTTATGTTTGATTGAAGGCAAAGCCGAAGCCAAACCACCATAGGCACCGTCAACATGAAACCACATTTCGTATTTTTTGGCAATTGCCGAAAGCGTTTCTAAATCATCAATTGCACCTGTATTTACCGTTCCGGCGTTTCCTACTACGCAAAAAGGCATAAAACCACTGACAATGTCAGCCTGAATTTGTTGTTCGAGTGCATTCAGGTCAATCGTCAAATCAGCATTTGTATCAATTCGGCGTAGTTGATTTGTACCAATTCCAAGCAAAGACAAACTTTTATCCGTACAATTATGCGTTTCTTTCGAGCAGTAAACCATAAATGGTTTCAAACCAAAAAGCCCATTGCGTTTAATATCAAATTTCTTGAAAAAGATATTTCGAGCAACTGTCAAACCTGCCAAATTTGCCTCTGAGCCACCACTTACCATTGCCCCACCAGCATTAGGGGAATAATCAATCATTTCGGCCGCCCATTTAATGACACGTTTTTCGATTTCGGTCATGGCTGGGGCTAAATGCCATTTTGTGTTATTTTGATTGACGGTCGAAAGCAACAGTTCGGCCACAGTAGAAATTTGATTTCCTCCCGACATTACGTAAGCATACATATTTTTGCCCAAATTGCCCGTTGCACTATCAAAAACCTTGGTTTTTACTTCGTCGAGCAACTCAAAGCTATCTTTTCCAATTCGTGGCAAAGGCTCGTCAAACCAGCTTTCAACTTCTTCTTGTGAGTTTACGTTGAAGCCTTTAATTGAATCAAGATTGGCATATTTTTCAAGAATCATCGAAGAAGCTTTTTCAAGAATCTGACTAAACTCTTCTTGGCTAAAATCTAATGTATTGTTATTCATTGGTCTTTTTTTGATTAATTTTCACCCCTAGGAACGTCCAAATTAAATGTTCTTGAGGAAAATTAGTATGATATTTTGCATTTTTTTGTATCACGTCCAGATTAGACGTTTCTACGGCTCTTTATTTTATCGTCAATCGGTAAATTTTCAAACCCTCAATAGCTGGATGCTTGTAAGTTGAAGGCGTACTTTCGGAAGGCATTAGCTCAAAACCATTTCGCTCATAAAACCGATGGGCGGCTTTTGCGGGTGGAGGTGTATCAAGCCATAATTCTTGATAACCTTTTTCTAAAGCATATCGAAGTAAGGTTTCAAATAGCCGCTGTGCTAAGTTTTCATCTTTATTCCCACGCATTGATTTATCCAAAAACATTTTTCGGAGCGATGCTTGTCCACTAGTAAGTGGTTGGATACCAATTGTTCCCATTAATTGATCATTTTCATCAAGTGCTATCCAAAATCTACCATTTTTATAAAATTCCGCAATATTTGGCAAATCTGGTTGGTCTTGAGCGGTTAATCCCAAACCAAATTCGTCGTTCTGAATGCCCAAAACTAAGTTCTCAACATGCTTTTGGTAAATATCTGAATATGTTTGAATCGAAATTTTCATACTTTTTTTACTGATTTTTCTTTCATGGCGGACGTATGAGATACGCCTCCACAACTATTTTTTCTTTGATTCTTGAAAGTCTTTCATGCGTTCGGTATAAGATTTTGAAGCAAAAAACGCCTCCATTTCCTCCAAAGCATTCAAAACATTAGTCGATTGAGACTCAACAACTTGTCGGTTTACTTCGTGAATGTCGTCCCAAATTAATTGCAATTGCGGTAAAAGGCTTATCCCTTTTTTGCTAAGTTTCAATAATCTTTTACGGGCATCTTCTTTTGATTTTGTAGAAGTTATCCAACCTTCTTTTTCTAATTCTTTGGCCAATTGAATAACAGCTGGGTGAGAAATATTGAGTTTTTGAGCAATATCCATAATGCCTAACTCTTTTTCTTGCGAAAGCAAATAGTAAAGCGGAAACCATTTTGGCTCAAAATCGACACCTTTGCTAGTATAAAACTCCGCTCCCGCTCGCATGATATAATCGCTCATACGTTTGAGTCGGCTGGCAATGATTAATGGACCCAGTTTTGAAAAAACATCAAGCATTGTGTAATTAGTTACGTAATTGATTACGCAAATATATCACGATTAAAAAGATTTACAAGATGTACATAATTATTTTTTATAGGTTTGATTTAAATGAAAAGATAAATAATAGTCATTTGGGTTGGTTTGAAGGTTATAATTTTGCCATTTCCCAGCCCAAAATCGCTTTCTTTCTAGTTGTTCCCCAGCGGTAGCCACCAATTCCTCCTACTTTTTGCAACACTCGGTGGCATGGAATAATATAGCCAAGTCGATTACTTCCGATGGCTGTGCCTACCGCTCGTTGGGCAGTTGGTTTGCCGATGGCGTTAGCAATGGTTTCGTAACTAAGCATTTGTCCAAACGGAATTTGAAGCAGTGCTTCCCAAACTTTTATCTGGAAATTTGTTCCCCGCATCAAGACCTTGATTGGCTCGTTTGCGTTGGAGTTTTCGTAAAAAATTTGCTCGATAAATGGTTTAGTGAGGTTGATATCAAAAATGAGTTTAGCTTTTTCAAAATCCTGTTGTATTTCTTTTATTATCAACGGTTTAGATTCTTCCTCAAGAAATCTAAAATCGGTTATTCCTCTCTCGGTTATGGCAATCAGGCATTCTCCAAAAGGCGTTTCATGTATTCCATAATAAACGCTTAGTCCAGCTCCTTTTGCTTTAAATTCGGCAGGAGTCATGGCCTCGTAGCTGACAAATAAATCGTGTAAACGGCTTGAACTTGACAGGCCAGACTCGAAGGTTGCTTCGAGTATATTAGCACTTTCAGCGAGTTTTTCTTTGGCAAATTCTTTGGTCAGAAATCGCATAAAACGTTGCGGACTTGTACCTGCCCATTTCGAGAAAAGCCGATTAAAATGAAATTCAGAAAGTGCTACATGCTCGGCAATTTCTTTCATACTTGGCTGGTTTTGAAAATTTTCTTCGATAAACTGAATCGCTTTTTCGATTCTTCGAAAGTCTATATTTTCTGAGGTTTCCATCGTTTTTAGATTTGAGCGGGCGGCGTTCCGCATTCGAGATTCGGGATAGGAGAATTTTCTTTTATAGATTAAAAAACTTATCTCGAATCTTGGTCAAAATTACGGTGGATTATTTTGGCGAACAATCTGATTATTGCGGAATATATGTTAATCGTGATACGCATTGCGTGCCAGGATTGGATTTTACACTAATTATTTCTTGGTAAAAAGTTGTTTGATTTTAGCAGAAAAGCATCGTTCTGATCCGATTTTAAATTTTATTTTATATTTCTTGATGATACGAGCAGTTATGATTCCGAGAATAATTCCTGCTACTGTCCAAATCATAATGAATACAAAAGAAAGTGTACTTTCGGGTAAAAATCTTGGAAATATATTTACACAGTATGCGGTGATTGAGGCAGAAATACTCCCATCATTTTCCAGCATGAGCAAAAAATCAGTGCATTTTTTCGAATTTTGTATAACCCAAAAAAAAACTACAAATCTCCGTTGGCATTAAATAAACTTACTGTTCTAGCAATATTTTCGCCAAAAGGACAAGGTTTTTGTAAAATTTTTAGCAAGATTTACACGATTGTAAGATTAAAAAAATAAACCTGAGTATAATTATCTTGCAAAAACAACTAACCAGTAACTAATCACCAATCAGAATGGACGCCAGTTAGCAATTTGACTTATAAAACTCGGCACTACTTCTGGGTATATCGCAATCATAACAACCACCCCAAACACAGCTCCCCACCAATGGGCAGAATGATTGATATAACCATTACCACGCTTCATTTCGTAATAAGTAAATGCCAAATAAAATATTGCAAAAATAAAAGCGGGCATTGGAATGAAAAACACCTGTAAATCAGCAGTTGGCACAAATAATATTGCTCCGAAAATTACAGCAGAAACTGCTCCTGACGCACCTAATGAATTATAATTTCCATCTTTTCGATGCTTGAAAAATGTAGATAAATCAGATACTACGATTGCTACTATATAGAAAATCACATAAGCTACCGAGCCGAGACGAGGGTCATTGTCAAATTTTTGGATAAAAACTTGTTCAATAAAATCACCAAAACTATACAAAGTGAACATATTGAAAAACAAGTGCATGAAATCTGCATGAACAAAACCAGAAGTAACAAAACGATGGTATTCTCGGTTTCGGTCAATGGCTTTGGGGTTCATCATCCAGTTGTAGAGCATCGTTGGGTTACTCAATGCGTACAGACTCATCCCCACTGTGACAATGATAATTAATAAATTTGCAGTTAGTTGTTCCATTTCGTTGATTTATATTTGAGAATGTGATGAATACTTGAAATCATTCTTAATTTTTCATTCCACATTCTTCATTGTGCGATAGCACTTACGATTCTCTTTCTATTAATTGTTTAGTAAGCTCAATCAAAGGCTGTTTTCTTACCGTCGAAGCATTGAGTTTTTCTAAATCTTTTAAACCCTTATCAAAAAACGCATTCATTTTTTGTTCGGCCAATTGTCTAATGTTCAATTTATCATAAATGGCTCTTACGGCCTTTACTTTTTCTTCTTTATCAAACTCTTTGGCATCAATCCACGCTTGTAGTTCAGTTTCTTGTGGCGTACCTTTTCCGATTTCAAGGGCTTTTAGCAGCAGCCAAGTCTTTTTGTTTTCGATGATATCGCCACCCACTTGTTTGCCAAATTTCTCGGGGTCGCCATAAACATCTAAAATATCATCTTTTAGCTGAAATCCAATACCGATGTTTGTTCCGAAATCATATAATAATTTTGTGGCTTCTTCGCCTGCTTCAGCAATCAAACCACCCAATTCCAAGGCAAAACCCAGCAAAACAGATGTTTTTAGACGAATCATATTAATATATTCATCTTCTGTTACATCATTTCGTGTAGCAAAATTCATGTCCCATTGCTGCCCTTCACACACTTCGGCCGCGGTGCGGTTGAATCTTCTGATTACATGTTTGAATATTTTATCATCAACAGCCGTCATTAACTCATACGCACATACAAGCATTACATCGCCCGAAAGTATAGCCACGTTTGTATCCCATTTTTCATGCACCGTTGGTTTTCCTCTTCGCAATGGAGCGGCATCCATAATATCATCGTGCATGAGCGTAAAATTATGAAAAACCTCTACGCCAAGGGCAGGTTTAACTGATTTTTGCCAATCATCCACAAAAATATTTGTTGCCATTACGGTGAGTAATGGACGCATTTTTTTACCACCAAGCGACATCAGATATTCGATTGGTTCATAGAGTTCAACTGGGCTATCGCCGTATTTTGTACTGGCAATTTCAGTTTGAATTGCTTTAAGAAATACTTCTAATGACATACTTTTTGTGGTGCGAACATCATGTTCGCCGAAAATCACATACACGGATTGAATAACAAATAACGCCAAACTTCGTAAAACTACCAAGTAAATTATTAAGTCAAGCCAAACATAAAATTACAAGACTTTGAATATCAACTTATTAAAGTTAAATTTAGTTTTATTTATGATTTTTGATTTTCCCTCCAACAAATCTATTCATTTTGCCATTTGTCAAAATTCCAACCTGTTTTTAATGATTCTTTCGCAAATTTATACATTAAACAAACTGTGCATTATGAAAACTTTACTTACAATTTTACTACTAACAAGCACATTTATAAGCTTTTCACAAGCAGTTTCGGCAAAAATAGATTCGGTACGAAAATTAGTTGAGATTACTTTCAACGAAAAAAAAGCAAAACAGCTTTATGCCCTCACAAACGAGGGTTTCCAAAAACAAGTTTCTGAAGCTCAAATCGTCCAAGTGTCATCGATGCTTTATAATCAATTGGGAAAATGGAAAACATCGGAATTTGAGAAAACTACCGATGATATAGCATTTTACAAAGCTGTTTTTGAAAAAGGAAATCAAAATTTCTTTATTGGACTTGATAAGAACGATAAAATCTCGACGCTACTTTTTCAACCTTTTAAAGGCGATGTACCAAAAAAGGACTATCAAGTTGCAAGTAACAATCCGATGAAAACGCCGCTTGATATGAGGGTTGATAGTTTGATAAGGCCGTATATACAAATGCAACACACAGCGGGAATTTGCGTAGCGTTTATAAAAGACGGAAAAACAAGCACTTACAGCTACGGAGAGGTAAAAAAAGACAAAAAACAATTACCCGATGCCGATAAAACTTTTTTTGAAATTGGCTCAATCAGTAAAACTTTTACAGGAATTTTGCTCGCCGATGAAGTGATCAAAGGTAAAATGTCGCTCGACGACCCCATCAATAAATATTTACCCGACTCTATCAAAAAAATGGTATTTAAAGATATACCAATTACGCTCAAAACTTTATCGAATCATTCATCTGGATTTCCTCGCTTACCGATTAATCTTTATAAAAAAGGTGATGACGCTAATAATCCATATCAAAATTATGATGCAGGAAGAATGTTCAGCTATCTGAAAACCTTCAAGCCATTTAGAGAAGTTAGTGTAAATTATGAGTATTCTAATTTTGCGGTGGGTTTGCTCGGAACAATTTTGGCTCAACAAAATCAGCTTTCTTACGAAGAATTATTATTACTAACAATCTGTAAGCCATTGAAACTTAAAAACACAAAAATCAGCTTAGATACCTCCTATAAAAACAATTTTGCACAAGGTTACGACGAAAAAGGCAAGGCCACTTTAGCGTGGGACTTAAATATGTTGGCTGGTGCAGGCGGGATTCGCTCCACAACAAACGACATGGCAAAATTTGTTGAAGCTAATATGACCAAAGCCCCAAAACAACTACAAGAGGCAATAGATTTAAGCCAAAAAGTAACTTTTGAAAGTGGACCAAATATCGTTGGTTTAGGCTGGCACATCACCAAACGAAAAGAGCATATAATTTATCAACATTCAGGCGGTACGGGAGGATTCAGAAGTTTTGTAGGCTTCGACAAAGAACGCCAAATCGGTATAGTTGTATTGTCAAACTCAGCAGAAGAAGTAGCGATGATTGGAATGGGGTTGTTAAGGTAAGCAGTCTGTTCATAGTCTGCAATAGTAGTCCGCACATTTTAAACCACAACAAAAACGCCACTGAAAAAATTTCAGTGGCGTTTTTATGTAAGCTCCCATAGAGGCGGTTAAGCATGAATATTCCACACCCAACCAAATGTATCTGCAACTTTACCAGTACGAATATCATTCAAAGCATTTCTCAAACGAGATGAATATGAATCTTCAGTGATTGCTGGCAATACATAATCTTCACCTTCAAAACCAATCGCTGCAAATGGAGAAACCACTACGGCAGTTCCTGCACCAAATACTTCCGTTACACTTCCGTTTTCAATTCCTGAAATAATTTCTTCTACTGAAACTCTTCTTTCTTCAACTTCAATGCCCATTGATTTGGCCAATTGGAGCAATGTATTACGAGTGATACCTTTCAAAATTGTAGAGCTTGTATTTGGCGTTACGAGTTTGCCATCTTTCACAAACATTACGTTCATCGTGCCAGATTCCTCAAAATATTTATGCTCGATAGCATCTGTCCATAATAATTGTGTATAACCTTGCTCTTGGGCTAATTTTGCAGGATATAATGATGCCCCATAATTTCCACCACATTTTGCTGAACCAACACCTCCTGGAGCGGCACGGATAAACTCAGTTTCAACTTTCACTTTTGGTGGAGTTGAGTAATATTTTCCTGCTGGACTCATGATAATCATGAAGCGGTAATTATTTGACGGACGAACACCCAAATAAACATCACTGGCAATCATGAATGGACGCAAATAAAGCGAGTTATCTTCTCCTTTTGGCACCCAAGCAGCATCAATTTTCAATAATTCTTCCAAACCTCCAATAAATATTTCTTCTGGAACTTGTGCCATACACATGCGTTCGGCCGAAATATTAAAACGCTTAAAATTTTCCAATGGACGAAACATCAAGACTTCATCAGCATCATTTTTGAAAGCTTTCATTCCCTCAAAAATTGTTTGTCCATAATGAAGCGATGCCAATGCTGGATTGTAACTAATATCACCGTAAGGCATAATCTTTGGGGTTTGCCATTCTCCGTTGATACAATCTGCGACCAACATGTGGTCAGTAAATATTGTCCCAAAAGCAATATTATTAGGGTCAAGTTGATGAATTCGGCTCTCAGCAACCATCGTCACTTCTAAGTTAAGTGTTTCTGTCATAACAAAAAAAATTTGAATGAATGGCAAATTGATTTACTTTAGCCTAATTGCGGCACACCCATTTTTTGCAGTACGTAGGTGTGCTAGACTTGGCCTATTAGTTATTTATATTTGCGAAGTAACAAATAATATGCTATATAGTCAAGGAAAAATGCAAAAACAGTTGTCAAGACAATCTTTTTTTTATTGTACCTTACTTTCTTCGTATAAAACTTGTAAAACTGTTTGCCCAACGGCCTTTAAAGTGCCTTTATCAATGATGCTCATGTTATCTTTTTGGGTATGATGATAATCACCAAAAGTATTACCCGAAGTCGGACGTAAATCACAAATATCAATCATTGGTATTTTTGCATTAATGTTTACTGGCACATGGTCGTCGGTGATATTGCCAAAATCCTGATTCAAGAAATATTGTCCGTAGCCCAATTGACTCGCAATGCCCCAAACACTGTTCATTACGGCAGGAGCATATTGCATAGAAGCGTTATCTTTTGTGAAAGTTGCTCCTTTTGCACCAACCATATCAAACAAAATCCCGAAATATGCCGAGTAGTTTGGTTTATGTAAATTTCTCGACCAATATTCAGAACCCATCAACCATCCACCGTTTGGAATCGTTACTTCTTTTGTATAGCTATTTGGCGGCCCCCAGTCTTCTACATCAAACAACACAACATCAATGCCAATATTTGGTTTTTGTGCAGAATTTTGAATGGTTCTTAAAATTTCAAAAATAACTGCTACTCCACTTGGACCATCATTGGCTGAATCGAAAGGTTTATCTTTAGCCGTTGAATCATCATCAGAAAACGGGCGTGTGTCCCAATGCGAAGCCAGGACAATTCTTTTCGTAGCTTGCGGGTTAATACTTCCAATGATATTTCGGGCATTTAGTACTTTGCCATCATAAGTTACTGGCTTGAATTTTTGTTCAATTACTTCACAACCGAGCTTTTTTAGTTCATTGGCCATCCAATCGCCACATTTTAGGTGAGCAGACGAATTTGGAATTCTCGGACCAAACTTTACCTGTTTTACTATATAATTATAGGCTGTATCAGCGTTGAATGATGGTGCAGTAGCGAGTTTCATGGTTTCGGTTGAGGTAGAAGTTTCTTCCGAACTAGTCGATTGTTTACAGCCAACAAAAGCCGAAAAAATGGCAAAAACAGACAAAAAACAAGGGTATTTTAGTAAATTCATAATATAATTTTTATAAAAGCCAATACCTCTAAGCAAAGTGTCGCCAGCGGTTGAGCAAAGTTATAAGTTTTGATTCTTTTCT
Organism: uncultured Emticicia sp.; assembly: GCF_937903345.1. GTDB lineage: Bacteria > Bacteroidota > Bacteroidia > Cytophagales > Spirosomataceae > Emticicia. The sequence continues at coordinate 43,447 of NZ_CALCZQ010000051.1, read as the reverse complement.
ACTAACGTTCAATCGAATTAAGTATTTCAAGCATCGTTTTTTTGATTAGCTTTGTGAAATAGAATTCAAGACATCAGACAAAAGACAAGAGAAATTATGCAAATTCTTTTTCTTCTTTTGTCTTATGTCTTTTGTATAATATCTGATAAAAATGACCATAGAAGAAGCCCAAAAGATTGTTGATGAATGGATTAAGACCATTGGTGTAAGATATTTTAATGAATTGACCAATACGGCAATACTAATGGAAGAGGTTGGCGAAGTGGCTCGAATCATGGCACGCCGCTATGGCGAACAGTCAGAAAAGGAATCGGATAAAAACAAAGATTTGGGCGATGAAATGGCGGATGTGCTTTTTGTGTTGATTTGTTTAGCCAATCAAACGGGTATTGACCTCACGGAAGCTCTCCGCAAAAATCTCGAAAAAAAAACCAAACGTGATTTATTACGCCACAAAAACAATGAAAAGCTGAATTCTTAAATCCTAACTAATGAAAAAATGATAAATGTATTAAGTTTAGATAACCCTCATTATACATTATTCATTTTACATTCTTAATTGTGCTTTAGCACTTACTGCCTGATGTTTACAATTCTGAGACAAGCCTACCGTCGTACCGCTCAAAACTGGCAAATAGTTTTGGTTATATTTCTCGTAAACTTCACTTTGGGGCTTATCATTGCTTTTCCGAGCTTCAGTATTATCAAAGCCGAATCAGAACAGTCATTGGCGTTTGAGAAACTACTCACGGATTTTGACTTTACGATTTTCTATGATTTTATGCACAAAAACGGCAAATCATTGATTTCAATTATGCCTGTTAGTTTGCTCTTGGCTGGTCTTTACACCTTATTAAATATTTTCTTTTCAGGTGGGATTCTGAGCCAATTCACCATCCGTGATACTTTTAAACTAAGCGAATTTCTGAAAAACTCTTGGCATTATTTCCTCCGGTTTTTTATGTTATTTCTGATTCAGCTCATTTCTCTCATCCTTGGCTTCATCGCTATTCTTACCGTATTCGGAATTTTTGGGGTATTGGTGGAAGGAAAAACCGAACCAACTTTCGTTGCATGGATGATTTTTCCGAGTACTTTTGCTTTCTTTATCATTACTTTTTTGCTTAATGTGGGCGACTACGCCAGAGTTTTATTACACCGAGATGATTTACTGAATCCGTGGAAAGCTTTTTGGAAGGCTACCGAGTATATTTTCCGAAACTTCAAAACTATGCAAGTTTATTGGGCGATAGTTGTGGTTGGCTTTGCACTAATTTTGGTTTACCTCTTGCTTGAATCGACTATTGGTATGACTTCGGGTTTTAAAATTTGGTTGATGTTTGTTATTCAACAGTTTTTTATCTTTTGCAGAATATTTATTCGCACTTGGAATCTGAGCAATGCCTTCGATTTTGTATCTCTCCGCCCGATTCCACTCACAACTAAGTCAATAATTATTGAAACCATAATTAAAGAAGAAGTAAGTCAGGAAACACAAACCAACGAAAAACATGATTCAGAATCTAAACTTTCTGAATAAAGTTTGTGTTAATCTTCTTGTAAAATCACCAAAAAAAGATTTTCAATTATGGAAGATATAATAGTAAATAGAGTAGTCAAAAGCGGTTTATTATCGCTCGACTTAGAAGATTATTACCACACAGGCGAACGAGTAATTTATGATTTGAAAGATAACCTTTTCATGGGTTTGATTCTGAAAGAAAAAGATTTCAGAGAATTTATTAAAGCTCATGATTGGAGCCAATATTCTGACAAAAATGTGGCTATCACCTGCACCGAAGATGCTATTGTGCCAACCTGGGCATTTATGCTTTTGGTGATTCAGCTCGAGCCTTACGCTCACATGGTCGTTTTTGGAAGTTTGGCAGATTTAGAAACTAAACTTTACGAAGAAGCACTTTCAAAAATCAATTTCCAAGAATATGCAGGTACAAGAGTCGTAGTAAAGGGTTGCAGTAAAGTTTCAGTACCCACAAGTACGTATGTGGAAGTCACTCGTCGTTTACGTCCGTATGCCCAAAGCATCATGTTTGGTGAGCCTTGCAGCACCGTTCCACTTTATAAGAAGCCCAAAGCATAATTCTTGCATTATTTTCTGTAATTTTACCACCCGTTTGTACCACAAGTTTCTTACTTGTGCCTATTTCAAATTAATTTCTACGATTTCAATCAACTTAGAAAGTTGTTTTACAAAAATATGGTTCGTGTAAGATTTGCTCCCAGTCCAACAGGCCCTTTGCATATCGGAGGTGTTCGTACTGCTTTGTATAATTATCTTTTTGCCCGCAAAATGGGTGGAAAAATGCTCCTCCGTATCGAAGATACAGACCAGACTCGCTTAGTAGAAGAAGCTGAAGATTATATTTTAAGAGCTTTGAAATGGGTAGGTATCGAAATTGACGAAGGTCAAGGTGTTGGAGGCCCACATGCTCCATATCGCCAGTCAGAAAGAAAACCGATGTATCGCCAATATGCCGATCAATTAATTTCAGAAGGGAAAGCCTATTACGCTTTCGACACAGCCGAAGAATTGGATGAAATGCGTAAGCGTCTCGAAGAAGCAAAAGTTGACAATATGTCGTACAATGCTGTTACGAGAATGCAAATGAAAAACTCACTTACACTTTCAAAAGAGGATGTTGAAGCAAGAATTGCTAACGGCGATGCCTACGTAATTCGTTTGAAAGTACCTTTGAAAGAAGAAATTCGTTTCAAAGATATTATCCGCGATTGGGTTGTGGTTCATTCTTCGACGATTGATGATAAAGTTTTATTGAAGTCAGATGGAATGCCGACTTATCACTTAGCCAACATCGTTGACGACCATTTGATGGAAATCACACACGTAATTCGTGGAGAAGAATGGTTGCCTTCTGCTCCTTTACATATATTATTATACAAAGCCTTTGGATGGAAAGCACCAGAGTTTGCACACTTACCGCTACTTTTGAAACCCGAAGGCAACGGAAAACTTAGCAAACGTGATGGTTTATTGGGTAATTTTCCAATTTTCCCCTTAGAGTGGCAAGACCCTTTCACGCAAGAAATCGCTCGTGGTTTCAAGCAAGATGGTTATTTACCTGAAGCGGTTATCAATTTCTTAGCTTTTTTGGGTTGGAACCCGGGCACTGAGCAGGAGTTTTTCACGATGGATGAATTGATTGATTCATTTAGCTTAGATAAAATCCATAAAGCAGGTGCAAGATTTATGATTGATAAGGCTAAGTGGTTTAATCAGCATTATATTAAGTCGAAATCTGAAGGCGAATTGGCAGCAATCATCAAAGAATCAAAAGCAGATTTATCTGATGAGTTTGTAGTTAAGTTAGTACATCTGATGCAAGACCGTATAACTTTTCCGCAGGAAATAGTTTCGGAAGTGCCATTCATTTTTGAAGCACCAAGTGTTTATGACGAAGAAATCGTCAAATCAAAGTGGAATGATGATGCTCGCAAAGCAATGGGCGTAATCATAGAAGGGATTGTTGGTATGAGTGATGCTGATTTCACTTCGCAGAACATCCATGATACCATTTTTCCAGCTCTCGAAGTAGCAGGAATCAAAGCAGGTAAGGTAATGCAAGCATTCCGATTGGTGATTACGGGCGTAGGAAAAGGCCCAGATTTGATGCTAACGTTGGAGATTTTGGGCAAAGCCGAGGTTATTTCACGTATCGAAAAAGCGGTTATTACTTTAGGGTAATCTTGAAAAACAAAAAGAGTGAATTCGTTAATTTGATATTCCCTATTGCATGTATATATTTCCAACACATTTATTAAAAAATATCATGGCAAAGAAAAAAACAGATGAAAAACCAAACGAAGAAAAACCTCGTGTACACAAAGATTTGGATGGTTTCGATATAAAAATAAACTCTTTTGGCGAAATTCAGATGAGTTACGACATCGAAAAAATCAATCAGTTTCTCAATAAAACTGTTGATGATAAGAAACTAAGAAATCGTAAGTAATCTTAGCTATAAAAAAACACCTCTGTGAAGAAAAATTCTTTGCAGAGGTGTATTTTTATACAATAATTAAATTCTTACCAAACCGTGATGCGTTCACTTTCGGGTTTGTACATTTTATCGCCAGGTTTTACATCAAATGCCTTGTAGAAAGGAGTAAAATTCATCAATGGACCATTCACACGCCATTTTGCAGGCGAGTGAGGATTGGTATTTACATACGTACGCATGTAAGCATCTTTGGTTTTTACTCGCCAAATTCTAGCAATTGAAATGAAGAAACGCTGTTCGGGCGTAAATCCATCAATTTTTTCATTACTTTTTGCCTGTTCTGTTAGCTTAAAAGCATCGAAAGCGATAGCAATTCCTGCAATATCTGCGGTATTTTCACCAACCGTTAAAGCCCCTTTTACATGCATCGAATCAAGTACTGTAAATTGATTGTATTGCTCAATAACGAGTTGAGTTTTAGCCTTGAATTTCTTAAAATCAGCTTCTTTCCACCAGTTTTTCACATTGCCTTGTTTATCATATAAAGCTCCTTGGTCATCAAATGAATGCGTAATTTCGTGGCCAATTACCATTCCAATACCACCATAATTGAGAGCATCATCGGCATTCAAATCGAAATAGGGCGGCTGAAGAATTCCCGCAGGAAAAACAATTTCATTTAATGGCGGATTGTTATAGGCCGTAACCGTTGGTGGAGTTGTTCCCCATTCGGTACGGTCAACTGGTTGACCTATTTTTGAAATTCCATAAACAAAATCATTTTTGCTCGTAGCCAATCTATTTTCAAAGTACGTACCACGATTAATGACTACTTTCGAATAATCTCTCCATTTATCAGGGTAGCCAATTTTCTCAGTAAATGCATAGAGTTTTTCTTTGGCTTTAGTTTTGGTCGAATCGCTCATCCATTCAAGTTTATTGATTCGATTTTCAAAGGCCGTTTTCAAATTCTTCACCAGTTCTTTCATGCGTCGCTTTGCCTCTTCGGGGAAGTATTTTTTTACATAAAGTTGGGCAAGTCCATGTCCAAGCGATTTATCTACTGCATCTGTAATATCTTCACCCCTTGGCTTTTGAGTTGCTTGTCCCGACAGCACTTTGGCGTATTCAAAAGATGCTTTTGTGAAAGGTTTACTCAGAAAATCAGCGTAAGAAACCAGCGTTTTTGCTCTTAAATAAGCTTTCCAGTCTTCGATTGATGCCGAAGCAAGTAAAGCATTTAATCGGTCATAATAGGCAGGTTGTTGCACATTTAGCGAATCTATTTTCACCCCCAATGCTGTAAAAAATACTTGCCAGCCAATGTTTGTTTGTTTTTGGGCGATGGCCGAAACTGCCATTTTATTATAATTAGCCTGTACATTTCGGCGTTCGATATTGGTTTTGTGCGATGCCGCCAATTCTTTTTCGATAGCATAAGCGGCCGAAGCCATTTTGCTTGCCGTAGTTGCATCAATACCTGTAAGTTTAAACAAAGTGCTTAGGTAATTTTGATAAGCTTTCTGAATAAAAAGCGTCGAAGAATCGGTTCTAAAATAATAGTCTCTTTCGGGTAAACCAATGCCTGTTTGACCTAAATTGACGATATTAACGGCACTGTTTTTAATATCTGGCCCAACACGAAAACCGATAATAGAATAGTTATTAAACTTCTGTTGTTCAGCCACATATTTCATGATTCCAGCCACATCTTTGATGCCATCAATTTGTTTGAGCATTGGCTTTACGGGCTCAAAACCTCTTTTGTTGATGGTGGTGGTATCCATGCCCGAAGCATAAAAATCGCCCACCTTTTGTTCGATGCTACCTTTGAGGCTTTTGGCAGCCGAAACACTATCTAAAATACCTTGTAGGCGTATGCGTTGCGGATAATTCATAAACGAATAAGCCCCAACACCCGATTGTGTAGAAGGAATTTCGGTAGAATTAAACCATTTTGCGTTGACGTACATAAAGAAATCATCGCCAGGCTTTAGCGTTGGGTCGATGCCCGTAATGCTTACTTTTTGGGCAAAGCTTGAACTGATACAGGTTATTATAAACCAGAAAATTAATAAGAGAGGGTAGAATTTTTTCATGAATGTTGATAATTTATCTTGAAACGAAAGGTAATACTATAAGCCTAAAAAATCTAAAATCAATGAAGGTATTTTTAGCGTTTATCGACCTGTTGTGGAAAATTATCGACTTTGTATCATTGACTTTACTTAAGTCATTTAGCTAAACGTTCTATATTTAGTCAGTTTGTTAGTCATTCTTGTATATTTGTAAAAAAATTAAAGATGCCATTGTATCAAGGGCTGATAGCTCCATTAAGGTTTTAAAATCAGCCGAACCTCCTCGCTTCATTCGTTATTACTTAGGCGAACGAGGGAATAAATTTCAAAATGACATCATCGGATGTCAAAACGCCACTGCGGATAAAAGTCTTCGCAGAGCAGAAAATTTTTATAATTGAAAAAAATGTCTGTTTTAAGATTAAAATTGCCTACCGACCCAAGATGGGTCAATATTGTTGAGAAAAACATTGAAGAGATTCTTTCAGACCACGCTTGGTGTGAACAAAAAGCTGCGACCAATGCAATCACGATTGTTACAAACAATCCTGAATATCCAGACCTTGTAACTGATTTATTGGCCTTAGCTAAAGAAGAATTAGAACATTTTCAGATGGTACACGCCATCATCAGAAAACGAGGATTGGATTTTAAAAGAGAGCAAAAAGACAAATATGTCATAGAGTTGGCCGATTATATGAAGCAAAGCAACAACGGTAGTCGTGTTTCTGCTTTGGTAGAAAGACTCCTTTTTTCGGCCATGATAGAGGCCCGAAGTTGTGAACGTTTTAAGATACTTTCAGAAAATATTAAAGATACCGAGTTAGCGATTTTTTATAGACAACTCATGGAGAGTGAAGCGGGGCATTATACCACTTTTATAACTTATGCCCGCAAGTATGGAGTAGGTATTGACGTTGAAAAACGTTGGCGAGAATGGATAGCATTCGAGGACTCTGTAATAGCTCGCTACGGAAAATCAGAAACTATTCATGGTTGAGTTTTGGTGTAAAATGCTTGTTGTGAGAAGTTTGATTCTCAAACTGACTTCAAAAGATGTATGAACATCTCTGCGAAGAGAGATTCTTCACTGTTAGTCCGCATCTGTGATGCTGGACTTAAAGAGCAAGGCATTTTTAATGCCAAACTAAATTGATATTGTCATGCTTCACTTTTGCCCTTGTAATAAAGACTGATAGTTACACTACGGTTTTAAAATTAGTTGAACTTCCTCGCTTAATTTGAGTGGAGTTAGGGGAGCGAGGGAGAAAGAAAGGTTTGTAAAGGCTTTTTAGCAAAAACCTCTTTTACTCTTCTACATATTTTATATATTTGTGTTTGTTGATGCTTGATGACACTTGGAAAGAAGAATGTTCAATGGTTTTCGTCCAACTTTATGCAATTGCTTAAACGTTTTAAAATTAATTAGTTAAATCATAATCAATCATCAGCGAAAAATTTGATAAATAGAGATTAATTTCAATAACAATTATGACAACTTATTCCGAGCTTTTACAAAATGAAAATTGGAAATTAAAACGAAATGAAAGATTAATCAGTGATGAATTCAAATGTCAAAATTGTTTCAATGATAAATTGATTTCAAAATTTAAAATCTCAGCAGTATCAATTGGATTACGAAATAAACTTACTGGAAAAGGTTTAATATTTGTAGTTTACGATTCTGAATTGAAGACTTCCTATCGAATTAGTGCCGACAAAATAATATCGTATGATTTATTTTTGACAAATATTAATAAAAATTCAAGCGGTAGTCCAATATTACTCTATTACGGCAAAGATATATTCGCTCAAATAATTGGAATTTTTTTCACAAGTACAAAAATTAATTATCAAATTCCCCCTCCCAGTTCATTCATTGAAAATGCCAGAAGTCGTTTTAATAGCGTATCAAATTTTTTAAAAGAAACGCCTAAAAGTGAATTAAGAAATTTTAAATGGATTTATTCCAAGGGACTTCATATTCATCATAAATACTATCAAAAAGAAAAACTTCCTTGGCAATATCCTAATGATGCTTTAATAACTTTATGTTGGGAGTGCCATGAAAATCTTCATAAAAACACAAAAATCCCTTATTTAAATGAGTTTGGAATAGAAGTTGGTACAATGACTCCATGCTCAAAATGTTATGGAGCAGGTTGGTTTCCAGAGTTTAATCATATACAAAATGGTATATGTTTTAATTGTAATGGAGCAAAATATGATGAATTGAAATTTATGAGTAATTAGTATATTGTAGTCTTTTTTCAGTTCAAAGGCTAATGCAACTGGATAAAAGCGAAGTTTTACGATTCTTTATACTCAGAAACTCTGCAGTTTTTAATCTAATTTTTTTATCTTATTTCTTAACTTTTACTTTAGACATTATCAATAAAAAAGGTTTTAATACCCGATATTCTTACACAAATAATTATATAAAGTTTTGATAATTAATAAATTAATCACAGCGGTGGCCGCTATAAAATTACTAAATTATTATTATATTGTTGGTCGTTGGAATTCGAGTAAAAAATTAAACTATTAGCAGTAAATTTATTTATGAAAAAATCTATTATTCTTTGCTTATTTTCAATAATTACTTTCACTTCATATTCTCAAACTGGGACCTTAAAAGGTGTTGTAATGTATTTTTTTAATGATAATTATGGGGATAAACCTGATATTGGTTCACAAGTATATATCCTAAAAAACACATCAAATTTTTATCATGAATTGAACTCATGTATTAAAGATGATTACTACAAAACTAGAATTGATTACTTTCAAAATCTTTCAGACTTTTCACTTACTGATAAAGAAATGAGCAAGGTCTTAATATTAATTCCAAAAGATTTAAGAAAAAAAAGGAAGGAGTTGAAAAGTTCGATTGAATTAAATGAATATAAATTGAACCAATATGAAACAGAACACGAATCTTGTATAAAACAGAAATTAAATTCTAATTTAAGCGATGGTAGCGAGATTGTAGATGGTAATGGAACATTCTATTTTTCAGACTTAGAGTATGGAATTTACACTATCTATATAATATCAAAACAAAGGAATAAGCAATTGAAAATAATGGACATAAAAATAGATAAAAAATACCAAACTATTAGTCATAACTTCAAACCAAGAATTCTCATAAACAAAAATAGTGTTGATAAAAGTGTTGATGATACCTACTAAGAACTTTGTCTTTTTGGCTGAAATAGTTTGATGTATACCCCTATTTCGCTAAATATTCCACATTTAGTCGATCTGTCTGCCGTTCTCTAAACGGCAAAAAACTCGCATCATTCGCTAATACATAGGCGAACGGTAAAACAGATTTAAACAAAGAACATTTTCAGAAATCAATTTTTACGTTATTCCATGCCCATACTTTATAATTACTTCTATTTTGGCTTTCTTTTCCGCCATAAACCAAGATTTTTCGATTGATTTTTTCTTTGCCTATGTTTTTCAGCAAATCCAAACCGTCGAAAAGTTTTGGTAAAATTGTTTTTGTTGCTTTTATTTCTACAATATCGTAAGCGGTTTCATTACTAACCAATAAATCGACTTCATGACCATTTGAATCTCGCCAAAAGTAAAATTCATGGTATAAATTATGATGATAATTTTGTTTAATATATTCGTTAATGACCATGTTTTCAAATAAAGCTCCCTTAAATTCACTTTCTTGAATAGACTTTTCGCTTTTTATTCCAAGTAAATAACTTACTAAACCAGTATCATAAAAGTATAACTTAGTACTTTTAACTAACCTTTTATTGAAATTATTGAAAAATGGAGGTAATTGATAAGCAATATAACTACTCTCTAAAATTGATAGCCAAGATTTAACCGTTGGAATAGAAATACCAGCTTCCTTGGCAAGATTTGTTAGGTTAAGTTGCTGACCGATTCTACCAGCACATAGTTTTAGAAATATTCTGAATAGACGAATATCTTTCACATTTAAAATTTCTGACAAATCTCGTTCTACATAGGTTTCAATATAATTTGCATAAAAAGCCGTAGTGGGAATCGGGCGGTCATATAAAGCAGGATAACAGCCACGCATAATCATTGATGCGTAGTCGTGCGGCAGTAAATTTTGAGATTGTAATTCTTCAAAGTCAAACGGTAGTAGCTTGAAAAGGGCAACTCTACCCGCCAGACTTTGGGTAATACTTTTAATCAAACTAAAATTCTGTGAACCAGACAATATAAATTGCCCCATTATTTTTGACTCATCGACTAAAGCTTGAATATAAGAAAATAAAGAAGGTACTCGTTGTACTTCATCAAAAATAACCTTTTGATTATATAATTCTAAGAAGCCGTTAGGGTCTCGCTCAGCAAAAAGCCTATTGTCTGGATTTTCGAGCGAAACATAACGATAATCTTCAAACATACTTTTCAGTAAAGTAGTCTTGCCAGATTGTCTTGGTCCAGTAAGTGCAATAACTGGATAAACAAGCATCAATTCTTTAATCACCTTGGCTATATTTCGCTCTATCATAAATCATTTATTTAAAGCACAAATATAGCTTAATTTTACGATTTACATAAAATTAATTTTCTGATTTACATAGATTATATTTTCTGATTTACATAGATTTTATTTTCTGATTTACATAGATTTTATTTTCTGATTTGCATGAAATTGATTTTGTAGATGCCGTTTAAAAAAACATCTGAAGGTATTTGAACATCCCCCCCCCGTTCGGCTAAATGTTCTACATTTAGTCGTTGTGTCAGTCGTTCTCTGAACGGCAAAAACTTTACACCGCATCCACATCCACAACCACATAAACCCCTCTAAACTCACGTTGGGTCATTACGGCGTCGATTTGTTCTTGTAAGAAAACCTTGGCGGCTTTTATATTGAGTTTATCTTTTTCGAGTTTTAGTAAAATATCGTACAAAAACTTATTTCTTACTCGCTCAACCATGCCTTTCTCTGGCCCAAGCACACGAGCTTTTCCGAGTTTTTCGAGCAATTTATCAGCCAACCAATGAGCAGCTTTTTCGGCTTTATCTTGTTCTTCGTGCTTCACCGTTATCGAAATAACACGAGTAAAAGGCGGATAAAAATAGCCTTCTCGCTCCTTGATTTCATCGTTATAATAACCCGTGTAATCGTTCGCTACAACTTTATGGAGCAAACTCTGCTGCGTATTGCCAGTTTGAATCAGCACCAAACCTTTTTTCTCACGTCGGCCTGCACGCCCGCTTACCTGCGTAAGCATCTGAAAGGCCCTTTCGGCTGCCCTAAAATCAGGAAAATGAATCATACGGTCGGCATCAAAAATTCCCACCAAACTTACTCGGTCGAAATCCAATCCTTTACTAATCATCTGCGTTCCTACCAAAATATCGGTATTTCCTTGCTCAAACTCCCCAAGAATTGTTTGATAAGCATTTTTTGTTCGAGTTGTATCCAAATCCATGCGTTGCACTCGTGCCGCTGGATACATGATTCGAAGGTCATCTTCCAATTTTTCAGTACCAAAACCCACCGTTCGGATTTTCCCCGAACCGCAAACTGGACAAGCTCTCGGAATCTCCTCTTTATGTCCGCAATAGTGGCAACGTAATTCTTTCGAGTCGAGGTGATAAGTCAAACTCACCGCACATTGCTCACATTCACCAATCCAATTACATTCTTGGCAATTCAAATAAGGCGAATAACCACGTCGGTTTTGGAAAATAATCGTTTGATCGCCAATGGCCAAATTATGCTCAATATGCTGACATAAAGTTCCCGAAAAATCATTTTTCATGGTTTTTGCCTTACGCTCTGATTTCAAATCAATTAGCTGAATATCAGGCAATTGAGCATTTCCGTATCGTTGATTAAGCGTAACCAAACCATATTTACCAGTAGTGGCTTGATAATAACTTTCAAGCGATGGCGTGGCCGAACCTAACAAGATTTTCGCACCTTGTTTCAGCCCCAGCATAATGCCCACATCACGTGCGTGGTAGCGTGGAGCGGGGTCATATTGTTTATACGAACTTTCGTGCTCTTCGTCGATAATCACCAAGCCCAAATTATCCATCGGTAAGAAAACCGCCGAACGCACACCCACCACAAACTGATAGCGTCCTTCAAGCACACCTCGCCAAACTTCAACCCGCTCATTATCTGAAAATTTGGAGTGATACACGCCCATTTTATCGCCAAAAACTCGTTTCATCCGTACTACAATTTGGGTCGTTAGAGCAATTTCTGGCAATAAAAACAATACTTGCGAGCCACCTTCCAGCACTTGTTGAATCAAATCAATATAAATCTCGGTTTTGCCACTTCCAGTAATTCCGTGCAATAAAACCACATCTTTTTCTTGAAAATGCGTCAAAACTTCATTGCTTGCCTGTTGTTGGGCTTCGGTCAGTTCTATTTTTACAGGCTCGGTTGGCATATCATCGCCAAAACGAGAAACCACTATTTCGAACTGCTCCAAAATTCCTTTTTCAATCAATTTATTGAGCGAAGAATCGGAAGTTTCGCCTTGCGTAAAAAACGATTTATCAACTCCAAACTGATTGCGTTCGCTTAGTTGGTGCATTGGAATTTGGCGTAAATACTCCAACACAACCGTTTGTTGTTTGGCATTTTTGGCCAACGAATCAATCAAATTTGCTACTTCTTCGCTGCCTTCATAAACCCTTTTTAGTCGAATCTTCTTGGCAATTTTGGGCTTGTATTTCTCCTTAACTTCTTCATACATAATAATTGCGTGCTTACCAATCAACGATTTTATCATGGTGTTGATATTGGTTTCGCCCACAAACTTCAAGGCATCATCATAAGTCAACGAAGCGTGGTTTTTCAGAATTTCCAAAAATTCAATTTCGTTTTCTTCTAAAAGTTCAGGATGATCAAAGTCAGGGTTTATCTGAATCCTTGATTGGCTGGTGACCTTTAAGCCCGAAGGCACCGCCACGTTCATCACTTCGCCTACACAACACATATAATAATCGGCAATCCAATCGAATAACCAAAGTTGTTGCTTCGTGATAAGTGGCTCTGTATCAAGTAGTTCTAGAATATATTTTGCTTGGTATTTTGCTGGAGGAGTTTCATGAATCCGTCCGACAACCGCCGTCACGACCCGATTTTTGCCGAATTCAACAATCACCCTCGCCCCTATTTTTATCTCATCTACAAAGTTTCTCGGCACACGATACGTAAACATTCGTGGAATCGGCACAGGCAAAATCACATCAGCAAAATAGGTTGTTTCAACAGAAAAAAGACCTTCCATGTAGAATTAAGAATGTAGAATTAAGAATTAAGTATGCCGAATGCTCAAATTTTTTAATTAAGTACATTCCGAACAATACTCAAAGATACTAAATTCGGCCTTAGATAAGAAAATTGATTATTTTGCAAGAAATATTTTTAGCTTACTCGCTTGCAAATGTTATGCACGCATACTATTTTTGATTCAAAATGATTGTTTTGGAATTTTAGCCAATAACAAATAACCAATTTTCCAATAAATATGAAAGAGACTATCGAATATAAAGTACCAACGATGGCAGAAATGGCAGCAAATGGCCAAGAACCCGAAGTATTGTTTTGGGTGGGTTGTGCTGGTTCGTTTGATGACCGATATAAAAAAGTGACAATTTCGTTTGTGAAGATTTTGAATAAAATTGGGGTGAAATTCGCTGTTCTTGGCACGGAAGAAGCATGTACGGGCGACCCTGCACGTAGAGCAGGTAACGAATTTACGTTTCAGATGTTGGCTCAACAAAACATTCAAGTTTTGAATGGCTATGGCGTGAAAAAAATCGTGACGGCTTGCCCACATTGCTTCAACACGCTTAAAAATGAATATCCAGAATTGGGCGGAAACTACGAAGTGATTCACCATTCGACCTATTTACAGCAATTAATCAACGAAGGACGAATAAAAATTGAAGGTGGAGGCAGTTTCAAGGACGGAATGCCGCCCAGACAAAAAATTACCTATCACGATTCTTGTTATTTGGGTCGTGCCAATGATATTTATGAAGCTCCACGCCAGTTACTCGAAAATTTAGACGCCGAACTCGTAGAAATGAAGCGTTGCAAAACCAACGGACTTTGCTGCGGTGCGGGCGGTGGACAAATGTTTAAAGATGCCGAAAAAGGTACAAAAGAAGTAAATATCGAGCGAATCGAAGATGCTTTGGCAACTGGAGCGAAAACAATTGCGGTGGCGTGTCCGTTCTGTATGGTGATGATGTCAGATGGCGTAAAAAACAAAGAGCGTGAGCATGATGTAAAAGTTTATGACTTAGCGGAGTTGCTTGAGCAAGCGATGTAGAATAATCGCATCGGAGACCTGATTTCTAACTTGTTCTACCAAAACTTTTATTGACTTTATAGGTGACTATTTTCACAAAAATGTTGTTTATTTGTTAAAATAAAGCAATTAGTTACCATATCGCCAAATATTCAAAGTGGAGTTCCTGTATTTTTCAATACACGAGTTCCTGTAAAAAATCTCTTTGATTATATTAGAGGAGGGGATTCAATCAAAGATTTTTTAGAAGATTTTCCATCTGTAACTCAACAACAAGCACAAGATATTTTGAAATTAGCAGAAGATGCAGTAACCCTCAATTATTACATTGATGAAGTTGTTGCTTGATGAAAATCTTCCTAAAAAACTAAAATATCGTTTTAGTTCTAATTTTTTCGTTCAAACGGCTTCAGATTTAGGCTGGCAATGAAAACAAAATGGTGAATTACTTTCTTCCATGATTCAAAAACAACTACAAGTACTTATTACTTCTGACAAAAACCTTCGCTTTCAACAAAATCTTGAAAATCTTAATATTTGTGTAGTTATTTAAATGACCAAAGATAATCGTTATGAGACCGTAAAAGATTTTGTTATTCACATTGAAGAACTTTTACAGTCAAACTCTACGTTTAGTTATTATGAACTAAGCTTATAATATGTACGTAGATTTCGATAAAATTCCGCAAGATGCCCGCATTTGGGTGTATCAAGCCAATCGCCAACTGACTGATGATGAGGCAAATACAATTGAAAATTATTTAAAACCTGCCGTTAATCAATGGGCGGCTCATGGAGCATCTTTATTGGCATCGGCAAAAGTTTTGCACAATCGTTTCGTCATTATTGCACTCGACCAAAACATGAATGCCGCCAGTGGTTGCTCGATTGATGCTTCTACACGTTGGTTTAAAGAGCTTGGAGACGCCCTAAACATAGATTTCTTCGACCGTTCACAGGCTTATCTTGATGGTAACGAAATAAAAACTTTCTCGGTTTTTCAATATAAAAAAGCGGTTGAGAGTGGCCTTGTTTCTCCTGATACTATTATTTTCAACAACATTACTTTATCAACTTTGAGTGATATTTCTGAAAAATGGCAAATAAAAGCTATTGATGCCCCGACTTTGAAAAGATTTTTTGTTAATACAGTAGCTTAATCTTACTTTGGACGATGTAGGAACATCACCCCACACTTATGGCTGAAACAATATATATTCCAGAAAATGCCTCTCGCAAAGAGGTCTATGAAAGTATTATTCCTCAAATTGAAGGCCTTTTAAGTGGTGAAACTGACCAAACTGCCAACTTGGCTAACTTTGCAGCTGCTCTAAGAGAAGCCTTTGGATTCTTTTGGGTTGGATTTTATCTTAAAAAAGAAAATCAATTAGTTTTGGGGCCGTTCCAAGGTCCGATTGCTTGTACGCGTATTAATTTTGATAAAGGTGTTTGTGGGTATTGCTATCGCACGAAAGAAACGGTCATTGTGCCAAATGTCGAAGAGTTTCCTGGGCATATTGCTTGTAGTTCTGCTTCAAAATCTGAAATTGTATTGCCTATTTTTGATAAAAATGGTGATGTTTTGATGGTTTTGGATGTTGATAGTGATAAATTAGATGATTTTTCGGAAGTCGATAAAGAAGGCTTAGAAGCTTTAGTAAGAATTTTAGAAAACACCTTTATTGCTTAAAAATGAATGCATTATTTCCGATATTTTTAAAACTTGAAGAATTGAACACGCTTGTGGTTGGCGGTGGAAATGTAGGTTTGGAAAAACTCGAAGCCATTTTTAGAAATTCCCCAAAAGCGACAGTGACACTCGTTTCTCCAGAAATTCGTGACGAAATCAAGGCTTTGGTTTCTCACCATAATTTGACTTTGATTTACGAAAAATACAATATTTCGCACCTTGAAGGAAAGGATATTGTCACGGCAGGAACTGATAGCAAAGAAGTAAACCGACAAGTACGAGATGATTGTAAAGCCAAAAGAATATTGGTAAACATAGCCGATACACCCGATTTGTGTGATTTTTATTTGAGTTCGGTTGTAGTGAAGGAAGATTTGAAAATAGCCATTTCAACCAATGGTAAATCACCGACCTTTGCGAAGCGTTTCCGTGAGATTTTAGAAGAAATAATTCCCGAAAATTTACAAGAAACATTGAATAATTTGCAGGCTATCAGAAATAAACTCAAAGGAGATTTTCAGAGTAAAGTGCAAAAACTGAACGAGATTACGAAGGTTATGCAGGAGTAGTCCTCAGTTAACAAATAAATGTGCCTCAACTTTTGTAAATAATGATAAAAAGTTGTGTATCGTTTGTTTTGTTGATGTAAAGTCATTTTTGTAGCAAAGTACTGATAATGAAATCAAAAAAACATATTTGTTAATCAATCAAAATCAATGTACTGATAATGGAACAACCATTTTACGATTTTAATCAGATAGATGAATCATTATCATTTAGTTTCGAAAGCACAGGGAAGAGAATTATCGAGAAACGAGTTATATTTCAGAAATTGGACTTAGAAAATTATTATCAATTAGCTTTGGTTGATTTGAAAGAAGATGGTACTTTTGATGATAAAATTGTGAGTAATAATGGAGATAGAGATACGGTTTTAGCAACAATTTTTCAAATCCTTAACTATTTCTTAACCATTTTCCCAGATGTTGTGGTGTTATTTGCAGGAAGTACAAATTCTCGAACAAGACTGTATCAGATTGCACTAAACTCGGAACTTGAAAAGGCATCAAAAAATTTTAATATATCAGGATTCAATAATAATTTGTTTGAACCTTTTGTTAAAAACAAAACTTATGAAGCGTTTGCGATTTCAAAGAAATAAATTTAGAGAATATGAAAACAGCAGTTTTAGATAAAAGCACTATAAAAAGAAGTCAAAACCAAAAAGTGAGCAGTACAAAGCAACTTGATGCTATTTTAGCAAAAAAATCAGCTATCTTAAATGATATTCTTTCTCGTGCTGATTTATCAACGCTTCCTAAATCCCCAAAGTAAGAGTTTTTAATTTATTTGAAAAATCGTTTCAAAAACTAGCCACATCTTTTGTCAGCGATGACAAGGTGTGGCTAGTTTTTTAATAGCATAATTATTTTTACGCAATCACCAATTTATTCTTACGTTCGCCAATTTGCTGACGCCACATGGCATAATAAAGCCCTTTTTCAACCAAAAGTTCTTCGTGTTTGCCAACTTCAATGATTTTTCCTTGTTCCAAAACAAAGATTTTATCAGCATGCATCACAGTACTTAGACGGTGTGCAATCATCACTGTTATGTAGTCGCCTTGAGCAGTTACGTCTTTTACCGTATTTGTAATTTCCTCTTCAGTCAATGAATCTAAAGCCGAAGTTGCTTCGTCAAAAACAAAGATTTTAGGATTTCTCAATAAGGCTCTCGCAATTGATAAGCGTTGTTTTTCACCACCTGAAATCTTGATTCCACCTTCACCGATTACGGTATCAACGCCATTTTCGGCTCTTAACAAAAGATTCTGACACGAAGCTTTCTGCAGAGCGTCCATAATTTCGGTATCAGTTGCACGAGGTTGGGCAAAAAGAAGGTTTTCTTTGATAGACCCCGAAAACAATTGCGTGTCTTGCGTTACGAATCCAATTTGCGACCGTAGTTCTTCAATATTGATTTCATTAGAAGGTAAATCATTATAAAGCACAATACCTTCCGATGGATTATAAAGTCCAACTAATAATTTCACCAAAGTAGTTTTTCCCGAACCTGATGGCCCGACAAATGCTACTGTTTGGCCTTTTTTTACTTCAAAACTAACATTATCTAATGCTTTTCCCTGAGCAGTTAGGTGACTAAAACTTACCTCTTTAAATTTCAAGTTTTCTACTCCCCCTAATTTTGTTGGGTAATCAGGTGTAAGCTCAATAGGGTTATTAAGCAATTTTTGAAAATTATTTAAAGATGCTTCAGCTTCGCGATAGGCGATAATCACATTGCCCATTTCTTGCATTGGTCCAAAAACAAAAAACGAACAAAATTGCAGCGTAAGTAGCTGGCCAACAGTCATTTGATCTTTAAAAATCAGTAAAAGTAAAAGGAATAAAATCGCCTGACGAAGAAAGTTTACGAAAGTACCTTGAATAAAACCAATACTACGAATGCTACGCACTTTCTTCAATTCGAGTTGTAGAATCTTAAAAGTATTGAGATTCAAACGCTTTATTTCTTGGTCGGTTAGTCCAAGACTTTTTATTAATTCGATGTTTCTTAGTGATTCAGTAGTAGTTCCTGCCAAGGCAGTTGTTTCTTTTGTAATCGTTTGCTGAATTTTCTTGATTTTTCGACTTAAAACCCGCGTCAGGGCCGCCAAAGCAGCTGCTCCGCCCAAATACACAAAAAACAACCAAGGGCTAATACCAAAATGAAAAATATACACATTTAGCACAATGATACCAATCAAAGAAGTAAAGCCAACATTCACAAAAAGGGTAATAAATTTCTCAGTGTCGGTTCGTACTTTTTGTAAAATCGAAAGCGTTTCGCCACTGCGTTGGTCTTCAAATTGTTGATACGGAAGTTTGAGCGTATGTTTTAAGCCATCAGTGAAGATTGATGCTCCAAATTTTTGAATCACCATATTCATTACATAATCTTGGAGAGTCTTGGCAATTCTACTCACCATCGCCACACCCACAACTGCCAAAAGCATTAGCATAACACCTTGGGTATAATCAGCTTGAGAAAAAGTTTTAGCTTTGCCAGCATACTCATCTACGATTTTTCCAAAAATGAGTGGGTCGAGCAATGAAAAAGTTTGATTAATAGCAGCTAAAGCCAAAGCAAGCACCACCTGCCAATGGTAGCGGCCTAAGTAATGTAAGAGTAATTTCATATATTAGAGGTAATCTAAGGCTAAAAGACTGATTTGTTCTAAAATTTAACAAAGCCTATTGGTAAATAATTTCGAAGAGATATTTTACTGAAAATGGTATAAATTAAAAAAGGTAAAACCTGAAAAAAATCAAATTTTACCTTTAAAGGTTGTTGACCTACCAGGATTCGAACCTAGAAAGACTGTACCAAAAACAGTTGTGTTACCATTACACCATAGGTCAATCCTGAAATGTGATGCAAAATTAATATTTATGATTGAATGACGCAAGTCTATAACAAAAAATATTTTTATTTTTTTATTGCAATTGTGCTACACGGCGTAATTCTTCCAAAATCACTTCTTTCATTAATAACTTACGTTTCTGCGTTTGAATATTTGATTGCGTGATTTTATCTAAATCTGGCCCTTGCGAAACACCTTCGTTACTTTCAATCAAAATCTTCAGCTCGCCTCTCGCACGGATAACGATATTTTCCATTTCACGGAATTTTGTCAAAATTTGTTGTTTTTCGCTCAAGTAGTTGTAATTAGGCAATTTCCGAGTAACTACTTTCATCAAGTAGCTTAATTCAAAAATCTTATCACAAGCTGCTCTGAAACGCTCTGCAACGTTGCGTACCGCTAAGTGCGACGGAACTTTGATGCCTTTCCAATCATTTAGCATTACTTTGGCACGCTCAGTTGCCACAAAAATATCTTTCGATTCTGCCAAGCTTTCAGCTTCTTCCATCAATTTTTGTTGAGCCTCTACACGAGGGTCAACACGTATTTTGATTTGAATACCTTTCGCAGCACAATATTTTTCGTAATATAACGTGGTAAGTTTTTTGAACCTACGAAACTCAAATTTCAGTCTTTTCGGTGGAACGTCGCCCACGTTACGCCATTCAGTCTGTAGGCGTTTTAGTTCTACGAAAGAAAGCTCCCAGTTTCCCATTCTGAACAACATTTCTGCACCACGCACAAGCTCCATGTATTTTTCCATACGCTCACCGATGATACGATTTTGCTCTTCATAAAAAGCCTTTCTTCTTTGATAAAAATCGTCTAAAACCTCTTTAAATGTTTGTTCCGTTGATTCTTGATAGGGCTTGTCGACTGGACCAGTTCTAATCCAGCGGGTTTTTATATCTTGGAGTTGCTCTGCAACAATGTTCCAATCGACTTCTTCTTTTGCTTCTTTGGCTTCTTCAATTAGAGCCTCTTTGATAGACAAGTTATTGGCCTGATTATCCACAATCAAACTACGTAGAAATTCTTCTTGTTTATCAAGTATTTTAAGCAATGGAATAAAATCACCAATGCCGTCAAAATTTAATAAGCGTTTGCGAAGTTGCGTAAGTTTGGTCAAGAAAGAACCCTTATTCTGGGTCTCGTCAATCTCAGATTCCAATTGAGTAACCTTATTTACCGCAATTTGGTAACGGTTAATGAAATACTGGAAAGCCTCTTCTTCTGTGCGTTTAACTTCTCCGATTTGTCGGTCGGGCATATCTAAATACCCTTTCAAGAATACCTTACCATCTTTTATGTAAGCATATTCGTTTTCTAATGTTACGCCGTTCATAATAATAAATCACATGGCTTGTGAGTCAGGGATGGTGGTTTGTTTGGGTAAAATTCGCAGTTTTTTTGTATAATACAAACTGCTTTACCGATATTTGCGTAAAAATTTAATAAATGTAGTAAAAAATACACAACTCGGCATCTTTTCAACATAAATTATCAAAAATTTACCAATATTTTTTTGTTTTAGACCTATTTTAAGCACAATCAACGATGAGCGAACAAATTATCTTTTCGATGGAGCGAGTGAGTAAGATTATTCCACCCAGCCGTCAAATCTTAAAAAACATTTATCTTTCTTTTTTTTATGGAGCAAAAATCGGGGTTTTAGGTCTGAATGGTTCGGGAAAGTCAACGCTTCTTCGAGTCATTGCAGGAATTGATAAAAACATCAATGGCGATGTAGTTTTTTCACCAGGCTATACAGTTGGAATGTTAGAACAAGAGCCAACGCTCGACCCAACTAAAACCGTTCGTCAGATTGTTGAAGAAGGCGTGCAGGAAATAGTTGATTTACTGAAAGAATTTGATGCAATCAATGAGGCATTTGGCGACCCTGATGCTGATTTTGATAAACTATTAGCTCGTCAAGGCGAAGTACAAGAAAAGCTTGACACTTTTGATGCTTGGGAATTAGACACTCGCTTGGAGCGTGCGATGGACGCCCTGCGTTGTCCGCCCGAAGATGCTTTGGTAGAAAACCTTTCGGGTGGAGAAAAACGTCGTGTAGCCCTTTGCCGTTTGTTGCTTAAACAACCTGATGTATTATTACTCGATGAGCCTACCAATCACTTGGATGCTGAATCGGTGCTTTGGTTGGAAGAGCATTTACGCCAATATAAGGGTACGGTAATAGCCGTTACTCACGACCGTTATTTCTTGGATAATGTAGCGGGATGGATTTTGGAGTTAGATAGAGGCGAAGGTATTCCATGGAAAGGAAATTATTCTTCTTGGCTCGAACAAAAACAAAATCGTTTAGAAAAAGAAGAAAAAACCGAGTCTAAACGTCAGAAATCATTGCAACGAGAGTTGGAATGGGTACGAATGGCTCCGAAGGCTCGTCAGGCAAAATCGAAAGCTCGTTTACAGGCCTATGATAAAATGGTGAGTGAGGACTCGAAAGAAAGAGAAGATAAACTCGAACTTTTCATTCCACCTGGGCCACGTTTGGGGAATAAAGTAATTGAAGCAACAGGCGTAAAAATGGGCTTTGGCGATAGATTACTTTATGAAGATTTGAATTTTAGTTTGCCACAAAACGGTATTGTAGGAATTATCGGGCCAAACGGTGCTGGAAAAACAACGCTCTTCAAATTAATTACTGACCAACTGAAACCTTTAGCTGGAACATTTGAAGTGGGCGAAACCGTGAAGCTTTCTTACGTTGACCAAGAACATAATCAACTTGACCCAAATAAATCGGTTTATGAATTAATTTCTGGCGGAAATGACTGGGTAATGCTCGGAAACCGACAAGTAAATGCCCGTGGTTATGTGAGTCGATTCAATTTCCAAGGTGGCGACCAAGAGAAAAAAGTAGGCGTTTTATCAGGCGGAGAGCGTAACCGTGTGCATTTGGCAATGATGCTAAAAGAAGGCGGAAATTTATTGCTTTTAGATGAGCCTACCAATGATTTGGACGTAAATACACTCCGTGCTTTGGAAGAAGGCCTTGAAAACTTTGCAGGTTGTGCGGTGGTTATTTCCCACGACCGTTGGTTCTTGGATAGAATTGCCACGCATATTTTGGCTTTTGAAGGTGATTCACAGGTGTATTGGTTTGAAGGAAACTTCTCTGAATATGAAGAAAACCGTAAAAAACGTTTGGGAACTGATGTAACACCGAAGCGTATCAAGTATAGAAAATTGCAATAGAGATAAACAACTTCCCGAAAGCACTAACTTTCGGGAAGTTTAGTTTTAGGGCTTTGTGTTTTACTTCCTCGCTTCCCTAATCGCACTTTCAAAGTGCTGAGTTATTTCTTTCACTACATTTTCATCTTTTGTTGCAAGCGAAAACGATGTATGACTATCTTTTTCATCATCTTTTACATTAAATGAGCCACCGATATTATTATCTTTCCCGAAACCTACATCTACTTTTACACGGTCGGCTGGAACATCTAAAACCAATTCATAATTGCCATCTTTTTCTTTTTTATAACTTACTTTTCGGACATCTTTTAAAGACCAGCTAACATTAAAACCCATCGAAAAATCTTTGTCTTTGGCACTGAGATTCATCGACATGTTATTTCCCACAAACGAAAAACTAGGCTTGGATTTCTTACCGTTGATGTTTAATTGCTTGTCGTCGTTATCAATAACAAATTTATTTAGATGAGTCGTGAGCCAATCGGTATTGGCTTTTAAGGCAGATTGTGCAAAAATAAACGTAGAACAGATCATCAGACCGAGTGTTAAAAGAAGCTTTTTCATGGTTTTTATAATTTTGTTTAATTAGTAGATGCAAAAAAAGCGATGTTGGTTGCGTAGCTTTAAACAAGAAACTTTACTTTTGATAAAAAAACTAATATTACACTTTATGAAGAAAACAATCCTAACCCTTTTGTCTTTTTTAAGTCTTTCTACATTTGCACAGAATATTGTTTCTGAACAAGTTTTAAAGCATCTTGACAATATTGACACCAACAGAATCAAAACCCACGTAGCTTATTTATCAGACGACAAACTAAAAGGACGTTTACCTGGAAAAGAAGGCTACCAAATGGCGGTTGATTATGTTGTAAAACAATACAAAGAAATGGGACTAAAACCCGCAGGCGAAAATGGCACCTACACGCAAAATGTTGTTTTGCGTAAAACAAAACTCGTGAAAGAAACAGCCAAATTTACGCTTACACTGCCCAATGGAGAAAAAAAAGAATTAACGCTTGGCAATGATTTGTCGATTTACCCACACCCTGAAAGAAAATCCGTTGATTTTAATGCTCAATTAGTATTTGTGGGTTCGGGCTTTGATACTCCACAAATCAATATTAACGATTATAAGGATTTGAATGTAAAGGGTAAAATAGTAGTGGTTTTGCGTAGAATTCCAGACAATCTACCTACGAACGTAAAACTACATTTAGGCTATCCAGCAACTTTACAGGAGTTTGCAGCCAACAATGGTGCAATCGGGGTTTTGGTGTGCAATTATACCAACAGTATGGTACAGTTTAAAGCTGGTGCTAACAATATGGTTTCTAATGGTGTTTCGGCATCTGTAACAGCCACTGGTAAACGAACAAGTTCTGCATCGGTTTTAGGTGGTAAAATAATCGTTGCGGGTGGCATTTCTGTTCCTACTTTGCAAGACCTCATGCGTGCAGAAAATAACATGCTTGATAGTACTTGGCAGCAACTTGAAAAAGGAAAATATGTGAGTAAAGCTCTCAATAGTACCATTAGCGGACATTATGAAAGCACTTTCCAAGATGTAATCAGCTATAATGTGATTGCTAAAGTAGAAGGCTCAGATGCGAAACTTAAAAACGAATTTGTAATTCATTCAGGGCATCTAGACCACCTTGGTGTTGGAAAGCCAATCAATGGTGATTCAATTTACAACGGTGCTCATGATAACGCCTCGGGAGTTGCTTGTGCTTTGGAGATTGCCCGAATGTATGCAACTTTACCGATAAAACCCAAGCGTTCGATTTTGTTTGTGCTTGTTACGGCCGAAGAAATGGGACTTTTAGGCTCTGGTTATTTTAATGCTTTCCCTACTGTTAAAAGAAAACAAATTGTGGCTGATATAAATACCGATATGCCTACATTACTTGCTCCATTAGAATCGGTTGCTCCATTAGGTGCTGAGCATAGCAGCTTACAAAAAGTAGTAGAAACTGCGGCCAGTATTGCCAAATTGGAAGTTGAACCTGACCCAGACCCAAGCGAAGGCCGTTTTGTACGTAGTGACCAATATAATTTCGTAAAAGCGGGTATTCCTGCCTTGCATATTAAATATGGTTATAGATTTAGTAATCCAAGCTTAAATTTAGCTGAAAAAGTAAAAAAATGGCGTGAGGCCCATTATCATAAGCCATCGGACGAAATCACGAATGGTTTTGTGTGGACAGCAGGTAAAACGTATGCTCGTGTAAACTTTTTGGTAAGTTATTTGGTAGCACAAACCCAAGCAAGACCAACCTGGAACAAAGGCGATTTTTTTGAAGTAAAGAAGTAATCTTAGTCCACAGTCGATAGTTTGCAGTCTACAGTAGATTGTTGATTATCGAAAAACCTATTAATTATCAGTTGTTTATGGCTCATCATTGCTTTCTAAATGGCGTTATCGCACCAGTCGAAAATACCAATATTCATATTACAGATTTAGGTCTTTTACGTGGTTACGGCCTGTTCGACTATTTTCGTACTTATAATGGACGTCCATTTCAATGGGATTGGTATTGGGAACGTTTTGAACGTTCGTCGAAGTTGATGCGTTTACCAAATCCGATTCTGAAAGAAGATGCTTATAAGGTTGTTTTAAGTTTGATTGAGCGATGTGGCTTAGCTGATTGTGGTATTCGTTTTGTCCTGACGGGTGGTTATTCGGAAGATAGCATGAAAATGTCGAAACCAAATTTACTCATTATCAGCGAAGATATTCACCCCGTAAAGCCACAAGAATACGAAAAAGGTATCAAAGTTATTACGCATGAATATGTTCGTGACTATCCTGATTTAAAAAGCACAGATTACAAACATTTGATGATTTTACAAGCTGATATTAAAGTTGCTGAAGCTTCAGATGTACTTTTTCATAAAAGAGGCTACATAAGCGAATTGAGCCGAAGTAATGTTTTCCTTGTAAAAAATAATGTCTTGATTACACCAAACAGAAAAATTTTAAGAGGAATTACACGAAAAGTAGTTTTAGAATTAGCCAGAGACCATTTAAAAATTGAAGAACGAAACGTGGAATTGAAGGAGTTATTGGATGCTGATGAGGTTTTTACGACCAGTTCGACCAAAAAAGTATTACCAATCACTCAAATTGACGATAAAATTATTGCTGATGGAAAAGTTGGCAAAACAACTGAATTTTTATTGGGCTTAATCAATGAAAAGGTTAAAAATTGGTAATAACTGACTAAAAGCTAATAAAAAAACCTTGTTCTGATGAACAAGGTTTTTTTAAATAACTTAAGAAAAATTATTTCTTAGTTGTATCAGCAGCAGCTGTAGTATCAGTTGAAGCAGTTGTATCAGCAACAGCAGTTGCAACTGAATCAGAAGTTACTGCAGTTGAATCAGTTGCAGTTTCAGTTTTAGAAGTACAAGCAGCTAAAGAAGCTACACATGCTACGAATAAGATTGCGATTACTTTTTTCATTGTCTTTGTTTGCGGTTTTTTAAGGTTTGATTTTAAACGCATTACAAATTTAAGACAATTTTAAGTAATGATGCAAATTTTTCTTAAAAAATATTTAAAATTTTCTTAAATTCTTTTTAAGAAAATAGCTTTTCTTGCTTTTGTACAATTTTAACGAATAGAACGGGCCTTAATTTTGTCGTAAACACCTGTACTTCTGAAAGTAAGGAACTTATGACCATAAAAATTGGCCAGAAAACTAAACCCCATACCCACAATATGCGAGAATGTTTCTCGAAGAGTCAATGAGAAATTAATAAAGTATATGTTTGCAATATAATCGAGGGTTAAAGACGATAGCCCTAATTGTATCCCCAATGCTAAAGTAGCAATAATAAAAAATTTTATTGATTCTCGTTTCGTATTTCCCGACTCCTTTGCGGAGAATGCAAAGACTTTCTGTGGTATGAAAGTGATTATTGTAGCAGTCATGTATCCTGCAAAAACACTCCATTGAAATGCTGGCTTATCAGCCAAGCCAAAACCCAAGAATAATGGTTTGTATAATATTCTCGTAAAAAAGTTCGTTGCCGCCCCTAAAACAGCCGTCAGAAAGAATGTTACAAATGACCTTAATTCTTTATTTTTTATTTTATCTAGTAATTTCACAAATAGATTTAGTCCAGTAAAGTTTGAAATATACTCCAATCCAAATATCAGTGATTTGCGGTCTCATAAATCAGAGCAATTCACGTAACAAGTCAGGGAACAAACCAAGCAAAATTGAGCCTGCGGTAGTAAACCCAAGAATTATTTTATAAAATGCACTCAATCGTATGTTTTCTCCTTCCCCTTCTTTCATGTATGCTGCTATAATCGGCTTGAAATAGTAATAAATACCAACTGCCGACATCATAATTGCAATTACAAGTACCCAAATGTGTCCACGTGAAGCTGCATCAGTAAATACATAAAATTTACCCCAAAAACCAGCAGTCAGCGGAATACCTGCTAATGATAACATTGAGATTGCCAAAACTGCAGCTAAGAAAGGACTTTTCTTAGATAATCCATTTAAAACTGCAATATTTTCATTCGGGCGACCATCCACTAGGCGATCTTTCGATACTATCATCAACACGCCAAATGCACTAATCGTTGCCAAGGCGTAAGCCAATGAATAAAATACGATAGAATCACCTGATTTATTGTTTAAACCCACAATTGCTAACAACATATATCCTGCGTGAGAGATGCTCGAAAATGCTAACATACGCTTGAAACTATTTTGAGAAACTGCCGTAATATTACTGATGAACAAGCTAAGAAGAGCCATTGTTACTATCATCACCCACCAAAAATTATACATTGGCGAGAAAGATACTTCAAGAATACGGTAAATTGCAGCAAAACCAGCTGTTTTTACAACTGTTGACATGAAAGTTGTAAAAATAGTTGGAGCCCCTTCATAAACGTCTGGTGTCCAAAAATGGAACGGAGCTGCCGAAACTTTGAATAATAAACCAATTAATAAAAATGTAACCCCGACATATAAAAATACTGGGCGAACATCAGTTACTGGTTGTAATAATAATGTACGAGCATCTGAAATATTAAAAGTATAATTTGCACCATAAAGCATTGCTATTCCAAAAAGCATGATACCAGTCGCAAACGAACCCATTAAAAAATATTTAAGGGCTGCTTCGTTTCCTCTAATATTGCGTTTATCGCTTCCTGTAAGAATATACATCGAAACTGAAAGGATTTCTACACCTACAAACAACATAATGAGGTTTTGGAAATTGGTCATCATGATTGCCCCTACCAACGAAAACTGCAAAATTGCAAAATATTCGGCAGGGTGAGCGTGTTCGTCATCTAAAAAACCTTTTGATAATGCCATCACCAAAAATGCAGAAAGCAAAATGATTGAGCTAAATACAATAGAAAGGTTGCTTGCTTCGAGCATATCGTAGAAATACAATCCTGGGGCATTCCAATCAATAAAATTTGAAAGAAAGGCTATCGCCACGAAAAGCAAAGAAGCTGGCAAAAGTATTTTTTTTGATTTTAGGAAACCTAAAAACAAAGTAACAAGTCCAGTAACAGAGAGTACGAGTATTGGATACATATTTTATTTGATAAACCCCAAGCCCCAAAAGGGGAGGAATTGAGTTTTATAATATTTCTATTTTTATGATAAAATTTAATGTGAGATTTTTAATAATACTCCACATCAAAAAAAATTATCGACCTAATTACTTCATCATCTGTAATATACTATTTACAGCAGGCTCGGTGATTTTTAAGAAAACATTAGGGAAAAGACCCATAACCAAAACTATTGCTGTAATTGGCAATAAAACTGCCACTTCGCTACCGCTTACATCCTTAAATTTTGCTGTGATGTCATTGCTTTCGCCAAACATTGAGCGTTGCATGAGGCGAAGCATATAAACTGCACCTAAAATAATTGTAAGACCAGCAAAACCACCCAACCATGCGTTTTTGTCATACACTCCTTTGAGCAATAAAAACTCTCCAACAAAACCATTTGTAAGGGGTAAAGCAACGCTTCCCAACATAATAATCATAAAGTAAATACTCAGTGCTGGTGTTTTTTGAGTGATACCGCCCAAAGCACTCAGATCACGCGTTCCAGTGCGGTCGTAGATGATTTTTACTATAAAGAATAAACCTACCGCATTTACACCATGTGCAACCATTTGGAGCAATGCACCTTGAATACCGTTGATATTACCCGACAGTACGCCCGCTGCCATCAAGCCCATGTGAGCAAAAGATGAATAGGCAATAAGGCGTTTGATATTATTTTGCTGAATAGCGATAATGGAGCCGTAGATTAATCCGATGATTGAAAGAATCATTCCAAACTGCCCCCAGTTGGCTACGCCCACAGGTGCTAAAGGAAGCATGATACGAATCAGACCGTAAACACCCATTTTAGAAAGCAAACCCGAAAGCAACATTGTTGCTGGTGTTGGCGATTCTGAATAAGCATCTGGCTGCCAAGTGTGAAACGGAAGCACTGGCATTTTGATAGCAAATGCAATGAAAAATGCCCAGAATAAAAGATTTTGTGCATTTGGTGAAAGCAATTTCGCTGTTGTGGCCAATTGGTCAATATCAGCACTCGCTCCTTTCATATACAAATAAACAAGAGCAACCAACATAAACAAACTTCCGAAGATGGTGTAAACAAACATCTTAAAGGTAATGCGTGGTGCATCTTTTCCTCCCCAAATAGCTGCAATGAAGTAAACAGGAATCAAGGCAGCTTCATAGAAAAAATAGAACAAGAAAATATCACGTGCCATAAAAACGCCCATCAAGGCAGTTTCGGCCAAGAGGATAAGTGCGTAAAATGAAGCATGATTTTTGTAAGTATGTTTAAATGTTGAAGTAATGATTAAAGGCACTAAGAACGCAGTAAGCAAGACCAATAAAAGACTGATGCCATCAATCGATATATGAAAATTAATATTTAGGTCTTTCATCCAACTGTATTTCACTCCGATAGTTGATTGAGGACTGAAGGTAGTAAAAGCATAAATAGCAATAGCAAGTGTAATCAAAGAAACTACAAGTGCTGTGTTTTTTGATGAACTTACGCTACTTCCTTTCAATAAGAGTAGTACAAGACTACCGATGAGGGGTATAAGTATGAGTGTTAGTGCCAACATCCGAAATTAATTTTATTATTATTACTTAAACCGTAATTTTTATGAATAGAAATAGGTCTAAAACAAAGACCTAAGTTTTATTTTTTTCCAACAAAAGCCAAGATAGATTCCAAAACTTGGTACCCGAGATTCATTCCCAAGATTATGGCGATACCGATTACCATTGCAAATAAATAGAATCCTGTTCCACCCGCTTGTAATTTACGAGCAAATCCACTGATTGTATTTACAAAAGCTCCAATGCCATTTACCGCTCCATCGAATCCTTTTGGCTCCATAATGTTGGCAAATACATTAGATAAACGTTTCACTGGGTTTACGAAAACTCGCCAATAAGCCTCATCAATATAGTATTTGTTGTAAATAGTTTTTTGTAAGCCCGTAATTGCTGCATCTTCGGCAGGAACATTTTTGCTTCCACCAAATTTGGAATAAGCATAAACGATAGAAACAACCGCTGCTATAACCGAAATCCCCATCAACATCCATTCGGTTGAGTGGTCGATTGGTGTACCGCCAAACGCAGGATTTACAGCTTTCGAGCCTTCGTATAATGGATTCATAAACTCAGCGAGTGCATGAGGGAAGTGAAAAATTTCGGGCATTCCGATAAAACCACCAACGATTGAAAATCCTGCAAGCACCATCAAAGGAAGTGTCATGCTAAATGGTGATTCGTGCAAATGATGCTCTTGCTCGTGAGTCCCTCTGAAACTTCCTGTGAAAGTTAAGAAATACAAACGGAACATGTAGAAAGCCGTCATCATTGAGCCAGCCACAGCCAATACCCACATGATTTTGTTATGTTCGTAAACATGTGCTAAGATTTCATCTTTCGAGAAAAAACCTGCAAAAGGAGGAATACCAGAGATAGCAATCGTACCGATAAGAAATGTAATGGCTGTAATTTTGATTTTACCGCCAAGTCCGCCCATGCGACGAATGTCTTGCTCGCCACTTATTGCGTGAATAACGCTACCAGCACCCAAGAATAACAATGCTTTGAAGAATGCGTGTGTTACGACATGGAAGAAGCCTGACGTATAAGCTGAAACACCCATTGCCATAAACATATAACCCAATTGACTCACGGTTGAGTAGGCCAATACTTTTTTAATATCATTTTGGAAGATACCAATTGTTGCAGCAAAAAGAGCCGTTGCTACACCAACCCACGCCACAACTTCAAGTGTGCCAGGTGCGAGTGTGTAAAGAATATTTGAGCGAACAATCATGTAGAGACCAGATGTTACCATCGTAGCGGCGTGTATCAAGGCCGAAACTGGCGTTGGACCAGCCATCGCATCTGGTAACCAAGTATAAAGTGGAATCTGAGCTGATTTACCCATTGCTCCGATAAACAAGAAAGCTGTAATGGCTACTATTGTTGCATCACCAACCGTTAAGCCTTTCGCTTTATCGAAGACTTGAAGGTATTCGACTGTACCAAATTGGTTGATAATCAAGAAAATACCAATCAAAAAGCCCAAATCACCGACACGATTCATGATAAACGCTTTGCGAGCGGCATTGCCGTACTCAGAGTTTTTGTTCCAGAAACCAATCAATAGATAAGAACAAAGACCTACACCTTCCCAACCGATAAACATTACGATGTAGTTTGAACCCATCACGAGCAACAACATTGAAAACAAGAATAGATTCAAAAAAGCGAAGAATTTACCAAAACCTTCGTCGTCATGCATGTAGCCCATCGAATATACGTGAATGAGCGTACCTACACCCGTCACTACAAAGAGCATCAAGATAGAAAGTTGGTCAATTTGGAAAGAGAAATTGATATTGAGCGTTCCGACAGTAATCCAATCAAAAATATTGACGATGATTGTTTGTTGGCCACCTGCAATAAATACTTGATAAGCTGAAAAAGCTCCAACAAAAGAAAGAAGAGCCGCTCCTGTGCCAATCCAACCTGCCAGACCTTTAGAAATCTTACGAAAACCAAGCCCATTGATTAAAAAACCAATGAGTGGAAATAAAGGTATAAGTTTTATTAATAACATATATTACAAATTATATTTTCAATGACTAATGATTAATGAAAAATTAAACACGAATAGTTGCGTTTTTCATTTCATTGAATCTTACCACTTTAATTTATCTAAAAGACCAACGTCAATTGAGCGAATATTGCGATAAATCATTACGATGATGGCGAGTCCGACTGCCACTTCGGCGGCAGCGACGGCCATAATAAAGAATACAAAGACTTGTCCTGCTGGATCCGAACGATACGATGAAAATGCAACCAAAAGTAAGTTTACAGCATTGAGCATTAATTCGACAGACATGAAAATAATAATGGCATTTCGGCGAATAAGTACACCCACGATGCCAATGATAAACAAGATACTGGCTAATAATACATAGTTTATTAGAGGTATCTGAAAAATGTCAGGTATTTGGCTTTGCATTTTTTTGATAATTAACAGTTTAATTCATTCTTTCAAAATACGCCTTTTGGTGGCGTGTGCCTGAAAATATTTTCGCAAAAATAAACAATATTCGTTTTTGTAGTGTGCTTTTTATTAAAATAGTTGAATATCCCATGATATTCAGGCTCTGATCTATTTATCAAGCATCATTTTGAGCTTAATCTCTGTTAATTTACGTTTGGTGTCGAGTGGAAAATCTCCGTTTATCATCCAATCATAATATTGCGGCTCGTTTTTTAGTATTTGTTTTACTGGCTTTCCGCTGTGTTTACCAAAATTAAATACAATCTCACCGCTTTTATTTAGCGTCATGCGTTGAGCAAAATCAACAATATTGGCTGAAGTAAGCAGATGCAATACGTCCATATCGTTTTTTACTGGTTCGTATTCTTCCCCTTTTTCGTTTTTAATTTTTACTCCTTCATAGCGTTCGACTTGCGAACAAAGGACTTCGAGCGTAGCCAAAGTATCGACTTCAGCACTATGTGCATTTTCTAGGCTTTTATTACAGAAAAATTTATAAGCGGCCGATAGTGTTCGAGGTTCCATTAAGTGGAAAATACGTTGGGCATCAATCAACTTGCGGTTTTTAATATCGAAATCAACATCCATTCTCAAAAACTCTTCTACTAACATCGGCACATCGAATCTGTTGCTATTAAAACCAGCCAAATCACAGCCTTCCAAAAACTGAGCAAGAGCCTTACCAATTTGCTTAAAGGTAGGAGCGTCTTTTACGTCTTCGTCATAAATTCCATGTATAAGACTTGTTTCGAGCGGAATCGGAATACCAGGGTTGATGAGTTTAGTTTTTACCTCTACTGTGCCGTCAAGTTTTGCTTTGGCGATACAGAGTTCTACGATTTTATCTTTGGCTACATTTACCCCCGTAGTTTCGAGATCTATTACTGCTAAGGGTTTACGTAGTTTGAGGGTATGAGTGAGCATTTGGACTGTTTTTGATTCAATATGCAAAGTTATGAATTAAATAATAATAATAGCCGAAATCAAAGGATTAGATTATGTGTTGATTTCCCAAAGTGCTAATTTCGAATCAGTTTAAACGCATTTATAGACTTTCTAAAATTTGAATTTTACCTAAGGTTTTACGAATGACGAAGCCAAAATGAATGTATTATATGGCATGAAATTTTAAAAAACGGTGCTATTTGAAGAATTAAAATAACCTATACAGTACTTGCATAGGTTATCTATAAAACATTTACATTTCATTTAAACACTCAAAAACCAATCTATAAAAATCTGGATGCGATTGCCAAGTTTGGCCAGAAACGTATTTTCCATCTCTTACGGCTTCCTCTTTGCCCACAAAATTTCCTCCACAAACTTCCACCTCAAACCTAACATTTTCGTAGCAAGTAAGGGTTTTATTTTTAACCAAACCAGCGGCCGTAAGAATCTGAATCCCGTGACATATCGAGAAAATAAATTTTTCAGTTTTATCAAATTCTCTTACGATTTTAATTACTTTATCATTGTGTCGCAAAAATTCGGGAGCTCTTCCACCTAAAATCAATACGGCTATATAATCCTCAACTTTTACATCGTCAAAAGCAATATTTGACTCAACAATGTAGCCTGGTTTTTCGATATAAGTATCCCAGCCTGGCTCAAAATCATGGATAACCAAATTGAGTCTTTTTACGCTCGGTGCAGCAATAACAGCCTCATAGCCAGCTTCTTCAAAACGATGTTTGCCATATAAACATTCGTAACCTTCACCAGCATCACCAGTTATAATCAATATTTTTTCTTTCATTTTATAAAATATGGTTGAATAAAAAACAAATATAAAAACATTCTGTGGTAGGAGTGCTCTTTTTTTTATACGTATTTGGTAACTTTTCGGTGTTTTACTTGAAAAAAGACGACCTAAAATCTTCTTAAAGGTCAGGCTGTTGGCCTTTTTTAACAAATCTGACTAAAATTCGTTACATTTGACTTTTCAGACCAAAAATTAGAAAATGAGAAAAATAGCACTCCTCGGAAAAAAGAGTTATGTAGGGAAGAGATTTAAGTCAGTCGGTCCTAATGAACTAAATGCTTCTGACAAGAATAGTATCAGAAACAATATCAATCAATTGACCAAACAACAATTGGCCTTCAAAATTGGGAAGCCTATTTTAATTATTGATAAATTTATAAAAAGGGAGAATTTAAGTTCTACGCTTGAAACACAGAAAGTAATAGATTAACATCAACCAGTTGCCTCCTGTCCGTAAACTTCCAAGTAGGTCTATCATAAAGGTTGAGGAGACAAAATCCCAAGAAAAAAAGTACGCTGAGTTCAGAAAGGTAGCTTTTATTTTGAAATATTATTAAGTATTAAGTGCTAACAATATGACCAAAATCTTCAATTTATCGATTAGCTTGCTTAGGTATCAACTGAAATGTTTAAATATTAATGCCTTTATGAAGTCCATACCAAACATTAATTCTGGTTCGACAAAAGTTTTTTAAAGAAAATCATAATAAATCTATTTTTCTAGATCTATTCGAAAAGCTCAATTGTAGCGAAAATGTGAACAGAATTGCACCTCATCAATTTATTGTTAAAGCCCCTACGACTCCCTTGAGCCAAAAAACTCTTTCTATAGTAATTAGATTTTTGAAATTCAATTATCACACAATTATCGCAAGAAAACTGAACAATAATTTGTGAACACTCAGTTGGATTCAGGTAAGGCAGCTTTGTAAGCAACATGGATTTTAAGAACTCACGCAGCAACAAAGGCCATTATTCTTGAGTTGAATACGCGAGTTTATATCCATCGGACAGAAATTTATTCTCAAAAGTCATGTCAATATTCTCTATGTTAAAAATTACATAGTATCCCAAACTTTCCCCTCCATGGTCGAAAGCTTTGCGGAAAGAAAAGTCTTTAAAATTACTGAGGAACTGTACCATGCACCCAACAATAAACACTGGAAAAACTCGAATGAAATTTCAAGAAAAATTTCAAAAATATACTTCAATTATAGAAGAGTAAAAAAAATAATCAAAATCCATCTGTTTTATAAAAATATTATAGAAATTGAATTCATATTCAACCTTAACAAAATAGTATAGATAATAAGATGGAAATACTTGAGTTTTTGTGCCGAGAAATAATCAATTTCTTAGGCTTACGCCGTACTTTGGAAATTCTCAAATCGGGCGATTTTAGCACATTTCTTACCTTCGACGGCATTATTACGGCCATTGGGCCAATTTTGCCTCTCCTGCTTATTCTTGAACTCATCAGCGGTATAATCCAAAAAAATCCGCATACTAAAGTCTATAAAATGACTTTCTTGATTTACATTCTCAACCGTTTCATCGGTCGCTTTATTTCAATCGGAGCTATTTCGTATCTGATTGCATCACTTAAGCCTTATGCTCCTTTCCAAACCACTTTTACTTGGTATTGGCTCATTTACGGCTATATCGTTTGGGAATTTTCACATTTTGTATATCATTTCTTGGGTCATAAAGTACGTTTATTTTGGTGTCTGCATTCAACCCACCACACACCCGAAAATATGAACCTATCGGTTTCACATGCTCATTTCTTCCTCGAAGGTCCTTATGCCGATGTAATCCGTGGGTCAATATGCATCATTTTGGGTATCCATCCCGCACTTTTATTTTTCATTATGTTTATTGATGGCACTTATGGAATGTTTATTCATATAGGCGAAAACCTTATGAAAAATGGTAAAATGGGTTTTTTGAATCATATTATTCTTACGCCATCACACCACCGAGTGCATCACGCCCGTAATCCGCTTTATATGGATACTAATTTTTGTAACCTACTCAATATTTGGGATAAAGTTTTCGGTACCTATCAGGTTGAAAAAGATGAAATAAAACTCGATTACGGCATCACCAGACCGATGGATTCGGGAAATCTTTGGGATGTTTATTTTGGTGAATTTATAGCTCTTTTTAAAGATGTTTGGGTAGCTCCTACACTCAAAGATAAAGTTTTATACATTTTTATGCCTCCAGGTTGGCATCATTCGGGTGATCACAAAACTGCCAGCGTTGTCAGAAACGAATATTTGGCCAGTAATAAACTTTAATATATTACTTTTACGAATTCATCGACAATTAATATTTATTCCAATGAAAAAGCTTCTGATGTCTGTACTTTTATGTGTGGGGCTACTCTCGGCCAATGCACAATTGAAAGAAGAAGATGTAAAAACATTCACACTTAAAAACGGTATGAAATTTTTGGTGATTGAAGATAGTTCCATCCCCAACGCTAACATGTATTTGTTCTACCGAGTTGGTAGCCGAAACGAATACCAAGGCATTACTGGGCTTTCGCACTTTTTTGAGCACATGATGTTCAACGGAGCGAAAAAATACGGCCCAAAAATGTTTGACCGCACCATGGAATTTAACGGAGGGGCAAACAACGCCTACACCACCGAAAATGTAACGGTTTATACCAATTGGTTTCCATCATCAGCCACCGAAGTGATTTTTGATTTGGAAGGCGACCGCATTGCAACGCTAAGTATCGACCCGAAAATGGTTGAAAGTGAAAGAGGAGTTGTGTTAAGCGAACGCAGCACTGGACTTGAAAACTCGAAGTGGAGACAGCTTTCAGAAACCGTGCAAGGAACTGCTTTTCAAGAACACCCCTACCACTGGCCTGTAATAGGTTATGAGGATGACATGAAAAACTGGAAACAGTCGGATTTAGAACAATATTTTAAAACCTATTATGCACCCAATAACTGTGTAACGGTTATTTCGGGCAATGTAAAATTTGAAGAAATAAAACGTTTTGCTGAAAAATACATTGAGCCAATTCCTGCACAACCAGAGCCACCAAA
The DNA here is from genome assembly GCF_937903345.1 of uncultured Emticicia sp. Taxonomy (GTDB): domain Bacteria; phylum Bacteroidota; class Bacteroidia; order Cytophagales; family Spirosomataceae; genus Emticicia. The sequence continues at coordinate 6,294 of NZ_CALCZQ010000051.1, read as the reverse complement.
AGTAATGATTGTTGAGCCTCCCCAAACAGGCGAACGCCGTGTTTGGGTACAAAAAGATGTTTCTACTCCTGCCATAATGATTGCCTACAAAGTGCCAGAGTCGAAAAATGAAGATTATTATGCTCTTACAATTTTGAGTGATATTCTCAGTAGCGGAAACTCTTCTCGCTTGTATAATTCATTGGTTGATAAAAAACAACTTGCCACACAAGTTTTTACCAATTTTGGTGAAAGTTTCGATCCAACTTTGTTTGGTATATATTCAACCTCGGCTGCCAAAATCAATGAAAATGATTTAGAAAATGCCATTTATGAAGAAATTGAAAAGATTAAAATCGAAGGTATTACGGAAAAAGAATTACAGAAAATCAAAAATCAGAAATTGATGGAATTCTATGGTCAAATCGAAACCATCAACGGAAAATCAAATAATATTGGCACGTATGAGGTTTTCTTTGGCGACTACAAAAAAATGTTTAATGCACCAGCAGCTTTCAATAAAGTAACAGTGGATGACATCAAGAATGTGGCAAAAAAATACTTCAGGAAAACTACCCGAACGGTGGGTATTCTGAAAGCTAATACTGATGAATAGCATTTTGTGATTTTAATCGTAAAATAAATTTAAACATCCTGTGTTCCACCAGAAAGTGAATTCATTCACCAAATACGATACAAATATTACTCTTAAGAATTTTATATCTCGCTTTTATCATGTATCAATACATCAAAATATTCTTCACCGTAGCTCTGGCGGTATGCCTAAGTAGCAGCCAAATTTTGGCACAAAATTATCAATTGCCCAAATACCAAAAATTCAAGCTGCCCAATGGACTGACCATCTATTTGATGGAGCAGAAAGAAGTGCCAGTTATCAGCGTATCGGTGGTTTTGCCCGCAGGAGCAATTTATGATGGCACAAAAGCAGGACTTTCCTCATTGACCGCAACTGCATTAAAACATAGCACAAAAAGCTATACTAAAACCCAACTCGACGAAGAACTTGATTTCATAGGAGCTTACGTAAATACCTATGCGTCAAAAGAATCAGCAGGTTTATCGGCCAAATTTGCTACCAAAGACAAAGAAAAAGTTTTGGGTATTATCAAAGAAATTTTGCTCGAACCCACTTTCGATAATGCCGAATTTGAGAAAGAAAAAAAGCGTTTACTGACGAATCTCGACCAACAGAAAGAAAGTCCACGCTCGATTTTACCCGCTTATTTCGACAAATTTATGTACGGAAACCACGTTTATGGAAATATTATTCAAGGGAAAAAATCGACGGTTAACCCGCTATTGATTGAAGATGTAAAAACTTTTTACAAAGAAAACTACTTACCCGAAACGTCAGCTATTGCAGTAGTCGGTGATTTTGATAGTGCAGAAATGAAAAACACGCTTACATCTTTATTGGGTACTTGGAAAAAAGGCACAAAAGCACAAGAAAATTTGGCAAATAAACCGATTGTAAAACCAACTGGAAACCGTGTTTTGCTTATCAATAAAGATGATGCCCGTGAAACAACATTCAATATCGGTGCGTTAGGAATTAGCAGAAACAATCCGGATTTTATTGCAATTGATGTCGTAAACACACTTTTTGGAGGTAGATTTACTTCAATGCTCAATGACGAACTTCGTGTAAATACTGGTCTTACTTACGGAGCCAATAGCCGTTTCAGTCCATTAAAAACTGGTGGAACATTTGCTATTTCTACTTTTACAGCCAATAAAAGCACTGAAGCTGCAATTGATAAAGCCTTAGAAGTGTTAGATAAACTTCACAAAAATGGTATCGACGAAAACTCTTTAACCTCTGCCAAAAACTATGTAAAAGGACAATTTCCACCACGCTACGAAACGGTTGGACAATTGTCGGGTTTATTAACGCAAATGTTTTGGTATAATTTTGATGAGTCTTTTATCAATAATTTTGAGAAAAATGTTGATGGACTTACGCTGGAAAAGGCTAAATCAATTATCGCAACTTATTTCCCAAAAGACAAATTGCAGTTTGTATTGGTGGGAAAATCGGCCGAGATTAAGAAAATCGCAGAAAAATACGGACCAGTAACCGAAGTACAGATTAAAGAAGAGATTAAGGATTAAAGAAAAAAAGGTTGCCTTCGACTTCGCTAAGGCAACCTTTTTTTGCTTTTTTTTAGTCATTTTGAAAGCTTCGGCAGTCCGATACTTCTGCAGTCAGATTCGCACAATGACTAAAATTATAAATTATTCCTAATTCCTTCCAAAATCTCATTTCCACCATTATTCAAAACTTGTTCAGCTAAAGCCTCTCCCAACTGTTCAGCCTGCATAGCGAATTTAGAATCATTTTTCTTCACAATGGTTTTTCCATCAAGACTAATTATTCCTGCAGTCATTATTAAAGCCAATTCTCCATTTTTTTCTTCTGCTATGCACCATCCAAACGATGGGATAAAACAACCGCCCTGCAGTTTACGTAAATATGATCTTTCAGCAATTAAACACTTTTCTGTAACATCGTCATTTACCAAATTACGAATAGCCGTTCTTTTTTTATCTGACAAGCTTTTGGCGGCTTCAATCGCCACACAACCTTGCCCAACTGGTGGCGTAAATTCAGTTGTTAGAAGTTCTTGAATAATCATTTCGTGATATCCCATTCGATGAACACCTGCATAAGCCAGCAAAAGTGCATCACATTGGCCTTCTTCAAGTTTACGTAAACGAGTTTGCAAATTTCCACGCATATCGACAATTTTTATATGCGGATAATAATGTCGAAGCATCGCTACTCGTCGAGTTGAAGAGGTTCCTACTATAAAACTTTCTCCACTATCAAATGATAAATTCTTATTTAAACTTACCAAAACATCTGCGATTTTCTCACGCTCAGTATAGGCAATTATTTCTAAATCATCTGCCAATTCCGACTGTAAATCTTTGGCAGAGTGAACGGCAATATCAATGTCGCCCGAACGCAATTGGTCTTCCAGTTCTTCCGTAAAAACCCCTTTGCTACCAATTTTAGATAAAGCACGGTCAAGAATCTTATCGCCTTTTGTTTCAATAATTACTATTTCAGTTTCAATCCCATCAGCTTTTAATCTATCTTCAACATAATAAGCCTGCCAAAGAGCCAATTTACTACCGCGTGTACCAATTTTTATCTTCATATTCTGTGGAGCGAACATCATGTTCGCCAATATTAATTTTCACCTAAAAACACCTACGAAATTTTAGTAAACGCAGACTAAACCAAAAACTAATTTCCCAGTAACAAATACCCATCAATTACCGCATTAATCGAGCAATAGCCAAAGAAATATCTAAAAAAATCATCTTTGCACGTCCATTTCTTTCAATATGATAATGCGATTCGCCAAGTAGATTAGTAATAGCTTCTAAATTACTAATATTCAATACATTAGAAAATTTCTGAACAAAAACTAATTCATCACCTTCAAGCCTAATCAAAGTTTCTCCGCCATTACAATACAAGAAAATCTCTCTAAAAATACTTAAACCATATTCAAGCATAGATTTCTGATACTCTTTCCCATGGGCATCAAATTCATCTGCCATTGGAACTAATTTTAGAATATTTAATGCATAACACATTCGCATCCAAGTAGCAAACCATGAATGTTGATCATCATCTGCCTTGTGGGCAATTTCTAAAGCATGGTTCAAATTCCCATCCGCAAGATAAGCCACTTGCTTTGCTCTTTCGAGGCCAATATCTTGTTTTTGAGTAAGATAGCTAACTATTTCGTCTGCCGTAAAACTCCGAACAGCAATTCGTTGTGTACGAGAAATAATTGTTGTAAGTAATTTATCAGAACTAGAAGCCACCAACAAAAAAAGTGTTTGTTCAGGAGGCTCCTCTAAAACCTTCAAGAGAGCATTTCCTGCAGCAATATTGAGCATTTCGGCTTGCCAAATGATGGCAATTTTATAGCCACCTTCATAAGATTTCAAAGAAAGTTTCTGAATCAACTGACGAGATTCTTCGGCAGGAATATTGCCTTGTTTAATAGTAATATGTTCGAGCCAATCCGAGAGTGCTCCATAAGGTTTATCTTTTACAAAAGTACGCCATTGGGGCATAAAATTTTCAGATATTACAGATTTTCCGCCCGCGGTCGGGAAAATATAATTGACATCAGGGTGAGCCAATTTACTCATTTTATTGCAATTAGGGCAACGTCCGCAGGCATCATCGGGCTGCTTATTTTCACAATTAATATAGGTAGCATACGCCAAAGCTAAAGCCAAATTGGCACTACCTTCTGCTCCGTGAAAAAGCTGTGCGTGTGCAACGTGGTTATTGTTAACAGCTTGAATTAAAGACTGTTTTACATCGTTCAAACCTATAATTTCTCGAAAAAGCATTCGTTAAAAAGATTTCCTTATAAATACACTTTTATTTTTTAAAATCATGCAAATGCTGCAAAATCGCAATATCTTTATCAGTCAATAGCTTGTCTCTACGAGCCATCGTTGCTCTAATTACCTCTAAAGCCTTATCAAAACGATAGTCAACATATTCGGAATCAGCCCCGCCCCACATAAAAGACGGAATATGTTTATCTTGAAAACCTGCCCCAAAAATATTTGAACAAACTCCTATGACAGTTCCAGTATTAAACATTGTGCTTATTCCCGCCTTTGTATAATCTCCCATAAATAAACCACAGAATAATTCACCAGTTTTTTCGAGTTTATCTGTTGCATAATTATACAGTTTTACTTCTGAATAATCATTTTTAAGATTAGAATTATTACAATTTGCACCTAAATTACACCATTCACCAATCACCGAAGCACCTAAGAATCCATCATGGGCTTTGTTTGAATAACCAAAAATAACCGAACTCCCAACCTCACCACCTGCTTTTGAATACGGTCCTAGTGTAGTATTCGGTCTAATTTTACTACCCCAAACCACCACACTTCCTTCATCAATCGATACGGGTCCAATCACAATCGAACCTTCCTGAATCGTAGCATTTTTACCTATGTAAATTGGTCCCTGCTCGGCATTCAAAATAACCGATTTTATGTTTGCCCCCTCTTCAACAAAAATATTCTTGGTACCATAGACACGAGTAAAAGGATCGGTAATTTCTTGCGATTTACGGCCCTCGGTAATTAAATTAAAATCTACTTTTATTTGGTCGCCATTTTTTAAGAAAATATGAGGTAGTTGAGTGATGATATTTACTTCTCCATCAAATTTTTTTTTCTTAAAGGAACGAAAATCAACAGGGAAATACAGTTTTTCGATAGTTCTAATTGCCAATAGATTATTACTATCATCAATTAAACATTCACCAATTGTCAGTTTATCAATTTCTGTAATCAAATATTCGTCTGGACAAACTGCACCATTGATATAAGTATTTATGGAAGTCTCCGTAAGAATTTCCTCTAAATATCGTTTGGAAAGGCACGTAATCTTTGTCTTTAACCTAAACGCCCATTTATCTCTAATCGTCAATATTCCGCAACGAATATCGGCAACTGGACGGGTAAAAGTAAAAGGTTTTAATTGATTTCTGATTAATTCATCATCAAAAAGTATGTATGCCATCTAAATCGAAAATTAGTAGGCTGCAAAATTACGAAAAAATAATCGTGTAGCTATTATACGGGGATTTTGGAGAGATATTTTCCAATTTATCATTGGATTTTGAGTATTAAACAGTCTAAACGCAAAAAGAGTAACCTTTTCGAGGTTACTCTTTTACTAATAAAATTCTGGCGTCTACCTACTCTCCCGAGTTTGAACTCAGTACCATCGGCGGTGCGGGGCTTAACTTCTCTGTTCGAGATGGGAAGAGGTGAACACCCGCCCTATAAACACCATGAAGCTCTTTCGACTACGACCTGACTTTGATACTATCTCTTGTCTGACATCTATCGTCTAATTTCTTCTTAATCATTCATGACTTATGTTACAGAAAGATAAAAGCATAATAAAATATAAGAGTCCTCGATTCATTAGTATTACTCGGCTTAGTGTTACCACTGCTACACCTGTAACCTATCAACGTAATAGTCTATTACGAATCTCAATGGAAGACTCATCTTGAGGTGGGTTTCACACTTAGATGCTTTCAGCGTTTATCCCGTCCGTACTTGGCTACTCTGCCGTGCCCTTGGCAAGACAACAGATGCACCAGAGGTACGTCCAACTCGGTCCTCTCGTACTAAAGTCAGAACCTCTCAATCTTCCTACGCCCACCACAGATAGGGACCGAACTGTCTCACGACGTTCTGAACCCAGCTCGCGTGCCACTT
>NZ_CALCZQ010000050.1 GCF_937903345.1 uncultured Emticicia sp. | reverse complement strand
ATAATTATCAGTCTAACAATTAAATAACTCCAAGATAAAAGCGTTGAATATGCCAAACCAATAGCCCCAAACTTATTTATAAGAAAAAAAGATACGATAAAATTAATAATCATTAACTCTGAAAATGGTTGTATGAATTTTTTCTGTCTATTTTTTATTATATAATTGTTTGTTAGAATAGGTCCCGAACACAAAAAAATAGATGAAAAAATTAACACTTTAAATATTTTAATTGAATTAATGGATTTTATAGCTAAAATTTTTGTGAAAAGAATTTCGGCGAAAAAATTTCCAAGTAAACTAAACAGTAGTGAGCCAAAAATTAAAAATAAAATAATACGATAGATTTTTGAATTATATTTCTTATTATTATTCAAATAAATATCAGTTTGATATGGTATCATTGCTTTTGATAAAATTGCAACCGCCCCCATAAAAAATATCATTAATTTATCAGCCGACGTATATTCACCAACATCAATATTTCCTTTTAAAAAACCTAGCATAAAAATATTCCCAACTATAAAGAAACTTAAACAAATTCTAGAATAGAATATACCAAAGTCTTTTCCAAGTAAGTTTAATATTTCATAGCTTTTGGGCTTTAATATTTTAATATTTTCATTCTTTATCAGATATGTAAAAGATATAATTCCAACAAAAAAAAAGCCTAAAGCCTCAAAGATATTTACTTTAAAAAAATCTAAAGAATCGTTTATAAAAATAACTATTAAAAGAGCTGGTAACAATTTATTTATTATATTTAAATATGCATAATTTTTAAAGTTATTTACACCTAAAAAAAACCAATCAAACAGAATAATTGAAAAAAACCCTTGTAAATATGGAATAACAAAATAAATCCTTTCACTTTTTTTAAAATTTGGAAGAAAATAAATAAAAATTAATCCGAAAAATACAGAAATAATAAAAAGTAAAAGTTTCGAATATAAAACATTATTTACTAAATTAGATTTAATTATCAAACTATTCGATTTTTGTAAATAGGTGGGGCCTGACAAATCAAATCCATAATTTATTATAGTAATTATGTATAAACCAAATGATGAAATGAAAGAGTATTTTCCAAATGCCTCCATCCCCAACTGTTTTATCAGATATGGCATAGTTATCAATGGCAGGAATTGTGTAAATCCTTGAATTAAAATAAGCCAAGAAATATTTGGAAGAATTTTTTTTAAGGTCAATAGTATAAATTAATTAAACTTTATTTTTTTATAAAATTATTGTTTGCAAAATTATTAAAAATTGAAATAGTAATAAATTCCAAACTTGGCAATAAATATTAATTTAATGTCTTCAAAAATGTAAAATCTTAAAAACAGTAAAAGAGATACATTTATTCTAAATGGCTACTCATTTTAAAGTCAACAGTATTTCTTAATCCATTTTTAAAGTGAATTATTTTACTGTAACCTAAGTTCTTTTCAATCATACCAATATCTGCAAGACTATGCTTTACATCACCATTTCTTTCGGGCATATAAATTGCTTTGATCTTTTTCCCTCCTAATTCATTTAATGTTGACCATAATTCTTTTAAAGTGGTATTATTTCCGCAAGCCACATTATACACCTGATTTATCGCCTCAATCTTTTCGGTAAAAACAGCCTTAATATTAGCTTGAACAACATTTTCGACAAAAGTAAAATCTCTGCTCGTTTCACCATCACCATATATTATTGCAGATTTATCTTCTTTTATTGCTTTAATAAAAAGTGGAATTACCGCAGCATATTCTCCATTGGGACTTTGTTTTGGACCAAAAACATTAAAATATCTTAATCCAATCGTTTCCATTCCATAAATTCTGGCAAAAACATCCGCATATAATTCATTAACATATTTAGTAACAGCATAAGGCGATAAGGGCTTTCCAATTCTAGCTTCAACCTTTGGCAATTCATGGCTATCCCCATACGTAGAACTTGATGCAGCATATACGAAACGTTTGCAGTGATTATCCCTTGTTGCTACGAGCATATTCAAAAAACCGTTGACATTAACTTCATTCGTTGCGATAGGATCATTGATTGAACGTGGTACAGAACCCAATGCCGCTTGATGGGAAACATATTCAATACCTTCACAGGCTTTTTGGCAAGTGGCTAACTCACGAATATCACCTTCGATGAACTCAAATGCCGTATTAGTTAGAAATTCTTCGATGTTTTTTATGTTGCCAGTACTAAGATTATCTAAAACTCTTACTTTACCTGCACCAAATTTCAGAAGATATTCTACCAAATTAGAGCCAATAAATCCGGCTCCTCCAGTTATTAAGAAAGATTTATTCTCTAATGATGCAATATGATAGGGCGTTTCGTACATTAATTTATAGTCTTTCAGTAACAAAATCAAGTTGAAGAATTCCTTTTACATCATAAATAACACCCTTGAATGACTCTATCTGTTTCAAAAAATGGTCTTTCAAAAAATCTTTATGAGCTACTGCCAAAATAATACCATCATAATCTTCTAAATTAATATTCTTGGAAATATTATAACCATAGTGCTGTTTCACTTCTTCATTATCTGCCCATGGGTCATATATATCAATTTTAACTTCAAAATCTTCTAATTCAGCAATTATGTCTATCACTTTGGTATTGCGAATATCTGGGCAGTTTTCTTTAAATGTAATACCTAATATCAATACTTTTGATTGATTAATGGTTTTTCCATTCTTGATTAACAGTTTCACAACTTTATTTGCAATAACTCCTCCCATACTATCATTGATACGACGGCCTGACAATATTACCTCTGCTTTGTATCCTAAGCCCTCTGCTTTGTGGGTCAGATAATATGGGTCAACACCTATACAATGCCCACCGACAAGTCCAGGTCGGAAAGGGAGAAAGTTCCATTTAGTACCCGCTGCTTCTAAAACAGACAGTGTATCCAAGCCAATTTTACTAAATATCAATGCCAATTCATTAACAAACGCAATATTAATGTCGCGTTGGCAGTTTTCAATTACTTTAGCCGCTTCTGCAACTTTTAGTGAGGAAGCACGATAAGTACCAGCCTCAATAATTGATTTATAGAGATTATCAACAAAATCAGCGGTAGCATTATCAGAACCTGATGTAATTTTTAAAATTTTAGTCAAAGTTCGCTCTTTATCACCTGGATTAATACGTTCAGGAGAATATCCACAGAAAAAATCTTGATTAAACTTGAGATTGCTGAATTTTTCTAAAACAGGCACACAATCCTCTTCAGTACAACCTGGATATACCGTTGATTCATATATTACAATATCTCCGGACTTTAATACTTTACCAACTGTTTCCGATGCCTTTAATAATGGCGTTAAGTCTGGTTTTTTATAAACATCTATGGGTGTGGGTACCGTTATTATATATACATTACAATCATTTATGCTATTAACTGTAGAAGTAAAAATAAGTGAAAGAGTTTTTCGAAGTTCATCTGTTGTGAGTTCTCCAGTGCGGTCAAAATTATTTTCTAATTCTTGAATACGAACTTGATTGGTATCAAATCCTACAACGGAATACTTTTTACTAAATTCTACTGCTAAAGGCAAGCCTACATAGCCGAGTCCGATAATCGCAATTTTTATATTATTCATTTATTGGGCAAATAAGTAAACGAATCGTTTAATTTATACTAAAATTAAGATTTGCATGTCACAAAGGTAATAAAAAAACATTTCGAATCAGAATATCCAAAATTACAACGCTATGTTTATTTAACGGTTAGTTTACTTTCTTGTGAAAATCATTTTATTATTCTAAAATAAAAATAAGAAACAGGATAATATTAATCGACAAATTTGCTCACTGCTAAATTTCTGTCGATTAGCTTATAATTTTTAGCGGCCATGTCGTCTATAGGCCATGGCACATTTAATAACCCATTTCCCTTGTAGCAATCCACTTGTTTTTACCCTTTGCATATAAATTCATACAATCGAATTGGTTCTGAATATTCTTAGATGAAAGGCCATTAATTGTATTGGAGCTATCTGTCACAGAAACAGTAATAGAATTAGAGGAGCCATCCACCCTAATAATTTTAAAAATTAATCCAGTAGAATTAATTGAAATAGGAGGTAAGGTTATAATTATATTGACGTTTGAAGCATCTACGAATTGCACCTGTTTACTAGTATATGTCAAAGTTATATTATTACTAATACTGTCACTCCCTGTGAGTCTTTGATTATTTAGATCTCCCCAAACAGCTCCAGTAAACACTTTCATCGTACTATCGGCGTTATCAAAAACAGTCAATCCTTTGATAGGTGAAGCTATAGAGGCTACGTTACTCACACTTGGAAATTTGATACCTGTTTGTCCGATAAACTTATTTATATTCAAATCTCCCCAAACAGCTCCAGTAAACACTTTCATCGTACTGTCAGCATTATCAAAAACAGTCAATCCTTTGATAGGTGAAGCTATTGATGACACATTGTTAACACTTGGAAATTTGATACCTGTTTGTCCTATAAACTTATTTGTATTCAAATCCCCCCAAACAGCTCCAGTAAACACTTTCATTGTGCTGTCTGTGTCATCAAATACTGTTAACCCTCTCATAGGTGAAGCTATTGAAGACACATTATTGATAGAAGGGAACTTTATTCCGGTTTGTCCTATTGAGCTAACAACATTGTTTGAACCTCTTTTCCCAAATACAAAATCAATTCTGTCAGTATCATCTACTAAACGTAACCTTAAATTACCTGCAGAGTTTTGATTATACTGCTCGCTTGAAATTTCGGTAAATTTAAGATTTCCTCCATAGAAGGTATTATTTCTTGCTGTTATTCTGACACCTCCAGTGTCATTATCATTTCCAACCCATAAGATCCCTCCCCATCCGTTCCCACCATCTCCTTGATCATAGTAATTGTACCCTCTTTGAATAGAAAATTGACCTACCCAATTTTCCAATACCCCATTATATTCTACCGCCATCCCAGCTTCATAAGGAAAAATCTTAAAATCTTTTGCGATTGATGTACTATTAGGCACACCACTCGTATTATTTAGATGACGTAATCGAAATATTGGAATTTTATTCCCGTTGGCCCACGCAGTTGATACAGATGTTTGAATTTCATTCCCATCTAAATACTCTATTCCAACGGGGTTCATCTTATTACCATCAGAACTATAAAGTGCCTCAGTCGTAGTATTATAAGCAAGCGTCCCAATCTGCGGCGAAAAGGAGTTAATTTGGCTTTGGGTAAAAAGAGGTATCTGTACTGAGCCGTTATTAGATGACCCATTGCTTTTAAAACAAGACCAAAGATTACCATTAAATACACTCACACAATTTGAATCAAGGTCATATACCATCATTCCTGCAATAAGAGTAGATATGGCATTTTTTTGAGTAGTGGTCATCCGTGGTAAAACAATACCATTTGTAGTAGAGCTTGCAGTAATATTAGGTTGTGTGTTTCCTGGTGTTATGATAGTAGACTGACTAAAGCTGACTATATTGATAGTAAATAATAAAATTATAATCTTGTAAATAATTTTCATGAAATAACTTGTATAAATTACGTGAATGCAATTTTATGCAGTTTTAAAATTTTAAATGTATTCTATATATTTAAATATGTTCGATATAGTAGATATATATTTGGGAAATGATTATCCTTTATTAGTAAAAAAATAATTTGAATTGAACTTCAAAAACATTTTCATCGTAATATTCATTAAAGTTTGATTATTTTAAAGATGTAATTTCGAAACTAGTCCAATCCTATTTTATTAAATATACTCATTAAAGAATCATTGTGAAATGCAAAGTATCATTTGCATTTAAATTTTAAAAAAACTTCTGAGTTATTTTTAAATTCTCCAAACCACACTTTTGAAATAAATCACAAAACACAATGAACTACTTAAGTATTGTGATGAAAATAATCGACAAAATCATAATTATTAGTTTATTGATAATCAAGATTTTATCACTGCAGCGAACCGTCTCATTTATAATGTCTCGGTATTCAAAAAACTAACAGCTACCAAATTTTAAAAGAATTAGTTAGCGAAATATGATTTGTCTAACTATTTATTATGACGTTGTTTATTGGCCTAATAACTATCCAAAAAGATTATTTTTCTAACCATTTTAGTTTTATTTCAGGAGTTAAGAAGCCCACGATAATAGATAACAAGACCTACAGTTAGAATATTAAGCTCCTAGATCGCTTTTTAGCTATTCATAAATTTGTCGAATTGTATTATTGTACTACTTAAACCAAATTAGCTGAGGTGAAAAACTAACTATGTCGATTATTGGTTAAAGTTTTTTTAATCTTTCAACAAAATTACTGCTTATTTTTACTCATTCCAAATATGGTTAAAAAAATTAACCTTTTACAAAAAACTCCCCAACAAATCAGGTTTTTTTGGAAAAATCAGGCCGTTTCGTCAGCTATTATTCGCTTAGGATTTTTTACGGTCTACTTTTTTTACCATCTGCTTTTAGGTACTGCTCTGAGTCCTTACCAAATTTGGTAGATACCCCCTGAGTAAATACACGGAACAATTTATCCTTGAGACTACTCCTAAACATTCCACCAAAGATAATTGAGTGTTGTAAACTTCCAATACATTAGACACATGGTCGATGCTCTGTTGGTAAGTCTCAACAGTTTAACCATTTCCGAGATCCAAAGCTGGATCAATAGATTTTAAATTTTCCATCCTTTTGATAGGGTGTTAGAAGTCCTTTGAGGATGTTTTAATTGAAGCAATAATATTATTTTTCAGGCTTTTTTAATATATCTTTTTCATAAGTTTTAATTTCTCAATGCAAGCAACTATATTTGAATGGTATTAAAACAGTACCTAAGAGTCATTTTCCCTTGCAGGAAGTTGGCTTTTTGCAAATAAAATCACAACTTCTGTAATAATGTATCAAAAAAGGAAAGAAGTAAGGTGCAAAATGTACGTTTTAATAATACCTCAAGTTTTGCCGCAAAGTATTGCAAATAAATGTTGGACTTTTTCAATTATTAACAGAAAAAACAATAAACTTGCTTTGATTGTAATCTAATAAAAAAGCCCTTATTTGTATTTTATTAAAAATCATTTAACTCCTAACTTAAGGCGACTCTTTTTAAGATACACCAGATCAGGATAATCCCCATTCTTGGAGACAAAGCAAAAACCTACACATTTTTTATTAATGTAAAGTAAATTGCATATATAAAGTTTAATGGTTCATTACTTGGGAATATTTGCATAATACTATCTTAGATTGCATTTGTTAGTGTATGATTAAAAGCACTTTTGCTAACAAAAACATTTTTACTTCAATTTTTTCTAAGAAAAAGTTTTTGTTCTTTAAAAATTAATCTTGAGCAGATATTATTTAGGATAATTTAGACGGTTTTTTGTGATCCCATTGTATCTGTAGTGCTTTTCGACGTAATGGACATTTTTGGAAAATTTTGAATTATTAATTCAAAAACATATTCGAATTATTACTTTTAATCAATAGCAATTAAAAGTAGGCCTAATGAAAATGAATATTAAAATTATTGTAGTTGATGACTAAAAACAAATCAAAATTACTTTTTTACACTATTGGCACCATTGCCCCAGGCTTTATGTCATTGGCTACTATTCCCCTATTTTCTTTTATGCTTTCTAAAGAAGAGTTGGGTTTTTATGATTTATTAATTAGCAGCATCAATTTATTTGCACCTATTATTTCATTGCAATTGGGATATGCTTGTTATTGTTCAGCAAGAGAAGAGCCTGAACTTAGTAAGAAAGCGAATATAATTAAAACTATCTTAATTTTTTCTAGTATTTTTCATGTAATACTTTTTATAGTTTCGTGGCTAGTGAGTCCTTATTTTGATCTAATCTATACAACACATTTTTTGTTTATTACTATTTCAGCTTCTTTTTTTAGTGTTTTAGGTTTAATAGCTCGTGCATTAGAAAAGCAAAAAGTGTTCGTTTTTTCAAGCATTGCCAATGCATTCGGAATTTTCATTTTCTCGGCGTTATTATTTTATTTCGGCAAAAAAGGGATAGAACCCATCATTTATGCCTATATCTGTACAAATTGCCTAACGATTGGCTTCTTGATTTTTTCGCTAAAATTGCCTAAAATCATTTTTCAAGGGCATTATAATTCCCGAATATTACAAGAAAGTTTACATTTTTCTTTGCCGCTTATTCCAAATGCACTAAGTTGGTGGTTTGTAAATTTGGCAAATAGATATATTATTACCTATTATTTGGGCGTGGGTGCAAATGGCGTATTTGCCGTTGCCACCAAAATTCCTTCTATACTCAATGTTTGTAGTTCTGTATTTACACTTATGCTTCAAGATATATCTTTTACAGACCAAAAAAACAAAAAGGATGATGCGTATTATGACCTATTATTCAAAAAATTATTCATTATTCAACTAGCTTCATGCCTAGTTATTGTTGCCTTTGGAAAGCCACTTACATCTTTGTTTTTTTCTCCTATTTATGCCGAAACCTATCGTCTAATTCCTTTGATTTTGGCAGGTTCATTGTTTGCAAACTTTGCCTCTTTTTGGGGTATTTTTTATCAATTGGAGAAAAAAACAACTACAATTCTAAAAACAAATGTTTACGGTGCTATTTTTAATTGTGTAATTACTTTACTTTTTATAAAGTATATTGGCTTATACGCACCAGCCCTAGGCACAATGACTGGTTTTTTGTCAATGTGGCTTATGAGAATGAAATCTAAAATAGTTCATCGAAAATTTGACTTACCAATTGGCTTAATTACTCAGCTATTACTTGTATTTTTTGTCTTTTCTTTACTAATTTTAAGTGGGAATTTATACATCAATTATTTATTGATGATAGCTAGCATCGTCATTTTAGTTTACTCGATATCATCTATTACGCCGAATTGGAAAAGATATTTTAAAAGAAAACATTCGACTTTAAATTAGGATTACGCTAAAACTTATTTTCTTGAAACCAATCTTATACCATATTGTATTTGTACTTAGAGAGTTTGTAGGCTCAACCAGGGCAGGCGGCATCTCTACTTATGTGAAAGAAACTTCAGAAGGTTTAGCAAATTATGGCTACAAAGTAACCGTTTTGACCGCCTCAGATGATACTAGAGAAGAGAAAATTTGTATTGAAAACGACGTAACAATTCATTATTTATCGGGTGGAGAGTTCTGTTTGCAAGGCATAGAATCGGATTTTTTTTACCTCAAAAAATTTCGCCCAATTTATCGTTTTTTAAGTTATCGGTGGAAACTTAAAAAAACAATCCAACAACTCGATGATGTATCAATTATTGAAGTAGCCGAATATGGAGCAGAGGGACTTTTTTTGCAAAACTTGGGCATTCCTTTAGTAATACGCTTACATTTACCTGCTTTATATGATAAGGAAACCAACGGAATAATAGGATTTTCTCATAAAAATATACATAATTATTGGAGAGGATTGATAGAACTTTACTTGGTAAAAAAAGCCAAATTCAGAAGCTCGCCTTCGCAATTTTTGGCCAAATGGTTTGAAAGGGAAATTGATATTGTACCTAATCAAATAAAAATCATTCCTTACGTACTTGAAGTGAGAGAACCAAAAAGCCCAACAAAGATTACAAAAAAAACTATTTTTTTTGCGGGAGCACTTATAAAAGGAAAAGGAATTTTTGATTTAATAGAGGCCGTAGCACTTTTACGCCAAGAAAATACAAATATTTGCTTAAATTTGGCTGGGTATATTGGGAAAAAGAATCTCAAAATGGCTGCCTATTATGAAAAAAAATACGAATGGTGTCGTTTTTTGGGCTTGCAAAGTCGTGAGCAATTATACCCACAGTATAAAGCTGCTACGATTTGTTGCTTCCCATCAAGAGCTGACAATTTTCCATTTACTTGCCTCGAAGCCCTCTCGGTTGGCGGTATTGTGTTAGGGTCCAATAATTGTGGCATAACAGAAATGATAACCGAAGGCAAAAATGGCTTTTTGATACAGCCAAAAGACCCAAAACGTTTAGCCGAAAAGCTCAAAACACTACTATTGCTTTCTGAGGAAGAACGAGCTAATATATCTAAAAATGCCATTGAGAGCATCAAAGAAAACTATTCCCAAGAAGTTATATTAAGAAAAATGATTGCCTATTATGAGGAATGTATCGAAAATCAGGTAAATTATTAAAATACAACGATGAAAGCTCCCTCATGCCCTTTGTGTGTAAATACTAATATTTCAATTGTAGAAACTATTGAGGTGGCAGAGCTAATATCGCTGTATAAATCATCCAATAAAACTGATGTAAGCCCATATTTTACAGGAATGAACACTATAAATCTTTGCTGTTGCGAGGCATGTCAACTTATGTTTTATAGTCCAATTGTTTTGGGTGATGGCATGTTTTATGATAAACTTCAAATAAATAAAAATTATTACCCTAAACACAAACAAGAATTTGACATAGCCAAACAATACATTCAGAAAACAGATAAAGTTCTGGAAGCAGGAAGCGGTGCAGGCTATTTTGGAGATTTAATAAAGGTAAATAATTATACAGGATTAGAGTTTAGCAATGATGCCATCGAGGCTGCCCATAAAAAAGGCTTAAAAGTTATTAATGAATCTTTGGCTACTCATACCCAACATCATGCCAATAGCTATGATGTAGTATGCAGTTTTCAGGTCTTAGAACATATTGCGGACCCTAATAATTTCATAGCTGATTGTATTAAATGCCTTAAACCCAATGGAAAACTAATTTTTGCTGTACCAAGCGAAGATTCTTTTTTGGGTGATGCCACAAATCAATTTCTGAATGCCCCTCCCCACCATGCTACTCGTTGGCGTGATACTACGTTTGAAAAAATAGCCATTTTATTTGATGTACAACTTATAGCCATCAAACATGATGTGTTTTGGGAGAATTTCCGCAGGTATTATTTTCGCTTATTAATGTTTCATAAACTACGCAAAATATTCGGTTTACCCTTTAAACGCTATGATACTTCCTTGAGGTTTAAGTTAATAGATGTTACAGCTTATATTACTTCAAGAGTTTTTGATTCATTTAAAAAAACGGCTGTTGATGGACCACATGTAACAGTTATTTATGAAAAGACATTCAAACCATAAAACGATTGCCTCATTATGAAACGACTTAGGGCACGAAAACTAAAATTTTGGTCTCAGGATTACTTAATTTACAAGTATTTATGGCGTGATTTAGGAATAGTCATCAAACAAGGAAAAGATTTTTTATATGATGAATCTAAAAAAATAAAAACCTTAGATGTTGGCTGTGGCAATAAACCCTATCGAGGTTTATTTGATGATTGTGAATACATAGGCATGGATTATAGCGATATAGGTGCTGAACCCGACATAATAGGTTCTGCCATGGAAATACCCTTTGATGATGAAAGTTATGATATGGTATTTTCTACACAAGTAATAGAACACCTTACAGAACCTCAGCAAATGGTTCATGAATGTTTTCGAGTACTAAAACCCAAGGGCGTTTTGATTCTGACTGGCCCTTTTATTGGCCTTTGCATGAAATACCTTATGATTTTTATAGATTTTCAAAGTATGGTTTTGAAAATTTACTAAAAAAAGCAGGATTTCAAGAGATTGCAATCATCGCAAACGGTGGTACTTGGGCACAGATTTTTTATCTATTACCTTGCAAATTCCTCGTTGGCTTTTTCCATTAAGACCACTTTCAAATGCCATGGGACTAATGATGGACAAACTATTTTACAATGAAAACCGTCCTTCAAATTATACCGTTATTGCAAAAAAACATTTATGACAAATAACAAAAGAGTATTCTTTTTCAATGACTATCTCAACTAATATCATAAAACCGAATCTTTTTATTGTGGGTGCTGCCAAATGTGGCACAACTTCGTTATACTATTACCTCAGTCAGCATCCTGAGGTATTTAATTGCCCTGTGAAAGAACCGAATCATTTCATAACACAATTCCAAATTGACTCTCTTTATGGTAATTTGAAACAATACAAAAAATTGTGGTCGTCATATTTAGGTCTATCTAAATACTTGGCATTATATAGTAATGCTAAAAGTTTCAGGATTACATGCGATGCCTCTGTAAATTACTTAAGATATGCCAAGGAAATTGCGGGAAAGATAAAAGAGTTTAATGATGAAGCCAAAATTCTGATTATTCTTCGAAACCCAGTAGATAGATTATTTTCACATTACCATCATTCTGTAAGAGATGGCAGCATAACTGAGACCTTAGAAAATCTTTTAACATTTGAAGAAGAATACTGTAAAATGGAAAATAATACTTGGTATAGCTATAAAAAATATGGTTTATATTACGACAATGTAAAGCATTACCTCGATACCTTTGGTCAAGACAAGGCACTAATTTTATTTAATGAAGACCTTGAAAGCAATCCACTGAAAGTACTTTCAAATGTTTGTGATTTTTTAATGATTGATGCTTCGTTTGTTCCAAAAATTGATTTTACCAAACAAAATGCCGCTTATTTACCCAAAAATCCAAAAATAAGTCATTTGCTAAACAAATATTCACAAGGTTCAATGCTTTGGAGTGGGCTAAAAAAGATTTTTCCGATACAATTTTTAAGACGTTTGAAAATAATAATAAATCCATTAATTCCTTTTCAAGAAAAGCTTAGTGAAGAAAAAACGATACAGCAATTAAAAGCGTATTACAAAGAAGACATTACCAAACTCGAAACCTTGGTAAATAGAGATTTAAGTGCCTGGAAATGAGCGTATTTATGAAAAAAGTTATTCTGAAAATCATGGCAAAACTGGGTTTTAGCCGTACCAATCAACTTTTGTATATTGATTTGGAGCAAGACCCAGTTTTTACAAGTATCTCAAACACCGCTCGTGCATTTACGATGACAACGAAAGAGGGTATGAAGGCTTTATACGATGCTGTAAATTATATTTCAAAAAACAATATAACAGGAGATATAGTAGAATGTGGCGTTTGGCGTGGAGGCAGTTCCATGGTAAGTGCCCTAACACTTTTACATAATAAGGATACTAATCGCAACTTGTACCTGTACGATACGTTTGAAGGCATGAGTAAGCCAAGCGATATTGATGTGTCAATTTTAGGAGAATCTGCACTGGAACATTGGCAAGAAAAACACAAATGTTTTGCTGATTTTGACGATGTAAATGTCAATATCATTGCCACAAAATACCCAAAAGATAAGATACATTTGATAAAAGGCATGGTAGAAAACACCATTCCAAAAACAATGCCTGATAAAATTGCCATTCTTAGACTTGATACCGATTGGTATGAATCTACTTACCATGAGTTGGTTCATTTGTACCCAAAATTAGTAAAAGGCGGCGTACTTATCATTGATGATTATGGTTGTTGGAAAGGCTCAAAAAAGGCTGTAGATACTTATTTTGAGGAAAATAATATTTCTGTATTCTTACACCGAGTAGATTATGCCGTAAGGATTATTGTAAAAACAAATTAAACAAAAATGGTTTGCTAAAAAGTCATAACAAATTAATTTAATGAGTGAATTTCCCTTAGTTTCAGTAATTATACCAACCTATAACAGAGCATATGTTGTTCATAAGGCTATTGAGAGTGTGTTAGCTCAAACCTATAAAAATATCGAAATTATTGTCGTTGATGATGGCTCAATTGATAATACCGACCAAGTAATTATCAATTACGAACAAGTAATATATTTAAAAAAACAACACGAAGGACAAGCCGAAGCACGAAACACAGGGCTTACCATTGCCAAAGGCGAATACCTTGCTTCGCTTGATTCAGACGATGTTTGGAAAGAAAATTATTTATCTACAGCTATGGGCTTCATCTGTCAACAGAACGTAGACATGTTTTTTTCTAATTGGGAATACTGTATTGGGGAGCAAAATAATTTAACAAATGCCCTTAAAAGTAGCCTTGATAAAAAATATTTTATTCACACTTTTTATCTTTTTGATTACCATGAATATAGACAACTATTAATTCAAGACCCTATTTTCCCATCTTCTGGAATTATCATTCGTAAAACCTTTATGTCAAAAGTTTGGGATAAAAGAATACATATTGGAGACGATGCTCTTTTACAATTAGAACTGATTCTTTCAAATTTGAATGCCCGAATAGGATTTACTACTGATATTCTTTGGAGGAAAAACAGAAGTATCGACAGTGTCTGCGATGGCCGTGTAAGTATTAGTTACAGGAAACTACGAATAGAAGATCTGGAATTGACGATAAATAAATTAAAATCATTTTTAACTCCAGAAGAACACCGGATTTTAACTATGAAAATTATTCAAAATCATATTTATATCATTTACCTATCACTGTCAAAAGGTGTGTTTAATAAAAACCTAAAAAATTCTCTTCAAAAAGCACTTATTAAACCCTTACTTGCCGCTACTTCTTTGTATCTAGGAATAAAAAAATACTATAAACAAAAACTTTCTGGAATAAAATAAATAAGTAATGAAATAATAAAAAGTTACAGTGGGGCAAAGGTTCAAAGTTTCAGAGGCGACCGTCGCTCGGCACAAAGGGACAAAGATGCAAAGTTTTAGAGATGGAAAGGCACAGAAATGCAAAGGTTCGGAGACGACCGTCGCTCGGAACAAAGTATTTTTATTGATTAATTAGATGTTCAAATTTTTGCAAACCATTTGTTAATTTTGGTTAAGAATTCTACATTAATATTATTTCGTGGGTTGGGTTGGTTTCGGGTTTTTGGGCTCGACTCCACTCACCCACCGATGACAGCCCGAATACCCACCTTTCCAAATGATTTTTGGAAGAAGTGAAAAAAATCCACTCATCCAGTCTAATTTTCAAAGCCTTTTTTCGGCACTTTTTTTTGGTGCCTTTTTCGGTATCTTTTCCAGTGCATGAGCGAAGTCGAAGGCAGCTCCGATTCGTTATCAAATAACAAACCTTTAGACTACGTATCTCGAATCCAGTATCTCAAATCTCAAAACAACTCCCCATTTCTAAATTTGGGCAAAATATTCAAATGTTTATAGGCTTTTTCGGTTGCTTCTCGCCCTCTTGCTGTACGTTTTAGATAGCCCTCTTGAATCAAAAATGGTTCGTAAACCTCTTCAATAGTTTCGGCTTCTTCGCCTACGGCTGTTGCTATGGTTGATAAACCAACTGGGCCTCCTTTAAACTTTTCGATGATGGTCATCAAAATCCGGTTATCCATTTCATCGAGGCCATCTTGGTCCACATCAAGGGCTGTTAGTGCCATTTCGGCAATGGCAATCGTGATACGACCATCGCCTTTTACCTGAGCAAAATCTCTGGTTCGACGCAATAAATTATTAGCAATACGTGGCGTTCCTCTACTACGGCGGGCTATTTCAAAAGCACCTTCTTCTTCAATAGGCATATTTAAAATATGTGCCGAACGTTTTACAATTTTTGTCAATAATACTGCATCATAATATTCTAATCGAGCATTGATTCCGAACCTTGCACGAAGAGGTGAGGTAAGCAGTCCCGAACGGGTTGTAGCACCTATTAAGGTAAATGGATTGAGCCCAATTTGCACGCTTCGGGCGTTCGGCCCTGAATCAAGCATAATGTCAATCTTATAATCTTCCATTGCCGAATACAGATATTCCTCAACAACAGGATTAAGTCGATGGATTTCATCAATAAAAAGAACATCGAATGGCTCTAAGTTGGTTAGTAGTCCGGCCAAATCACTTGGTTTATCGAGCACAGGCCCTGATGTGATTTTGATATTCGCTCCTAATTCGTTTGAAATAATATTTGATAATGTAGTTTTTCCAAGTCCAGGAGGGCCATGAAGTAGCACATGGTCGAGTGCTTCTTTACGTTGTTTGGCTGCAAGAACAAATATTTTTAGGTTTTCTAAAATTTTATCTTGCCCGGTAAAATCATCAAAAGAAAGCGGTCTAAGGGCTTTTTCTATCTCTTTTTCGATGGGAGAAAGAGCTTCGCTATCACCACTGATATAGTCTTGTCGCATGAAGTAAAAGAAAAATATTGGTTTTATACTATACCAAAAATGGTTTGCGAAAATTTAGATAATTAATTGCTTCATAATCAGCACTTTGTGCCGAGTGACGGTCGCCTCTGAACCTTTGCCACTTAGTGCCTTTTGAGTGCAATTGCTCAAATATACAAACTTTCGCCTATTAATTGACCAAAAATATTCCTCCTCGCCGCGTAATTTTTTCTCTTTCTGGAAAATCTCGGCTTTTATAGCTCACCACAAAAGCATACATCATGGGGGCAATTACTTTTCCATTATAACTTCCGTCCCAAATTTTCTCAGGGTCATCAGATTCAAATATTATTTCACCCCAACGATTATAAATACGTAAATCGAAATCTGTTATGTGGGCATAGGGAATTTGTAAAACATCATTAATACCATCTTTGTTAACAGTGAAAATCTCTGGTACAAATAAACGTGGCTCACAACCTTCTTTTATTTCAATCTTATCCGAAGTGGCACAAATGGATTTATTTGCGAAAACATTTGTAACCTTTACATTGACCTTCCCGGTAGCATCAGCTTCAATTGTTGGTGTTGTTTGACTTTTATAACTCCATAAATAGCTTGGATTATATGTCTGCTGGGGTTTGGGGTCAAGTAAAATTTTTTGATTTTCAATGATACAAACAAATGCTTCATCAGGTAAATTGATTTCTGGCGTTGGTTTAATATAGATTTCATCAGTAAGCACAAAATCTTTACATTTTTCTTTCAAGGAATTTCCTAATAATTTGTCTAATATTTGAGCTTGACCAGCTATTTTACTGGCTTCTGTTTCTGAATAAACTGTTAAAGTCAGTTTTACTTTATATGTTCCAGTTTTAGTATAAGTGTGCGAAGGTTTCAAGCCAGTACCAGTTTCACCATCACCAAAATCCCATACGGCTTCACTTTTCATTGGGCTACACACACCTTCAGTTTCAAATAAAGTTGGCTGATTCTGACAATTTCCCGTATATTTAGCACTTAGTCCTGCACCATCTTGATTTTGTTTGGCTTGGATAATATTTGGAAAACCTAAACCACTGTTGCCTAAAAGATCAGCTCCAAAGCCATTACTAATGGGTTGATACCCAACCAATGCAGCTCCACCAATTTCATTGGTATTTTGTATATATGGAATAAATTGGCTTCCATTTATAGCCATATAGATAAACTTAACCCCAGGCCCATTGACTGGTCCGCTTTGCAATGCACCAAAAGCAAAAGATTTAGATTTATCTATTTCCTTCTTTTGCTTTGCTATCTCATCAGGCTTTTTAAGGTTTAAGTTTAGTTGATATAAGTAGGAGGTTTCACCTTTGGTAGGATCACCACGAAGGGTAACATATAACTTTTCTTCATCATCTGAAAACTCAACTCCATATATATTTGGGGGAGCGGCTACTCCAATATCAATGGTGAGTGGAGTTCCCAAACGACCAGTTTCTTTATCTACTTCAAATACCTCTATATAGTTTTTACCATTAAGCGTTACTGCAATAGCCATTTTCGTTCCAGTAGCCGAAAACCTCATGTATCCCTCTTGACTTGTAGCATCACTATGGACTAAACCCAAATCTTGTGTAAATTCGCTGGTTCCTGTTGAATCTACTTTTAAAATTCTAAAAGTGTTGGTTCCTTCATCGTGTGAATAAACAAAAAAAGCAGTCTCCTTAGTATTTTTTATAGCAGCAACCCGCTGTGTTGTTTGAAGACTAACAGGAATGTTTTTTTCTACCACTGCTCCTTTACCACCATTGCGTCGAACATCAATCACACTATATGAAAGCAAACCTGTGCCTTCATTGATAGTATAGACATTGTACAGATGGTGGGGGCATTCATTGCATGTCCCTTTAGGTATAATAAGTGACGACTGCGTAGAAGTGTTAGTTCCTCCGAGTTTACTATCTGTCAATGGCGGAATTGCTGTAAGTGGTGTATTATCTTTATCGTATATAACTACACCATCGGTATAAAAAACCAATGAACCCGACGGGTCATAAACCATAGCAGCCCCTTCTGGCGAACGTATTGGATTGCTTTGGGTTGCCGTTTTTGGCACAAAAATAGGGCTGGATTCATCTGGTTTTTTAAATAGCTCACCCGTAGGATCAAGCGGGTCTCTTGGGTTTGCAGGTGTGGTTATAGCTTGAAAATCCAAGGTTGCTCCATCACCAAAATACCATTTTTCTGTACCGCCACTATTGGCATCTTGCATACAAAACTTCACATTGATTTGAGCTATTAGAGAGCATCCACCAGTTGGGTCAAAAACTTCAACCGAATAACACCCTGTTTTGGTCACATCAATGGTTTGGGTAGTCTGTCCACTTGGAAACCACAAATATGTTGCTCCTGGTGGTGAAGGTTTTAGTCGATAAGGGTCAAGTTTAAGTGTTTTACCATCACAAATAGTTGTATCCACTTTTGGTTTTCCAAAAAACAAAGGTTTATCAGGAGGTGAGCCAATCGTAATAAGTCTTGTTTCGGGTGCTTGTAAAACGTTATTTATTTCTCGAATTAAAGTTACAGTATACTGCCCGGGCTGAGAATAAATATACTTTGGATTACGAACATTTGCTACATCGTTTACTGTCGTCGGGTCGCCAAAATCCCATATCCAATAGGTTGATGCTTTATTTTCATCAAAAAATATGGTTGGCTCGCTGCAATCGGTGTTAGTTGTTGGTGTTGTACCCATAGGAGATGTAATCGGTGCCGAAGTGCCGACACAGAGCTTGCCTCCTACATAAAACTGAGCGATAGAATCGAAAGAAGTGTATGTAAATGAGGCAATCAGCAAGAAACGCTTGAGGATATTGCCAATACGAACTTTCATTATTCGTTAATTGTTGAGCTATTTTATAAAACACACAAACCGCAAAAGAGGTTTTATTAATTAAACGATATTTAAAATTCTTTTATTTGAAATATTCGGACAAAAATAAAAGCGGAATTTTAAAAATCGAACAATAATAATACGAATACTATTACTAAGACGTATTTTTACAAACAATAGTTACAAAAAATACGTAAGACGCCATTAAATCCGTTTAATAATTATTGTAGGTTGCATTTGGAATGAAATTTGCTTAAACATGTTCTGTTGAATGCTTTTAATATAGGCAATGAAAAAACTTTATTTAGGAAGTATCCTTTTGTCTTTAGTCTGCTGGAAAGGCGTGGCTCAGGACGCACAATTTTCGCAGTTTTATGCGGCACCGATGTATCAGAATCCTGCGTTTGCGGGTAGTTCTTATGCACCACGGTTGATTGCTAACTACCGAAACCAATGGCCTTCTATTAATGCCAATTTTGTAACGTCGGCATTTTCGGTTGACCATTATATCGAAAAACTCAATAGTGGCGTTGGGGTAATGGTAGTGAATGACTCACAAGGCCCAGGCCGATTAAAAAGCACTGAAATTAGTGGAATTTATTCTTATCAAATTCAGTTGGGTGAAGAAAACTTTTTACGCCTGGGTGCTCAGAGTACCTACTCAAATAAAAGTTTAGACTATTTAGGGCTTACTTTTGGTGACCAGTACACCAATAAAGGATATACTAATAAACCATCAAGTGACCCTTTCGCTGATAAAAATAATATTTCTCCTATTAAGTTTGTTGATTTTAGTGGCGGTGCATTGTTCTATAATAGTACAACTTGGTTAGGAGTTTCGATGCACCACATCAACCGACCAACTTATACATTTTTAAATAACGGAGCAGCAAGCCCTATCGCAGGCTGTCCAACAGGAGATTGTCTGCCTCGCAAATTAAGTATTAGTGGAGGTTTAAAAATCCCTTTGGCTAACCCATATTCAAATGCTGCTAATGTTGATAAAGAGTTTTCGGTTTCACCAGCATTTTTGTATAAAAGACAGGGAAAATTCGACCAACTTGATTTAGGTTTTTATGCAACCTATTCATCTCTTACTGCAGGACTTTGGTATAGAGGTATTCCGATTAAAAAGAAAAATATCACACGCACTAACCATGATGCTTTTGTTTTCTTACTTGGTTATCGACAAGATAGTTTTTCGATTGGCTATAGTTATGATATCACTATTTCGAGTTTAGGTTTTGCCACAGGTGGCTCGCACGAAATTTCGATTACTTATCAACTAGAACCCTTCGAACGGGACAGTCCACGAAAAAGTAGAAACAAAAAAGAACTATCATGTCCGAAATATTGATGCAATAAAACAATATTTTGCATTTTGCCTTAAAGGTTTGGTTTACCAAGCCTTTTTTGTTTTATATTGCAATAAAATTTGTAAAACATTCTAAAAAACAAACCCTAAAATTTTATGGAAAAAAGTATTTGGCGTAAAAAGCCCATGGCAGCATACGAAGCTGATATGAAGAAATCAGAACTTAAGCGAGTTCTTACTAAATGGGGGCTTACATCGCTCGGTATTGGTGCAATCATTGGTGGTGGTATCTTTACACTTACTGGAATTGCTGCTCATAATTTTGCTGGTCCTGCATTGGCCATTGCTTTTATTATTGCCGCTATTGGCTGTACATTTGCTTCACTTTGTTATAGCGAATTTGCCTCAATTCTGCCAGTTGAAGGTTCGGCTTATGCTTATTCTTACGGTACAGTTGGAGAATTTTTTGCTTGGATAATAGGTTGGAATCTTATTTTGGAATATATGATGGGTGCTACAACCGTCGCGGTTGCGTGGTCGGGGTATTTCGAGAAGTTTTTGCATTTATTCGGGTTAGAATTACCAGTAACCCTCATGAATGACCCATTTACAGCTGGGGAAAAACTTGGTCTTGGGGGGCCAACACCTGCCTTCAATATTGCAGCGTTTTTTATTACGTGGGTGGTTACTTCAATTTTGGTAAGGGGTATTCAAGAGTCAGCCAAAACAAATAACATCATTGTAATCATCAAATTGAGCGTTGTTATTTTTGTAATTTTGGTTGGTGCATTTTATGTAAAGGTTGAAAACTGGACGCCATTTATTCCTGAAACAGTGACTGCTGCTGATGGCAGTACTACCTTCGGTTGGGATGGCGTAATTACTGCCGCAACTATCGTTTTCTTTGCTTATATCGGTTTTGATGCGGTTTCTACACAAGCAGGCGAAGCCATTAACCCTCGCAAAGATATTCCATTTGCCATTATAGCTTCATTAATTATCTGTACTGTACTGTATATTTTGGTATCTTTGGTGCTTACGGGTATGGTAAAATATGATACGCTTGATTTGAAAGCTCCGGTGGCTTCAGCCTTTGCAGATGCAGGTCTTCCTTGGGCGGTATTTATTATTACACTTGCTGCAGTGGCGGGTCTTACGTCGGTAATGCTCGTGATGATGTTAGGCCAAACTCGTATTTTCTTAGGAATGGCAAAAGATGGATTATTGCCAAATTTCTTCAAAGAGATTCATCCATCATTCAAAACACCTTGGAAAAGCACATTATTGGTTGGATTCATCGTTTCGATTATCTCAGCGGTTACACCAATCGACAAAGTTTCTGAAATGTGTTCGGCAGGAACTTTATTGGCGTTCGCCATGATTTCTGGAGCAGTATTATTGCTTCGCTACCAACAACCAAATATTGAACGTCCTTACAAAGCACCAATGATATGGTTTGTAGCTCCGATGGGTGTTTTTTTTAATTTATTCTTGATGTCACGTCTTCGTACTGATACTTGGTATGCTTTCTTGATTTGGAGTGCAATTGGTATTATTGTTTACTTCTTATATAGCCAAAGAAAGAGTAATCTAAATAGTATGGATAAGTAATCAATCATATTCCTTTCCAAACAAAAATGGCTTCTGTGTTTTCAGAAGCCATTTTTGTTATAACTTATTTTTTATGGCTGAACACCCAGCTTAATTAAATTATCACGGGCATCCTTATAGTTTGGATTCCTCTTTATTACCTCCTTTAAATCTTGGATAGCACCTTCTCTATCGCCCATGCTATATCTTGCCACTGCACGGTCATTGTAGGCAGTATCGACCGCAATTTCGAGATTTATCATTGTCGAATAATCGTCGTATGCTGCCTTAAATTTATTGGCTTTTAGATTAGCAAATGCTCTAAGCCCTAGGTAGGCATTTTTGTCTTGTCCAAGTTCCATTGCTTTTGTAAAATCATCGGATGATTGCAAGAAGTTTCCTGCATCTCGATTGGCAATACCTCGGTTATAGTAAGCTACAAATTTTCTATGATTAGGCGAATTATCAATACTTTTTTGGTAAAGTTCTAATGCCTTTGGCATATTTCCTTTAAGATAATAGGCATTAGCCAAAGCTCCCATCAAAGCATACGATTTTACTCCTTTTGATGAAGCGTATTCACCGTAGCGAATCACTTGGTCGATTTCGCCCGAACGACCAAAATGGTTGGCCAAATTTTCATTTACCACAGGCGATTCTGGCTCGTATTTGTAAGAATTAGCAAATAGTGTTCCTGTATCTTTGTAAGTAAGTGTTTGTTTATATGTCAAATACATAAAAAATGGGGCAACCGCCAAACTTCCATAAAGCAAAAGGTTTTTAGAGGCTATTTTTTCATTCAAAAAATAAAAAACCGAAAATATGATTCCAAAATAAGGAATGTATGTATAACGCTCAGCCAAAATAGCTCCACCAACAGAAAGGAATTGAAGTACTAAAACAATTGTGAAAAAAAAGAACATGATTCCAAAGAAAATCTCTTTTTTTCGACGAAAATAAAATGTCGATCCTCCCAAAATCAATAAAGACCAAATCGGTGCACTAATATATTGAATCGCTCCGTATTTGTCTGGACTTGGATAGGCATAAAAATTATGCTGATTGATTGGAAAAAACAACTTAAAGAGATAAACCAAAAAACCATAAAAACCAAAGTTAATTCTATCCCCTAGTGTAAGTGCATCGCTGAGGGCAACATCGATGGTCATTTTTTCGAGTCTTCCACCTAAATCACCTCCACCCTGTACGTGTACGGCCAATGCACCGAATAATAAGGCTACAATAAAGAAAGGTATTTTTGTAGTAATATTTTTGACCGTCAAGAAACCTTTATCAAACCAATAATCAATTAATAATAAAACCAAAGGTAAAACCACAGCCATTGCTTTTGATAAACAAGATAAAACAAAGAAAACAAAGCAGTAAATGAGCATTTTTCGCTCATTTTTCTCCAAATATTTCACATATTGAATACAAGCTGAGAAAAAGAAAAGAGTATAAAGTACATCTTTACGCTCCGAAACCCAAGTAACCGACTCAACGTGCATTGGATGGATTCCCCAAAAAAGAGCCACCAAAAAACTCACCAAAGTATTATTTCGAGTGAGTTGTTGCGAAAAACGAAAAATCAGAAACGTATTGGCTAAATGAATAAGCGTATTGACAACTATAAAAGATGTTGAAGCCTTACCAAAAAAAGCCGAATTGAGCCAAAGCGATGCCACCGTAATTGGATGATAGTTTAATGCACATTCTACGGACAATAGTTTGATGAGATTGGCAAACGTTGGGTTCTGAATCATGCTATTTTCAGTGGCATACATTTGGTCGTCCCAATTCACAAAACCATTCGAGAAACCTGCTGCAAAAGAAATAAGTACGCCAATAGCCAGTATAATATAAACCACCGTCAAACTTAGCGAAAAGTTGTTTTCGCTGGTTTTAGGAGCCGAGTATGACGTAGTTTGTGACCTCCTAGAAGTTTGTAAAGGCAAATTTTGTTTAGGTTTTTGTTTGTTTTTCGCCATATTTCTATAAAATTAAGTTCTTGTTTGCGAATATAGTAATTTCTCGGCGAATAAGAACCTCGGCTCCGCTCGCTTAGCGACAATTAACAAACGGAACCTCAACTCCGCACGTTTACCGTAATTCGAAAATCGTAAAATTTCTTAAAACCCATCTTTTTCATCCTCAACTTTTTTCTTTTTCTCATCTTTTTTCTGAGTTTCACCTTTTGGCACCTCGGCTAATTTCTTGGAATCGCTTGGTTTTTGCCCAGCAACTTTTGGTTTTTCTTTGATGCCTCTATAAGTTTCCAAGAAAGTCTTACGGAAAACCATTGCTTCTGAAAAATCAACTGCAATTACCTGATAATCTTTATTTTTTTTCTTATCTGCTTTAGCTGCAATGGCAGCATTGAAATTATCATCCGATGAAAAAATACCCATTTGTCCATCTTTGAAGCCCATGTAATACCAATTTTCAGCTGAAAGTTCTAAGAAAACATACATTTCGTCACCCATAATTGGGTTTTTACGAATCTCGACATAACCGTTGATTTTGGCATTGATATCGGTTTCACCGATATTCGAGATACCCAATTTTCCGACGCTTCGGTAGGAATTGTATTTGGGCGACCAAAGGAGTTTTAAATCACTGAAAACAATCGTATTGACAAATTTGGGAGAAAACTTAAATAATGGTATATATTCACGAGCCGATTTTGCCCTGTAATCGTCAATGTCTTTATCTCCTACAAATTTGGCAATTTTTGTAATCAATTCCGTTGAATTTAATTCGATTGCCGCCTCATTTACACCTAAATCAAGATTGGTTTTTACAATTTTTTCCGCCATATTCATTAATAATGGCTGAGAAATTGGAAAATTCATGAGCATCATGGTATTGAATTCATGATTAGCGGTATCAAGCCTAATTTTGGCAAAACCCGATGTTTGAACATACTGTGAAACTTTATCACTCAAAAGATCAAATCTACCCTCTAAATTAATAATTCCTTTTTCATCCAAAAATTCGTATTTATTACTTGATAAAGCCCGCCCCTCGTCTGGATTAATACTGAAAAAATGCTTAGGTTCATCTCGGCGGCATACCCCACTCGCTAAGAAAACGTCTTGGTCTTCGGGTACTTCTTTTGCCGACAAGAATGTAGGATAAAGGCCATTCGAAGACGCGGTCGTGCGGAAATGTAGTCCTGCAAAAATTGGCGAGTCTCCACTTTTAAGGTTTTCATCAACCATAATCATTATTTCTTCTGATTTATCTCCTTTATAGCTGATCCAATTACCGCCAAGTTTGGGGTATTTTTTGAGGACTGGAATAATATAACCGTCAAGCGAAAGG
Organism: uncultured Emticicia sp.; assembly: GCF_937903345.1. GTDB lineage: Bacteria > Bacteroidota > Bacteroidia > Cytophagales > Spirosomataceae > Emticicia. The sequence continues at coordinate 269,112 of NZ_CALCZQ010000050.1, read as the reverse complement.
TTTTTGATTGAGGCAAGCATTGTTATTTCGCCTTTATAAAGCATTTTAGGAGAAAGAAAGACACTATCACGCTCTGTAACACTTGCTCGTGCCACAGTCGAAAGCTTGTTGTTTTTGCTATTTTTGGCTTCGCTATTGAGCGTAATTTCACTCAATTCAAAATTACCCATCTTGATATTGAAGGTATCTTTTTTCACATTAACGAACTGATAAGCAGCATCTCCCGTGAATTTATTTTTTGAGACGATTTGGATATTTCCATTTATCAAATTGTGATAGCCATTGAGTGTATCAATCGTCAAGCGTGCATTTTTAAATGGCAGCATAGCGGCATCGCGACGAATAGCCACTTGTCCTTTATAGGGAATAATCTTAGCATCGGCCGATTTGATAAAAGGCACACCACCAATATTTAAGGTCATTTGGTCAATATCATAAACCGCTGAACTGCCATTAAACGCCAACCCTTCCTGCGAAACATTGGTTGAGGTAAAGATGGAAGTTTCGAGGTCGCCTTTCATCGTAATCTTCTTGTCCTTCAGATTCCACTCAGCACGGTCAACGTTTGTTCTGTAGGCAGTATAAGGGAATTCAAACGTCGAATTAGTGCTATCATTGAAGTTTCCTTGGTTTGTAGCAATATTTACGATACTCCTATTTGCATTAAAGTTTACGTTTACATTTTTACCCAAAAGTATTGATTTGGCTGTTGTTTGGCTTGATTTTATATTAAACTGCGACCTATCAGCAGTGAAACCTTCTTTATTAAACTTAAATTGGTCGGAAGCTGTCTCGGAGTCAGTACGAATCAGTTTGCCCAAACCAAACAAACCTCCCGAACGAACAACTAACTTTCCTTTGAGCAAGGAAGTACCAGTATAGAAATTGAAACCTGCTTTCGAGGCAATAATCATACTATCAACTTTCGGCATCCATTTCAAGTAATAATCATTAATATAAACCTGCGGAAAATAGGAGCCTTTAAAAACACTTTCACTCACCTTTCCTATCTGACCAAATGCAATAAGTGAATCAGCCATAAAAAAGATTTCTTTGGCTGTCATAGTTGCAGCAAGGTGATTGATATTTCCTTCAGCGTGAAGCCCTTTTTCGTCCATCGCCAATGGCGAGGAGAAATTGACCGAGCTTTCATTACCAAAAATATTATATTTGCCGTTTGGCACTTTATGCAAGAAACCAAGTGTTGTATCAGGCATAACACTCAAAATTTCTTTGAATGGCTTGAAGATATTTCCCGAATAGAATGTTCCATTCAATTCTAAATCTTTTACGGCCAAACTATCCAAATCAATTTTCGGTACATCGAAACGCACCTCTCGGCTGTATTTTCGTAGGCCACGAGCTGGCTCATCAAAGTAAACGATTACACCTTCGTCGATTTTAAGTTTTGGGTATTGTGGCAAATACACTTTTCCCGACTTATTATCTGGACGATTAAGAAACAATGTTCCGGGTTTCAAGAACTTGATATGTCCACCAATTTCTTGTCGGCCACCTTTTCGGTAAACTTCTTGAGGTGTGAAAGTAACAGAGTCAATTTTATTGAGTGAAAGTGAAAATTTTTCATAATCAAACAACAAATCCTTGCCCGAAAAGCGATAGTTCTTGGCTTTAAACTGTCCACTAAAAATAAAAGTGCGGTTTTTTAAAACCTTGATTGTACGGTCATAAGGCAAAACATAAATTTTGAGTGAATCACTCAAATTAAACCTACGTATACCTCTAATTGTCAGTATTTTATCGTTAAAGTTCAGTGTTGCATTCGAGGTAGAATCTTTACTATTTCCGTAGATTGACGGAATCAAAAAGTCATCAAAATCTTGTTTTCCTGCAAAAGCTGCTAAGTAGTGTTGTCCTTTATTGGTTATCTTAAAAATATCATCCGAAGGGTTATAATCGACAAAACCTTGTTGCACGGCTACCATCAAACCGCCACCGATTATTTTCGTTGGCACTTTATTGTAGGCAGCAATTTCCTCCAAAGTAAAGGTAAGTTTGTTATTTTTTTGTGTGAAATACCCAACCATCAGTAATGGATTGAACCCTGAGCTCCCACTTAAACCTATTATTCTTTGGGCATCATAGAAATCGAACGACTCGAATACTGCGGGCACTTGTGTTCGGGCAGAAACGATATAAAAATCCATTTTCCCTTCGTTCAAATTCCAACGCATTGCATCAGATTTGATATTCATTTGGTGGTACGTGTCCGAAAACGTAGTTTCCTTAAATCCACCAACATCAATTTTATTGAGACGTAAAATATTGTTTTTTTGATTATAATTAAACTTTATGGCTGGGTGATAAATCGAGTCTCTCTCAATAAAAGTCACAAAATTAGCCAACTGTGAAGTAATCAAGGAGTCACTTAACTCGAAGCGAGTACTGCTAGCTTTAAAAGAATACTTTCCATCTTTTTTAACCGATATACTTGAATAGCGATTCTGAACCGAAGAGGAGAACATTTTACTTCCCAACATCGAAAACCCACCATGATATTCAATACTTCGGTCAATATTTTTGATAAAAGCATCATTTTCAAAAGACATAAATCGAGGATACGTTGGCGGAACATTTTTATTTCTTTTCTCACTTCTATATTCAAAAACGCCTTTAATTGGAGCAGTCAAACGGTCGGTATAAGTCAAAGTTACCTCTTCGGCAGAGAACTTAGGATTACGGATTTCAAAAGCAAAATCCGTCAAAAGAACTGATATTTGAGGCAATTTGGAACTTTCAAAGGTAAATAAGCCTCCTTTTCCGACATAAATACCATCTTTCAACGAAACAGTTCCTGTTGTCTTTTTTATCCAAACCGAGTCACTTGCAGTAGCCATAACAAAATCAATCTCATTCAACTGAATCGAAAGTCCACCAATAATTGGCATCAATTTTTTATTGGTAGAAAATGAGGGTTTAGCCGAAGAAATGACAGCTTCGGGAACGGGTGCGGCATCCCAATCGTCAAAATATTTGGTTTCTGGAAGTTCGGTTGGTGTTTGGGATTTCTGCAGATTTGTATTCGTTGTTGATCCGGGCGTTTGTAAGATTGCTTCCCCTTTTCTATCTAAAAATTTTATCTCGTAAGTTCCACCCAAAGCATACAAACGATTAAAATTTGAGTTGTACAATCGGCGTTTTTCGATGAAGTCTTTTAAAGTCTCCAACATTTTGGTTGAAGTTTTTAAATCATTTTCATCGACAAATTTTTGGGCAATGTTTATCAAACTACTTACTTTTTCATCCGAAAATTTTTCTTGCTCAATCGCTTTATTAAGTATTGTGAAGAAAAAATAAAACTGAGCGATTTTATGTCCACGAGTAGCCATGCTACGACACGTAGCAATGAGTGCTTTTTTCTGATCAGGGCTGAAGCGTGTGGCCCAATAGGTTTCAAACTTTTTGCCTGTTGCAATCGCCACCGAGTTATTGTCCGTAGCCATAACGGTCTGAATATCCCTAAGGAATGTTTCGGGTTGTTCAGAAAGCCTAATTAACTGTGCTTTTGATGAAAAAGACAGCATAGCGATTATTGAGAAAAATAGTATTCTAGCGTGTCTCATGATTATAGAGAAATAGAGACTTTTTGGTAACACTAAACATAATTATGAATGATTCAACTTTTAAAAACGACCGAAGCCCATTGATTCTTGCTTAGTTGAGCTTCTTTTTTTAAACCAAGCGATTCGGCAACCGACTGAATATCAGCAATATCGGCTTCATAAAAACCACTAATGATAAGAAAGGCTCCTTCGGCCATGAAAGTAGCATAGGCTGGAATTTGCTGCAACAGGATATTTCTATTAATATTAGCCAAAACGATTTCATATTTACGGTGTGGCTCATCTTCAATTGTGCCCAATCTAACCTCAATGTTGCTTGTATTATTTAATGCAATATTCTCGATTGTATTTTCGACTGACCATTCGTCAATATCAAAGGCACTTATGTATTTTGCTCCGAGTTTTTCGGCCAATACTGCTAAAATACCAGTTCCTGTGCCAATATCAAGCACTTTTTTATCTTGGTGAGGAATAGTAAGTTGATGCTCCATGACCATTGAGGTAGTTTCATGATGGCCGGTTCCAAACGACATTTTGGGCGTAATGATAATTTCGTAAAGATAATTGACTTGTGGTTCATGGAAATCGGCACGCACATAAATATCATTTCCAATTGAAATGGGCTGAAAGTTTTTTTCCCATTCTTCGTTCCAATTTTGTTTGGCAATTTGCTTAAAAGCATAAGAAATTGGTGTTCGCTCGGCATAGGTTTCGAGCATATTTTTTACGGCTAAATCTTCAAAAAGTTCTACTTGAATATATGCCTCTAAGCCATCTTCAGTTTCAACAAAAGTTTCAAAGCCAAGTTCGGCCAATTCAGCCATCATGATTTCATTGAAATCAAGGTCAATTTGTAAGGAAAGTTCGATGTATGACACTTTTACGGATTTTATTTGATTATACAAGTTAAGTCCTAAAGTTCGGAATTTCTTTGCTATCAACAATAAAATTATTTCAAACAGCTTTTAAGAATTAATATTTTTGAAGGAAAAAGCACTAATATTGAACAAAAGGGCCTTTGGAAGAGCTAAATCGGGATAATTCAAATTTTCAAAAAGCTGATTGTTGGTAGCTTTAATGATAAGATGGTATTGCTTTTTGTTGTAAAGGCTTTCGATATTTACGATTGTATTTGGCTCAGAAACTGGGTCAAAAACGTCAGTTTGAGCCTTGTTTTTATTTAGATTTTCTACTAATTCAATTATTAAAGAGCCTTTTATACTTGGAGTATTAGGTTTGTAGCTGATTCCTAAAACCAAAATTTTGAATGTTGTTGCATTTTGTGGAAAAACCTCTTGTAGTTTGGCAAAAACAAGATTTGTAATTGTTTGAGGTAAAGTATCATTGATTTGACGAGCTATTGAAAGCGTATTTTCTGTTTTATCAGATAGATGATTCAAATATTGAGATGCCAAAGGCAGACAATCGCCACCTACAAGTCCAGTTGAAAACTTCAAAAAATTCCATTTCGTGCTACTCGCTTTCCAAACTTCTTCAAAAGAAATATTATTTTCAGTCAGAATCATTGCTACATTATTCATGAAGGCGATATTAATATCTCTTTGGGCATTTTCGATCAATTTAGCAGCTTCAGCAACTCGAATAGATGGAGCTAAATAGGTTCCAGCTTCAACAATCGAAAGATATAGGTCATTAACTCTTTGAGCAGTTTCTGGATTTGACCCAGAAGTTATCTTGATGGTGTTTTTTAATGTATTTATGGTATCCGCGGTATTAATTCTTTCGGGCGAGTAGCCAACAAAAAAGTCAATATTGAACTTCAAACCACTGATGTTCTCCAAAATTGGTACGCAAATGTCTTCGGTACAGCCAGGAAAAACCGTTGATTCGTAAATAACTAAATCGTCTTTTTTAAGAAGAAAAGCTATATTTTGAGTTGCCGTTAATAAATGATGCAAATCTGGCTTTTCATCTTTACCTACGGAAGTCGGAACTGCAATTATAAAGATATTGCAGTTTGAGAGCGTATTTCTATTATTTGTGAAAGAAAGATTAGATGAGAACGTTTCGTTTTCTAATCTTTTTATTTTTGAAGCATCAATATCAAAGCCAACAGTTGGATACTTTTCACCAAGAGCCATTACTAAAGGCAAGCCGATATTCCCTAATCCAATGATGGCAATATGAGGATTAGTTATTGTTATCAATTCAAGCAATTATGTTTAATAAATATGCACCGTAACCGCTCTTTACTAATGGTTTAGCGATTAATTCGAGTTGATGAGCATCAATAAAACCCATACGGTAAGCTACTTCCTCTATACAACCAACTTTCAAACCTTGACGCTCTTCAATAACTTGAACGAACTGCCCAGCCTGCATCAAAGATTGGAAAGTACCAGTATCGAGCCAAGCTGTGCCACGATTCATGATACCCACTTGGAGTTTTCCTTGTTCTAAATAAACCCGGTTGATATCGGTTATTTCGAGTTCCCCTCTTGGTGAAGGCTTAATGTTTTGGGCTATATCTACTACTTTATTATCGTAAAAATATAAACCGGGAACAGCATAATTTGACTTTGGCTTTTCTGGCTTTTCTTCAATTGAAATCGCCTTTAAATTTTCATCAAATGCTACTACACCATATCTTTCGGGGTCTTGAACTTGGTAAGCAAATACAACTCCACCTTCTGGATTTGTACTGCTTTGCAATAGTTTACTTAAACCACTCCCGTAAAAAATATTATCACCTAAAACCAAAGCTACGCTGTCGTTACCGATAAAATCAGCACCAATAATAAAAGCCTGAGCCAAACCATCAGGACTTGGTTGTTCGGCATAGCTAAAGCTACATCCAATACGAGAGCCATCTCCCAATAATTTCTGAAAATGCGGTAAATCATGAGGAGTAGAAATAATTAATATTTCTTTGATTCCGGCCAACATTAAAATAGAAAGCGGATAATAAATCATCGGCTTATCATAAACAGGCATTAACTGCTTACTTACTGCCAAAGTGAGAGGGTGCAATCTGGTACCCGAACCTCCGGCTAAAATTATTCCTTTCATTCTATATTATATATTTTCAAACAAATCCTTTATTTTAACTAATGATACTCTATTAATCGACAAATTGAGATGATCTAATTTTTTTATAATGAGTATTTGATTGTTAAAGCGAACCGTCTCTTGTATCGCATCTAATGGCTTAAGTCTTAGTACTTGAATACTAATTTATAATTTTTCTTTCTAATTAATCCAAAAATAACTCCTAAAAAAACTCCAAAAAAAGTAGTTATCAGAACAACTATTGCTCGTTTGGGCTCACTTCTTTTATTTGGTACAACAGGTGGCTCTAAAACTTTTATAACGGGTGTTTCTTGTTGAAGCTTTAATTTAGCTTCCTCGTACTTTTGCAATAGAGTATTATAAAAAGTTGATGAAATCTTGTATTCTGATTCGATTCGTTCTCTTTGCAAATCGGCTACTTGTAATTTCATCATTGAGAGCTGATATTGGTCGCTATATTGGGCTTTTTTAGCTTGATTATTAAAATATTTACCTTTAGCAGCATCTAACCTTTCAGCTAAAAAATCTAAATCTCGTTTTGATTTTTCTGTACGATAATTTGTGATATAATTAGTTAAAAAGTTCATGCTATAATCAGTAACGATTGTTGCAACAACAGGGTCAGGAAGTTTAACGGTTACAGTAATAAGTCCAGTCTTTTTATCATTGACAGCCTCAATACGTTGTCGTAAGTCTTTCAAATTTAATTCAGTCTGGTAACTTACCGCAATATATTTATTACTAGTTGGAAAATTAATTTTGGTATTTTTCTCTTTAATTTTATTATCTAATACACAAGTGTTATAAAACTGACCAAAGAGCATTTCTTTATTGTCTTTAGTACGCACTTTTATTTTAAGAAGTTCTAAGAAAAATGGAGTACTTTTTAGCACGTCTGGATACAAATCGGGTCTAATAGCATCCGACACACCACCAGCAGCACCGGCACTACTTAAGTCGACTCCGGCTAAGCTTGCTAAACCAGCAAATTGACCTAGGCCACCAGTTTTAGACTGATATTCTGGAAGTATTTTGCCTGATGAAACAAACTCTTCACGAGCTGTTAAAGCATAATAAATACCTCCAAAGGCAAACAAAATCGTAATAAAAACTATCCAAATCTTTTCTTTCCAAATTATTTTGAAAAAAGCACTAAAATCAATGCTAATTATATCTTTTTCCTCTTCCATAATCTGCCATGTATAGCTTATATTGTTCTAATAATTGTTAATAAAATTGTGGCAATCGAAACCATTGCCGAGCTTACTGCTATACGTTCAGCTGGCGTCCATTTATATTTTCTTCTTACTGGAATAATAATCTCAGAACCATTTTCGATAAGAGGATAAGATTTAAAAAACAAAAAACTTCTTGTTCGATCAAATCTTCCATCACCATATTTAACATAAACCTTCTTCACAAATGCACTATCAGTTGCCCCTCCAGCTAAATTTATGTAATCTTTACAATTTAAACCAACTGAATAAGGAACTGTAGTTGGATTGTATACTTGTCCGCTAATAGTTACTGTTTCTTTCTTTCTTGGAATTTCTAAGGTATCTCCTTTGCTTAAAACCAAGTTATTTATATCATTTCTATCTTGTTGTACTTTAATAATATTCACTCCTAGCACCTTTCCAGCTCTTGTAAATTTAGCACTACCTAAATCTGCTTCACTTTTAAGTCCCCCTGATTTGAGAATCAAATCTGAAATTTTTTCTGTTTTATCTTTTAAGGCATAAGGACCTGGATAAAAAACCTCTCCTGTTATGACAACGTTTTTTTGCTCCTCATACCGAGGTAAAACTCTTATATATATTCTATCAAAAGGTTTTAAGAATAATTTTTTACTTTCGGACCCTATTAAATTTCTGTCCACATCTATTGTCTCTATTTTGACAGATTGCTCATCAGAAATCCCAATCGTATCAGCTTTAATTCTTCTAGCAATTTCAATTTTTGAAGCTGAAGCTCCGTCGGTAAAACCACCAGCCATTGTAACCAAATCCGAAACCGTCATATTATCAGCAAACTCATATATCCCTACCCTGTTGATAGCTCCACTTATAGTCACTGTCAAACGTTCTCTTAAATCCTTATATGATTTAACAAATAAAGTATCTTTTAACTTCAAACGAATGTCTTCTGATTCTCCATTCAAAATTTTAGATAAATTGATAGAAATAATTTCTGGTTCAAGGTTTTCTCTTTCTCTTTTTAACAATATTCTTTCTTTGAATGCATCTTGTTTTAGACCTTCTGCACGAGCAATTAATTGCTTTACAGTTATATCTTTTTCTAACTCATAGCTACCTTCTCTGTAAACTGCCCCTTTGATTGTAACAATATTCTCGAAACGATCCAATATTTTACCAATCGTATAAATATCTCCTTTTTGCGGATAAAAGGAAGCAATCTCATTTTGGTCGATACTTACAATTCGTTTTTCTGTAGGTGTAGCCCTTTCTAATAAAATTGTCTTTGAATAGGCCAATTCCTTAAATCCGCCAGCAAAAGCCAAAATATCCTTAAATGTTTCGCCTCTTTTCACCTCAAATATTTTAGGATTTCTGACTTCTCCTACTAGCGATACACGCGTATCAACATATGGGATAAGGACGATATCTTGGTCTTGCAGAATAATATTGTCTTTTTGGTCGCCATGTAAAAGGAAATCGTAAACATCTAATGTTCTAATTACCTTACCATTACGAAAAACTTCTATATTTCTTAAAGAACCTATTTCTGAGGGGCCTCCACAAGCGTACAGAACATTGAATACATTTGCGAGAGATGGTATAGTAAAAGTACCAGGTTGAAGGGCCTCTCCAATAACTGTAACAGAAATACTTCTAATATTCCCTAAAGTTATATCTGCATATAATCCTCCACCAGAACTGTTTAGACCAGCAAAGCGACTTTTTAATCTATTTATTATTCTTTCACGTGCTTGTTCAATTGTTAGTCCACTCACATAAATTGGGCTAAGAATATCTAACTGCACAGTTCCTTCAGGAGAAACTTTTACTTTGTAGGTTTGTGCGGCAAAACCTGTTATTGAAATATTTAACTCATCGCCAGTTCCTAAAATATAGTTTTTAGGAGTTGGTATACGTAAATTAGGCTCAAAAACAATTTTTTTGTTATTAAACAAATTAAGCCCATAATATTTTTCTCTCCTAATAGCGGAGCTATCTTCTTTAGTTTGGGGTATTACATTTTTTGTAGAAGTTGAATCGTTTGATCTTCTTTCTGTATCAGTTAATCTTCTTTCTGTATCGGAAGTATTTGAATTTGTGCCAACTTTCTTATTGACAGGCAACTTTGTCATTCTTTCTTTGAACTTAGCAATATCGGCCGAACTAAACCCTTTGGCTGCTGCCGCTGCCATTAGTTGCTCTTCGCTCATTCCACTTTCTTGAGCTTGTTTCATAAACTGCTGAATCTGATCATCAGAAAGTTCATTAATATTTTGTGCATATACACTCGAAAAACCTAAAAGGCCAATAAAAACAAAAAGAGAAAATCTACTAATTGAATGAATGAATTGTTTTTTTTGATTCATTTTGTAGCAACCTATGGGTAAAATGGCTTTGTTTAAAAGACAAAATTAAGAATTAAGTCGCAAAATTAATAAAATTAACTTTGTTAATTTGTTTTTTGGTAAATGTTAATAACATCATACTAATTGAGTTTATCCATTTTTCGGCAAAAAAAAGGGTAAATTTCATGACTGAAACCTACCCTTTCATATTAAACTTTAATTCCTTATGCGTTAGGAATTACTCTTTTAGCATTTGAATAACGTTTTTGTACTGCTTCCCAATCAACTAGGTTCCAGAAAGAATCTATATAATCTGGGCGTTTGTTTTGGAATTTCAAATAATATGCGTGTTCCCAAACATCTAAGCCTAAAACCGGAATGCCTTTTTTATCAGCAACATCCATCAAAGGATTGTCTTGGTTTGGCGTTGATGTAATGAAAAGTTTCTCTTGGTCATCAACACAAAGCCATGCCCAACCCGAACCAAAACGACCAATAGCCGCTTTCTTAAATTCGTCTTTGAAATTGGCCAACGAACCCCAAGTTTCATCGATAGCGGCACCCAGCGTGCTTGCAGGCTCACCTCCACCATTTGGTGAAAGAATATTCCAGAATAAATCATGGTTGAAATGTCCGCCACCATTATTACGCACTGGTGCTGGATATTTGCTAATATTTGCCAACAACTCTTTCAATGAAAGGTTTTCCATTTCTGTGCTAGCAATTGCATTGTTGAGATTTGTTACATAAGCTTGGTGATGACGGTCATGGTGAATTTCCATGGTCGCCTTGTCGAAGTGTGGCTCTAAAGCGTCACTTGCATACGGAAGGGGTTCGAGCGTATATGCCATTTTTGAAACAAGTTTTAAAATATTAGATTATAAGTTTAAGCTACTCATTTTGTGTTAATATTAAACCTTAAACGCTAACAAACAATTTTATGTTCGCAAACCATTGAAAAAATTCTTTAAAATCATTTCGCAATCGGTTTCTAAAATACCTTTTACAACATTGGTTTTGGGGTGAAGTACTGGCGGGCTTACTCGACTAAAACCTCTTTTGGTGTCAGATGCTCCAAAAATAACACGGTCAATCTGCGACCAATGCAATGCTCCCGCACACATGATGCACGGCTCAAGTGTTACATAAAGCGTACATTCTTTCAAATATTTTGCTCCCAAATACTGCGTTGCAGCAGTTATGGCTATGATTTCGGCATGGGCTGTTACATCATTTAGCTGCTCGGTTTGATTACTTCCTTTGCCTATAATTTTACTTCCACCAGCCACTATAACCGCCCCAACGGGAATTTCGCCAGCTTCTGCAGCTTGAATGGCCAATTCGAGGGCTTTGGCCATAAAATATTCGTGTGAATACAAAGGATAGTTTTTTATCACAATTAATTGATTTTTTGCAAATATAATTGACATATGAGAAAACAGAGGCGAGATTCGGGAAAAAAGTACTGCTTCATTTCCATTCAAATTCAAAAAATTCGTTTTGATCTACGTTTTAAAATGAAAATTTTCTTGAATATGCTAAATATTTGATTATTAAAAGTTGTTTTTCGAGAATTTTTAGTAATTTTGCACTCCTTTTTGCAAAGGATCTATTTATTTTTAACCATTTTCATCTCGTTTGGCTCGACGAGTTGATGTATAAAGAGCTAAAAATCAACATATTATGGCAGCACAAATTGCAGATTTTGACTGGGAAAAGGTCACCAAAAGAGGTATTGGCGGAGGCTATTCAGCCGACGAAAAAGCAAAATTAGAAGCTCTCTACAGTGAGACACTTGCTAATGTAACAGAAAAAGATGTAGTAATGGCAACGGTAGTAGGTATTACTGACCGTGAAGTATTACTTAACATCGGTTTTAAATCAGATGGTTTAGTTTCGACTTCTGAATTCCGTGACCTTCCCAACCTCGCAGTTGGTGATACAGTGGAAGTTTTCATCGAAAAACAAGAAGATGCAATGGGTCAGTTGGTTATCTCTCGCAAGAAAGCAAGAGTATTAACTGCATGGAGCAACATCGAAAAATCATTTACTGAAGATGCAATTATTGATGCTTTGGTAAAACGCCGTACAAAAGGTGGTTTGATTGTTGATATTTATGGAATTGAGGCGTTCTTGCCAGGTTCACAAATTGACGTAAAACCAATTCGTGACTTTGATATTTTTGTAGGTAAGAAAATGGAAGTGAAGGTTGTGAAAATCAATCATACTAACGATAACGTAGTAGTTTCACACAAAATCCTTATTGAGAAAGACCTTGAAACACAACGTCAAGTTATCCTTACTAACCTTGAGAAAGGACAAGTATTGGAAGGTGTTGTTAAAAACATCACTAACTTCGGTGTATTCATTGACCTTGGTGGCGTAGATGGTCTATTGCACATCACCGATATTTCGTGGGGACGTATCAACCACCCGAACGAATTATTGAAACTTGACCAACGAATCAAAGTAGTAGTTTTAGACTTTGATGAAGAGAAAAAACGTATTTCTCTTGGTATGAAGCAATTGGAAAACCATCCTTGGGATTCTTTAGCTGCTGAATTATCAATTGGTTCAAGAGTTAAAGGAAAAATCGTAAACATTGCTGATTACGGTGCTTTCTTAGAATTGAAACCAGGGGTAGAAGGACTTATCCACGTTTCAGAAATGTCATGGTCACAACACTTACGTAACCCATCTGATTTCTTGAAAATTGGTGACGAAATTGAAGCAGTTGTTTTGACGCTTGACCGTGACGAGCGTAAAATGTCATTGGGTATCAAGCAATTGACCGAAGACCCTTGGACTAAACAAGACCTTATCAATAAGTATGCAGTGAACACAAAACACACTGGTACTGTACGTAACATGACTAACTTCGGTATTTTCTTAGAATTAGAAGAAGGTATAGATGGATTAGTTCACGTATCTGATTTGTCTTGGACTAAAAAAATCAAACACCCATCTGACTTCGTCAAAGTTGGTGATGCTCTTGAAGTAATGGTATTAGAATTAGATGGTGAAAACCGTCGTTTAGCTCTTAGCCACAAACACTTAGAAGAAAATCCTTGGGATACATTTGAGCATATCTTTACAGTAGGTTCTGACCAAGAGTGTACAATTATCTCTAAAAATGACAAACAAGCAACACTCGAACTTCCTTACGGAATTGAAGGTTATGCTTTGTTGAAACATTTAGCTAAAACTGACGGAACGGTTGGTGAAGTTGGTGAAAAATTGACATTCCAAGTATTGGAATTCCACAAAGAAGAGAAGAAAATCATGCTTTCTCATGCTAAAACTTGGGAAGTTGTGAAAGAAGAAGCTCCAAAAGAAGCTAAGAAAAAAGGTGGAAAAGAAGCCTCAACAACAGCTGCTTCAAACAATAACGAAGAAAAATCAACTCTTGGCGATTTATCTGCACTTTCAGCATTGAAAGACGCAATGGTAGAAGGCGAAAAGAAGAAATTATCTAAGAAAAAAGAGGCCTCAGTGGCAACTGCTCCAGTGGAAACTGCGGCAGTAGCAGAAGTTGCTCCAGCAACAGAGGAAACCCCAGTGGACGCTGCTCCAGCAGCTGATACCTCGACCGAAGCTTAATTTCTTTCGTTGTGAAATATTAAAAAAGGCTTCTCGCAAGGGAAGCCTTTTTTGTTTATTTGTTTTATATTTTACTGCCCTACACCTTCATCTGCCAAAAATTTGCCGATATTAAAATACTCCCCATCAAGTAATTCTATTTCTTGGTTCCAGTTTTTTGTTAGCCAATCTTGGTCTTTTATGGCAACCATTACTTTTTGGTGCTTTGTGAAAATCCATAATACTTTTTCTACGCCAAAATCAAGCAACTTATGGGTTTTGGTGAAGACATAACCAAAATCTTTTTCATCAGATAAGTCTATACGAATATCTATCTCAATAGCAATTTTTGGAGCAACTTCTACATAATGTGTATTGATTTTATCGGGTGAAAGAGTACTTTTATCATATATATATATATCACCCGAAAGATTATTGTTTTTATCAAGATATGTGCCTATTTCATTGGTCAAAAAATGATATTTTTTTTGGCCTATCTTCAAATAAAGCACTTCCAATAAATATTGAATAATAAAAGATTGTAAGCCACTTGCACCTATAATTTCTTCACTTGTTTTTTTATTTGCTAAAACATCTTTATAACCTTCATAGTAGAGTGGTTTCCCATCTATGACTTCATAAATGAGGCTTTCAGGAATTGTTTTAGCTCTATTTCGTTGTTTTGGTTTTTCTGCTATTAGCATACTAAGTCTATTTATTTATCAAAAATAACCAATTAATATTATTATTCAACAAGTTTTTTGAATCTAAATAATGGTTATAACTTGTCAATTTATGTGTTTTATTCTACTATTTGGCAATTTACAAAATTACCTTACTCTTTATTCACCTTTCACCATTACCGAAATACTACTACTTCTTCCTTTATCGTCAGTGCAGGAGATTTTTAGTTTGCCAAGACTTGGCTTAAAAAAAACTGGCTTATTGGCTGATGCTTTCTTTAATAAATGGTCATTGATATACCAATATACTTCTCTCACATCATTAGCTGTCTGGCACGCCAACTGCATTTGTTGCGTATCATTTTCGCTCAAAAAATATTCACTACCATGATTAGGATTTGTGATCATTGGAGCGTTATTATCTGTTTTGAAAAACCTTGTACAGTTTGGATTATGCAATGGTATTTTCTCGTAAAGAATGTGTTTTAATTCATAAAAACTAATCAATTCAGGAGAGAGATTATTGTAAAGCTTTTCTTTATAAGCCTCTACTGGTAAACATTGCATACAATAACTCATTGATTCCGTGAGATTTACGTTAAGTTTTTTGAGATGCGTACACTTGCGAGTATGAGAAATGTTTTTGATAGAATAATCTAAAATTTTATTATTACAATATTCACTCGGCAAGTCGCCAGACTCAGCACAAACTTGTCGAGAAACAACATCTTTTGGCTGAATAAACCACTCGTTCAAAGCATTATAATCAAGCGTATTGAAAAGCTGAAAAAGCAAAGGTGTAGCAATTTCTGCTCCACTCAATTCGGGAACGCCTTCACCAGAAAAGTTTCCAACCCAAACACCAACTGTATATTTTTTATTATAACCAATACTCCAAGCGTCTCTACGGCCAAACGAAGTACCTGTTTTCCAAGCAATTTTGGGTAAACGATAGGTATAATCAAAATTATTGGGTAAATCTGGACGTTTGATTTGAGCTAAAATTTCAGTAACTAAATAAGTGGCTGATGGGGAAATAATTGAAGTATTCCTTACTTTTCTCTCTGTTAATTTATCATCTAACATCTTTGCTTTCTGCCAATTTCCATCATTGGCAAAGGCAGCGTAAAGTTGTGTCATTTCTTCGAGCGTTACACCACAACCACCAAGCACAATTGAAAGCCCTAAATCTTTTTCATGTTTTTTAACTGTCTGAAAATCAGCCTTTTTTAATTGTTCAATAAGTATTGTTTTTTCCAAATCTTTTACCACTTTTACGGCTGGTATATTTAACGAATTTGCCAAGGCAAATTCAACCGAGACTTTTCCGTTAAATTTTCGGTCAAAATTTTCTGGTTCAAAACCGTTGAAATTTGTTGGCACATCATTAATGATGTTTTTTGGCGTAATGATTCCTTTATCAAAAGCAGTAGCATACAAAAGCGGCTTTAAGGCACTTCCTGGCGAGCGAATTGCTTGAACGCCATCCACTTGACCGCCATCAAGTTTATCATTGAATCCTGCCGAGCCAATGTATGCCTCCACTTGCATAGTTTCATTATTGATAACCAAAACCGCTGCATTATTGATATTCATCGCTCGTGTACGATTTACATAACTTGCCACCATCTGCTCTACCTTTATTTGTGTAGCCTTACTTACGCTCGAATGAATAATGGCATCATTGGCAAATTGCTTTTTAAGCCTAATTGATAAATGTGGGGCATCTTTCGGAGCTTCATGTCTAAAAACAGTCAAAGGCTCATGCAAGGCATCATTAATTAATTGACTATCAAATACTTGTGCCTGATGAAATCGTTTCAACCATTTGTTTCGTTCTTCAACAATTAATGGATTTTTCATCCCTAATTGTAAACTAGTTGGACGATTGGGTATAATTGCCAGTGTAGTTACCTCCGCCAAACTCAGTCTATCGGGTGACTTCTGAAAATACAGGTAAGAAGCCGATTTTATTCCTTCTATATTTGAGCCATAAGGCACAAGATTGAGGTATAATTGCAGGATTTCATCTTTTGAATAAAATATTTCAAGCTGAATCGCCCGTAAAATTTCAGAGATTTTATTCAAATATGTTCGTTTATCAGGATTTAACATTCTGACCACCTGCATCGTAATTGTGCTTGCTCCTGAGGTTCTACGATTTTTCGTAATATTATTGAAAGCCGCTCGAAAAATTGATACTGGATTTACACCAAAATGATAATTGAAATATTTGTCTTCTTTCGCTAAAATGGCTTTGCGGAGCATTGGGCTTATTTCATTTAACTCTACAAACATTCGCCATTTTTCATCGGTACTCAAAAAAGCGTGTAAAATTTCGCCTTTTTTATCGGTAACAAGGGTAGAATACGAAACATTTAATTTTGGAGGTAAAATAAAATTCAACACCATCAAAACGACGATAAAAGCCAAAAATACTTTTACCCATCGAGGTTTTAAAATTTCTTTGAGTTTTGGGTTTATTCGTTTAAACATAAAAATAATGCTACACAGATGCACGAATTAAACGAATTTATGCGAATTTTATGCAGATTATGTAGACATTGTTTCAAATTATTAAAAATGTTGAAATTTAGATTGGTTATGGCTTTCAAAAGCAATCATCTGCAACAATTTTTTAATGAAAAAATTAATTTTCAAGAACCTAAACCTATTTTAATGGATATTAAACTCAAATCTCAGCTCCGAAAAATTACAACCTTTATTTTTGATGTTGATGGCGTACTGACGGACGCAACTATCATTGCTCTTCGTGGTGGCGAATTGGCACGTGTATTTAATGTAAAAGATGGCTACGCTCTCGGAAAAGCAATTCGTTCGGGTTTTAGAATTGCGATTATTTCAGGCGGAAAAGAAGAAAGTATCAGAGAACGTCTTTCGTTATTGGGTATAAAGGATATTTTTTTGGGTGTAAATACCGACAAAAAATTAAGTGTTTTTGATAAATATGTAGCCGATAATAATCTTTCGGCCGATGAAATTGTATTTATGGGCGATGATTTACCTGATTGGGAAATCATGAAACACCGAGATGTTTTGTCTGCTTGCCCAGCCGATGCCGTTGAGGAAATTATTGAAATAGCGGCATTCAATTCGACTCGTAAAGGTGGCGATTGTGCCGTACGTGAAGTGATTGAGTTAGTATTGAAAGAGCAAGGAAAGTGGATGAAAATTATTTAGAAAAAGCACCTAGCTATCCAAAAATTGATAGCTCGATACTCACAATTCTTGGCAGAAAAGAAAGTACGTAAATGCTTCTCAAAATTGAAAAATCCACTTTCTTTGATAACGTTTCAAACTTGGCACGCTTCAATTTACATAATCTCACAAATTAGCAAGTGAATACAAATGTAGATAAGTTAATTTTTTTATACAAAACACTTATAATAAGCCAATTATTTATCTAGTTTATTATTTTTTCGATTCATCATCAAAACAAGCCATATCATAAATCATAAACTACCATTCATATAAATCTTGGATAATATCTGCCGACTTGCAGTAGTTTTGCCACGCTTTTACTTATAAATTTTATCATTAACACAGCATAAATTTTAACTAAACCGTCAGAAAACTATGTTTTTAGTTGTCATTGGAGTTATTATCTTGGTAGTAGCTTTTTCTATCAATACTCCGTCATTACAATTTTCTCGTTTTTCTCGCCCACTCAAGTTTGTGGGTCTTATAATTATTTTATTGGGTTTGGCCTTTTCTACCGTCAAGCAGATTGATGCAGGTCGAGTAGGCGTACAATCACTTTTTGGAAATGTACAAGAAGGTACGCTCACAAGTGGACTAAACTTAGTCAATCCACTCGTTGATGTGGCGGAATTCGACACCCGTACACAAAACTACACTATGTCGGGAGTGCATGATGAGGGCAAACAAGCAGGCGATGATGCTATTCGTGTACTTTCATCAGATGGCCTAGAAGTTGTTATTGACCTAACGGTGCTTTACCGGGTTCAACCCGAACAAGCTCCGACAATTTTGAAGAAAATCGGCACAGAATATGAAGATGTAATTGTACGACCAATTACCCGCACACGTATCCGTGACATTTCGGCATATTATGAAGCGGTAGCTTTATATTCGACTAAAAGAGACGAGTTTCAAGGAAAAATCTTTAAGGCAATCGAAGCTGATTTCAAGGCACGGGGTTTGGTTTTAGAGCAATTACTGGTAAGAAACATTAATCTTCCAGAATCTGTAAAAAAAACGATTGAGTCGAAAATCAATGCCGAACAGGAAGCACAAAAAATGCAGTTTGTATTGCAGAAAGAAAAGCAAGAAGCCGAACGCAAACGTGTAGAAGCACAGGGTATTTCGGACTATCAAAGAATAATTACTACTACTTTGACCGACAAACAATTACAGTATGAAATGATTAAAGCTCAGAAAGAAATTGCGACATCGCCTAACTCGAAGGTGATAATTATGGGGGGAAAAGGAAATACGCCAATAATGATTAATGATAAGTAGATTTAGCATGAAAGCGTAAAAGTAGAAAAGCCTCGCAGATTGTCTGTGAGGCTTTTCTTTGCTATATGATGTAAAAACGCCGAACACACGCCTAAAGTTTCACGTTTGAAAAATTATTCAATTATTTTTCATAAAAAGATTTATTTTTACACTTTATCAGAAAAAGTCGAAATTCAAAGTGCGGCACACCTTGTTATCGACGATTAAAGATATCCCATACTCATTCATCAACTCTATCATTCTTTCTGCCTATAACTTCCATGCGTCAGTCAATTATTTACGAAGTAACAATTAATTACATTGGCTCATTAAGTGAGGTTCGTAAACGCGAATCATTTGTGGTTTATTTTTCAAATCTCAAACGAGCCATTGATTGCGTACAAAGCAATTTGGCTGTAAATGGCTGGGAACAAAAAAAAGTAAATTATACAGCGGTTTATCGGACACTCAAAGTCAAGAATAAATTTGTGTGCGATTTTGATGCCATGAAGGTCAAGTTTTTTCAGGTAATCATTACCACAAAGGATCTCAACCCATTATTGACTACACTAGGGATTGACGAATTTCCTTCCACAAAAAAATAAGACAGGATTAAACGATTTTGAGATTTACAGGATTTTGTTTTTTTCATAGAATCGGGTTTGCAAACCCGATTCTATGAAAAAAACAAGCAAATTGATTTGGAATTTCTTCAGAAAAATTAAATTTTTTCTTTACTTTGTACAATTAATACTTTAACCTAAAACATTACCTAATGCAGTTTTCAAAACCTAAACTGAATTTTTCACAAATTATCAATATGAATGTCGGCTTCTTTGGCATTCAGTATAGTTTTGGTCTTCAGCAAAGTGCTGTAAACCCAATTTATGATATTTTGGGAGCAAGTCCTGACCAAATCCCTTTGCTCAATTTAGCTGGTCCAATGACAGGTCTTTTGATTCAACCTATCATCGGAGCGATGTCTGATAAAACTTGGTCACCACGTTTTGGTCGTCGCAAGCCTTATTTCTTAATTGGGGCTTTGATGTGCAGTTTAGCACTTTTGCTATATCCATTTAGTAGTTCGTTGTGGATGGCTGCTAGCCTCCTTTGGATTTTAGATGTAGGTAATAATACTGCTATGGAACCTTACCGAGCTTTTATTGCAGATAAACTCGATGCTTCACAACAGCCGACAGGTTTTCAAGCACAAAGTTTTTTTACAGGCTTGGGACAAACTTTGGTAAATCTTTCAATTTTTATTTTCCCTTTGATATTTTTGGGCACAACTGGCTCACTACCAACTTGGGTTTATGCGTCATTCTTTTTGGGTGCCGTTTGTTCGATTGGTTCGGTTTGGTGGAGTATGCGTACAACTACCGAAATTCCACCAAGTGCAGAAGAACTGGCAGAAATGAAGGCAAGTCCAATGCGTATTTTCACACCATTTATTGATATTCCCCAAGCTATCCGAGAAATGCCAAAAGTTATGTGGCAATTGGCCTTGGTTTATTTATTTCAATGGTACGCATTGTTTTGTTACTGGCAAAACTCCTCGAAAAGTATTGCACAATCAGTATGGAAAACTACGACTTATCAGAAAAACCCTATATATAATGAGGCAGTTAGCTGGTCTGGCTTAGTAAATGGTTGGTATAATATTGTAATGTTTTTGGTAGCATTCAGCTTAGTTTATTTTGCAAAAAAATACTCACCACAACTCGTACACGCCGTGTGTTTAGTTTTGGCAGGAATTGGCATTTTAGCCTTTCCAATGATTGAAAATAAATATTTACTTTTCCCTGCAATTACAGGCTTCGGAATTGGTTGGGCAAGTATGATGGGAATTCCGTATTTGATTGTCGTTGGCGAAATTCCGAAAGAACGTTATGGTGTTTATATGGGTATTATCAATATGATGATTGTTATCCCGATGCTTATTCAGACACTTACTTTTGGCTATTTCTTGAAAAATTTCTTAGGTAATGACCCCGGTAAAGCTATTTCGTTTGCAGGAGTACTTTTACTCATAGCCGCAGGAGCAACGATGCTGATCAAAACGAAAAAAGTAGGAAGCTATGAGAATGTACTAATTGATAGAGGGCATTGAGCGTAGAGACGTGGCAATGCCACATGTAGATATGTAACAGTTCACACTAATATAAAGTACGGTCTATCGGATTTTTACGAAAAACAAATTTAAAGATTAAATATAACCAACTGTTTATATCAAAACATTATTAAATAATTCTTTATTAAACGATTAGACGTGGCAATGCCACGTCTCTACGAATCACCGAATTTATGGTAAATACTGGCGAATATAATTTCTACTCTGCAAAATTGCCTTTGTGATATCATCGAGGCTACCTTCATAGGCTTTGTCTTCTACTTCAATTACAACAGGGCCACGATAACGTACATCGGTGAGTGCGGCAAAAAATTTCCCCCAACGAACATCCCCTAAACCTACAAGTTTTGGAGAATGATATTCGAGCGGATTAGCGAAAATTCCGACTCTATCCAATTTATCGTGGTAAACCTTCACATCTTTTAAATGTATATGATGCAAACGCTCTTTGTACTGGTAAATCGGTTTGATTTCGTCCATCATCTGAAAAATCATATGCGATGGGTCGTAGTTCAAACCAAAAAGTGGTGTTTTGAAGGTTTCAAACATTCTGTCCCAAATTACGGGGCTAATCGCAAGGTTTTTACCTCCTGGCCATTCATCGTTCGTAAAAAACATTGGACAGTTTTCAATACCAATCTTTATACCTTCTTGCTCAGCGGTTTCGATAATTGGTTTCCAAAGCTTCTTAAATATTTTTAAATTTTCTTGAATATTCTTCTTTGGGTCACGCCCAATAAAGGTATTCATCACTGGAATATTGAGCATATTGCAAGCTTTAATTACTTTTTTGATATGCTCAATATAAAATTCTGACTTTTTTTTATCTGCATCCAAAGGGTTTGGGTAATAGCCCAAGCCCGAAATATCAATCTTTTTTTCGTGAAGATATGATTTAATGTATTTTACTTGCTGAACATCCAATTTATCTACATTGATATGAGTAACACCTGCATAACGGCGATTATCGCCGCCTTCAGTTGGCCAGCACATCATTTCGAGACACGAAAAACCGTGTTTAGATGCAAAATCAACCACGTGTTCAAAGCCAAAATCGGCCAGAATCGCACTTACAAATCCAAGTTTTAACATAATGTATGTTGAATAGAAATTTATTTCTTCAAAAGTATAAAAAAAACAGCTCTAGCAAAATTCATTCTTGTGAATCTTTCATATATAGATATATAAACAAAATGTTTAAATGTAGTAAGTTTGTTTACCATTAATAAACTATCATTAAACAAAATATATAAATTATTAAGTCAAGAAAGAGTTATTTAAATCCAAAAAACATATTAAACACAAGATTTTGATTGATTTATTAAATTATTGTTAGGAAATGAAAAATTTAATTTAAAAAACATTTGTTTTTTTTGTTTAACTTTTATTAACTTTGCTTAAACAAAAATCAACAAGACTATGACTGCTATAGAATTCAATTATGCTATATCAAAAACATCAAAATCATTGAAGCCTTTTGCCATTAGACTCACAAAAGACCATGAAGATGCGAATGATTTACTACAGGATACGCTTATGAAAGCATTCTTGAATCGTGAGAAATATGCAGACGGCACAAATTTGAAAGCATGGCTTTATACTATAATGAAAAATACGTTTATCACGAACTATCAACGTATGGTAAGAAAGAATACTTTTATTGATACAACCGATAATTTACATTATATAAATAGTACTGAAAGTTTAGTTGATAACGATGCTTACTCATCGTTTGCGATGGAAGACATAAATAATGCAGTAGAAACACTTGATGAAGCATATCGCCAGCCATTTATGATGCATTTTAAAGGTTTTAAATACCACGAAATAGCTCAAAAATTGAGTATTCCGATTGGTACTGTAAAAAATAGAATACACATTGCAAGAAAAGAATTAAAGGATAAATTGTATATGTACGCTTATTCTTTCTAACAATATTATTTTGAAGGTTTCAATAATCTAAATGGTTTTTGGTTAAAAAAGAGGAAGGTTCAAAAAGGTTGTATGCTATGCTGACAACCTTTTTTCATTTTTTGACAGGATTTCAAGATTATTAGATTTAACAGGATTAAATGGCAAGCCTAAGTTATTTACAATAATCTGTTCGCTGCTGAAGTGACAGTGTACTAATCTGATAGGCAATCTATAAAACAGATTCTATTTTAAAACAATTGTATATCAATACTTAAATCCTAAGGTTTTTATTTTACGCATAACCATATGTAGAAACTATTTAAACAAACTGATGCAAGCAAATTTAGCCACATCGAATTTTTAAAATTCGCATGGTTTTTGTCTTTTATTGTTTTTAGAAACCACCACCCAAAAAATACAAGTGTAGGAAAATTAAAAATGAGTAAAGTAATAAAATCTGCTTGATTGAAATAAAAGAAAAAACCTCCAAAGGCAATAGAGAAAAAAATGGCTGTAAACATAAAAGTGCCATCTATACCCAACAAAATACTTAATGTTTTATCGCCACGCTTGTTATCTTCTTCATGTTGATAAATCTGCGACATTGGATAAACCGCACAAATCATCAAAGAACTTATCAAAGCAGGCATAAGCTGAGTTCTTAGGTTAACGATGCTTTTTTCAAAAGCAATTATAATGGTGTAATAAGTAAAAGCTCCTTGAAAAAAACCAACAATTAACCAACTCAAAATCGGATATTTTTTTAGTCGAATGAAATCATTACTATAAGCTTTCGAGACTAAGCCATAAGTAAAAATCATTAAGGCAAAAATCCAATCTAGCACAATAAGGCTAATAATTACCGCTAAAATATCCATCACCCAAGAAACCCAAAAAAGTTTTTTATCAACAGCAGGAGGCTTTTCGAGTCCGCCAATGCTACCTTCATCCTTATCGAAAAAACTATTATAGGCATTGCTCGCAGGATAAATGAGAAGATGTAAAATAACAAAAATCCAAACCGCTTTTGACTGATCAAAAATTGGGGTTTGACTGATTGCAAACCAATAAACAGGCATCAAAAAAAGCGAAAACGGAAGCCTCAAATGAATTAAAATATCTTTAGCATTCATAGTGTTATGGAGTTCAATCAAATAAAAAAACAAAACGTAGGTTTATTAGCTTAAAACTGGTCATTTCCAATCTGATTTAAGCAAATTTGCAACTAAAAAGCTGCCAACCAAAATTCCAAAGAAAACTAATGATAAGTTAAAGTTATAAATAATCATAGCTATCAAAGCCACCGAAGCAATAATTAAAGCAATTATTGGCGAAACTGGATAAAACGGTACAAGAAAAGGACGTTTGAGATTTGGTTCTTTTTTGCGTAAAATCAATAATGAAACCATCGAAAATATATACATAACCAAAGCACCAAAAGCTGAAAGAATGATAATATCGGCCGTTGAATTGCTTAAAAGTGCCATTATTCCGAAAATCATATTCAAGAGCAATGCATTAGCTGGAGTTTTAAATTTCGAATGAACATGTCCCATAAATTTGGGAGCGTTCCCTACCCTACCAAACTCAAAGGTTGCCCTTCCTGCAGCTAAAACTAAACCGTGAAACGACGCAATGAGTCCGCAGGTACCAATACCTACAATTAGTTGATAAATTCCGCTATTATCAGTCATAATTTTACTCATCGCCATCGGCAAAGGTGAGTCCGTCACGCTTCCATCGGCTTTATAAACAATTGATTCCCAACCGTTTATTCCGATTGAGGAAATAAAAGTTAGTACGCATAAAACAACCAAAGTTGCCATTGCTGAGCCAAATCCCCAAGTAATATCTTTTTGTGGGTTATTCGATTCCTCGGCCACATTAGCCAAACCTTCTATTCCCAAAAAGAACCAAATAGCAAATGGCAAAGCCGCAAAAGCCCCACTCCAGCCGTTGGGTAAGTTATTAATAAACAAGTATTTTGTATCAAATTTTGGAAAAGAAAAAAACCAAAAGGTTATCAAACCCAAAACTGCTAAAATAGTAATTATCAACTCAAAAGCAGAAGCAAGTTTTGTGCCGAGAATATTGAGTAAAGTAAAAACAAAATATGCTCCTATGGCGACTCCTAAGATAGAAAATTGTGGAAAAGCCGCATTAAAATAAGCACCAATACCAACCGCAATGGCTGGCGGAGCAAACAAAAATTCAATATTTTGAGCCATTCCTGCTAAAAATCCCCACTTTTTCCCTAAAGCTCGATTAGCATAATCAAAAGCACCACCTGCCTGCGGAATTGCACAAGCCAATTCAGCATAACCCAACGAAAATGTGAGGTACAGAATTATAACAAAGAAAGTTGCGATGGCCATTCCGAGCGTACCGCCTTTTTCAAGGCCAAGATTCCATCCGAAATACATTCCTGAAATAACATATCCAACACCCAAGCCCCATAGCAGCGTTGGTGTAAGACTTTTTTGAAGTTTTTGTTCTTTAGAAGGTTCAAGATTAGATGACATGGCAAGGTTTTAATGTTAGATAAATATTCTTAAAGAAAGGTTTTTAATCGCAAAAAATCAAGTGATATACTTCACCAAGCTAAAAATCTTATAAATTCTGCTCAGTTTTGGTTTATGTTCTGTAATTTTGTAAAAAAACCCAAGTAATATCTGATACGTCTGCTTTTCGATGTTGTTGCTATTGCTAACTGCCTGACACTAATGATATAAAAGTTAGTCGTTTTCATTTAATTCTATAAACATTAATTTTGTTAGAATTGAGTACCGTAGTGTTTTCTACATTCACTCATTCTCAAATTCACTCATACACTCATTGCCTTTCTATGCAAAATCTGAAAATTTATAATACACTTTCTCGTCAAAAAGAAGAATTTCAGCCCATCACACCCAATCACGTAGGTATGTACGTTTGCGGCCCAACGGTTTATAACAATGTTCACTTAGGCAATGTCCGAACGTTCATGACTTTCGATGTGCTTTACCGTTATCTCACACACATTGGTTACAAGGTTCGTTACGTACGTAATATTACTGATGTAGGCCACTTAGTTGGCGATGGCGACGAAGGAGAAGATAAAATCGGCAAAATGGCTAAGCTCGAAAAACTTGAACCAATGGAAATCGTACAACGATACACCAACGATTTTCATACAGTTTTGGAACAATTCAATTTTTTACCACCAAGCATCGAACCAACAGCAACAGGTCACTTAATCGAACAAATTGAGGCGGTTAAAACCTTGATAGAAAAAGGTTTAGCTTACGAATCGAATGGTTCGGTTTATTTTGATATTAATAAATACAATGCCGATGGAAACGAATACGGCAAACTTTCGGGCAGAATTATTGAAGACCTTTTGAACGAAACTCGTGAATTGGACGGTCAAGCTGAAAAACGTAATCCACTCGATTTTGCAATTTGGAAAAAAGCAAGTCCAGAACATATCATGCAATGGCAAAGTCCATGGGGAATGGGCTTCCCAGGTTGGCACTTGGAGTGTACTTGTATGAGTAGCAAATATTTAGGAGCAACTTTTGATATCCACGGCGGTGGAATGGATCTAAAATTTCCGCACCATGAATGTGAAATTGCACAAGGTATAGGTATCACGGGCAAAGAACCAGTGAAATATTGGATGCACTCAAATATGCTTACCGTAAATGGACAAAAGATGTCAAAGTCTTTAGGAAATTCGTTTCTTCCTGCCGAACTTTTTGCAGGAAGCCACCCTTTGCTTGAGCAAGCATACAGCCCAATGACAGTACGTTTCTTCATGTTGCAATCACAATATAGAAGTACGCTTGATTTCTCAAACGATGCCCTAAAAGCAGCACAAAAAGGTTTTCGCCGCCTTACAAATGGCCTTCGAATAGCAAAAACGATTACTTTCGAGCCATCCGAAGTTGCCACTGACGAAAAGAAAAAACAAGACATCGAAAAGTCAGTCGCAGCGTTTTACGATGCCATGAACGATGATTTGAATACAGCAGTTGCGATTGCTCAATTATTCAATTTACTAAAATACGTTAACATGATTTACATGAACCAATTGCCATCAGCTGCAATCGGTGAAGAAACTTTCAATGAGCTAAAAGATAAATTTGTACTTTTCATAGAAGGAATTTTAGGTTTGAAAGAAGAAAAAGCTGAAAACTCAGATGCAGTTCTGAACGGAATGTTGAATCTTTACCGCGAATACAAAGCCTCTCAACAATATGATAAAGTTGACGAAATCAGAAGTTATTTCAAAGCCAACGGAATGTCAATCAAGGACATGAAACACCGCATTGATTGGGCTTGGGAAGAATAAAGGATTTTACAAGAAGTCACAGCTGGACAAAATATTGTTAGATTTAATTAAAAAAGTTATCTATCGAAATGCCGTAGGCATGATATGTATATTATCGTTGCATTCCTACGGCATGCCAAAATACTTGTTTTTTTATGTTTCTATCAATATTTTACCCTTACGAGGTATTTTTTAATTTAGTAGGGTTTTACTTCAAGACAGTTATATGAAAATAGCTTTTTACTTCTATTTTTTACTTTTATTCCATCCTGTTTTTGGCTTCACCCAAACCCCTACACAAAATCTTCGAGGAAAAGTTCTAGACAAAGAAACCCAACAAGCACTCCCTGGAGTTTCGATTCTCATCTCGCCATCAAACAAAGGCATAATTACTGACAACGAAGGTAGTTTTCGCTTTGAAAAATTGCCTATTGGGCGTTATTCGCTTACTTTTTCAATGATTGGCTATGATAAACGCACTTTACCAACACTCGAAATTGGTAGTGGAAAAGAATTGATTCTGACCATAGAAATGACCGAAAGTCCACAATTTTTGAAAGAAATTGTGGTAAAGGCCGTACAAAGCAAAGAAAAAACCTTGAACGAACTCGCTATGGTAAGTGGTAGGCAATTTACTGTACAAGAAAGCAACCGCTATGCAGGCGGATACGCAGACCCCGCACGTATGGCAATGGCGTTTGCGGGCGTAACATCGGCTGGCAATGACCAAAATAACGAAATCGTCATTCGAGGAAATTCTCCTAAAGGTTTACTTTGGCGTTTGGAAGGCGTAGAAATACCAAACCCTAACCATTTTGGCGATGGACAGGGCTCAACGAGTGGTATTATTAGCATGATAAATAGTGGAAGTTTGGCAAATTCTGATTTCTTGACTGGAGCTTTTCCTGCCGAATATGGCAATGCTACTTCAGGCGTTTTTGATTTAAAACTACGTAGAGGAAACGACCAAAAACATGAATTTATGGGTCAACTTAGCGTCATTGGTTTAGAAGCGGCTGCCGAAGGGCCTATTTCAAAAAATGGTGCTTCATATCGCTTCAATTTTCGCTATTCTACACTCGAACTTTTGCTCAAATCAGGACTACTTGCTATCGAAACAGGTGGATTTAAACCTGCTTACCGAGATATGAATTTTACCTTAAACCTACCCACAAAAAAAGCAGGAACATTTTCGCTTTGGGGTGTTGGTGGTTTAAATTTTTCGGATGATAATAGCACAACTTTCAGAGCAAATGAACGTAGTCAAATGGGTGTGAGTGGCCTAAATCATAAGATTTCAACAGGTAGCAAAGGATATTTTTATTCTGTTTTATCGACTTCAAACGAATCGAATAAGTCATTTCAAGAGAATTTTATCAATAATAAAACTTGGGTAACCAACAATCAACGTCTTTACGCTTATAATAATTTTCGTTTTTCGACATTCTATAATTATAAGATAAACTCACGTGGCACAATTCGTACAGGTCTAATCATCAGTCGATTAGGCTACATATTAAATGAAGACCGCCGAGATAATACCCGAAATGCTTTGGTAAATTACCTCACCGAAAATGATGCCACGCATTTTATTCAAATATATAGTCAAGCAAAATTAAATATTTCACAAAAACTAAGTTTTACGGGCGGCATACATTTCAACAGATTTTTATTGAATAATAATCAAACCATCGAGCCACGATTTGGCTTGCGTTATCAGATTGACGAAAAACAATCCCTTAGTGCGGGTTTTGGCCTTCATAGCCGGCTTGAACCAATTTCTTTATATCTTTACAAACGCCGCAAAACTGGAGAAACCTTTGAGCAACCCAATCGTAATCTGGGTATGACTCGTGCCGCTCATTATGTAATTAGCTACGACCGAAGTCTGGGTGAAAATACACGCCTAAAAATTGAAGGTTATTATCAAAATTTATTTGAAGTGCCTGTTGATTCAAACCGCAAAAACTTCTTTTCGATGCTCAATTCTTCATCGGGTCTGACAAGCACAGTGCTTGCAAATGAAGGTTTAGGCGAAAATCGAGGTTTGGAGCTAACTTTAGAGCGGTATTTTGCCAAAGGTTATTATTTTTTACTTACAGGCTCATTATTTGAGTCAAGATTTAAAGCAAGAGACAATCAGTGGAGAAATACGGTTTTTAATAATACGTATGCTGGAAATGCTTTGGCAGGAAAGGAATTGCCACTGGGCAAGCAAAAGCAACACTTTTTTGTCATAAATAGCCGTATAATGTGGAGAGGTGGGAATCGATTCATTCCAATAAATTTGACAGAATCAATCAAGAAAAACACTACAATTACTGACGTTACGCAAGCGTATATACCTCGCCTGCCCGATTATTGGAGAATTGATTTAGGAATTGCTTACAAAATTAACAAAATGGGTGCCACATGGACCCTAAGTGCTGATTTACAAAACGTTTCAAACCGAAAAAATGAAATCCAACAACGTTATAATAACACAACTAAACAGATATATTATAATTACGCCCTTCCAATCGTGCCAATTTTGAATTTTAAAGTTGATTTTTGAGAAAAAATCTAACCACGGAGACACGGAAGACACGGATTTTCACAGAATCAATTCCTTGCTTATCTTTAAATCTGTGCCTCCGTAGTAAATAAGAATCTAATGCCTTGCTTGCTTAAAAATATAGAACAAAACACTTCCGTAACCAGCAATAAGCATCAGATGAAAAGGCACTAAACCGAAGTTGTTTAGATATATTTCAATAACCAAAACCGCAATAAAATAAAGCATCAACAAAAGCTCAATCCATGTGCTTTTACCAAGGCTTTTGGTCAAATACTTATTTTCTTGCAACGAATCTGATTGATTATTTACATTGAACTTTGGCGTACGAACGAAAGGTGTTTTTCTACCTAGCCATCCTTCGACTACGGCTATGGAATTATGAAACGAAAGCCCCATCATAAATAATAAAAACAGAACAAAACGCTTCACAAATTCAAAAAAACCGAGTCCAGTTTTTTGGAAAGAAATCCAATAAAAACAACCCAAAATCACCCAACTGACTTGAAATAAAGCTGTATATCGAAAAAACACATCGAATCTATCGGAACCTGAGGTAATAAGCATGACAGGCAAACTCAAAATCGACAAGAAAAATACCGCAACAAAAACCGCACTATTCATTAAATGATAAAAACCGTGTAGTCTCGTAGAAATACTTAAATGACTATCAGACAATAACTTACGAAGGTTTTTCACGACACATTCGGCCGCACCTTTTGTCCAACGATATTGCTGAGATTTCACCGCACTCATAGTCACTGGCAACTCGGCAGGGCAACCAACGTTTTCTAAATACACAAATTTCCAATCTCGCATTTGGGCCCGATAACTTAAATCTAAATCTTCGGTTAATGTGTCGGCTTCCCAGCCTGCTGCGTCTTCAATCGTACTTTTTCTCCAAATTCCTGCTGTGCCGTTGAAATTGATGAAATGGTTTTTAGCATTTCGTCCGCCCTGTTCAATCGTAAAATGAGCATCCAAGCCAAAGGCTTGCAATTGAGTAAGCAAAGAATAGTTTTCGTTGAGGTGTTGCCAGCGAGTTTGAACTACACCAACATTCGATTCTGCAAAATGAGGAATGGTTTTTAGTAGAAAATCTTTTGGAGGAACAAAATCAGCATCAAAAATGGCTATAAATTCACCTTTGCAGATTTGCATTCCATGAGCTAAAGCACCAGCTTTAAAACCTTTTCTGTCTGTGCGTCTAATGTGCTGAATATCAATGCCTAATGATTGTATTTCTTTTGTTTTTCGAGCTATAATCTCCACCGTTTCGTCAGTCGAATCGTCTAAAACCAGTATCTCAAAACGAGCTTTTGGATAATCAAAAGCCGTTACGGCATCAATTAATCGCTCAACTACATACAATTCGTTATAAATAGGAAGTTGAATTGTTACGAAAGGATGTTCTTCACCAAGTGCTAACTGTCGACCGCCGACTGCCGACTGCCGACCGCCTAAATAATTAATAATTAGACTCAACTGCACCAAGCTATACGAAAAAATAAAAACCAAAGGAATGGCATATATGACAAGAATAAATAGCTCCATTGACTTTTACAAATATTTAAAAATAGTAGTAATAATCTTATACCCAGCCAAAATGGTTCCTTTCACCGTTCCCGAAATCTTTGATTTTCCAACTCTACGGCGATAATTAACGGCCATTTCGGTGGTTTTCATTTTCATTTTGGCGGCTTTTAGCTGCATTTCTACCGTCCAGCCGTAGGTTGTATCTTGCATATTTAAGGCCAAAAGCGATTCAAACTTAATTGCTCGAAAAGGCCCTAAATCGGTGTAACGCACACCATAAAAAAAACGCATTAGGTTGGTAGCCAGCCAATTACCAAAAATCTGCGGAATTGTCATTGACCCAACCTGCCGCTCGCCCAAGGCTCGTGAACCAATCACCATGTCATAGTTTTGCTCAGTAATGGGTTTTATCAATTCTCGCATTTCTTCTGGATAATCGGAGTAATCGGCATCTAAGAAAACCACAATATCAGGCTTTTGTTTTTTTGCGTACTCGATTCCCTTCAAACACGCAAAACCATAACCTTGGCGGAGTTCATCCAAAACCGTTGCTCCTGCTTGGTGAGCAACTTTTGAGGTTTCATCAATCGAATTATTATTTACCACAACTACCTCATCAACAATATCTTGTGGGATTTCGGCAATTACTTTATCAATAGATTTTGCTTCGTTGAAAGCAGGAATGATGACGATTATTTTCATTAAAATTTTATTTCGACTGCAATTTAGGCTTTTTCTACGTACACAAAGGTAAGCAAGCCGACAAAGTGTATGAATTTAGGATTTTAAATAAATAAACCAAGTGTTTATATTTACGAGATTTTTATTGTTTTCACACAAAACACCTGCTGATTTTATGAATTATCTACGTTTGCTTGCTGCTTTCTTTGCTTTGAGTGTTTGCTTTTCTTGTAAAACGAAAGAGGACATCAGTCCTTTTGTAGAAAATCCTGATATTAATTTTGAGAATGCTCTAATAAAATTAAATATTGACGACGTTCAAGATGGTAATTTACTGAAAGCCAATGCTGAAAAAATTACTACGCTAAATATTCAGAATTTTAATATTAGTAATTTAGAAGGAATAGAGGCATTTACGAATGTAGTCTCTTTAGATTTTTCCAATAATCAACTAAAAAGCATAAAAATTAGTAAAAATACTAAAATTGAGTTTTTTGTATGTAGTAATAGTTTAGATATTAGTAAAAATACAATTTTAGAATGGTTTTCTCGCCAAAATCCAAACTATCTGTATGTATAAACAGCCTTAATCAAGTTAAACCCGACTGGCAAAAAGACGCATCAGCCACCTACAAAGTTCTGTAACTAAACTTATTTTCCTGCTTAGACCTAAATTTTATTCAGTTTGAGCCAAAGTCTTGTTAGAATTACAAATACAGCACTAACTGTTTATTTATCAACAAGTTAGTGCAACTTCAAATGCACTAAAAAGCTAATTTCACACAATATTCAAAGCTAATTTTAAGCAATTATCAAAATCTTGCAAGGCAGGTTGGCTTAGATTTCCTAAGATTCCCGAAAAAACAGATTTATTAAGCGTTGCCAATTTATCTGCTTTTAGCACCGAATCTTTGATAAGTCCAGAAATAGCAAAATCAGAATGAGAAGTTGAAATCAGATAATCCACTGACGTCAATTTGTGAGGAACAACCGAAGAAATAAATGCAACAATTACATCACCTTGCAAAGATTCTTTGGCTGAAACTACCAATGCAGGGCGACGTTTTGTAGAAGAAAGGTCAGTAAATGGAAAAATAGTTAGAACAATAGTACCTTTTACCATTAATATCAGAATTTAACTTTAAGGTTGTCATCAGTATAAATATTCTCGGCTTCATCTTCCAAAAAAGCCAAGCCTTTTCCGTCTTGGATAATGTTATGTAATTCATTTGTGGTTAAATCATTCACTTTTTTAGCTTTCCTAATTTGTGAAAAACTTGTTCTAAACCTTATATTTAGTCTTTCCGCCAAATCTAAAAAAAGTCGAATATCTTTGTCATTATCAATTTCTAAAACAATCTGTGTCATGGTTATTGAATTTTGTATTGTAAAAATAGAAGACAAATAAGTAAAAAACAAGTTTGGGATGTATAAAATACAAATCTCTGATTGAGAGTTGCAACGCATCAATTGTTTTGTTTAAAAAAAAACTAACCCATCGGCCTAAACAATCTCAACCAAGTAAAATCTAGCTGGCAAAAAGACGCATCAGCCACCTACAAAATCTGTAACTAAACTCATTTTCCTCTTTTACTCCAACAAATAAGGCAGAATCAGAACTTTTCTCTAAAAAAAATACAAAAACTATGTCACAAGTTTTGCTTTTCAGAACTTGATTATCTAATTTTGCACGCTGAAATGCGAGTACACTAAAATCAACGTTTCAGATTTTAATTTAAAATTCTCAATAAATGGCAAATATCGGTAAAATCTCACAGATTATCGGACCAGTGGTGGACGTGAGTTTTGAAGGTGAAAACTCTCAAATTCCTCCAATTCTTGATGCGTTGTCAGTATTTAAGGCAAACGGTCAGAAAGTAATTCTCGAAGTTCAACAACACCTTGGTGAAGACCGAGTTCGTGCCATTGCGATGGAAGGAACTGAAGGTTTACAACGTGGAATGGAAGTTCTTCACTTGGGTACGCCCATCATGATGCCAACTGGCGAAGAAATCAAAGGTCGTTTGTTCAACGTTGTTGGCGACGCAATTGATGGTTTAGGCGAGGTAAAGACAAAAGGTATGTCTATTCACCGTGCCGCTCCTAAATTTGAAGACTTAGCAACGGCTACCGAAGTACTTTTCACTGGTATCAAGGTAATTGACCTACTTGCTCCTTACGTAAAAGGTGGTAAAATTGGTTTGTTCGGTGGTGCGGGTGTGGGTAAAACCGTATTGATTCAAGAGTTGATTAATAATATTGCAAAAGCTTATGCTGGTCTTTCAGTATTTGCAGGCGTAGGTGAGCGTACTCGTGAGGGTAATGACCTACTACGTGAGATGATTGAGTCTGGAATCGTAAAATACGGTGAAAAATTCCAACATTCAATGGAAGAAGGTGGCTGGGATTTGAGCGTAGTAGATAGAGAAGCTTTGAAAGAATCACAAGCAACATTTATCTTCGGTCAAATGAATGAGCCTCCAGGAGCTCGTGCTCGTGTAGCCCTTTCAGGTTTGACAGTTGCCGAACACTTCCGTGATGGCGATGGCGAAGGTAAAGGTCGTGATATCCTTTTCTTTATTGATAATATCTTCCGTTTTACACAAGCGGGTTCTGAGGTATCTGCTCTTTTAGGTCGTATGCCATCAGCTGTAGGTTACCAACCAACATTGGCTACTGAAATGGGTACGATGCAAGAGCGTATTGCTTCAACAAAGCGTGGCTCGATTACATCAGTACAGGCCGTTTACGTTCCTGCCGATGACTTGACTGACCCTGCTCCTGCAACAACATTTACTCACCTTGATGCAACAACTGTATTGAGTCGTAAAATTGCTGAGTTAGGTATCTATCCTGCGGTTGACCCTCTTGATTCATCTTCACGTATTTTGTCAGCAAACGTATTGGGAGATGCTCATTACAATACTGCTCAACGTGTGAAGTTGATTTTACAACGTTACAAAGAATTACAAGATATTATTGCGATTCTTGGTTTGGAAGAACTTTCAGAAGAAGATAGATTGACTGTATCACGTGCAAGACGTGTACAACGTTTCTTATCTCAACCGTTCTTCGTTGCCGAGCAATTTACAGGTTTGAAAGGAGTTTTGGTTGACATCAACGATACAATCAAAGGCTTTAATCAAATCATGGACGGCGATTATGACCACCTTCCAGAAGCTGCATTCAACTTAGTAGGAACTATCGAAGATGCAGTAGTAAAAGGAGAAAAATTAATCGCAGAAGCGTCTAAATAAAAAGCCCCCCTGCCCCCAGAGGGGGAGTGATAAACTAAAAAAGCGTATCCCCTGCGTTCCCCCTCTGGGGGTTAGGGGGCTTGATTATGAACTTAGAAATAATTACTCCTGATAAGAAAGTTTACGCTGGTGTTGTTGATTCGGTAATTTTACCGGGAAACAACGGTGGATTTCAAATCTTGAAAGACCACGCACCCATCGTTAGCACACTCGCTAAAGGAAACTTAGTTATCGAAGCCAACGGCAAAAAGGAAACTTTCGTTGTGGATGGTGGCGTAGTTGAAGCAGCCAAAAATAAAGTTTTGGTTTTAGCTGAGTCAGTAGCTTAAAACTTTTCTTGAAAATAATATCCGAAAGAGGCATAGAGAATTCTGTGCCTCTTTTGGTTTTTTATGCGAAATGAGCGTATATTTACTTGATGGAATTACAGTTTGATATTCGAGGAAATCTAATGCCTAGTGAAATAATTGATATTTCTTGGGACGATTTTAAGCAAGCTTTTGTTAAAAGCTTTGATGACACTTCTACTCGATACAAGATTTTTGAGAAATTTGAAGCATATATTGCTGAATTTCAAACAGAAATCTGTAAATCATTTACTTTATGGGTAAATGGTAGTTTTGTCTCTCGAAAAATAAATCCAAATGATATTGATGTTGTTATTTTGCTTGAGTACCAAATTCAAGAGCAGTTTGAAAGTTTAATTAGAAGTAAATTTACAGCTATTAAAACTTGGAAAACAACTCAAGTTGATGCATACATCTTGAAATTATTTCCTGAAAACCACCAAATGTTTAAAGCAACAACGTTTGATAAATATTATTGGGTTGATAAATTTTCTAACTCAAAAATGAATAAAGAAGGTAAGTCGTTCTCAAAAGGTTTTATTCAAATAAAAATTAGCTAAAACATGGAAAAAGAAATCATAGCCGACTACGATTTGAAGGTTTTAGAAGTTTTAAAACAAATCGAAAAACTCAATCAGATGATAGATTATCATAAAACTATCACAAATGATAACCTATCAAAAGAGCAGTATGAATTTTTGAAAGAAAGAGCTATTTCCGAACTTCAAGAAGCACTAAGTATATATAAAATTGAGGTTCACTCAATGATTGCAGCATAATTTTAAAGATTTAGGTCCCTCAATGCTCATAGATAATCACGGAAGACCCATTAATTATTTGCGATTGGCTGTTACCGATCGCTGTAATTTGCGTTGCTTTTATTGTATGCCCGAAGAAGGAATTCAATATTTGCCCAAACCGCATTTATTGAGCTACGAAGAAATGATTCGACTTTGCACAATTTTGGCCGAAATGGGCATTAGCAAGGTCAGAATTACGGGTGGAGAACCTTTTGTTCGCCGAGATATTATTCCTTTTCTATGGAAATTATCAGAAATTGAAGGCATCAACAAAATAAATATTACTACCAATGGCGTACTTACAGCTCCATTAGTACCTGAATTAAAGAAAATCGGTATTAGTTCGGTAAATCTTAGCCTTGATTCGCTCGACCGCCAACGATTTTTTGAAATTACTCGACGAGATGAATTTCCGAAAGTTTGGGCAACACTCGAAACACTTCTCGAACATGATATTCCGGTAAAAATCAATACCGTTGTGATGGCGGGTAAAAACGACGAAGATATTTTATCAATGGTCGAATTGGCTCGTAATCAAAACGTTTCATTGAGATTTATCGAAGAAATGCCTTTTAATGGCGAAGGCCTTCGACCTGAACAAATGGAGTTTTGGAGTTATAAACGTATCATGGATTTAATTCGCTCTGCACACCCCGAATTGTATAAATTACAAGACGAACCTAATTCTACGTCATATAATTATCATATTCCGAATTTTAAAGGAACAGTCGGCGTAATTGCAGCATTCAGTCGAACTTTTTGTGGTACTTGTAATCGTATTCGTGTAACGCCAACGGGTAGTTTCCGAACCTGTTTGTATGATGATGGTGTTTTCAATGTAAGAGATTTCATGCGTCAGAAATTATCAGATGAAGAAATCAAACAACGCATTTATGATGCCCTACAAAATCGAGCAAAAGATGGTTTTGAAGCTGAAAA
Source organism: uncultured Emticicia sp. (assembly GCF_937903345.1). GTDB lineage: Bacteria > Bacteroidota > Bacteroidia > Cytophagales > Spirosomataceae > Emticicia. Next base: position 231,739 of record NZ_CALCZQ010000050.1, on the reverse strand, counting down.
TCGTCGCACAAGTGTGGTTTCAGAATCAATGACTACGATTGGAGGGTAAATCCAATAACTGAATTATTCAATGATAGAATATTAAAATTAGAATAAAACTTTACAAATTACCAAATAAAAAAAAGTATGTTAAAAGCAGAAATGATTACCGACAAAGGTACAATGACAATCGAATTTTATGAGCAAGATGCTCCGATTGCAGTAAATAACTTTGTTACTTTAGCAAAAAAAGGTTTTTACGATGGTTTGATTTTCCATCGTGTGATTCCAAATTTTATGGTTCAAGGTGGCGACCCTGATGGTACAGGTGGTGGTGGTCCAGGATATACAATTCCTTGCGAATTGACAGGAAATAATCAATACCACGACAAAGGCGTTCTATCAATGGCTCACCGTGGACGTAATACGGGTGGTTCGCAGTTTTTCATTTGCCACAATCGCTCAAATACACAACACTTAGACCGTAATCATACTTGTTTCGGTAAAGTTGTTGAAGGACTAGACATCGTTGATGCGATTCGTCAAGGAGATAAAATCCAAAAAATCAATGTTATTGAAGTTGAGGCGTAATAATTTGTTAGTCAATAATTTTAGGAAAGCTGCTCGAAAATTCATTTTTCAAGCAGCTTTTTCTTTATGCTTCATCAATAATAATTTTTTCTTTCTATCTTCGCATAAAATCAAACTTCATCTATTTTATATGAAAAGACTATCCATCTTTACCCTGATTGCCCTCAGTTGTAGTTCGGTGGTTCAAGCCCAACGTCCTGCGGCCACTACCGAATACAATTCCAATACCCGATTCGAGCAAATGGGAGCCGCATTGCCAACACCAAACACTTTTCGTACGGCAGCCGGTAGCCCTGGGCGTGATTATTGGCAACAAAAAGCAGATTATGATATCAAGGCTGAATTGGATGATTCAAAACAGTCGATTTCAGCAACTGAAAAGATTACGTACACCAATAATGCTCCTGAAGAATTAAGATATTTGTGGCTTCAACTCGACCAAAATCTCTTTGCTAAAGGTTCAATGGGTTCAAATATCGGTCAATCTGCCATTAATCCTGCCAATGGAGCAAGTTTTAATACGCTTGGTAGTATGACAGGAGCAAATGTCAAAGATTATGGCTATAAGATTTCAGCCGTAAAAGATGCTCTCGGAAAAGATTTGAAATATACCATCAACGAAACAATGATGCGTATAGATTTACCAACGCCTTTGGCTAAAGGAATGTCGTTTACGCTACAAGTTGATTGGAAATTTAATATAGTAGATTTGAAAGGAAGTGGAGCAAGAAGTGGTTACGAACTTTTTCCAAAAGATGGAAATGTTTTGTACGAAATTGCTCAGTGGTTTCCACGCATGGCGGTTTATGATGATGTAAACGGCTGGCAACACAAGCAGTTTTTAGGACAAGGCGAATTTACTTTGCCATTTGGAGACTATAAAGTAGCTCTGACGGTTCCAAACGACATGGTTGTTGGTGCAACTGGCGAACTTCAAAATACAAAAGAGGTTTTGACAGCCACGCAAATTAAGCGTTGGGAACAAGCAAAAAATACTAAAACTCCCATTGCAATCGTAACACAAGAAGATGCCGAAGCCGCAGAAAAAGGCAAGCCAACTGGCAAAAAAACTTGGATTTATGCCGCTAAAAATGTGCGTGATTTCGCTTTTGCGGCTTCTCGTAAATTTATTTGGGATGCTATGCAAGTTGATGTAGAAGGTAAAAAAGTTTGGGCAATGTCGCTTTACCCAAAAGAGGCTAATCCACTTTGGGGACAATATTCTACGAGAGTTGTAGCACACACGCTTACGAGCTACTCGAAACGTAGCGTTGCTTACCCTTATCCTGTTGCTTACTCGGTACACGGTTCGGTCGGCGGCATGGAATACCCGATGATGAGTTTCAATGGAGCTAGGCCAGAAGCTGATGGAACGTATTCGGAAGGCACTAAAAACTTCTTGATATTGGTGGTTATTCACGAAGTAGGACATAATTTCTTTCCGATGATTGTAAACTCTGATGAGCGTCAGTGGTCATGGATGGATGAAGGCCTAAACTCTTTCTTGGAAGGATTATCTTGTTTGGAATGGGATAGAAATTTCCCTGCAACGGGCATTGAACCTCAATATATTACGGGTTACATGAAAACTGACCAGAACAAACAAAACTCAATTATGAGTAGTTCTGATAATATTTTACCAGGAACATTCGGGCCAAATGCTTATTCAAAACCAGCAACTGGCTTGAATATTTTGCGTGAAACAATCATGGGTCGTGAGTTATTCGACTACGCTTTCAAAGAATATTCACGTCGTTGGGCATTTAAGCACCCAACACCCGCCGATTTTTTCCGCACGATGGAAGATGCTTCCGGCGTAGATTTGGATTGGTTCTGGAAGGGTTGGTTCTACGGTGTTGAACCTGCTGACCAAGCCATTGCGAATGTAGAATGGTACAGCGTTGACAGCCAAGACCCTACCAAGTTAAAAGCAGCCGCCAAAGCCGAGGCCGATGCAAAAGCACAAACTTTGAGCAATATCAGAAACAAAACGGATATTAAAGAAACGGTTGTTGAGGCAGATTCTACAATGAAAGATTTCTATAATTCATATGATAGATATGCTGTGACCGATGCTGACAAAAAGAAATACGAGCAGTACTTGTCAACTTTGGGCGAAGACGACAGAAAACTCATCGAAGCAGGCAAAAACTTTTATGTGGTAAACGTGAAAAATAAAGGCGGTCTGATAATGCCAATTATTATCAGAATGGAATTTGAAGACGGAACTACAGAAGATGTACGTATTCCAGCCGAAATTTGGCGTTTGAATGATAAAGAAGTAAAGAAAACCTTGGTGACAACTAAGAAAGTAGCCAAATTTAAACTTGACCCTTATCACGAAATTCCAGACATTGATACTTCAGATAATGCGTTCCCTAAAGAACCAGAGCAACCAACTCGTTTTCAGGCATTTAAACAAGCTGGTCGTGGTGGTGGTGCCACTTCAAACCCAATGCAAGAAGCATTAAAATACAAACCAGCAGGAACTCAAACGAGTGGAGATAAGAAATAAGAGGAATTAAGTAAAAGTTTTTTAATTTTAACGGTGAAGTCAATCAAAATGGCTTTGCCGTTTTTTTATCGTTCAACACCAAAACCATCATGCAAACGCTCAAACTAACAATCGAAGACCATATTGCTCATGTGATAATCAATCGCCCCGAAAAAGCCAATGCTTTGAATCAAACCGCTTGGGACGAAATATCCGAAGTTTTTGAGTATATCGACGAAAACCCCGAAGTACGAGTGGTGGTACTGGAAGGCGGTGAAAGCAAGCATTTTTGTGCAGGAATTGATTTGAGTTTGCTGATGTCGGTTTCACAGACCAATATTGCCTGTGATGCTCGCCGACGTGAGCGTGTCCGTAAAGATGTTATACAATTACAAGCACCCATCAACGCTATCGAAAAGTGCTCTAAACCTGTTTTGGCTGCTATTCACGGAGGTTGTATCGGTGGCGGAATTGATTTAGTTTGCGGTTGTGATATGCGTTATTGCACCGATGATGCTTATTTTACCATCAAAGAAATTGATATGGGGATGGTGGCCGATTTAGGCACTTTACAGCGTTTACCAAAGCTCATCGGCGATGGTTTAGTGCGAGAAATGGCTTTTACTGGCCGCAATGTAGAAGGAAAAGAAGCCGAGAAAATCGGCATCGTCAATCGTTCGTTTGCCGATAAAAATACTATGATGGAAGAAGTAATGAAAATAGCAAATACGATTGCTTCAAAATCTCCTTTGTCGATTCGTGGCACAAAACATATTTTGCTTCACACCCGTGACCACTCAGTTGCTGACGGACTCAACTACATGGCCACATGGAATGCAGCTATGCTGCTCTCAAACGATCTTCAAGAGGCTTTTGCAGCCAAAATGCAAAAACGTGATGCTAATTTTGAATCATAGTTTGGAGAAGAGGGATACAAGATTTTAGATACGAGAAGCGAGATTTAGGATATTAAATACCTAAATCCAAGATATAAGAAAAATAATTTTTTCTCGTTTCCTGTTTACCATATCACGCTTCTTACAATCTTTATTACAAAAAAAGTGGTTTTTCTACTGTAAAAGAAGTAATTTTGCACCCGATTTGAGCAGTTTTACTCATATTTTCAATTTTATTATCAATTTTACAAAAAAGTATCATGTCTGCATTAAATTTAGTCGCTGACAGAATCAATGCGTTGGAAGAATCTGCCACGCTTGGTATGTCGAAAAAGTCACGTGAATTAGCGGCACTGGGACACAAAGTAATCAATCTCTCTGTTGGAGAACCTGATTTCAAAACCCCAAAACACATTTGTGATGCTGCAAAAGCAGCAATCGACGCTGGTTTTCACCACTACACGCCCGTAGCAGGTATTCCTGAACTACGAAAGGCTATTGCAGACAAACTTAAACGTGAGAATAATATAGATTGGAAACCAGAAAATATTGTGGTTTCGACAGGAGCAAAACACTCTTTAGCAAATGTTATTGCTTGTTTGATTAATCCAGGTGATGAAGTAGCTATTTTATCACCATACTGGGTGAGTTATTCAGAAATGGTAAAATTGGCCGAAGGAAAAACAGTAATTGTAGAAGGAAAATTTGAAAATGATTTCAAAGTAAAACCCGAGCAATTAGAAGCAGCCATCACTGACCGAACGAAAATCGTAATGTATGCTTCACCAAATAATCCAACTGGTTCGATTTATAGCGAAGCAGAATTGAGAGCATTGGCGGCGGTTATCGAAAAACATGATAATATTTTCGTTTTAGCTGACGAAATCTACGAATATATCAACTTCACTGACGAAGGACATTTCAGTATGGGTTCTATTCCATCATTGAAAGACCGTGTAATAACAGTAAATGGTTTTGCAAAAGGTTTTGCCATGACAGGCTGGCGTTTAGGCTATATTGCTGCGGCAAAATGGATTGCTGATGCTGTAGAGAAACTACAAGGACAAGTAACTTCGGGAACAAACTCAATTGCTCAACGTGCAGCGGTTGTAGCTTGGGAAGATACTTCGGCGGCAGAATCAATGAAAATGGCGTACTTACGTCGTCGTAATTTGGTAGTTGGTTTATTAAGAGAAATCCCAGGTTTCAAAGTAAATATGCCAGACGGAGCGTTCTACGCTTTTCCAGATGTAAGTTATTATTTCGGAAAATCTGATGGAAACGTAACTATCAAAGATGCCGACCAATTGTGCATGTGGTTGCTCGAAACAGCTCACGTAGCACTTGTAGGTGGAGGTTCATTCGGAGCACCAAACTGCTTGCGTCTTTCAACTGCCGCTTCTGACGAAGCTCTTACTGAGGCAGTTGCAAGAGTAAAAACGGCTTTGGCTAATTTGAAGTAAATTTTTGTAAATATAAGGACGGCATCGCTCGAAGCGATGCCGTCCTTTTTTATGACCTCCAATCCCAAACAACTACTCGCCAAACTTCGTCCATTGTCGGATCATGAAAATCTTTCACTGGAATAAATCCTACTCGTGCATGAGCGTTCAATGAGCGAGTATTATTGGTTGAAATATCAGTTACACACAGTTCAAATTTTGCGGATAATTCTTCTCTAAGTTTCTGATACATTCCATCAAAAAAGCCCATACTGCGGTAGCCTTCACCGACACAAACTTGCCCCATTACTACATATTTGAAGTCTTTTAGCGTATGTCCGTTGTAGTCAATTTCGTTAATGGTATCGAATAATGCTATTAATTCTGGTACATCGTTTCGGAATTGTGAAAACATTGCCAAACAATAAGCCACAACCGTATCTCCATCTTTTACAATAACACTCGGTTGAGCATCGTTCATGGCTTTTAGTACCGAAAATTTATGCTCGACCATTAAAAATCCTTGACTTTGGATTTGCTCTGGTGTAAGGTTTTTCTTGAGGTTTTTTTGTTGAAGTGCTAAAATCCCTCTAACATCATCGTCGCTTTTGACTGTGGTAATAACTGGTTCTCTCGATGAATCGATCATACTTTTTTATTATTCGGTTTAATTATGTATTTATTGGGGAATAATCTTCTGATATAATATTTATAAAACTTCTGCATTATCCATGCAAATCTCCTGTATTGGCTTCGAGGCTTAGTAGAAATTGTTGCATTTAGATGTCCATTATGTGAGCCTTCTTCTACCATAGGCGGGTGCACCCAATACATTTTAATGATATCTTTTAGTATCAATTGGTCGTGCCAGCCATCAATAACCGTTGTGCATTTATTGACTTTCAATTCTTGGAGAATATCAATAGCTCCTTTTCTATCAATTATATAAGACCCCGACATCCTACACGTAGTCGCTTGATATAAATGCTGGTCTTTTTTAATATCCCAGTATGAAGGAAACCTTAAAGTGCTATTTTCTAATGAAATCATAAATCCTTTATCAAGACTTTTGACTTCATCAAAAATCAGCTTTATGTCTTCTACAAAATTTCCTAAAAAAAAAGGGTCATTTTCAAAAATGAGAGCATAATCAAGTTCTTTGGCAACAATTTTTTCAATAGCAAAGATGTGATTTAAAGTACAAGAAAGCACACCATCGGATAAAATATCTCTTATGTTTGAAACAAAATATTTTTCAAAAACTTCTTGTCTGAAATGAATAGGGTCGCCATCCGTAACGAACTCATAGGACATGCCCATCTTGTCAAATAACTCAATAATTCTTTTTTCGTGGTCTTCATAACCTTTTAGTGCGTGAATAACCATCACTCCTTGTTTTAGCAGTTTTTCAATCATTTTATAGAATAGGTTAGATTTCCTCCAACAAATTGAGATATTAGAGGATTATTTTTTTATAACACGTTTAAATATTTCCACAAATATAGATTTTGTAAAATTATTCACAATACATTTTTCTGCATTAAAATTTATTACCTCAGAGATTGGTGCTTATCTTGAAATCAAGATAATATTAGTATATCTTTGAAAAAAACATTTAAATTTTAGCATTTTTTATGAATTTCAAGAAAGCCTTAGCTGCCTTTTATTGCAGCTTATTATTTTTGCCACAAGTCAGCAAATCTCAGTCAAAAGATGAGCAATATTTAATTGTTGGCACATACACACGCCCCAATACTAAAAATCCAAGTGAGGGCATTTATGTCTATAAATTCAATTCCAATACTGGAAAATTTAGTGCTGTTAGTAAAGCTACTGGTATCAAAAATCCATCTTTTTTGGCAGTTTCTCCCGACCAAAAATTTGTTTATTCAGTAGGTGAAAATGATATTGATAGTTTTGTTTATTCCTTTAGTTTTGATAAAAAGTCTGGAAACTTAACAAAATTAAATACCCAATCATCGGGTGGAGCTCATCCATGTCATATAAGCATTGACAAAACAGGAAAATGGGTTTTGGTAGGAAATTACTCGGGAGGGAATTTGTCGATTTTGCCTGTTGAAGCTGATGGTTCGCTTGGAAAGCCTAAACAAACCATCAATCATGAGGGCAAAGGCCCTAATGCTGGTCGTCAAGAAAAACCACACGTTCATTCGGTAAATATTGCCCCTAATAATCGAGATATTTTTGTGCCAGATTTGGGCATAGATAAAATAATGACGTATATTTTGGATGAAAAAAATGGAAAGCTTTTGGAAGGAAAACCAGCTTTTACGAAGGTAACCGATGGTTCGGGGCCACGCCATTTTACGGTTCATCCAAACGGTAAATTTGCTTATGTGATTCAAGAATTAAGCGGCACAGTTACAGCTTTCAATTATTCTTCGGGAATATTAACACCTTTTCAGACAATCACGACGCTTGCCAAAGATTTTAAAGATAAAAACAAGAGTTTTTGTGCCGATATTCATATTTCTCCCGATGGCAAATTTTTGTATGGCTCGAATCGTTTTGTTGACGCAGGCAATACAAACGGCATTTTTGCTCCCACAAATATAATTGATACCATAGTTATGTATGGCATTGACCAAAAAACTGGAAAACTGACCTACATAGGCAACGAACCAGTTTTAGGAAAAGTCCCTCGTAATTTTATGATTACTCCCAACGGAAAGTTTGTTTTGGTAGCCAACCAAGAAACAGATAACATCACTATTTTTAAAAGAGACGCCAAAACAGGAAAATTATCGCCAACTGGCAAGCAAATTGAAGTACCTGTACCTGTTTGTTTGAAGATGGTGGGTGTGGAATAATTGCAAGACAAGGTTGCCCGCAACAGCGGACTGTTCAGTTTCCAACTTATCTTGGCCTAGAATGGGAGAATATTCAGTATCTTTTTAATAGACTAAAATATTAGTAGTTTCAAAGACCAATGCCATCAGTGTCCCTTCGGGAGACACGGATGGGACGAAAGACAAGTATAACGGCAACAGAGTAATTCGTGGATTACAAATACACTTTTCTAAGGTCAAAGATTGAAAATCTCGACCAGTGGGAGAAATTTCTTTCATGGGGTTATTGCTTTTATTTTTGCCCACATTTCATTGTGAAAATTGATAGCCACTGCACTTCCATCCAAACCTACATCACCCATTCGAATTACCACCATATTTTTACTAGGAATCACATCAATAAATTGACCATTCTTTCCTAAAGCACAAAAAAGATCAGAAGGTGCGTTTTCCGCTAAGGATTTTAGATATGTACTGGGTAAACCTGGAAAAATAATTGATGATTTTCCGTTTAACCACCATAAATATCCGTAGGCAGGATTGAGATTTTGCGATGTGGTGGTCATGGATGTAAAATAATCTACATCATTTAAAACGATAGTATTTTCCCATTTTCCTTTATTAAGAACTAGTAAACCAAAACGAGCCATATCTCTTGCTTTACTAAAGTAAACATTATTCAAGCCCGAAAGAACCCAAGTACCTGACATACCAATTTTGGATTCTATTTTTTCATCCGTATAATTATTGAAGGTTTTACCTGAGGCATTAGATACTACTTTTTCTAGTAATGTATAAGGTGCATTATGATAAAACCATTGGGTACCTGCATCTTTATTATATTGGAGACAATTAGGTAAAGTACAATCTAAATCCGAAACATTAAAATTTAATCCTGTAGTCATAGTAAGTTGGTTTTTTACAGTAATTAAATTTTCTTGAGCTAATGGCAAGCTTGACCAACCTGCACCTAAATAAGCGGAAGTTTTGTTATTTATATTGATTATTCCTTCATTTTGGGCAATTCCTACTAAAACAGATGTCAATGATTTTCCTGCTGAAGCCCAATACCAATTGGAATTTTGGTTAAATGCTGCCCCAAAAAGATCAAGTCCCCAATATTTTTCGAGAACAATTTTGCCATCTTTCAATAATATAAAAGCTCGAGAATTATTTGTTTGTAAAAAATCATATAAGGGTTGAATTTGAGCTGAATTCCATTTCAGGCTTTCAGGTGTTTTGGTTTCCCAAGTTGTCGAATTTATTGTCGGGAAATAAAGTTGATTGGTAGAATCAAAAGTTTCATCAAAATCTTTTGAACAAGAAAAAAGAAAAAATGCAAAGAATATATTTAGAATTTTCATAAAAGATTTATTTCTAGTTACTATTGAGCTTCGCCTGAATGTTAGCGAATAAAGTATGAAAAATAGGCTCATTATAAATCGTTGTTTCAGCCGTTCGATATCCATTGCGGGTTACATCTGCATCAGAGAACAAGTACAATCAAATATCTCATGCATAAGATGGTGGATAAATTAAATAAAAAACTCGGCATTAGCCAAACATTGATTTGGACTAAAGCCGAGTTTGAATAACTTAATCACGATTTTTTAATTCTGAACTCCGCATGGGCATTGAGTCAATGATTGCAAATAGTTTTTCACAAGAAAGAAAATCTTTTTGTCGGAGTTTAATGCCGCCATCTAAGCCAATCAAAATAAGCTCGAAAGATATATTTGCTTTTTTGTACTTTTCAAATAAATTCGCTGATTTCTGTACGTCACCTTTTGGCATTACTTGTTCGTATTCATCAGATTTTAAGAAATAAACAATCAAACTTCGTTCATAAATTCCTTTTTCATTGGCTTTAAAGGCAAGCATTTGTCGTTCAAAAGCTGAATTATCTTCGGAGAGAATGAGTATAACCCGATTTTTCCAAAGGTGCTGCGATAAGTTTTGTGCATGTAAAGCACTGAATTTTGAAAATATCATTATCAGAAAGATAAAAAACAAGTTTTTCATGTGCCTTGAATGAGTTGTGAATAGTGATTTTTGAACGAAAAAAACTATTTTTGGCTAAATCCAACTTTGTAATTACTTGAACCCGACAGCTAAGCTATCGGCAATTGAAAATGATTTTTTTCTACAAAAACAAACTCAAACTCGCTCCAAATTGCCAGTTTCTTGGAGCTGCGGTGTTGAAAAAGCGGTTTCCTACGGCGTTGATGTCATTGCCGAGGCTATACACTTCGTTGAGCAGATTATCGCCTGCGGTATAAATATTCAAGGCAATTCGCTCGAAATTTTTCCGATAACCAATTCTTGCATTCAATAATTTATACGAATTGGCATAAACCGAGTTGGCATCATTCAACGGAATTCGATCGGTAAAATTGAGCGTTGAGTTCAGATAAAAACCAATATTTGTTTGTAAATCTATACCCGAAACCCATACTTGGCGAGGCACGCCCGTGAGTGCATTGTCTGATAAATCGGTTTTGAGTTGAAGGTAGTTTTTAAAGCTATAATCATTGAAAGTATAACTCGTAAAAACTCGCAATTCTTGAATAAATTCTTTGTCTATATGCTTGATAATCAAGCCATTTAGCAATAATTCAAGTCCATTTTGGAGTGTACTTCCTGCATTCGTAAAAATCTCTCTTCCTGCATTATCGGTGCGGCGAACGATGGTATTTTTTAGGCGAAATGAATAAGCCGTAAAATCAAAATTGATTCGTTTTTTTAGCAAATTTCCACGAGTACCAATTTCGTAATTGATGCCTTTTTCGGGAGCGAGCGATGGAATGAAAGAGCTATTCTGATAACCGCTGATGTATTCCGAAACGGTTGGCGGAGAAAAACCACTGCTTACACTCGTAAAAACCGAGATTTTATCTTGTATTTTCTTCAAAAGGGCAATTCTTGGCAAAAATGCCGTAGGCAATAATTCAGAAATGGGTTTAATTTTCGGAGCATCCGACAAGCGAGTAAAATCATATTTGAAACGATTATAACTGCCACCAATTGTCAAAATGAAATTTTGTGGTAAGTCGGTTTCGAGTTGACCAAACAAGAAATAATTCCAAGCCGCGACATTATCGTTTGTCTGTAAAGTATCAATCACGCCCGCTTTATTGCCAAAATTACGAATCACCCAAGCCGATTTTTGTAGTTCACCGCCCATAGTTAAGCGATTTTTCAGATTCCCAACATCAAACGAATAATTCATTCGGCTTCTTCCGCCAAAAGTTTGTTCGTTGCGGATTTCATAATTCGTAATAAATGGATTCCGGAGTTCGGAAACTGTACCGTAAATACTCGTCACATTTATCCAATGAGCATTCAAACGGTATTCTTGCGAAACGCCAATATTGAATAATTTTTGATAAATCCCTGCTTTTTGCTGAATCGAACTTGGCAAAGTTGCCGTTGCCAAACGGGCCTGACTTGGGTCTTTTTCAAACTGTGCTTGATTCAATCCGCCTGGGGTTTGGTATTTAATGTCGGAATATAAAGTACTGATATTTATAGTTTTGCTGGGCGAAACAAAATAACTCGAACGCCAACTTAGCACATCACGCACGGCCGCACTATTTTGTCGATATCCATCGGTTTGGGCGTGGGCATAACTCAGCACTGAATTGACTTTTTCGGAAGCCACATTCCACGAAACATTTCTATTTTGCAAGCCATAACTGCCATAAGCCACGCCAGAATTGATATAATTTGTATGACCTTTTTGAGCATTATTTCCATCTGCTTTTGCTCCTCCGAGTAGCACAACGCCGCCTGTTCCTGCTCCGTAAATACTTCCTGCTGGGCCTTTGATTACTTCTATATTGCCGATTGTGTTCATATCGAGTGAGTTAAGAAAAGTATTTCCATTGCCATCAGTCAGCGGAATGTCATTCCAATAAACTTTTACATTCCGAACCCCAAAAGGCGAACGAAGCGAACTTCCACGAATAGCCAAACGATAACTTCCAGGCGAGCGTTCTTCCATTCGAACGCCTGGCAAAGTATTGAAAACTGGCACTAAACTCATGTTTTCAAAACGTTGTATATCTTTGATAGTAAGCACATTAACTGATGCGGCTGTTTCGCTCAGCTTGCGTTCGGTTTCAAATCCTCGCACGACAACTTCGTTGAGTTGTTTGGTAGAATCAGCTTTTTGGGCGAAACAATTTAAAGCGATAAAGGCAATAAAAAGAGTATTAGAAAGGTAAGTTTTCAACATTTGGAAGTTCTAAAAAGGTAAGTATTCATTAATCGAAAAAGCACCTCTATCGTACAAAGAAATAAGATTGAGATGCAAACTATCGGCTTGGTGTTTAAGGTTTTCTACTACATATCGTTTGTTTGAATCATCGACAATGATTAAACCGGTTTGAAATTTATTGAAGGCTGGACTTAGTTTCCGAACGGCATTGTTTGAGAGCAGCACATAATCGGCGTTTCCTTGTAAATTTCCGTTGAACTTTTGCTGCAACCACAAGATTCGTTTTCCTCCAAAATCCAGAAAAGTTACGCCTTGTTTGTTGGCGTACTGATTTAATACCAATTTGTTTGAATTGACAACTCCGTGTTTATCGTAATAGTTTTTGAGGTGGAAATTATAGATTTTCGGACTGTTGAGCAGAGCCGTATCGGCAATAAAAGTGGCAGATTTTCCATCAATAATACTAATACCAGATTTCTTAGGAATAAAATGAAAAGTCAAGGCTTTTTGATGGCTTTGAAAATAATCCTTTACAATATTTAAGCAAACTAAAACACTCATAATCAATAAAGTAGCTCGCAAATATTTAATTTCTGAACGTAAAAAAAAGAAAATGATTAGCAGTATTGTTGCATACAAAAACAGCATTTCTGGAATCGACATCGAAAACCCTTTCAGCGTAGCAAAAGGCAATTTTTCGACAATAAAAATACTTTTATTGATCCAAACGAGCGAATATTTCAAGATAAAAGCAACAATATTCGATAAAATAGGAATCGGGGCAACCATCAATAAAAGTAAACCTGCAGGCAAAACCGCAAAGGAGAAAAAGGCCACAAACGGATTAGCAATAAGAAAGAATGTGGGAAATTGATGAAAATAATAAACGCTCAACGGAAAAGTAAACAACTGTGCCGAAAAACAAACACAAGTACCTTCCCAAAGATTTCTGATAATCGGATTGTTTGGGGTGACCAATTGATTGAGATACGGATGTAAGAAAACAATCCCAATAATGGCCAAGTACGATAACTGAAAACCTACATCTATCAACCAGTAAGGATTCCAACAGAGTAGTAAAAGTGCCGAAATGGCCAGTGTATTATAAATATTCTGTCGTCGGTCAATTGCTGTACCTATTTGAATAAATGAAAACATCACGGTTGCTCGCAAAACAGTAGAAGAAAGTCCAGTGAAAACAGCATAACCCCACAAAAGCAAAATTACGACTAACGCAAAGATTTGTTTGCCGTATTTTCCACGTTTTTTTATCCAACCCAGCATCCAGCCGAGAAACAAAAACAAGATCCCGACGTGCATTCCCGACACCGAAAGTACGTGAATTGCTCCAGAAGCGGAGTAGGCATCGAGTAATTCATTATCAATATCATCACGCAAACCAACAACCATTGCACTCGCTACGCCATATTCATTGGGCGTTTGAATTCGAGCTTTAAAAACACTATCGGCATACTGATTGGCTTTATAAGAAAACTCCAAAATTTTGGAAGGGGCTTCGTGGCCAATTTTGATAAATTCTTGTGCCCACAAAAAATGATGAGCGTAAACGCCTCTGTTTTGCAAAAACCGACGGTAGTCAAATTCTTCCGGGTTTTTAGGTGCTTCCACTTCGCGAGGCATATCTTTTATCAAAAAAACATCGCCATATTGTGGTTTTTCTGACTCTTGTCGGTTAAAATAAAGGAGCGTTTTACCAGTAGATTTTTGCCATTTTCCATCAACTTTTATAGCATTTACCTCAGCTTCAACTTTGAAGGTTTTGGGTTTTGTTTCAGCATTTGAAATTATAACAGCCTGATAATGAGTGAACTGTGGCAAGTTTGTATAATGACTTGGCTGATTAATAGCGGTTTTCTGATAAGTGAGCAACCAACCAGCCAAGAAAACTATAAACATGAGCGTCGTTCCACGCAGAAAAGGCTTTTTTAAGAAAATGGAAGCAATGAAAATAAGCGATAAACCGCCAATCAAGTAGTAGATAATTGTTGGAGAAAACGGCAAATCATCTCCCGACGAATGACCGAGCAGAAAAACAGTTATCCCCAAAACAAAAAATAGCAAGTATCTGATTACTGGAAAAGCGGTGAATTTCATTTCTTGATTAATTTATCTAATAACCAATTTTGAATAACTTCATTTTCTTCGGGAAAAGTCCAGTGACCTGTTTCTTGGTACAATTTTAATTCTTTTGGGGAAGAAATCGAATTATATGCAGCCCACATTGAGGTCGGCGGACAAGTTTCGTCATTGAAACCCATCGAATATATACACGGAACTTTAAGATTTTTGGCAAAATTGACAACATCATAATAAGCTGCCGTTTTGATTTTGGCTTCGGTATTATTTTGAGAATTGTTTTTATCGAAAATATGTGGCCAACCGCCCGCACGACCTTTCAGATAACCAACCATGTCAGACATTGCTGGGTAAGTAGGAGCTGCCCATTTCACACGAGAATCAAGAGCTGCCGTAATAATCGACAAAGCTCCGCCTTGACTTCCGCCCACAACGGCTAAATTTGAGCCATCATATTGTGGTAAACTTACCAAAAAATCATTGGCTCGCACACAACCCATAAACACCTTTTTATAATAATATTGGTCACGATTATCTAAATTATACGACCAATATCCACTTAGTGCGGCAGCCCCCAAATCAGTATAAACGCCCAAATCCATTGTTACAGGAATTCCATGAATGCCAATTTCTAAGGTAATTACTCCTTTTTCGGCAGTTCTCACATCGCCCGCATACGGACGCACACCAGCTCCCGGCACACGTAACAAAGCTGGGTATTTCCCATCTTTTTTCGGTACACACAAAATGCCATACAAACGAGTTGTGCCACCTTCTTTATAATTTTGAAGATTTAGGTGAAAAACATTTACCGTTTCGGTACATCGTTCGGGCAGCAAAGTCATTTTTGCATCCATTGGTACTTTTGCGAGACTTGCCTTCGCTTTATTCCAAAATTCTGTAAAATCACTCGGCATTTCTACTGCTGGCTGAATTTTTTCGGGTTCAAAAGCAGCCGTTGCCAGATTTCGGTATTCTTTACCATCAACTTTGGCAATGATTGTACAACGTAAAAAGCCTGCAGTTGTCATTGTTCCACCATCAAGTTTTAATGCTCCATCTTTCAAAAAAGCACTATCTTTCTTAGTTTCAAATTTTTCTGGCCCAATTTGGTAGGTAATTTTCGTGTTTTTTAAAGGATTTCCCCACTTCAAAATTGTTACTGAGAAAATTACTTTTTCCCCAATTTTATACGTCCAATCTTCATGGTCGGGTGCAACAATTACTTTTATCATTTGTGTAGTAGGTTGGGCAAAAGCCAAACTACTGACGAGCAAAAAAGAGAGAATATAAACGAGTTTTTTCATTGAAAACATGATTTTAGGCTTGAATTTTTTTGTATAAATATAGGTCTTCTTTATTTCCTAATCCTTTTTTAATAAAGGGAAATTAAACGAACTAAAACTATTTTATCAAATATGGTCTGATAATTTTTGTCCATGCTGCGTATCCTGGGGGTTTCATGTGCAAACTATCCCCCACGAAATAATCACCATTGATACTGCCATCCGGGCGATACATCGCAGGGCGAATATCAATATAAGTAAAATTTTTATGCTTTTTGATATAATCCTCAATCATGGCATCGGCTTTAGCAACTTTTGACCAATCAGCTTTTCTTGAAATCGACGGTTTCATCGAAATATAGTAAACTTTTGTTTTGGGCAGTTGATTCTGAATCAAAGTGGCCAATTCGGCAAAATTATCAAAAACCTGTTCAGAAGTTCTTTGTGGTTTTCCCATGAAAAGGTCATTTTCGCAATATAGAACAATCGTTTTGGGCTTATACGGCACGAGCATTCGTTCGGCATAATAGGTCATTTCAGGAAAAGTTGCCGACCCAAAACCATGATTGATAACTGAAAGCGGAGAAAAATCTTCTTTCAAAGTTTTCCAAAGTCTGATGCTAGAACTTCCATAAAAAACGGTTTGTCCTTGCAATTTTTCTATGCCAATTTCGGCATCTTTTTTTTCATAATTCACAATCTCACTTTCAAGTCGATTGACTTTATAATCTACTTCATCGGGCGGTGCAATAGGTGTATAAGTTACGGTACGTTGACAAGCGATTGTGAGTAAACACAAAAAAACAGGAAGAAGTAAAATCTTTTTTATCATGAGTTTTGTTAGGGTAAAATTTATTGAGGAAAAATAGATAATCAAAAATACAGAAAACACGATTGGTTTTTTAATTAATTATTGATCAAAGCCTTGAAAATCAAATCCTGTAAATCTAATAATCTTTTTTAATCGTATCGAAAATGATTTAGCTTTGTATTCAAAATATAGACATAATGAACCAAAACATCGACAAACTTTATAAGATTGCTCAAAAAGAGGAACGTTTGATAATTGGCTTAATGTCAGGTACTTCGATGGATGGACTTGATGTGGCCCTATGTAATTTTCGTGGCAGCGGTGGGAATACTGAAGTAAATATCATAGCTTTTGAAACCATTAGTTTTTCTGAAGATATTAAAAACGAAATCAGGAAGATTTTTGCCAAATCTACCATTGAGTTTCAGCAACTTTGCATGCTAAACCCTTGGATTGGGAATCTTCATGCCAAAATCATCAACGATTGCTTAAAAAAATGGAATATAAGCTCTGAAGATGTTGACCTAATCGCTAGTCATGGACAAACGGTTTTTCACGCCCCGAAAATCCTTCATGGACTCGAAAAATTTCCGAATGCCACGCTTCAAATTGGCGATGGCGACCACATTGCCGTGAAAACGGGTATCATTACTTTTTCAGATTTTCGTCAAAAACATTGTGCCGCGGGTGGCGAAGGAGCTCCGCTGGCAGTTTACGGTGATTATTTGATTTTTTCAAAACGTGATGAAAATCGCATTTTATTAAATATAGGAGGCATCGCCAATTTTACGTATTTAGCAGGAAATCTTGATGCCAATGAAGTTTTTGCAACCGATACTGGCCCAGGAAATACATTGATTGATGCTTACGTAAAAAAATATTTTGGCCTACCTTATGATGATAATGCGAAGATTGCAAGTCGTGGAGTTGTGAATCAAGAATTGCTCAAAGAATTAAAAAATGACAAGTTTTTCGAGGAAAAAGCGGGCGACATTACGCTCCCAAAAACAACAGGGCCCGAATTGTTTAATCTTGAATATCTAAAAAACGCACAAGAAAAAAGCAAAACACTTGAACTTTCACATGAAAATATTTTGACAACTTTATGCCGTTTTTCAGCCGAAACCATTGCAGAAGCAATTTTACATTTTAAATCTCATTCTTGTAAAATCTACGGAAGTGGCGGTGGAGTGCATAATCCTTTAATTATGAGCAATTTGCGAGAATTATTGCCCAACTTTGACTTTCAAAAAACCGATGATTTAGGTATTGTTGGCGACGCTAAAGAGGCTGTTTTGTTCGCAACCCTTGCAAATGAAGCTATAGCAGGAGGAAAAACAAATTTTGGTTCACGCCAAGGCGTACCAAGTGTTAGTATGGGTAAAATTTCATTTCCAAAATAATTATGTTCAACTTTGCATAATGATTTAAGCGAAATTTCTGTCTAATTTGTTAACATTGAAAGTAGCCTAAATAAATTAATAAGAATGTTTCCAAAAATGATAACCAAAGGACATGCCATCTATTTAAGTATGGTGTGTATTATTTCTTTTAAATCCTTCTGCCAAATTGCCATTTCTCACCCAGTTGAGCGAATGATATTTCAGCGAAATAATTCAAACCAAGCACCAATCAATATTGCTGGCACGTATTATTCGGCTATTGATAGGATTGATGCAAGGGTTGTAGCACAACAAGGTGGCACAACAACCGCTTGGACTACCGTACAAACCAATCCCAGTAATGGTTATTTTTATGGAACACTTACCGCAACTGGCGGTTGGTATAGCTTAGAAGTAAGGGCTTACCAAAATAATGTATTGATTGATACTAAAACACTCCAAAAAGTTGGTGTGGGTGAAGTTTTTGCCATTGCAGGACAATCTAATGCACAAGGAGGAGCGGGCGTAAGCACACCTGCCACAGATGACCGTGTGAACTCAGTGAATTATAGCAACAATCTGAGTGACTATAACAGATTACCGATTGGTTTTTCAAAAATGGTTGGTGATTCTGGTAAAATTGGCCCTTTTCATTATGTACCTTGGGCGTGGGGAAAATTGGGAGACTTATTGGCAAGCAAATTAGGCGTTCCAATTTTATTTTACGGAGCAGGTCACGGCGGAACGTCAAGTGAAAACTGGAGTAAATCTGCTCAAGGTTTACCTTACAACGGAGAAAGTTGGAAACGCCAAGATTTGGGAGCTCCATATCGGGCTTTAGAAAATAGTGTAGCTTATTATGGTAGTCTTACTGGCCTTCGTGGCGTACTTTGGCACCAAGGAGAAAGTGACCCAGAAACCTTTTTTATACCATATTATGAAAACATAAGGAATGTTATAAATAAAACTCGTGAAAATACTGAACATAGCACTTTAGCATGGATTATAGCAAGGGTTTCGAGAAATCCTGAACCCCATGATGGCCCAATTTTAGGTCAAAATGCACTTATATCAGGTTTCAATGAGAGTTTTCCAGCAGTACCCAACGTATTTGCAGGGCCTAATACTGATTCTATTAATGGGTCTACAAATAAAACAGACGGAATTCATTTTGATACATATGCTGGGCAGATTGAATTTGCTAATGCATGGAATACTAGTCTTGATAATACTTTTTTTGTTAATTCAACACCAATGATGGCTTCTCCGTTCTTGGCTGTTACCTTGACTTGTAATGCTGTCAATCCATCTATACCAATTTCATTAAGTGTTGTTGGAGCTTATAATAAATATGCTTGGTCTAATCGGCAAAATACCGTTCCGGAGTCAGTTGGATTTAATTTTAGTGGTTGTTGTCAATACACTAATATTCCACCTTCTGGCTACGAAAATCTCAATTGGAGAACTTTAGATAGTGTAGCTACAATTAATGTTTCCGCAGCAAGAATAGCAGCGAATGTTAGGAAAGCATCAAAAAAAGTACTTTTTAGTCCTGTTATTGATTTAACAACGTTTACATTACCAACAAATCCAAGTTTTACAACCTCGGCTTTGCAGGTAAGACCTAACCAAAGTTTGACACTCACAGGTGCAAGTTGTAATGGAAGCTATGTTTGGTCAACAGGAGCGAGCGTAAATCCGCTTACTTTTACACCTGCTGCAACGGCGGCTTATACAGTTCAATGTAAAACTTTGCACTGTATTAGTCCTGTTTCATCACCACAATCTATTATTGTTTCTTCTTGTTTTCCGAGTAGTTTATCTTTAAATGGCTCAGTGAATGCGGCCGAATCGGCTTATGAAAGTAAACAGTCGATTCAAAGTAATCAGATTATTCAATTAAGTGGCAAAATTGATTATAACGCCAAAACGAAAGTAGAGCTTTTGCCAGGTTTTGAAGCAAAATCAGGAGCAGTTTTTAAAGCTTTTATTTTAGGGTGTGATTGAAATAGTTGACGGCCAATAGTCGACGAGTCCACAGGCTACGGCAAGAAAAAGAGGAGTTTTTCTTACGAAAAACTCCTCTTTTTCTTGCTAAATTGTTAAGAAACCTAAGCCGAATTTCTGCTGGCATTGATATTTCCAAACAACGAGCGAGTTACCATTTTTTCGTAAACCAATCGAGTTTTTTCGTCGGTTGTTTCTTCAATTTTCTGTAACGCGTATTGCTGAATTGTGAGCAAAGGCAATACGATATGTTCGCGGTAATTGATTGATAATTTCCCAAGTTCTTCCGATTCCATCAAAACTTTTTGTCCCGAAACCAAAAGCATATTTTTTACCGTCAGTAAATACTCTTCGTAGAGAATTTTCCAAAAATCACCATATTCTGGGTCATTTTTCATGTAGTTTGTTAGAGGAAAATAACTTTTTGTCAAAGCCATCATGCTATTTTCCATCAAGGTTTTGAAGTAAAGCGAGCTTTGGTAAAGCGATTTCAAATCTTCTAAACGCCCTTCTTCGATTACTTTTTCTAAAGCCGAACCAAAACCAAAATATCCAGGAACATTTTGTTTTAATTGACTCCACGAACCTACAAACGGAATAGCTCTTAAATCCGATAATAAGAGTTTTTTACCCGAACTACGCTTACTTGGGCGACTACCAATATTAGTCAAACCATAATATTTAAGCGGACTCTTGTTTTCGAGATACGATACAAACAATGGATGTTCTTTCAATTCAAAGTATTTTCTTACTCCTTCTTCGCCCAATTCATCAATCAAATTGCGTTCTTTCTTATCAATAATTGACCTATCATCTTGGAAAACATCGTTGATAATTCCAGCCGAAATCAACTGCTCAAAATTAAACATTGCTTGGGCTCGTGACCCATACATAGAAGTAATGGTTTGTCCTTGAATCGTAATCTGGATTTCGTTATTGGCAATAGTTGGGCCTTGCGAAGCATAAAACTGATGCGTTTTTCCACCTCCACGAGCAGGCGGGCCTCCACGACCATCAAAAAACATTATTTCAATCTGATTTTTCTTCGATATTCTCGAAAGATTTTCTTTTGCTTGATAAATCTCCCAGTTTGCTTTCACATATCCACCATCTTTCGTTCCATCCGAAAAACCAAGCATAATCGTTTGCTGATTTTTGCGTAGAGCTAAATGATTTTTGTAAAAAGGCAATTGATAAAGTGCCGACATCGTAGCTTGAGCAGCATCAAGCCCTTCGATGGTTTCAAAGAGTGGCATCACATCAACATTTACTTCTTTCTCTTTATAACCGCAGAATCTAAATAATGCTAATACTTCCAGCACAGAAAATATCGAAGTCGAATTACTAATAATATAACGATGACAAGCTCTTTCCCCATTTGTTGCTTGTATCTCTTGTATCGCTCTTACGGTCTTGAAAGTATCTTTTGTAAGGGCTTCATCAAAATCATCTTCGTTGATTAAAAGCTCTCTTTCGGTCAAGAAATGGAGTTTTTCGGCATCTGTCCATTCAGAATATCGTTTCGGCGAAATCGCATATTTCTGATTGATTTGCTCCATTACGTTTTCGTGAATACTACTATCTTGGCGAATATCCAAACAGGCAAAGTGTAATCCAAAAAGTTTTACTTGCTGGATAAATCTATCGAAAAGGTCTAAGAAAATCGAATTATGCTTTGTGATAAGTAATTCACGAACTTCGTACAACGATGTCAATAATTCATCAAGTGTTAGGTCATTTTTCAGACCGTTCATGTTGGTATAAATACGATTACTGATTTGGGTCAATAATGGCATAATACCTTTGAGCGTCAGACGACGACAAACGATTTTGAAATCATTATAATAACATTTCAAGATGCTCGTGCGTAGCTCTTGCGAAACTTTCTTCGAGATTTCGGCCGTTACGAACGGGTTTCCGTCACGGTCGCCCCCCGGCCAAAAGCCAAGTTCGAGAACTGGACTAAAATCTTGTACTTCGTTTTGAAGATAGGTATTGATTTTTTCATGAATTTCGCCAATTACTTGGTAATAAACGTGACGAAGATAGAATATTATACTTTGAGCCTCTTCTAAAGGTGTAGGTTTTTGTTCGTTGATAAACGGTGTTTTTCCAAGTTGTTGGAGCAAAGCATCAATGCCATTGATATCATTTTTAGGTATAAGTTCCTCCAAATCTTGAATTATACGCAAAACGCTATTTGGGTAAAATTGCGTTGGGTGTGCAGTAAATACCACACGAACCTTAAAATTTTTGAGTTTTTGCTTCACTTCTTCGAGCTTATTCTGCTGAACAGCCAAATCAAGCGTACTTAGCAAAGTGCCTTTTCCATTGATTGGTGTAAGTTTCTCAAAAGCCGAATCTTCAATACTATCAAACAAAACTACCTGACGCTCAATGTAAGTAATGAAGCGAAAGAGCAAATCAATTTTTTCTTTTTCATCTTTAATAGTGGTGTATTGATTAAAGAAAGAATCAATAATTGTTTTGGGGTCTTTTCCCTGTTCAAAGCCAACTTCGGATAAATCATGCAAAAAAGGCATTAACTGACCAATCTTTGCCATTTTATCATAAGGGAGCCTCGAAAAAAGTGTATTAAATACAAGGTATTTGTTATGAACCTCTTGTGTAAAAACCGATTCGATAGAATTTTTTGGCATTATTTTGCAATCATTTAAGGTTTTGTGGAACAAAATACGCAAAAACATACTGCATTATGGTACTTTAGCCGAATAAAGTTTGGATTTTCTTGAAAAAATTAAAATTTTTCAAAACATAAAACAAAAAATAGAATTTGTTCACAAAGGTAAGTCTAAATCACATGATTCACCGTGAAGAAAAGGGTAGCGGCGATAACTAATCTTTTTCTACTCAACATTGTTTATTATGAAATGAGGTTTTGATTATACATTTACACAATTATTCAATTCATATGACCAATCTGTTTCTTTACTTTGCTTAAAATTAGAAAAAGGGATGATAAATTACCCAATATATATGGATTATAATGCCACCACACCGCTTGATAAGCGAGTGTTGGAGGCGATAATGCCATATTTGACAGAACATTTTGGCAATACAGCTAGTCGCTCGCATGCCTATGGTTGGAAAGCCGCCGAGGCTGTTGATACAGCTCGTCAGCAATTGGCTGATTTTTTGGGCTGTACTAAAAAAGAAATTATTTTTACAAGTGGTGCCACCGAAGCAGTAAATTTGGCCATCAAAGGTGTTTTTGAAACGTTTTCTCAAAAAGGTAATCATATCATTACCGTAAAGACCGAACACAAAGCGGTTTTGGATACTTGTCAACACCTAGAAAAACTAGGTGCAGACGTGACTTACTTAGAGGTTGATGCTGAGGGAAACATTTCTTTAGAAAACCTTGAAAAAGCTATCAAAAAAGAAACAATTCTGATTTCTGTCATGGCGGCAAATAACGAAACTGGCGTAATTTATCCAATCAAACAAATGGCCGAAATTGCTCATCGACACGGAGTTTTGTTTCATTCCGATGCCACACAAGCAGTTGGTAAAATGCAGATAAACGTGATAGAAGAGGAAATAGATTTACTCAATTTTTCGGGACATAAACTTTACGGTCCAAAAGGCGTTGGAGTTTTGTACCTCAGAAAAAAACTCAGTATCATCGCCCAACAAGATGGTGGCAAACATGAGCGAGGAATGCGTTCGGGTACGCTCAATGTAACTGGAATTGTAGGTTTGGGCGAGGCGGCCGAAATTTGCCAAAATTCGATGAGCGAAGAAGCAGAACGCTTATCGAATTTACGAAATAAATTAGAAAATGGTATTTTAGAAAAACTACCAAATACCAAAATAAATGGAAATATTGCCCAACGTTTACCCAACACAACAAATATTTGTTTTGGTAATATTGATGGTGAGCAACTATTGATGAATCTCAACAAAATTGCAGTTTCTAATGGCTCTGCCTGTAATTCTGCCTCAACCGAACCAAGTTATGTACTAAAGGCAATGGGTCTTGATGACGAATCGGCGTATAATTCGGTCAGGTTTAGTTTAGGGCGAATGACACAAGAAAGTGATATTGAATTAGCCATCGAACACGTATTGAACGTCGTAGAAAAAATGATAATTGCTCATTGATAATTGACAAATGAAAAATGCCTTTTTACAGAATATACATGAAAGAAATTAAGCAAATTACGGAAGCCTATCAAAACATAGATTTTAGTAAAACTAAAGCCGCTTTGGCAACAGTTGTAAGGGTTGAAGGTTCGTCGTATAGACGCACCGGGGCAAGAATGTTAGTTTTGGAATCAGGCGAATGGATTGGAGGAATAAGTGGAGGTTGTTTAGAAGGTGATGCTTTAAAAAAAGCACGTTTGGCGATGTCTCAAAACAAGGCAACATTAATCACTTACGATACCACTGACGACGACCCATATCAAATTGGTGTAGGACTTGGCTGCAACGGCATCATTGATGTGCTTATTACGCCTCTCGACTCACAAAACTCCGATAATGCAGTCTTGCAACTCCAAAGTTGCATCGACCAACGAACACCAAATTTGGTAGTTACCGTGACAGGTATCAGCAAAGTACATGCAAGCATTGCTCTCGGAAATGTATTTAGGTTTGATAACGAAGCATATTTTACAGCAAACTTTCCATTATCTCAGCTTAACGAAAGCTTAATTCCTGCAATTAAAGAGGCTCTTGATACGACTAAATCGGTATCAAAAGAGTATATTTTAGAAGATGGCACAAAACTCACGTTCTTTTTGGAGGTAATACCTCCTGCTATTCAACTGTATGTTTTTGGTAGTAATTATGACGTTTATCCGATGGTGAAAGTTGCAAAAGAGTTGGGTTGGCGAGTAATTAGTGTTTGTAATCCTGCCAAAATGCATGCTTCACTTTCAGAGATGGCCGATGCGGTTGTTCAGAAAGACCATCAACCAAAAATCGATAATTTCACGGCAGCTATTTCGATGTGCCACGATTACGAAAGCGACTATCGAAATTTGCAATTGTTACTAAAAACCGACATCAAATACATCGGTCTTTTAGGCCCCAAAAAACGTACATTAAAAATGTATGACCGAATGACCGACGAAGGCATTTCTTTAACAGCCGAACAAGAAGAAAGCATTTTCAGCCCAGTTGGACTTGATATTGGTGCTGCCACGCCCGAAGAAATCGCACTTTCAGTTTGTGCCGAAATTCGTGCGTTTTTCTCAGGAAGAAATGGAAATCGACTAAAGTATAGACCAAAACCCATTTATGAAAATTAATTTTTTCTTTGAGATAATCTTCATACTCAGATTTTTTGTGCAATTTATGTTAACTTAAGAAAAGTAAATCACAGATTCGAAACCGAAATTGAAAGCTTATAAATCAGTAATTTGTCGCTACGACGAATCGTGTGTCAATCGATAAATTCTTCATTCAATACTTACAACGTAAATTGCTCAAAATTTCAAAGAAAATTATGATAACTGTCGAACAAGCCGAACAACTCATTTTAGAAAATACTATTGCAATTCCTACCGAAAAAGTATCAATTGATGCTGCTTTGGGCAGAATTTTAGCCGAAGATTTATGTGCCGACCGAGATTTTCCGCCCTTCGACAGAGTTACGATGGATGGCATTGCGATTCAATTTGCTCAGCTCGAAGCTGGACGAACCACTTTTAAAATCGAAGCGACGGCTGCCGCAGGAAATCCACAAAAAACCTTGCAAAATGCCCAAAATTGCTTGGAAGTAATGACTGGAGCGATGATTCCGCTCAATACAGACATGGTTATTCGTTACGAAGATTTATCTATTTCAGAGAAAACGGTGCAAATCATAGCTGATTTTTCAGCATTTCGGAAAGCACAAAACATTCACCCACAAGGTTCTGACCGCAGAACGGGTGCCGTAATTGTGCCGCAAGGACGAAAACTTTCCTCTGCCGAAATCGGTGTGGCAGCTACGATTGGGAAATATGAAATTTTGGTACAACGAAAACTACGTGCAGTAGTTATTTCAACTGGTGAAGAAATCGTGCCAATTAGCGAAACGCCCCTTCCGCACCAAATACGAACATCAAATGGATTTGCCTTACAGGCTTCGCTTAAAAACTGGGGACTCGAAACCGAGAATGTTTTATTGCCCGATAATCAGGAAATCATTGAGCAAAAAATTGCAGCATTTATGGAAACTTTCGATGTGCTGATTTTAAGTGGTGGAGTTTCGGCAGGAAAATTTGATTTTGTACCACAAGCCCTTGAAAATCAAGAAGTTAAAAAGCTTTTTCACAAAGTTTCGCAACGCCCTGGAAAACCTTTTTGGTTCGGAAAATCAACTAAGGGAACGGTGGTTTTTGCCCTACCTGGCAATCCAGTTTCTACCTTTATGTGCCTCAATCGCTATTTCAAAAAGTGGCTAGATGCTTCGCAAGGCATTGAAAATCAGCAATTAACGGCCGAGCTATCCGAAGATTTTACGTTCAAACCCGAACTAACGTTTTTCTTGCAGGTAAAACTTTCTTACACACCGATTGGCAAAATTTTGGCAACTCCAGTAGAAGGCCACGGCTCAGGCGATTTGGCAAATTTGGTCGAAGCAGATGCTTTTCTTGAATTACCTTTAGAAAGAAGTTTGTTTAAAAAAGGAGAGGTTTTTAAGGTGTTTGTGTATAGATAAAAAAGTTGTGGCACACCTTTGAGTATGTGCCACTATTAAGGCTGATGGATTACGGATAAATCAAATACTTTTTTCTCAAAACCTTAAAATCACTCAAACCCGGCTCCCAACTTTTGCGGATTTCTGCTTCCGAAACGCCGTCAATGATTTGTTGTTTAAATCTTTCAGTTCCTGCCAATTTATTAATATCTCCCATTTGTTTGCTTTGGGTTTTGTCGAAAAATTTATCTTTCATCGGATAAGCCTTATAAAGCTCCATCATCCAAGAAAGATTGATTTGTCGGTTTTTTCTCAGCATGTTGGTATCATATTTTCTTAAATCAAGTCCAAAACAATCTTCATTTTGGTGAAGAGGTGTTTCGCTCATTCCTTGAATACTTACTGGCTTGAAACTAAAATCGTACTTATCTTTTAGGGCTGGAGCTCCCAAAACCGTAAAAGGAATGTAAGTTCCACGACCTTGACTCAAAATAGTGCCTTCAAAAATACAAGTGCTTGGATAAAGCAAAATGGACTGCTGAGAATTAAGATTTGGCGATGGAAAAACTGGTAATGCATACGACATATCGTGGTTATAGTTTGCAATTTTAATCACACGAATCTTGCATTTTAACTTATTTGGTAGCCAACCTTCACCGTTAATCATTTGGGCAAACTCGCCGATTGTAAGTCCATGAGCAATCGGAATTGGAAACATGCCAATGCCAGAATAGAGACTTTTCTCCAAAATTGGACCATCGACCAAGTAGCCATTGGGATTTGGTCGGTCGAGAATGATTAATTCTTTGCCATATTCGGCACAAGACTCCATCAGATGAGCGAGTGTATTGATGTAGGTATAAAATCTCGCTCCAACATCTTGAATATCAAAAATCATTACATCAACATCGGACAAATGCTCTTGTGTTGGGCGTTTGATTTTGCCGTAAAGCGAAATTATCGGAATGCCCGTTTTCTGGTCAACTTCATTGTTTACTTTTGCTCCCGCACTGGCATTTCCACGAAAACCGTGTTCTGGACCAAAAACCTTTACAATATTTACACCCAAACTTAATAAACTATCAACACTTGCTTTATTACCTATGATTGAAGTTTGGTTGACCAACATCGCTACTCTTTTACCTTTCAACAAAGGCAAATATTCCGAAATTTGGTCGGCTCCTGTAATGATTTGCGTTTTTTGATTTATAGAAACTGTGTATTTATTGGCCACTTGTTTCTTGGTACAAGCAAATAATACCACAATTCCGAAGGCAATAAAAAGATTAAAAAGAAGACTTTTCATGAAGTTTATAGATTGTTGAAATATATTAAGTATGTATTATTAAAAATAAAAACTAATGTAAATGACTGATTATAAGACCAGTAACAAATTAACCAATAACCAGCTTAGATTGCATTCATTTGTTTCAAAATCGTTTTTGTAATTGTTTTTCGGCATTGACCAAAATTTGGATTCGATTCCGAACGTTTTTTTGAAATTCGAGTTGCAAAGAAATAAGTATTTTCTCGACTTTCCACATATCCGACCCACCAACCCGAATCTATGCCTCCGTCACGAGTCCAGCCTGTTTTGGCTCTGATTGTATAATCGTTGGTTTTCTCCACAATCATTACTCGTTTCAAAATCTCATAATTACGCTTAGAAAAAGGAAGTTTTTCTTCATAAACAGCCTTTAAAAATATAACTTGATTTTGTGGAGAAATCCCGAAACGTCCAAAATTCCAAAAATCTGTATCTTTCATTGATAAATCTAAATTACCATAACGGCAGGCATTTAGATACTTTGTATAATTTTTTTTCCCTATTTTCTTCGCTAATTCGATAAACACCCATCCAGCCGATACTTCAAATGCTTCACGGACGGTCATATCTTTGTAAATTTCTGGTCGGTAGCCATAAAGTGTAGTATCTGTCTTCCCTACCCACTTGATCACCTCATTTTCGTCCTTAATTACTTTTATTTCTAAGGCAATCAATAAATTAATAATTTTGAAAGTTGAAGCAGGCAAACTTAGTTTTTGAGCATCAAGTGAGTCTGAATAAATCCAATACTGATTTTTATAATCATAGATTGTGGTGCTCCCTTTGATACTACATTCTCGAAAAGACTGCTGTAAATCGACCTGCCCCGAAACCTTGGATGAAATGCTCAAAAATCCAAATAAAACCATAATATAGCGGAATTTCATTTCAAATAATTGTTTTTTAATCTCCGATTGACAAATATCACCCATAGGAAGGCCCAAATTAAACGTTCCTACAAAATTTATTGGAATCGAGGTCATTTCGTTATTCAACAAATTAAATTGGCGAAGTTATAATTATTCTTAATCATTTTAAATCTCAACCAAAACTAACATTTTATCATTAAAATATATTGCTTTTGCTTGCACAAAGTCACAAATCAACGATTCATTTTTCTTTTTTGGGCATTTTTCAATACTTTTGAACAAAATTAAGCTTAACTTGAGAAAACCTAACGAAAGCATCATCAATATTCCTGTGATTCCGCCAAAAACGGCAAGTCGTGAGGAGCGTAAAGAATTTTTGCAAGAGTCTGCCAATAAATATTTGGAGGCCATCGAAATGCAAATTGGGGATTTGAAGAAAGTGGGTAAAAATGCTTTGGTTATCGGAGGGGTTGTTTTAACGGCCTACGCTTTGACCGAATTTCTTTTGCCTTCTGATAAACAAAAAACTTCGTTTAACCCCAAGCCGATTGAACAAGAAGATGATGATAACGACGAAAATTCTTTTGTTTGGGCTGCTCTGAAAGGTGTTGCAACTTCGGTTTTGCTTGCTGTTGCGAAAAATAAACTTTTGGGAATTATAGATAATTTTACCACCGACGCTACCGAAAATGTCGAGACAAATTCTTGATAAAATACTAACCAACAAGCAATTACAAAAAAAATCTTTGGCTGTTTTGCTCGACCCGGACAAAGTTGAGCTAAATTCTTTAGAAAATTTTTTGTATACATGTGCCGAAAACCGAGTAGAATACTTCTTGATTGGCGGCAGTCTGATTACCAAAAATATCATGGGAGAAATGATTGTAATCATTCGCCAAAAATCCAATATTCCTGTCATTATTTTTCCAGGAAATAGCCTTCACATTGAGCCTACTGCCGACGCAATTCTTCTGCTTTCATTGATTTCTGGGCGAAACCCTGATTATTTGATTGGTCAGCATGTAATTGCTGCCCCGCTACTCAAACAAAGCGGCTTGGAGATTTTATCAACGGGCTATATACTCATAGACAGTGGTAGCCAAACTACAGTTTCTTACATCAGCAATACAACTCCAATTCCTAATGATAAGGCTGAAATTGCAGTTTGTACTGCAATGGCGGGCGAAATGCTTGGTCAAAAACTGATTTATCTTGATGGCGGAAGTGGAGCGATGTATCCTGTTTCTCCAAAAATGATTCAGAAAGTAAGCAAAAATATTAGTTTACCACTAATTGTTGGAGGTGGAATTAATTCTCCCGAAAAAGCTACCGCGGCTCTTGAAGCGGGAGCAGATATTATTGTGATTGGTAATGCTTTCGAGAGAAACCCCGCTTTACTTTCAGAAATCGCCGAAGTAGTTCACTCCTTTAATTTATCAATTGCTTGAAACATGCTAAAGTTTTTCTTGGTTTAGGTTCAAATTTAGGCAATCGTGCAGAAAACCTATTGATAGCTCAGAAGTTAATTGAAGAAAAAATTGGCAAAATTCGCTCGAAATCTAGCATTTATGAATCAGCCGCGTGGGGAATTACCGAACAAAACGCTTTTTTGAACCAAGTGCTAGCAATCGAAACCATTTTTACACCGAGTGAAGTGCTTCATTTAGTACTAAAAATTGAGAAAAATATGGGGCGTATTCGTAAAATCAAATGGGGCGAACGAAGCATTGACATTGATGTTTTGTACTACAATAATGAGATTATTTCTACCGAAAACCTCGCAGTTCCACATCCTTTTATACAAGAACGCAAATTTGTTTTGGTGCCACTATGTGAAATTGCTCCAGCGTTTATTCACCCCAAATTAAAACAGTCTAATCTTGAATTATTCAAAAATTGCATAGATTCGGGAGATATAGTTGTCTTTAATTCATAATTGTGGGCACTTTTTGAACCACAAATATCATTCGGTCAGATTCTGACACTTCGAACGGTTTTAGGTCATAACTTCCATAGATTTCTTTGCAATACAATTCTGCCTTTCGAAAGTAATTTCTAAAATCTTCGCAAGTCAAAATCCTGACACGTTCTTCAAAATGATGATGCTCATCACCGATATCGAAATCAATATTTTTTACAATAAAACCGTACTCGATTTTTTTTGTGATGATAAATTTAATGCCATCAACTTCTTTTTCGTAGTATTTTGTCAAGTTTTTTACGGCTTTCGCACTATTCATATAATCAAGCACCAGTATGCCGCCTGATTTTAAATTTTCGGCAACGGCTTTTATGGCTCGAAAATTGTCCTGGTTTTCTTCAAAATATCCAAAACTTGTAAATAAATTTAAGACAAAATCGAAAGAGCCTGAACGAAAAGTTTCACGCATATCATGCACACAGAAACCCAAGTGCTCATTTTCAGATTTCTTTGCAGCTTCGATATTATTCGGAGATAAATCAACGCCAGTAACTTCATAGCCTTTTGAATTTAGATAAATCGAATGTCGTCCTTTGCCACATGCAAGGTCGAGAAAAACATCAGAATCCTTGAAATTGAGTTTTTTTTCGAGATTATCAATAAAGTGTTGAGCTTCTTCGTAGCTTCGGCTTTTGTAAAGTTGGTGATAAAAAGATGTATCAAACCATTCTGCAAACCACTCTTTCATTATCTTTATATCAATTTAATAGATTCGGAGTGGAGAGAAATTAAGTCCGAATTCAATTTTTTTTCAAAGTTATCGTTATATTTAGCATACAAAATTACCATCATTCTCATCAAAAATGAAACTTTATCAGAAAATATACCATTTTGCCTCAATTTTATCATTTATTTTGCTTTCGTCATCGATAGCCGATGCCCAAACAAGCGATGCCGTTCCGAAAGCAAAACATAAAGGAGATGAAGGGTATAAAAAAGAAACAATTCAACAAAAAATGGATAAACTTCCGGTGGGCATAACAAGCCCAAAGGCTTCGGCCTCATTGCCTGGGGGTAATACTATTTCGAGTTTTGATGATGCCAAAAAGTTTGCTACCGAAACTTTACCCGATTTAGGTTTGAAACTCAAAAAGACGATTAATGATGTAAAGAAGGAGATTAAAGGCATAAAAAAAGAGTTTAATGGACGTGATTATGAAGGAATTAAGGTAGAAAAACAGCTAATTAGACAAGGAACTGGTAATAACCTGACATTCTTCGAATTTTATACACTTAAAGAATTTACGCAACCAAATTCTTATAATAGACACCTATTTTGGTACGACCGCAAAGCCAACAGAATCGTCGAAGGTCTCGGACGCGACCGTTCAACCAACGATCTTATGCACGGGCCGTATAAAAAATATTTGGGAGATTTAGTTGTTGAAGAAGGTTGGTATTATCTAGGAGCCAAAGATGGTCGTTGGGAATTGTACGACAAAAACTACAATTTACTCAATAAAGAATATTACGAACGAGGATTTTATAAAGATTCAGAAATAAGTTTTTATGATGGACGCCAAACCAAAATAAAAGAAGTAAAACCTAAGCTTTACGGAAAAGTGACGGGTGAGTATCTTATATTCAACGAGAACGGGACATTGGCCGAACAAGGAATGATTGATGATAGCGTAAAAATTGGTCGCTGGGTTGAGTATTATCAAACAGGCAACCGAAGAAAGAAAGAAACACAATACGGAAAAGACTGCTATGATAAAATTTTTGAACCTTACGTAGTTTATGAATACGACGAAAAGGGTAAAATTACTTTTGAATCTCCAAAGATTAAGAAAAACTAAGTTTTATTACAACCTCTAGTGTCAACTGATTTCTAAAATTTCTTTAAATTTTGAAAAACAGTTGTGCCAAAATTAGTTTTTTTTATTTTTTTATTTAATTTTGTTAACATATAGCTACAACTATTTAATGACAAAACTTACGCCCGACGACTTATTTTACGGCTATATAAACGGTATTTTCCCGATGGCAGATTCTGATGGGACAATTTATTGGTATTCGCCCGACCCTCGTGCCATAATTCCGCTTGATTCTTACAAGGCTCACAAATCACTTCGTCCTTTACTAAAAAAAAATTATTTCGAGATTCGTTTTGACTATGATTTTGAAGCAGTAATGCGTGGCTGTGCCATTGCAAGAAATGAGACTGATGATACTTGGATTTCAGAAGAAATCATTAATGCTTACACTGGCTTAAACGGCATAGGCTTGGCTCATAGTGTTGAGGCCTATTTAGATAACAAACTCGTCGGAGGGCTTTATGGTGTTTCTATTGGAGCGGCTTTTTTTGGTGAGTCAATGTTTTATACTCAGCCCAATGCCTCGAAAGTGGCATTCCATTATTTAATTCAGACACTTCGCAAACAAGGCTTTGAATTGCTTGATACTCAATTTATTAACGATAACGTAAAGCGTTTTGGTGCAATCGAAATTCCGAAAGCAAACTATTTGAACCTACTTCGAAAAGCTACCGAAAAAAAAGCCCGATTTATCGAACACGAAATTGAACATTTATTTAATAAGGCATAAAAAAACTCAATATCGAAATACTGAGGTTTTTGTTTTTACTACAAATCAAGGCTTTTTATAATTGCCAATTCCTTCATCCAAAAACTTCATAAACTCCTCTTTTGAAGTATAGCCGATGGGTTGTTTTACAATCAATTTGCCATTTGAATCTTCAATTATATAATAAGGTTGGGCATTATTATTATATTTCGTAATTTCCAAGTCCATATTTTTATCGCCGATTGTTACTTTCAATTCATCGTCATATTTTGATGTATATTGTTTTTCTTTTGGAAGCTCTTTTTTGTCATCGACATACAAAGAAGCTATCACGAAATTGTTTTTGAGTTTTTCTAAAACTTCGGGTTTTGGCCAAACGTTTTCTTCCATTTTACGGCAATTCGCACATGCGTAACCCGTAAAATCTATAAAAAGTGGTTTTCCGATTTCTTTAGAGTAAGCGAGGGCATCATCATAATCATAAAAACCTTTCAGTTCATGCGGTAAATCTCGGAGTTTAGAATCATCAGCAACCGTTGAAGCGATTGTTTTTGGTGGTAAAAGTCCTGACAATAAATTTAATTCTTTATTGTGCGAAACACCTGGAACCATATAAGCTGCAAACCCAAGGAATAAAGTTCCGAAAACAAATCTTTGTACATTGTATTTCTTTACTTTACTATCCTTCGGAAGCCGAAGTATGCCTAAAATATAAAGCCCAATTGTGACAAAAATAATTATCCATATAATCAAAAAAGTATTTCGAGAAATATAATTAAAATGATAGGTAAGGTCAATATTACTCAAGAATTTGAGGGCTAATGCAAACTCCAATATTCCAAAAACAGCTTTCATTTCGTTCATCCAAGCACCCGATTTTGGCAAACTTTTGAGCCACTGCGGAAACATTGCCAATGAAGTAAACACAACTCCAAACGGAAGTCCGAAAGCCAACATTCCCCAAAGTGGTCGCCAAACTTCGCCTTTTGCCGCCATGATTAGCAAAGAACCAACAAACGGTGCCGTACATGAAAAAGATACTACCACGAGTGTCAAAGCCATAAAGAAAATACCAACAAATCCGCCTTTTTCTGACATTCTATCAATATTATTAACAACTTTATGTGGCAAAACTATTTCAAAAGCCCCCAAAAGAGAAACTCCAAAAATTATGAAAATGACAAAAAATATAAGATTTGGAATCCAGTGAGTACTAATAAAATTTAAAAATGGAGCTCCAAAAACTGTTGCCACTAAACCAATCAGTCCAAAAACGAACATAATGGAAAGACCATAAAATGTTGCCTTGCGAGTTCCTTGCGATTGTTTCGTGAAGAAACTAACCGTCATGGGCATAATTGGATAAATACAAGGCATAAAAATTGACGCAAAACCCGCCAAAAACGCCGTTAAAAGAAAACCGAGAAGTGATGTACCTTCTTGCATAAGCAATAAAAAATGATGATTACTTTACTTATAACACAAAATTTGTGCAAAAGTGCTTGTGAACAATTAAAAATGTACAATAAAAGTTGTAAAATTTATTCCCTCTTTAAAAACACCATTTTTCGGTCATGAGTTTGAAGGCAACCCCAGCCACAAAAGCGGATAAGATGAGATTCCAAGAGTGTTTTTTTATCTTTAAACCGTTTAAAACCAAAAATGAAAGCGTGATGGCAACTGCCACAATGAATAATTGACCAATTTCAAGACCAATATTAAATGCCAATAATTGTTTGACGATACTTTCATCTTTTCCTAAAAGGCTTTTTAGGTAATTTGAAAAACCCATTCCGTGAATAAGACCAAACATCATTGCAAGAAGATAACGTATCCTCGAAAATTTTTCGGGGTTAAGTACGCTTTCGGTACTTCGGTGAAAAAAATTAGCGAAACAGGTAAGAATTATCGTAACAGGAATCAGAAACTCAATCAAATCTGTCCTGTATTCGATAAGGTCAAGAGCTGCCAATGCCAAGGTAATTGAATGCCCAATAGTAAATGCCGTAACGAGATATAGTATTTTTTGCCAATCGCTCATTCTATATATGGCACAAAGGGCTATCACAAACAATATATGGTCATAGCCATTTAAATCGGTAATATGCTGATAACCAAGTTGTAAATAAATTAAAAACTCATTCATGTTTAGGGTTATATTATTATATCCGACACATAAAACTCAAAGGTTTTATATAGGAATTATCTGACAAAATTATAAAATTTGTATTGATTGATTAAAATTACAACGAAATATCAGTAAACCATGAGTATCAGAAAAAAAATTGGTTTTGCTTGGGGCTACTCTTTTGTTGCCTTCTTTATATTGGGTTATTATTATATTAGTCCAAATTGGACATTCTTTGTATTTATTTATGCCTATTGTTTAATTCCAATTCTTGATGAAATCGTAAGTAGAGATTCACAAAACGCCAGCACTGAAGAATATGAAAAACTTCTCAATGACCGTTATTTCGACTTTCTGGTCTATTCTCACGTTTATATTCAATATTTCATGCTGTTGTGGGGTTGCTATGTGCTCACGCATGATGACCTAACTTGGTATCAAATTTTCGGACTTATGCTTAGTCAAGGCGTTTATGCTTCTACCATAATCAATGTAGCTCACGAATTAGGGCATCGTAAAAGTGCATTAGCACGATTACATGCTCGTGCAGCTTTAATTTCGGTTTGTTACATGCACTTCTTTGTTGAACACAATCGGGGGCATCATACGCACGTAGCAACACCTCTCGACCCCGCAACTGCTCGCAAAAACCAAACCGTTTTTGCCTTTTGGAAGCAAAGTTTATTAGGTGGATTCAGAAGTGCATGGAAGATCGAGAGAAAACTTCTTCAAATAAAAAATAAGAAAACTTGGAGTATCAATAATGAAATGATTTGGGCTGTAATATTGCCAACTGTACTCTGCTTTATATTAACTATTTCTTTTAGTAAATCAATTCAAGAAATTGCATGGATTGTGCCAACGTTTTTTGTGGTGCAAAGCATCATTGCTATTTTATCTTTAGAATGTGTCAATTATATTGAGCATTACGGAATTTTGCGGAAACAACTAGAAAATGGACGCTACGAAAAAGTAAATCCACTGCATTCATGGAATGCCAACCATTTTTATAGTAATCTATTACTTTTTCATTTGCAACGGCACTCTGACCACCATGCTTATGCGGCACGGCCATATCAAGTGCTTCGCCATTTCGATGAAAGTCCGCAGCTTCCGTATGGTTATACCATGATGATTTTGATGTCGCTCGTGCCGCCGATTTGGTTTAAAGTCATGAATAAACGCTTAGAAGAATGGCAAAAAAACAGCGTTGATAACGAGCATATTATGAAAGTAGTAAACCAGTTTGCTTGAAACGAAAAAGCCTGTAGATGTCAAAAAATGACTTTACAGGCTTTTCTTTTGCATAAAACATTAGTTTTCCATCAAGTAACCCTTGATAAACTCATCAATATCACCATTCAGAACTGCTTCTGTATTTGATGTTTGAATATTTGTTCGGTGGTCTTTTACTCGGCGGTCGTCTAAAACATAGCTTCGGATTTGTGAACCCCACTCAATTTTCATTTTTCCTGCTTCTGTTTCGGCTTTGGCAGCATTACGTTTGTCAACTTCTAACTGATAAAGTTTCGACTTCAACATTTGCATTGCACGTTCACGATTTCCGAGCTGACTACGGTCAACCTGACAAACGATTACGATTCCCGTAGGTTTGTGCGTAAGCTGCACTTTTGTTTCTACTTTATTAACATTTTGTCCACCAGCACCACCAGAGCGGGAAGTTTGGATTTCAATATCAGCAGGATTTATTTCAATCGTAATTGTTTCGTCAACTAATGGTGTCACAAAAACGGATGAAAATGAAGTATGTCGTCGGGCATTAGAATCGAACGGCGAAATTCTGACTAAACGATGCACGCCATTTTCAGATTTCAAGAAACCATAAGCCATTGGCCCATCTATTTGCAACGAAACCGATTTCACGCCTGCCGTATCGCCATCTTGAAAATCAAGTTCTGATACTTTATAACCTTTCTTATTACACCACATCAAATACATTCTCATCAACATACTTGTCCAGTCTTGGCTTTCAGTACCGCCAGCACCAGCATTTATTTCGAGAATGGCACTCATTTGGTCTTCTTCGTTTGAAAGCATTCGTTTTAATTCCAAATCTTCCAAAACGCCTATCACTTTTTTTGCTTCATCGTCAACCTCCTCTTCGGTTACATCGCCCGCTTCATAAAATTCATAAAGCGTTTCGAGGTCGCCGATTACAGCATTTGCATTTTCGTATCCGCCAGTCCAGCCTTTCAAGGCACGTACTTGTTTCATTACGTTTTCGGCTTTGGTGGCATCAGTCCAAAATTCAGGTTGAGCGGTTTGGTTTTCTAAATCTTCGAGTTGTTCTTTTTTGCTATCGTAGTCAAAGATACCCCCTCAAAGCCGCTAATCTGGCCTTTAACTCCTTCAATTGTTCGGTAGTCATATTATTTGTGAATGAATGATTAAAATACAAAATTACGCAGATTAGCTCAGAAAATAGTGATTTTTGAAAATAAAACGGAAATTATGCTATAAATACCTTATTGATGTTTTACAATTATTTTTTAAGAATTTAATAAAAACATCAAGTATTTACTTATTTTTACTGCATATAAAACAATAGATAGATGGAAGCAATCATTTCAGCACCCAAAAAACGTGAAAGGCGAGTGCCAGCATCTCTGATAAAAGAAGTTTTAGACGGACAGCCGATTTATTATAAAGGTTATCGAAGTGTGATGTACGGGCATAAAAATTTGGAAGAAATCATGGGAGCAAGTAGTTTACAAAGTTTGATTATCAATTTTATTCAGAAGATTTTAATTAAAAATTTAGACGATTTTAACTACCTAATTTTGACAGGTGAACCAGGGCTTCATTTAAGCCATCGAAATAATTTTTCTGGAGATATTGTACTTTACCACATTGGTCAGATTGAAAAATTCACGAAACGTTACTTTGATGTTCCGCCATTGCTTCAAGTAGAAGTTGATGTAGAAATTGATACCGAAAACATTTCTCAAAACTTATATGTCACCCGAAAAACACAGCGACTTTTAGAATTTGGCGTAAAAAAAGTAATTTGGGTTTTTACTGCTACTCAAAGTGTTTGGGTGGCCGAACCCGAACAAGATTGGAGAATCATTAATTGGAATAAAGAGATTGAACTTTTTGAAGGAATTTTAATGAATTTAGGCGATTATTTAGCCAAAATGAATATCGAGTTGGAGTAAAAGACATAGGGTTAAAATAACAGTTTGCAGAGTAAAAATAGAAGTTTGTATTAAATTTAGTCAAAATCAATATAAAAGGTAGTCTTCTAATTGAAGGCTACTTTTTTTCATACATTCAAAAATTTTCAAAAAACACTTCTTCTACAAACAAAAAACCATTAAATCAATAATATCTTTAATAAAAGTTTTTCTTTTAGGAATATAACCTGTACCTTTGCAGCCCTAATTGGAAATTAGTATCTAAACGAAAACAATTTTTTTAACAACATGCCTACTATACAGCAGTTAGTAAGAAACGGCAGAGAACAAATGACTTGGAAGTCTAAGTCGCCCGCTTTGGATTCATGTCCGCAGCGTCGTGGCGTTTGTACTCGTGTTTACACTACGACCCCAAAAAAGCCTAACTCAGCACTTCGTAAAGTTGCTCGTGTTCGCTTGACAAATCAAAAAGAAGTGAATGCCTATATCCCAGGAGAAGGACACAACTTGCAAGAACACTCAATCGTATTGATTCGTGGTGGTCGTGTGAAAGACCTTCCAGGTGTACGTTATCACATCGTTCGTGGTGCATTAGACACCGCGGGTGTTAATAACCGTAAGCAGAGCCGCTCTAAGTATGGTGCAAAACGTCCTAAGCCAGGTCAAGTTGCAGCTCCAGTAAAAGGAAAGAAAAAATAATTTCCTGAAAGTAATTTCCAGTTGAAAGTTTTCGGTTAGAAGATAAACATTCGTTTTTCAATAATAAATAACTTAACAACAGGGTAGTAATCTCGGAGCAATCGGAGGTGAATTAGTTTTCAAGAACGAAACCTTATTTAAACAAAATGAGAAAGTCAAAACCAAAAAAGCGTTACGTGCTTCCTGACCCAAAGTTTAGAGACGTAACTGTAACTAAGTTTGTAAATAACTTAATGTATGACGGTAAGAAAAGTACTGCATACACAATTTTCTACGGTGCTTTAGAATTAGTTGAAACCCGTACGAAAGAAAATGGCCTTGAATTGTGGAAAAAAGCATTGGCGAACGTAATGCCAACTGTTGAGGTAAAGAGTCGCCGTGTTGGTGGAGCTACTTTCCAAGTACCGCAAGAAGTACGTGCTGACCGTAAG
Organism: uncultured Emticicia sp.; assembly: GCF_937903345.1. Lineage (GTDB taxonomy): Bacteria > Bacteroidota > Bacteroidia > Cytophagales > Spirosomataceae > Emticicia. Next base: position 191,954 of record NZ_CALCZQ010000050.1, on the reverse strand, counting down.
CAATCAGTAGGTATGAAATGGTTAATTGGATATTCACGTAAGCGTGGTGAAAAAACCATGACTGAGCGTTTAGCTGGCGAAATTATTGCTGCTGCTAAAGGTGAAGGTGCGGCAGTGAAGAAAAAAGACGATACGCACAGAATGGCAGAAGCTAACAAAGCATTCTCGCACTTCAGATTCTAATTTGGACGAAAGTCGATTTCAGAATTTAATATAAAAAAAGCCGCAAATGCTGAAAAGTATTTGCGGCTTTTTTGTGTTTGTTTGGCGGAAACAAGGAGGGCAAGGCTTTGAACCTTACCCTCGTTAAATTATATCTATCGAATCATTTCATAATCTTTAAACATATTTAGCTTCATTGATTCTACTTTTTTTCTGAAATCAAGCCAGTTGCTTGCAAAGAATGTATTTATTTTGACGATGGATTCTCTTGTGAGGCCATCAAATTGTTCTAAAATGATTGATTCGGTTTTTGATGGTGAAGACTGACGATTACCCAAATACATCATTAACTCTTGAGCTTTTGTCAGGGCTGTTACACTATAAGGGCGGCCATAACCTTGTTTTTCAAGCGGTCTTGCCACAATAAGTTCTCTTTTTGCCTTGATAGTATCTTGTACTGCTTTTATTTGCTTTTTGAAGTCTTCAATTTCCTTGCCTTCGCTATCTTTTACCTGATTTAATAATTTTTCGGTAATATCATTGGCTTCAGTAAGGCGGTCGGTTGCTTCAGTAAGTTTAGAAACATTTACTTTTAGGCGTTCGTAAATATCTCGTTTGGCCACTTCTGCACTGCGGTCGAAATTATATCTTGGGTCGGGCTTTACGTTTATGTAAGTCGAATCTTGTTGGTCACCAAAACTTAGCACTACTTTATATTTTCCTGGTAAAACATTGATTCCACTTGGCTCGGCTGTTCCTTTCTTCGGTTTTGGAGTATTTGAATAACGAATTCCTTTTTCCGTCAAATTCCATTTCAGGCGTTGCATTCCCGAAGTATCAGGCACACTAAATATGGTACGAATCTGTTTGCCAACTTCATCATAGATTTTAGCATAAACCGTGTCGTATTTGACACTTGGTACTTTAGGAATTGAAACGTCTTTTTTCTCTTCGGGCTTTTTCTCTTCTTTTTTCGGAACATTCACAAAATAGCTAATTCTTGCACCTGCCGAACGGTTTTCGCCTTCGTACATCCCGTCTCCGATTGTGTTATATCCAATTTGTGTCGAAAATTCTACCAAATAAGCATCTGGGGACTCAAAAGCTGTGAGTTTTTGGTCTAAAACCTTCGTAGATACTTGAGCGATTTTACGAAGTGGGCGAATATCATCCAAAACATATAAGGCACGCCCAAAAGTACCAACTATCAAATCTGCCTCACGTTCTTGAATTGTTAAATCCATTGTTGAAACCGATGGCAAGCCTGCTTTCCATTGTGTCCAAGTTTTTGCATCGTCAAGGCTTACCCAAAGGCCGTGTTCGGTGCCACAAAACATTAAATTCGGCGTTGTTGGATCTTGCAAGAAACAAAGAGCATAACCACGCACCTTGTTTTCGTCAACAATACGTTCCCAGTTTTGACCAAAATCTTTTGTACGAAAAACATACGGAGCAAAATCTCCCTGACGATAATTATTGACAGTTACGAAAGCTTCGCCAGCATTGTATTTGGATGCTTGAATCTGACAAATCCATCCTTCTTTCGGAAAATTTTTGATTTTTGACGTAAGATTCGACCATTTTTTTCCGAAATCTCTCGTTAACTGTACATTTCCATCATCAGTTCCTGCCCAAAGTACACCACTTTCTCTAGAGGATGGGGCAAGGGTAAGAATCGTATTATGATTTTCGGCCGAAGTAATATCAAGCGAAAATCCACCACTTTGGTCTTGCTTTTGTTGTTCAAGATTATTGATTGTTAAATCGGGCGAAATGATATCCCAAGTCAACCCTTTATTTTGGCTTTTATGCACATATTGACTTCCGTAGTAAATCGTTCCATTTTCAAATGGGTCTTGAGCAATGGCAGCATTCCAATTGAAACGCAAACGAGTTTTAATATCAACCTGTGGCGGACGAATCATTGTCGATTGCCCAGTTTTGGTATCATATCTGCCCAAAAAACCACCTTGCGACATCGCATAGCCATAACGAGCATCTTCGGGGTCAGGCATCACATCAAAACCATCACCACCATTAACCGAAAGCCAACTGTAATTTCTGATTCCACCTTCTTTCCAAATATAAGCTGGGCCTTGCCATGAGCCATTGTCTTGTAAGCCACCATAAATATTGTACGGAATTTCGTTATCAACATTTACGTGATAGAATTGTCCTAAAGGCAAGGCTTCGGCAAAAGTCCATGTTTTACCCCTATCCCTCGAAATCGAAACGCCACCATCGTTACCATTAATGATAAAATTATTGTCTTCTGGATGAATCCAGATAGCGTGGTGGTCGGCGTGAGCTTGGTCGAAAGTAGCAGTAATTTTGAATGATTTTCCACCATCTTCACTCACCGAAATTACTTGATAAAGACTATAAAGTCGATTTTCGTTCTTTGGATCGCACAATATATCGTTGAAATAAAACGGACGATTTGTTACATCTTTTGGGTCTTCGTTTACTTTTTCCCATTTAATACCACCATCATCAGAGCGATAAAGTCCATTTTTTGTTGCTTCAATCAAAGCATATACTCGATTTGGGTAAGAGCGGCAGCTCGCCAAACCAATTCGACCGAAGTCGCCTTCGGGTAAGCCATCGGTTTTGGACAGTTTCTTCCAGTTTTTTCCTGCATCATAAGTTACATAAAGTCCAGAACCTTCTCCGCCTGATTTAAAATCCCATGCGGTGCGTTTGTGTTGCCACATTGCCACAAATAGCTTGTTTGGGTTTTTGGCATCCATAATCATATCGGCAACGCCCGATTTCTCGTTCGTAAACAATACTCTTTGCCAAGTTTCGCCGCCATCTGTTGTTTTATAAACGCCTCGTTCTTGCTGTTCTGCATAAGGATTTCCAATAACGCCTGCATAAATCACATTTGGATTTGTAGGGTCAATCAGAATACGATGAATATTGCGAGTTTTTTCAAGTCCCATCAATTTCCACGTTTTACCGCCATCGAGCGATTTGTAGATTCCTGCTCCTAAATTGATTGAGTTTCGAGGATTTCCTTCGCCCGTGCCTACCCAAATTACTGAAGGGTTTGATTGTTGAATTACTATCGACCCAATGTTTTGTAATGGCATATTATCAAAAATAGGTTGCCATTTTGTGCCACCGTTTTCGCTTTTCCAAACGCCACCAGATGCAGAAGCAGCATAAATGATATTGGGATTTTCCCAAACGGCATCAACCGCAGTGATTCGACCAGACATTACAGCTGGGCCGATGCTACGAGCCTTCATTTTTTTGAATAAATCGGTATTGAGTTTTTGGGTAAAGGCTGACGTAGATAGAAAAGTGATTAGGAAAAAACTCAGAAAGTATTCTTTTTTCATGCTTGTTAACGGTTTTTATGTGTATTGAAAAAGTAAAATAAACTTCAAATGTCAGAAAATTCAAAAGTTGAGATAAAAAGGAATTTTTTACGGCCGCTTCTGCGGTCCGATAAGAGACAAAGGAAAACTACGTTAATTCTCTGTGGAGCTACATATTGTCTATTTCTCGGCAGTATTTTTTTTTGTAAAATTCATTTCAAAAAGCCGACTTAAATGCCCTTTAAGCTTTGCTCCTACTTCATTCATATCAAGTTGTTTTCCGATTTCGGTGGCCATTGAAGTTACGGCTTTGTTGTCAATTCCACACGGTATTATATTTTGAAAGTAATTTAAATCCGTATTTACATTCAAAGCCAAACCGTGCATCGTTACCCAACGACTTGATTTTACCCCCATTGCACAGATTTTTCTTGGATTTTGCTGTTCTACTGTATCAAGCCAAACGCCCGTTAAGCCATCAATTCTTCCCGCATCGATTCCATAATCGGCCAATGTTAGAATTACGCCTTCTTCCAAAAAACGCATGTAACGATGAATATCCGTAAAGAAATTTTCTAAATCCAAAATCGGATAGCCGACGAGTTGCCCTGGCCCGTGATAAGTAATATCGCCACCACGGTTGATTTTATAGAATTTTGCTTCTTTTTCATACAAATCTTCTTCATTGAGCAAAAGATTGTCAATTTTTCCACTTTTTCCCAATGTATATACGTGCGGATGTTGACAAAAAAGTAGATAATTAGGTGTGATTTTTTGTTCTTCGGGTGTAATTGCTCGATTGGTAACTTTTATATCTATGATTTCGGCGAAGAGTTTTTCTTGCATATCCCAGCCTTCTTGGTAATCAATCAGACCTAAATCAATAAACTGTACTGTTTTATTAAGATTATTATTCATCAGTTTCGTAACTTTGTGGCATAAACGCCACTACAAAGATAATTATTAGTAGTTGATAACAGAGAAACAAAATGATATACCCAATAGTTGCCTACGGAGACCCTGTTCTGAGAAAAGAAGCCCGTGACATTGTACAAGGAGAAATTGATGTAAAAAAATTAGCAGCTGATATGTATGAAACCATGTACGCTGCATCGGGAGTAGGCTTGGCGGCTCCGCAAATTGGCATGGATATTCGTTTATTTGTGGTTGATGGCACACCAATCAACGAAGGAGCTGAAACCGAAGAAGATATTGACACATCTTTGATTGATTTCAAGAAAGTATTTATCAATGCCGAAATAATTGAAGAAGATGGCGATGAATGGGCTTACGAAGAAGGTTGTTTAAGTATTCCTGGGGTAAGAGCCGATGTTTATCGACCAGAGTTTATTACGATTCGTTATTTTGATACTGATTGGGTGGAGCATACCGAAGAATACGAAGGTTTGGCTGCAAGAATTATTCAGCATGAATACGACCATATTGATGGTATTTTGTTTACTGACCACCTTACTTCATTAAAAAAGCAACTATTGAAAAAAAAACTAATCAATATTACGAAAGGTGATGTAGAAATTGAGTATCGCATGAAGTTTCCAAAGTAACAATTAGGTACTGAGGCACAAAGTTGCAAAGGCATAAAGTAATTAATTCTTGAGGTTCGCACTTTTTAAAATGACCGAAAAAGCTTTTTTTAAGCCAAATCTAAATATTTCGTTGGTTCAGACGAATCTCCATTGGGAAAACCCAACGGCTAATTTGGCTATGCTTGAAGAAAAAATTTTTTGCATTGATGGGCCTACTGATTTAATCATTTTACCCGAAATGTTTACCACTGGCTTTTCTATGAATGCTTCGCAGTTTTCCGAACCGATGAATCTCACAACAACTCGTTGGATGAAACAAATGGCGTCACAAACTGGTGCGGTTATTACGGGTAGTTTTATTATTAAAGAAAAGGAAAATTACTATAATCGCTTACTTTGGGTGACGCCCAAAGGTGAAGTTGATACGTATGATAAACGTCACCTCTTCAGAATGGCGAAGGAAAATGATGTTTATGCCGAAGGAACTAAGCGACTCATCAAGACCATCAAAGGCTGGAAGATTTGCCCACTTATTTGCTATGATTTACGTTTCCCTGTTTGGAGCAGAAACGTAAATCTCGAATACGATTTATTGATTTACGTAGCAAATTGGCCAAAAGTACGTATGTATCCTTGGGATTCGCTTTTGGTGGCTCGTGCCATAGAAAACCAAAGTTATGTGGTGGGTGTAAATCGTGTAGGCGAAGATGGAAACGGTTTCCCACACTCGGGTAATTCGGCTGTGATTGATTTTGCAGGAAAAGTGCTTTTCCGTGAAATTGACAGCGAAGTTATTCATCACCATTCACTCGACCGCTCTGCTCTCGACGAATTTCGCCAACGTTTTCCTGCTTATTTAGATGCTGATAGTTTTGTGATTGTTTGATTAGGGCAATCAAGCAACTTTAATTGAAAAACTACCAACTTTTTTACCTTTTTCGACATATTGGTATGTTTCATCAACATTTTCTAAGACATAAGCTCTATCAATAAAAGACCAAAAATATACTTTTTTCAGCGACATTTAACACCCAATTATATTTTTTATCGGTTTCGTTAATATCTTCTTTGATATAATTTTCCATAAAATCGGCTCTGCGAGTCTTGTGTTTTCTACCTAGCGTAAACCCATATCTGTTCGGTTGACGAGTGTTCCGTTAATTTTTACCAAAACCACGTTGGGCTTTGACCTTACTCTTTAAATTTCTTGAAGTATCAAGTGCATCAGCAGATCCTTATTCGGTTTTTATTATAAGTTTTATAAACTTGTTTTTGATTCAAAAAAATAGCTAAGTAGCAAAATAAACCGCGAATTATTGACGAAAGGTAATAAACAGGTTTTGTATGAGGGAAATTTGAGGGAAAAATCACGCCGCCACAAAAAAATCCTGCACTTCTTGGGGTTGTACTTTTATGACATTGGCCAACACCAAAACAATTAAAGTCCGAGAGGCAACTTTTCGTGAAATATTGGCAATATTGGCGTAAGTTTCTACAGTGATGGCTGGGTTTTCGGCCAGATATTTCATTAAAATCTGTTCTTTTTCCCCATAATTAAACTTGATATTCAGGCCTTTTCGCTCACCTTTCAGAATTTCTTTCATTTCTTTGCTCGCTTGCACAGAGCGGTCGGCCACTCGAACATAAGCCCGCCGATTTTCGACGATACCATCCAAATCTACATAATGTGGCTTAAATGGACTTTTTTGAATATCATAAATCAAAACCTCACGCTCGCCTTCAATAATTAGGCGTTCGAGCTTATAATCAATGGTTGGATAAATGTATTTTTCGATTGCTTTTTGTAGAATATACTCATCTTCATCGGGAAACTTTAAGCCTTTAATACTCTTATCGTCGCCAATGCCCACAATCAATTTTCCGCCATCAGTATTGGCGAAAGCAACCATTTCCCTGACAATTTTCTCAGGATGATTGGTTTTTAGTTTAAATTCTACGTACTTATTTTCGCCTTGGCGAACAAGTTCTTTCAATACCCGTAAATCAACTTTTGATTGTTGGGTTGGTTGGTAATCCACCATCATTTCTCGAATGATTGGGTTATGGTTCTTTACCGCAGTTTTTGTGTGGTGGGAAGAACGTAAAAATCTTTTCTAAAAATATAGTTTTTGCCTTAATTATCAAAGAACCTCAACAAAAATTTAAAGTATTTAACACTTATTAGCATAACATAGTTTAATTTCGTTTGTTTTGTTTTCAACCCAATTAAACTATGAAAAATATTTTATTCTTTTCCCTATTCTCTATGAGTACTCAAATTATTACTGCTCAATCAAAAACAATTGGCAAAATCGACCGTTACGATGCCGCCTTAGACAAAATCTTGGATACAAGCACCAGAATTGAAGTTTTGGGCGAAGGATTTGTTTGGTCAGAAGGACCAGTTTGGGTCAAAGATGGCGAATATTTATTGTTTTCTGATGTACCAGCCAATACGATCTATCGTTGGAAAAAAAGCGAAGAAATCATTGAATTTTTGAAACCTTCTGGTTATACTGGAATTTCTCCGTACAGCGATGAACCAGGTAGTAATGGCCTGATTATCAATCGAGCAGGAAATTTGGTTTCGTGCGAACACGGCGACCGACGATTGGCAGAAATGCCACTTACTGTTGGTGGAAAACGTACATTGACCGATAATTATTTGGGGAAAAGATTTAATAGCCCGAATGATGTGGTGCAGAAATCTAACGGAGATTATTATTTTACTGACCCACCTTATGGTTTACGTCAAAAGGAAAAAGATCCAAGTCGTGAAACACCACTTTTTGGCGTTTACAGAGTTGATAAAACTGGAAAAACGACATTGATTATCGAAGATTTAACTCGCCCGAATGGTTTGGCATTTTCACCTGACGAAAAAACGCTTTATGTGGCACAATCTGACCCTGATCGTGCCTATTTGATGGCTTATTCTGTTTATGATGATGGAAATGTTGGTAAAGGAAAAATTTTCTTTGATATGACATCAATGATCAAACAAGGGCTAAAAGGCTTGCCCGATGGACTAAAAATTGATAAAAAAGGCAATATTTTTACCACTGGGCCTGGAGGCGTATTGATTTTATCGCCCGAAGCAAAATTATTGGGGAGAATTGATACGGGCGAAGCTACGGCCAACTGTGCTTTCGGAAACGATGGTTCGGTACTTTATATTACAGCCGATATGTATTTGCTAAAAGTACAAACGCAGACAATTGGTAATGGTTTTTAAATTTTTTTGCCACACTTTTTTTTCGACGAAAAAAAAGTGTGGCAAAAAAATTATTATTTACTTCCCTCCTACCACAACCTCACAAAGCTCTTTTGCATTAAAATATTTATTAGCAATTTCCATCACATCTTCGCTCGAAATAGCATTTACATGCCGAATGTAATTTTGATAAAAATCGCTCGGTAGATTTTCTAAAATGACTACTTTTTGGCGGTCGGCTACCTCAAATGGTGTATTTAATGAACCTACAAATGAGCCAATCATATAATTTTTGGCGGTTTCAAGTTCATTTTCTGAAATTTGTTCGGTTTGTAAGCGAGCTATTTCCTTGTGTATTTCATCAATCGTTTGTTGTGTGAATTCTTTCTTTACATCAGTTCCAATAATCAAATAACCATTTTCTTTCTGTGGAATTAAAGAAGATGAGATTCCGTAGGTAAAACCTTTTTCCTCTCTGATATTTTTCATCAAGCGGCTTCCGAAAAATCCACCAAATATAGTATTGGTTACAATAAATTTGAAAAAATCAGGGTGTGTACGATTAAATAGTTTTCTACCAACTCGAATCGAAGATTGTAGATTTTCGGGTCGATTAATCAATAAATTTTCACCAACCTTTGGGCTTTCTGGAAATCTATCTTCTAATTTTTCTGGTAAACTTGCAGGTATCTGTCCAAAAACCTCATTTATACCTTTTATTTCTTCCTCACCGAAATTTCCTGATAGAAAAATCGTAAATAATTTTCCACTGATTTGTTTCAAATAAAACTCACGTACTGCGTCGGGCGTAATATTCTCAATAGTGGCTTGGTTAACCGATTTGCCGTATGGATGATTTGAACCAAAAATCTGTTCTCTAAAAGTTTGACTGGCCACGAAAGCAGTCTTTTCGAGATTGACTTTGAGGGTTTGAGAAGCAATATTTCTTTGCATTGAAAACTCTTCTGCTGGAAAAATCGACTCTGAAATCATTTCTTTTAGCATTGGCAAAAGTTTTGTCAGATGCTTGGTTAGCCCATGAACCGTAATCGACAAACGCTCAAATGATTGATTAATTTCGGTAAAAGCCCCATATTGGTCAAAAAACTCGCTAATTTCGGCCGCCTTATGCGTTTTTGTGCCTTCTGTAAGCATTTTTGATACAAAAAGTGACTCTCCACCAACAACATCGAATTTACTACCTGCATCAAAAATCAATTCTAAACGCATGACTGGCTGCTCGCCTGCTCGAATAGTATAAAGTGGAATATTATTGTCAAGTATTGTTTTTTCTGCAGTTGGAATATTTATATTTTCTACTTTCCTTGATGGCGGAGCAATGGTTCGGTCTAAAATCATCAAAATTTAATTATAATTATCGGATATGTTATTTGTTATAAATCTAACGTAAATGTAGAGTTAAAAAGTAAAATTTCAGTCTACCCTAAAAAAAACACACTTATGAAGATAAAAGTTTATCGACACAAGTGCGTTTATCTACTTTAAACAAAATTTATTTTACTCTAAACTTAAACCGTAACAAGTCGTACGAGCTGAACTTTGATAAGTTCCACAAATCATCACACCCTCTTCATCTTTTTCTTTAGCTGCTTTAATGGCCGCTTTAAAATCGCTTACAGAATTAATACGTTTGTCACCTACTTTAATCACTACAAAGCCTTCACGCATTTGTGTGTAGTCTGCAACATCACCTTCAACAATCTTTTTTACGACCACACCATTCTGAATACCCATGCGTTGCTTATCAGTTGAAGAAAGCTCAGCCAATTCAATACCGAGTTGCTCAAAAGTTTTATTTTCTGAATCAATGGTATTTTTTACGATATCTTTTCCACCATCACGATTACGAAGTGTCACTTCAAAATCTTTCAGCGAGCCATTTCTATTAACGGTTACACGAGTAGATTCACCGGGACGTTTACGACCAATAATTTCTTGTAATTTCGGGCCGCTCTTAGTTTCCAATCCATCAATTTTGACAATCACATCGCCTTTTTGAATACCTGCTGCTTTTGCTGCACCATTTTCTACAACATCTGCTACATATATACCTTCATCTGTTTTAGTTTTAAATTCTTCAGCTTTCTTGCCATCTAATTCAACCAAATTTATACCTAAATATCCACGTTGCACGTTTCCGTATTTTACAATATCAGCCGTTACTTTTTTCACGATTTCAGATGGAACTGCAAACGCATAACCTGCATAAGCACCATTTGGGCTAGCAATTGCGGTATTGATACCAATCAGTTCACCTTTAAGATTTACCAAAGCACCACCACTATTTCCTGGGTTTACGGCCGCATCGGTTTGGATAAACGACTCAATGGCATCACTTGTTTTCTGACGGCCATCTTCGCCATAACGACGATACATTTGTTGTTGTTGCTTCTCAGCCAAAATACCAATATTTCTACCTTTGGCACTTACAATACCCGCCGTTACGGTAGATTCTAAGTTAAACGGATTACCAACTGCCAAAACCCACTCACCCACTTTTACGTTATCCGAATTGGCAAATGCCATTGAAGGGTGCTTTCCACCTTCGATTTTGATAACAGCAATATCTGTTGAAGGGTCAGTGCCAATGATTTTTGCAGTGTAAGATTTGTGGTCAGAAGTTACAACTTCCAACTCGGTTGCTCCTTCAACTACGTGATTGTTAGTTGCGATATAACCATCATTTGAGATGATAACACCCGAACCTGATGACTCCTGCTGTTGATTACGTGGCTGACCAAATGGACTTTCTCCACCAAAGAAATCATCAAAAATAGTACGTTGTTGCGAGGCTGTACGAGTTGATTTTGCTTTGATATGAACCACCGAAGGTGTTGATAATTCGGCTGCATAAGTAAAATCTCCTGGAACACCTACAGGTCCATCATAATTTGCTAGACGTGCGAGCGAAGGTTTTGAGGCCTCACTAAAAATTACATTATTCCCTTGCAATCCGAGCAAGTGATAGCCTCCAATCGTAACGATACTGCTCAAAACAGCAATACCAATGGTTTTAACTGTGTTATTCATGTTTTCTATGACGTTGTTTTTAATATTATTTATCTAATCGACTTATATTTCAATTATTAGTAATGTTTCTTCATAAAGTGTTTTGTATTTATAACGAAACGAGGATTGTTTTTGTTTTATGCAAATTTAACGTAAAAGTATGTATGTAAATTCGTGTAGATGATGAATTTTAACAAATTTTAACGGAATATTTTTTTAAGTATTTTTTACATAAATGCAAGGTACAGAAATTAATCTATACCTTGCTCAAACTCAATTATTACTCAAACTTACGCAATCTCAATCAAGCGAGGCTCTTTTGGTTTTGCTTCCTCTTTTTTAGGAAGTTCTAAGCCCAAGACACCATCGTTGTAGGTAGCCACAATCTTTTCACTATCTACGGTTTTTGGTAAAGTGAACGAACGCTTGAATGTACTAAAATTGAATTCTTTTCGACTGTAATTTCCTTCTGTTTCGGTATTTTCTTCTTTTTTCTCAGTCGAGATAGTTAAAGTGTTTTCGTGAACATTTACTTTAAAATCTTCTTTCTTCAAACCCGGGGCAGCCAAATGTATCTTGAAAGCATCTTCACTTTCGATTACGTTTACAGCTGGAAATGAATGTTGATGTGCAGGAGCTACACGCTCAAAGTCATTTAAAAAATTGCTTAATACTGCTGGAAAAACTGGTGCGAAATTTCTTACTAACGTTGCCATAATTTTATTTGTTTTAATTTTTGTTTCATTTGGTGCCACAACCTTGTGGCGATGTGAACATTTCATCAATTTGCGTACCAGTCGATTTTTTCGGACTTTTTGACTGGTTTTTGTATTGATCAAGAATTTAAAAATGACTTATTGTCTTGTTTTTGTTTTACAGGCTGATTCATGGCAGAAACTTTGAATTAACTCAAATGCCTAAAAACAAAAAAAAGGATTTGACCGAAGACAAATCCTTTCAGTGTTTTAAAAAAATCTATTCTTATATTTTCGCTTTCTGAACGACGAGTTTGCCGATTTCTTGTCCCGCTTTTAAGCCTTCTTCACATCCAGAGCGAAAGTGTATTCCTCCATAAACACGACTGATAGAGGCTTGTTCTGCGGCTTCCTTAAATGACTTAAACTGCCCAACGCCATGTCCAAATTTTGCTTCGGTAGAATCGGTAAATGAAACATTCTCACCAAACAATTCGGTAAGCACCTCAGCAGAAGCTGCTGAAATTGTACTATGTCCACTCGTATATTCTGGAAAAGGTGGTGTTTGCAAAAAAGGCACCCATTTGGTATCCACGCTAGCATTAATAATAGTTTCGGGACGGATTTTATGAAAACGATATTTTACTTCCCAACATTGAATGAAGGCATCACGCAAAGCCATAGAAACCAAAAGATATGCTTGAACTGATTTTGCAAAATCTACTTTTTTATCTTTACAAACCGTTTTTGTGATAGCCAACCAGTGTCCACCTGGAGTCATTTTTTTATCGGCAAACATTACATGACCTTGAACGTTCATCACGAAGGCGTTATCATCCCAAAACCATGCAATGCGTTTTTCTTCATCCGAAAGTTTATTACCCATCTCATAAACTTCTGTCACTTCTTTCATAAAAGGACTTGTTTTAGTCAAATCATAAGTAAAAGGTGGTGGTGGTAAAAACTGCGAAGACGAATCAATCACCATCGGCCTAATTTTTCCCCAGTTGGGTTCAATCGCATCGGCATACGATGGTGGCGTTGGAGTCCATGTACCGGGCTTGTTTTGTAAAGTATAGCGTAAACCACGAGTCTGAGGGTAATTATCTTTCTTTGCGTAAGCTAAGACCGCTTTTCCAACCTCAGTTCCATAAGCGACCGAACGCTCGATTACATCATTAGGCACACCCGCTGTTAAAAACTTCTTGTCCAAAGCCTTCTCAAAGGAATCATATTTTTCTACAGAAAACGTAAGGCCGCGTGCAACAGTCATAAATGCTTTAATGCTTGACAATTGGTGACAATATTCTTTTCCTTCATCTATTTTTGGCACTTCATTAAAATCTTTTACTCGACCAACCATCGAGGACATATCTTTCTTGCCCGAAATGAGAGCTTCATATCCTGCCAAATTTGCGTACGAATAAATACGACTCGCCACTGGTGGAGAAAAAATATCATGTACTATTACATCGGTAAGTTGATTAACACAGTCATGGTAAAAATCGGGATTATTCACTAACGGAGTGTATTCGGCCGAAGTTTTTTGTGTACAGCCATTTGCAAACATAACAATCAATAGGAGGGTAAAGAGGTTTTTATGTGGTTTCATCTTCTAAAAATGTAAATAATTAGGTATTATTATTTCAAATTAACTGTATTGAAAGTTTTCAAAACTTTTTTAAATTTATCGACAAAAATACATGGTTTTTTTATATTTAGGGTTAAAATTCTATTTTGCTGGAAAATTCCTACTAAAAAATTATCAAAAATACTTCACCTACATTTGTAATTACCTTCATATGTCGGAATACACCTATATTTTAGAATTTCGAAAGGTTTAATGTTTGAAAATTTTCTCGATTTAAAAATATTAAGAGGGATCTATTAAAAATATATATTTCCATCCTCAAAAATACAGGTTTTATACATTCTTTTTTTCCTCTCATCAGAAAACAAAAAAGTTTTTAACCAAGTATCTTGCATTGCATAGTACTGAATTATATCTTTGTATCATAGTATCGCCCCTAAACGTAGGGGCGGAATGCCTCCCCAAAGCTCGGCTATATATACAGTTTCACTTTAAATGTTCACCCTTTGAGATTAGGGGGTTGTTTCAAACGATATGGATTTAGAAAATGCCCAAGTGCAGATGCGGAAAGGAATTTTGGAGTACTGCATTCTGCATATAATTTCGAGAGGTGAAATTTACGCTTCCGAAATTCTCTATGAACTAATCAACGCCAGAATAATGGTTGTTGAAGGCACACTTTACCCTTTACTGACTCGTCTGAAAAATGCAGGCTTACTTGACTACAAATGGGTAGAATCAACTTCTGGCCCGCCCCGTAAATACTATGTATTAACTGATACAGGGCTAATTTTTTTAGAAAACTTGAATAATACTTGGAGCGAACTCGCAGAGTCCGTTACAACAATCATAAACAAGAAATAAAAATTTCGATGTTAGGTTTTCGGGTTACTAAATTAGTCACTCGAAAAAACTCATCGAGTAAAAATATCGATAAAATAAACATCGGACACTGAAAAAGATATTATTAATTCAATGAAAAAGACTATACAAATAAGCATAGCAGGCATGGTTTTCAATATCGAAGATGATGCCTACGAAAAACTAAACGCTTACTTAGCCTCCATAAAACAATACTTTGCCTCATATGAGGGCAGTCAAGAGATTGTTTCAGATATTGAAGCACGAATTGCCGAAAAATTCTGGACAAATCAAAAGTCTGATAATCAACCTATTATTACACAGGAAGGCGTAAACGACCTCATCAAATCAATGGGCAGTGTTTCTGACTTTGAAGCAATAGAAGAAGAAGAAGATTTAAAAAATACTGCTCAGTCAACAGCGGGCAATGCTCAGTCGACCGTAAACAATCAACAGTCAACAGCGGGAAGTCAAGAATCTGATAGCTTTAAAACGGCTCAACCCAAACGCCTTTTTCGTGATGTAAAACGTAAGGCTCTGGGTGGTGTTTTAGCAGGTTTGGCACATTATTTCAATATTGATGTGGTTTGGGCAAGAATAATTTTCTTGTTGTTATTCTTAGGTTTACCACCAATCAATGATGATCTCGGACCGATTTCAGGTTTTGTATTCTTGGGTTATTTTGTTTGTTGGGTTGTTTTTCCTCCAAATTTCAACCTTGACGAAGACAAAAAAATCAAGAAATTTTACCGTGACAATGATAATAAGGTATTGGGCGGCGTTTGTAGTGGATTGGCTGCTTATTTTGGCGTTGACATAACGGTTATTCGTTTGCTTTTTGTTTTGGGTGTATTTTTATTCGGAACGGGATTTTTGGCTTACATCATCCTTTGGATTGTAGCTCCAAAAGCTCAAACACTTACTCAAAAAATGGAAATGAAGGGGGAACCGGTTACGCTTTCTAACATCGAAACCAATATCAAAGAAAGCATCAATGTCGATAAAAATGCACCCGAAAATGCTCTCACCAAAATCCTTTTGTTTCCTTTCCGTTTAATCGGAATCGTTATCAAAGCTTTGGGAGAAGTGCTAAAACACCTCGGGCCAGTTGCCAGAGTTTTAGCTGGAGTATTGCTGATATTATTCTCATTATTAGCCATTGTTAGTGTGGTGGCGGCTGTTGCGGCATTCTTCGGAGTTATATCGGGTATCGAAGGAACAGAGTTCTTCGACAATAGTCCGTTCAAAATATTCTCGCAAGATATTCATCCAATGATAGGTTTCTTTGCTTTCTTGGCAACTTTTACACCCTTCTTGGCTCTTCTGCTAACAGGTCTAACATTGATTTCAAACAGAAGAATTGGAAATCGTAATTTTTGGGTTTCTCTATTAGGACTTTGGTTGGCTGGTTTGATGGGAACAGGTATTTTGGCCACAAAATATGCACTAAACTTTAAAAAGAAAGGTCGTTTTGAACAAACTAAAAACTTTCCTTACACGCTTTCAGGACAAATATTGGTGCTTGATGCCAACAATAATCAAGAGGATGATTTTGATGAAATACAAATTAGAGAGGATGTTGAAGTAAACATTGAAGGCTATGATGGTGCTGATCTGAAACTCGAACAACGTTTTGAATCATCGGGCCGTTCGAAAGCTGAAGCCGAAGCCAATGCGAAAAACATTTTGTATAATATCGTCCAAAAAGATTCTTCTCTTTCGTTCGACCAAAAGATTTCATTACCAGAAAAAGCTCGTTTCCGTGGACAAGACCTTCGCATAACACTTTTCATTCCTTTCAATAAGCCTTTCAAAATCACTAAATCGTTTTATAACAGTGTTTATCGCCATGATTGGGAAAGCAAAAACTTTGATATGGATGGCGATGATGTAAATAGATTCACTTACGTAATGAAACGTGACTCTGGAATGGTTTGTCGTGACTGTCCAAAATTAAGCGATGAAGAGCGTAAAGCACTTAGAGATAATCATTATGATGACGATGATGAATCAGCTTTTGATTATGGTATTTTTGAAGAAAAAGGTCAACATGAAAAGAAATTTGATTTGAAAGGTTTTGAAAAAATAGAAGTTGGCGGAGCATTTGTTGTAACGATTCGTAGAGGAGATACTTTTGAAGTAATTGCAAATACAGACGAACAAAACGACTTAGATGATATTGACTTTGATGTACGCAATAATACCTTGGAAATTGGTCATAAAGACAAGTTTTCGTTTGGTAGAAGAAACGAAACCGTTAGAATCAATATCACGATGCCATCTCTCGAAGGCCTTGATATTTCAGGAGCATCTGCTTTAAAAGTCATTGGCTTTAAAGATAAAAGCAAAGACTTGGATATTCAGTTATCGGGGGCTTCAAAAGCCGCCATTGATGTAGATGTTCGTAAAATCGAATTCGATGCTTCGGGTGCTTCAAAAGCAGATTTGAGAGGTTCAGCCGAAAAAGTAAACATGGATATTTCGGGAGCTTGCCACATTGATGCCAAACGCATGGAAATCAACCAAGCAAGAGCCAATGCTAGCGGTGCAAGTCATATTATTTTCGGAAAAGTAAAAGATTTCGACTCAAACACCAGCGGTGCGAGTAAAATAAGTAGAGAGTAAAGAAAAATGAAAGAATAATTCAAAGATACAATGAGTGAATATGCTTAAAGCCTTATTCACTCATTTTGTTTATTGGTTGGTTAGTTTGAAAATTTGTTTCATTAATACCCATTTTTCGCCAGGTTTCGCCATTGGTAAGCCTTGTTGATATTTCCAAACAAATGCTTCCCACGCTTGTACTTTGGGATTGTTGGCATCCATTTCTGATTTTTTCTCAAACGAAAAATCATCTTCGGTTTCCATTATCATAAACAAACGATTGCTGATTCGATAGATTTCCATTTCGGTAATGCCTGCATCGGTGATACTTTTAGCGATGTCATCGGAAATACGTTCGTGTAAATTTTCATATTCAGCAATCAGAGTAGGGTCGTCAACCAAATCAAGTGCAAGCGTAAAACGTTTCATAGTTTAAGAATTAAGTAATTTCTTGAATAGAGTTAAAGATTTAATTAATTGATAATCAGAGTTTCTATCATCAAACGGAAATGTTTTTTCGATTTTCTACAATATTTTTTGTTAAAAACGTTTGAAATTAAATAGATTTTTTCGATATTTAATTTGAGAAGCAAATTTTTGTTATACTTTTGCAGCCTTAAATTTTTTTATAACACTAAAAAGGAATAAAAACTATGTATTGGACACTCGAACTTGCGTCGTATTTGGAGGACGCTCCGTGGCCCGCTACAAAAGATGAGTTGATAGATTTTTCGATTCGTTCGGGAGCACCCATTGAAGTTATTGAAAACCTACAAGAACTTGAAGACGACGGGCAACCGTATGAGAGCATTGAGGAGATTTGGCCCGATTATCCGACCAAAGATGACTTTTTCTTTAATGAAGACGAATATTAAGCTCGAATCAATGATTTGTTAGCACAAAATATTCGGTAGTTTTCAGAGTAACAATCAGATAAATTTGATTGTTGCTTTGTTATTTCTAGTGTTTCCATTTTTTCAACAAATATTTAACAAACTATTTTGGTAGATATTGCACGTTTTCCAAAAAGAAATGCATTGGTATTTCTTCAACATGACATTCAATTTTACCAACAATAAAATTGCAATTTCTCAAAATCACAAAGAAATATCGCGTCTATCATTTTACAATGTCAATCAACTCGCTTAAATAAACGATGAAAATGGTTCTGTTTTTATGCGAATGTCTTACCAGAAAACTACATATCAATCGATATTAAAAAAAATGGCATTTAAAAATCTGTCTTTAATAAAATTTTAATTGAGTGCAGCTTCATTCAAATCAAAGATTACAAAATAAGCAGTGGTTCAGAAAGAAAAATTGATTAGTTAAATTATTAAGGTAAAGAATAAAAAACACTAAGTTATCTAGACAAAGACTCGAAGCCTTTAGAATGAAATAAAAGAAAAAAACAAGGATAAAAACGATAAAACAAGATTATGCTTATACTTTGAAAACAAAAAAGTTTGAGCGTTGAGAAATTTTTAGATGGTAGTGAATACAGAATTAATGGCTACCTTAAAAAAACTGTCTCACAATCAGGAATTGCAATATACCCAACTACTTATGAAGTTTTTTATCTTCTCATATGGCATATAACTTTTGATATTATCACAAGAAGGAAAAAATGCCCTAATTGAACTCAACTAAAATATTTTTGCTATTTCTAAATTGATTTGTTTTAATCCAATGATGTCAAGAAGGTTGCGTAAAAAAGGCCTATTCAAATAGTTGTATTTTATTTTTTTTATTTTTTTTATTTTTTTATTTTATAGGTTTCTTACAGTAATAAATTGAGTATTTTATATTTTTTTCTTTGAATAATACAATTTTCAAATTTAAATGTTCAACGTTTGTTTAATTTTTTTAAAAAAAAATAAAACAAAATATTAAGTGTTCTGTTATATTTGTATTGTTCAACTTTAAACAATAATAACTATATGTACACTTTATTCCTAAACATCGTCAACGTTGACGGTAAAGACCCTGTTTCATTTACATTTTTCACGGGTTACATGGCAATGCTTGCCGCATCAGTATTTTTCTTCTTTGAAAGAGGAAGTGTTGATGGAAAATGGAAAACTTCTCTTTTAGTTTCTGGTCTAATCACTGGTATCGCAGCGGTTCACTACTACTACATGAGAGATTTCTACGGTGCAACTGGCGAAAGCCCAGTAGCTTTACGTTACATCGACTGGACACTAACAGTGCCTTTGATGTGCGTAGAATTTTATTTATTGTTGAAGCCAGCAGGTGCAAAACCGGCTTTCATGTGGAAACTCATTTTGGCATCAGTTGTGATGTTAGTGGCGGGTTACATTGGAGAAGCCTTTAATCCAACTGCTTCAACAAGCCACTCTGTAATGTGGGGTGTAATTTCATCTATTGGTTACGTTTATGTACTTTATTCGGCATGGGCTGGCGAAGCAAAGCAATTAGCTGCTTCTTCTAACTCTGATTCAGTAAAGTCAGGAATTCAAGCATTAGCTTGGTTCGTATTGGCTGGTTGGGCAATATACCCAATTGGTTATATGGCCGGCCCTGGTGGTTGGTTAGGACCAGAAGGTGCAGGTTTACTTCAAACAAAAGACTTGAATTTGTTTTATAACATTGCCGATGCAATTAATAAAATTGGTTTTGGTTTAGTAGTGTATAACATTGCTATCACTGAATCTAAGAAAGCTTAAGCTTTTAAAATGATTTATTTCTGCCCGAAAACTTCTTTTGGTTTTCGGGCAGAATCCTTTTCTCCCTCTTCGTACAATCAGTTTATTTTTTCTGCTAAATACTCAAAATCAATGAGAACAATACTCTTGTTTGTAGGCTTTGCTATGCTGTTTGTGCATCATTATATTCAGCGTATATCGGTAGAAAGTCAGTTTTTGGCGTTTGCTACAGGTATTTTGTTTTTGGGTATTCCGCACGGGGCGGCAGATTTATTAGTTGCCAATCAAAACGCCAGCATCGACAAGGAACGCTTTTCAATGCCATTCTTTTTTCTCAATTATTTGGGCAGACTATTGGCTTTCGGTGCAATACTTTGGTTTTTTCCTTTAATTGGTAATATTCTGTTTATTTTTCTGGCAGCTTATCATTTTGGCGAAACTGACTTGCACCATTTCAAAACTGATACCTTTATTGGTAAATTTCTAGTTACGAGTTATGGTTTGGTTATTTTGAGCATAATTCTGATGCCTAACTTTACTGAAGTACGCCCAATATTATTACTTTTTAAGGCGGGTTCTGATAATTTGGCATTTATCAATTGGCTTGATTCACACCGAATCGGCCTGATACTCTCTTCTATTTTTCTGTTATTATTAAGTTCGGCTATTTATTATTCGAAAAATAAAAATATTGTTATTACTGAAAACAAATTCTTTTCTATACAATTTTTGTTGATTTTGGTAATTTTATACAATCTTCCAATGATATTGGGTTTTACATTTTATTTTGTCATTTGGCATTCAACTCTCTCACTCAAAAATATTACTTCTTATCTACGTAACAATAGTAATTTTAATACTGCAAATCGTGTTATGCGTCAAATTGTATTTTATAGCTTACTTGCCATTGGTGGAATTTTGATTTTTGGTTTTACTGGCTTTATGTTTATTAATAACAATGCAATAATGGCCTATAGCTTTTTAGGGCTTGCGGTTCTTACGGCCCCTCACATGCAAGTTATGCACGATATGTATCATAAAATTCGTCTGAATCATAATGCTTGAGTGCTATTTTGATTTGTTTTTGTACTTTTACCGAGTAAACTTCAAAAACAATCAAATATGAGAATAATTCTAACCCTTGCCTTTATTTCAAACTTAGCTTTTGCCCAAGTTGGCAAAGAAAAAGTATCTGTAACAGACCTCACTCGAATCAAACAAATTGGTTCTATTAGTATTGCTCCTGATGGCATAAAAGCCATTTATTCGCTTCGAACTACCGAAACAATCGAAGAAAATAAGCTCGAATACGATTACCGCACACATTTATTCTTAACTGACTTTCAGACAGTAAGACAAATTACTCGTGGTGTAGAAAGCGTAGGTAGTGCTTCGTGGTCGCCAGATAGTAAACAAATCGCCTTTGCTCGAAACATAAAAGGCAAATCTCAAATTTTTGTTATGCCTCTTGATGGTGGTGAGGCTTATCAACTAACCGACTTAAAATACGGTGCTTCAAACCCAAATTGGTCGAAAGATGGCTCAAAAATTTCATTTAGTGTCGGTCTTTCTCTGACCGAACTCTTGAAAGATTCTGTACTAAACCCATCAAAGGGCGTTCCAGCTTGGTCTTTAGAAAAACCTGGTTTTACAAAAAATGAGTTTTTAAAGCCATCCAAAGGAGTAAAACCAAATCCTGATGGAACAATAGAAGAAATTAGAGCTTATTTAGAAAAAGATATTGACGACAAAAAAGCGAAGGTTATCAATCGTCTAACTTTTCAAGGAGAAGCCACGACTCAACCAGAACTGAATTTTTCACATATCTACACAATCGAAGTTAAAGAAGGTGCAAAAGCAACTCCTCTGACGACAGGTTTCAGAAGTTATAGCGGTGGAGCATGGCTACTAGATGGACAAATTGCCTTACAAACTGCCCTAGATACATTACTACACCCAGACCGTGAACAAGATAACAAAATTTTGGTAGTGAATGCCGATGGCACAAATCGTAAAGTTGTATTGGGCGAAAAAGGGAAATCGTTTAGCGGTATAACTTGGTCACCTGATGGAAAAAGTATCGTTTACATAAAAACTAACTCTCAAGGAGTAAATATTGGCGATTTATACATTGCTAAAGCCGATGGTACAAATCCGCAATTGATTAAATTTGACCGCTCAGTTAGTGGACTCACATGGTCGAAAGATATGAAATATGTTTATTTTACAGCACAGTCGAACGGTGGACAACCGATTTATAGAGTTGATGTTCAATCTAAGCAGGTCGAACAAATAACTGATTATGAGTCAGGAATTTTAGGTTTTGATTTATCGGCCAATAAAATTCTGTATTCGAAAACTGAAATAGCCAACCCCAATGAACTTTACGTAGCCGATTTACAGATGAGAAATCCTGTAAAATTGACTTCGGTAAACGATTGGGTAAAATATAAAGTGTTGAGTTTTCCGGAAAAACGAACTTATACCAATACCAAAGGTCAAAAAATTGAATATTGGATAATGAAACCGTCGAATATTGAGGCAGGAAAGAAATATCCACTTTTATTGAATATGCACGGAGGGCCGACAGCCATGTGGGGTCCGGGCGAATTTTCGATGTGGCATGAGCATCAGTATTTTTGTTCGCAAGGCTATGGCGTGGTTTATGCCAATCCACGTGGTTCAGGTGGTTATGGTTTGGATTTCTTGCGTGCCAACATCAAAGACTGGGGAACTGGCCCAACCGAAGACGTACTTGCTGCTGCTACTGACGCCGCCAAAGCTTCTTGGGTGGATACTTCACGCCAAGTTATCACAGGTGGCTCGTATGCTGGTTATCTGACCGCTTGGATTGTGGCACACGACCACCGTTTCAAAGCTGCATTTGCTCAACGTGGCGTTTATGACCTTTCAACTTTCTTAGGAGAAGGAAACGCATGGCGTTTGATCCCGAATTATTTTAATTATCCTTGGAATGATACGCAAGAAAAAGTTTTAGAAACAAATTCACCTTATACATTCGTTGATAAAATTCGTACTCCATTACTCATCAAACACGGTGAAAATGACCTTCGTACAGGTATTATTCAAAGCGAAATGATGTATAAATCTATGAAAATTATGGGCAAAGAAGTAGAATACGTAAGAATGCCCGGAGGCACACATGAACTTTCACGCACAGGAAATGTTCGTCAAAGAATCGACCGTATGCTTCGCATTTATGAGTTTTTTGAGAGGTTTATTGGGAATAAATAAGTAACTCTCTACGTTCACTCAGTGTACGAATGGAACGGGCAACAAAAAAAGCCGAGGCAAAACCTCGGCTTTTTATTACTACACTTACCTAAACCCTAAAACTCCATGGGAACGGCAACACTCGTCGTATCCCAAGAAATGGTTAAAGTCTTGTCATCAGTAGCGATTGTCAATTTCTCTACTACTTCTTTTAATGTTTTTACAGGAACTGTAACTTCTGCTACGTTTTTATCTTTGATTTTATCGTATCCATAAGCTCCCCATTGTTTTAATTCGCTATTCAAGATAATTGTCCATTCTTTCTCTCCTAATTTCGAGAATAAAGAATAAGTACCTGCTTTCACAGACTTACCTCCAAATTTTACATCTTTTTTGAAAGTGATTTCGGTTGCTCCATTAGCACCCGTACGCCATACGGTTCCAAATTTCTCCAGACCGCCAAAAATTACACGACCTTTTTTAGATGGTTGACCGTAAGTTACTTTAACATTAGCACTTTCTGCCGAAACTGCTGGACTTTGTGCAAATGATAATGTACTGATGCACAGCATTAATGATAAAAATGAAAATACTTTTTTCATGTAAGTTAGTTTTTTGATATATAGTTATAAACGATAAAGAATGAATTTTAGTTTGAATTATGTTGTTTTTTATAAAAACAATCCAACAATTTTTATTAAACGGTAAAATATTTATACTAACCTATTTAAAAAAAATCCTAAAAAAAGTAGGCGTTTAATTTATAGGTGCAATAATTTTATTCTTTCACTTTTTGGGCATAAAGTTTGGCCATTTCTCGTGGATTGGTTGGTTCAGGATTTACTTTATCTGACTCTAATAAGCCATCACGCAAACGAATGATTCGGTGTGAATATTTAGCAATATCTTCTTCGTGCGTAACCATAACGATGGTATTTCCTTTTGAATAAAGCTGGTCAAACAGCTCCATGATTTCGTAAGAAGTTTTTGTGTCTAAGTTTCCTGTTGGCTCATCGGCCAAAAGAATACTTGGGTCATTGACCAAAGCACGTGCAATAGCTACGCGTTGACGTTGGCCACCCGAAAGTTCGTTAGGTTTATGATGAGCTCTGTTATCAAGACCAACATTTTTTAGTGTATGCATTGCTTTTTCAGTGCGTTGAGATTTTGTATAACCCGCATAAATCAATGGTAAGGCCACGTTTTCAAGAGCAGATTGGCGTGGAAGTAAGTTAAATGTCTGAAAAACGAAGCCAATTTCTTTGTTTCGTATTTCAGCTAATTCATTATCGCTCATACTACTTACGTCGTGGTTATTCAAAACATACTTTCCGCCAGTTGGAGAATCCAAGCAACCTATGATATTCATTAAAGTTGATTTACCCGACCCAGAAGGGCCCATAAACGCCACATATTCACCTTTATCGACTGAAATAGTGACGGATTTTAGGGCGTCAATAATTTCGCTACCCATGATGTAGCGTTTTGAAATATTGGTTGTTTCGATAATTTTCATGAAAAAAAATGTTGAATGAGCGAATAATTTTTATTTTACTATTCGATAATCAAAGATATTATTCTATTCAAAACCATCCTTTGTTTTTTCCATCAATGCTTTTTGGGCTTGATAGGTGGAAAGAAATGCTTGATAATCGGCAGGGGTACTTAACTGCTGTAGTTTTACCAAACCATCGGCCACGTAGTCAGGCAAGCCAATTTTGAGCGATTGTAATGTATATAGTTTCCAGATTTCGGTGGAAGTATTGTTCAATTCAGCCGCTCTGAAAACAAAATTATAGGCATCGTTGGGCTTTTTGAGCGTATTGTTATAAAAATCAACGACTTTGCTCAAAACATAAGGATTTAATGGATTTTCATTCAAAATTTTATCAAAGTCGGCCTTATTGGTATGATTTTTCACTAAAGCAGTTTTAAATAACTTCTCAGCTTTAGCTTTTTGAGAATCGGCAATTGTTTGTTGATAATTTTGTTTTTGTAAAACTTCTATTGAAGACAAATCGCCAGCTTTACTTAGAAATTCCATGGCTTTATCATATACACCTTGTTTCAAAAACCACATTCCAGCCACTTGATTATACAAAGGTTTGTGTTTGGTCGAATCATTTGCCAAAATCGCCAGTTGTTTTAGCCCTTCAAGTTTATTTTCAATGAAATAATTTCGAGAAGCAATAGCAAACCCCAAATCCTCAAAGAAATCGAAGTTCACTTCCTTTCTTTGAAGATGCTGCAAATCTGTACTCGAATACGGAAACATGGCATTATCAAATGACGATAAATTATAAAGCAAAGCAAACTGACTCACATTTATGGCAGAATCTTTCGTGAATTCAATATTTGTTGAAGCCTGTTTTTGTAAAATTTTATCGGCCGCAGCCCTATTTGCACGAAGACTCATACTTTTAGTTGCTCGATTATCTCCCCCAAGTTTTGGGTTTGATGCAATCAATGATTTGTATAGAGAATCTTTTTCTCCATATTTTAAATGATAAGCCAATAAATTTGATTCCGCCAAATCGCAATCTGTACAATTTGTTTTTGCCAAATTCAAGTAAAAAAAGGTTGAATCAAGCACTTTTGTTTTTTCATAGAGGTACGCAATGTTGGTCAAAAGATGTTGGTTTTTTGGAAATTTGCTCACGCCTTCACGCAAAGTAAATAGGGCATCAAAAAACATGTCTTTTTCCTCCAAAACCTTACTCAAACCAGCATACGCAAACGGACTATCATTTTTTTCTAAAGCATTTTTCAGAAATAAACCCGTATTTTCTTTATCACCATTTTTTAGAGCCAATGAAGCCAAAGCATAATTTGATTTATGATTTCGAATATCGAAATGCAATGCCTCTTTGTAAAAAGTTTCGGCGGCCTGTAAATCTTCGGTAGCTGTATAATAATCAGCAATAGTGTTATAATAGCCAGCTTTAGCTTGAAAATAATTGTTATAGTTTTTGAACGAAATCAACATGAAAACCAAAATTGCCGCTACCATTCTGAAAAGTAGTAATTCATAAAACTTTGGTTTGTATATCACTTTATGCACTTCCAAACCTTTTTGAAGCGGTTGCATAAAGTTTATTAATACATAAAAGAAAAAGCATAGCCCCATAGCTACTTGAGCATATGAGATAAAATCCTCGAAAGCCTCAATAAGTGGATCATTTGCGGTTGCATAGGCATGGCCTAGAGTAGCAGTTGTAATAATGGCAAAACCTAAATAAAACCAACATCCAATACTTCGAAAATCAAAGAAATTAGATTGTTCAGAATAATTTCTGAAACCCCAGATTCCTAAAAGCATAGAAAAGCCAAAGAGAACTACTGGGTTGATTGAAATAATATTCCAATCGATATATTGAGATTTTTCGAGATAAATCAAAAGCACATTGAGCAAATAAATACTCGAAATTGCCAAGAAAGAAGGAATATGATTACGATTTTTAACGCCTGAATTTGAAACAACCCAAACCAACCCTGCTGAAATTTCGTGAGCAACCAATAAGATAAATATCGCTGATAAAATAATTGCAGAAAGTAATCCATATGAAAAAACTGCCAAACTTGGATTTGTCGCTTTTGCCGTAAAACCAATCAAGATTGCGGCTATAATACTCAATCCAAGAAAAGAAAAAAATCTCTTAAAAATACTAATATAAGTAGCAAACATATTGAAGTAAAAAGCCAACCCAGCAAACGCACCAAAAGCCGCCAAAAAAGCCAATTGATTGACGGAATTAAAGACGATTTCGAGATGAAAAGTTATCAAAACACCAGCAAATAAAACCATTCCCCCTAAAAACCAATAACGGCTCATGCCAGAAAATGCACTTATTAGCAAATTCAGACCTAAGATAAAAAATACAGCGAATATATTGTTTGCCCAAAAATTAATTTCCATTATCGAAGCGAGATAACGCTCCTTAACAATATAGGCAATACCATTGATTGTAAATTTTAGTCGGTCAGTGTTCAACTGTCCATCAGAGAAAGTATTTAATGCCGCAGGAATTTCATCAATCTCACTTAAAACATCCCAATGTATTATATTTTCTACACCTTTAAACCAAAAAAATGAAAGCGATAAAATTGAGGTGAAAAGTATCGTAAGAATAAAAACAAAACTAAATTTTTGATTTTTAGGCCAATTTCGCCAAAAAAAGAGTTTTTCCATAATTATCAGGGATTTTTCCACGTGAAACGCCAACTTATCCACAGCTTTTGCACACGCATTATAAATATTTGAGCTGTGAAGATAACGTAAAAACATTGTTTGATTATATTTGTGGTTCTAAAAAACTAAACAGCTCAGAAAATGACACTTCATAAAGAAGGCACAGGAACAATTTTATTAACAATTATTGGACTAATGGCAGCCAATTCGGCATTAAGATATTTTTTACCCGAACAAGATATTTTACATTCATTAATACTCATCGTGAGTTTATTTTTATTTGTGATTGTGGTTCAATTCTTTCGTAAACCCATTAGAACCACTCCAGTAAATCCCAGGCACATAATTGCACCTGCAGATGGCAAAGTTGTAGTGATAGAGGAAGTTGTAGAAACCGAATATTTCAAAGGGCCTCGTCGTCAGGTTTCAATTTTTATGTCACCACTGAATGTACATATCAACTTTAACCCAATTTCGGGAATTGTGACTTATGTAAAATACCATGCAGGAAAATATTTAGTTGCATGGCACCCAAAATCAAGCACCGAAAACGAACGCACAACAATAGTCGTGAAGCACCATAATGGTACAGAGGTATTATTTCGTCAAATTGCAGGAGCTTTAGCTCGTAGAATTTGTTGGTACGTGAAAGAAGGACAAGACGTGGAGCAAGGCTCTGAATTTGGTTTTATCAAATTTGGTTCACGCATTGATATTTTCTTGCCATTAGATGCAAAAATCTTAGTCAATATTGACGATAAGCCAGTTGGTGGCGAAACGGTCATTGCGGAATTAATGTAAGATATTTTACGCATTCTGAGAGCAAGTTAGAAGCTCGTTTTACAATAATGGCAGAACACAACGAAACTGGCAATAAGGCCGAGGCAATGGCTACCAAATTCTTGGGAAATAAAGGTTACGAGATTCTCGACCAAAACTACACCCACGGAAAGGGCGAAATAGACATTATTGTTCTTAAAGATGGCTGGTTAGTTTTTGTAGAAGTTCGGGCAAGGTCTGAGGTAGCTCATGGCTTTCCCGAACAAACTATCTCGAAAAACAAAGCCAGTCATATTATTAAAACAGCTGAAAACTACATTTATGAGAATGATTGGTACGGAAAGGTTCGTTTCGACATCATTGCCATAACCGTAGGTGAGAAATTTGAAATCATGCACTTTGAAGATGCTTTCTTCTAAATAAAAAAAGTACCTTTTATCATACCCTACATCAATCATAAACAAATAAATTTTTCTAGATCCTATTCTCTACAACAGCTTCAACAGATAGCATTTCGGCGGCAGTTGAATTCAGTGTATCCAAAAATACATTTATTGGTTGAGCTCCACTAATGCCATATTTATTGTTCAAGATAAAAAATGGTACCCCTGTAACACCCAAACCTTGAAAGTGTCTGATTTCTTGCGAAACTTGGAAGCTTATTTCATCATTGGCCAGAATACTTTCTGTTTTCTCACGATTCCAGCCAATATTTTCCAAAAATACAATCAGTTGGTCTATGTCTGAAAAATCAACGCCATCAGTAAAATATGCTTTGAAAAAACGTTCTTCTAAGTCAAACTGTGTACCTTCCGCACGAGCTACATATAGCATTTTGTGCAACGGAAATGTATTGATGACCTTTGGCATTTTATCAAAATTAAACGCTATTCCGGCCTTCTCTCCAACTCCAGTTACTCTTTGAAAAATCTGTTCGACTTGATTAATATTACCAAATTTATTGGCAAAATATTCATCACGGGAAACCCCATCGGAAGGAATCGTTGGGTCGAGTTGGTATGGATGCCAAGTAATCTCAACTGGCTGATTATCAAACCTTTCGAGTGCTTTTTCTAAATGTTTTTTTCCGATATAACACCACGGACAAGCAACATCAGACACGATATCTATTTGCAAAGTTTTATTTTTCATTGTATTAAATTGATTTCAAATAAAACCTAGGTAGCCGAAGTTTGGTTCAAAAAAAAGGGTTCGATTAATCGAACCCCATGTATGTTGTTTTTGTCAGTAAACTAATTAAACTTAGACAAACTCCTTACCTTTCGTATCTGCTGCAGCCACAAATTCTTTTACTTTTTGTTCATCTTCTTTTTTGCAAATCATTAATACGTTATCATATTCTGCTATGATGTATCCATCCAAACCACTTATAACCACTAAGCGGTCTTTTGGGGTTTTTATAATACTGTTTTTTGTATCATAAAGCATTACGTTGGCATCAATAGCATTTTGGTTTTCATCTTTATCTGATATTTCATACAAAGATTTCCAAGTACCTAAATCCGACCAACCAATCTCTGAAAGAACAACAAAAACATTTTCGGCACGCTCCATGATTCCGTTATCAATCGAAATAATTTTGCATTGTGGATATGCTTTATTTAAAGCATCTGCTTCCCTTTCAGTATAAAAGTCGGCCTTAATTTCTTCAAAAGCTTCAGCCATTTCGGGTAAAAATGTCTCAAAACATTTCTTAATGGCATTTACATTCCAAATAAAAATACCTGCATTCCAAACAAATTCCCCGCTTTCAACAAATTTCTGAGCCCACTCTAGATTTGGTTTTTCGGTAAAAGTCACTACACGCTCAATTTCTCCTTCTGTATCAGAAAATTGAATATATCCATAACCTGTATCTGGGCGAGTAGGCTTAATCCCAAGAGTAACCAAGACATCGTTTTTAGCCGAGAAATGCAACGCAATATTAATTTTTTTCCGAAACTCATCTTCCTTCAAAATAATATGGTCAGCAGGAGCAACTACAATATTGGCATTTGGATTTTTAGCACCAATTTTATAACAAGCATATGCAATACAAGGAGCGGTATTTCTACGATTTGGCTCAAGTAAAATTTGATCATCACTTAAGTAAGGCAATTGTTGTTTGCTTATATCGTAATACTCTTTGCTCGTTACGATATAGATATTTTCTTTCGGACAAATTCCATCAAAACGTTCAACCGTTTGTTGAATCATTGATTTTCCTATACCCAAAACATCATGAAATTGCTTTGGATTTGTACTTCGACTGAAAGGCCAGAATCTCGTTCCAACTCCACCAGCCATTATAATTACGTAATTATTAATGTTCATTTTTTAGATACGTGCAATTGTATGTTTTGATTTAATATTTATTGTTTGAGGTATGTTTCTAAACGTAAAGCTACATTTTCTCTAATATTCATCCAAAAAAGATTTATATCAGCTACATGCCAAATCTTCGTTTTCAAAAAGGCTCGTCCACGTACATATGGTTTATTAATCCAAAGCATTCCTTGATGGTTTTGTGCATCGGCTGCTTGAACCACAAAAGTATATTTTAATCCAACGCCACCTTTGTTGAGTTCTTTTGGTGCAAATTCCTCATCACATTTCCAGGTAAGAGGGTTAGTACTCACGGCAGTTAGAAGACCATTTGAATGATAGACTGGAATAAAATTTCTTGCATATGTATTCCATGACACAAACCCGCCGATTTCATCTGGGGCATTACTTGGTTTAATATTTTCAAAAGTATCAGGTTGGGTAGCAATTCCTATTAAATATGCTTCGACTAACTGTTTTTGAAGTGGTTTTCCATCAAAAAATTCTTTTAAAAGCCGTTTAGCGTGAACAGTTCCTTGGCTATGAGAGGCAATGATTATTGGCCTACCTTGATTCCAGTTTTTCAAATAAAATTCAAAAGCCGTCTTAATATCAGAATATGCCAAATCTAGTGCCTGTTTTTTATCATCAACGTTTGGAGTCAAAAATGAGTAATAATGAGCTTGACGATAGCGAGGTGCATAAATTTTCCCTGAACCATTAAACGCAGTAGCTTGATTTAGAATAGTTGAGTTGTCTGTTTTCTCATTTAATTCAACATCATTCACATCAGCATTCCACTCATACTGATTTTTGGGTTGATAGGTATAGGTTGTTGGATGTAAAAAAAACACATCAGCTTTTGCATCGTTTTGTCTGTCGCTTAGATTCGATTTCAATGGGGTTTTATCGGCGGCATCTATTTTAGTTGGCAAAGCAGCCCAAGCCTCATTCTGAAAATAATCAGGTGCTTTTGGTGTATTATTTATGTCAAAACGAGTTTTTAATACTACTGCATTTTGAGCGGCAATTTTTACCGAAAGAAGACCTGCAAAATAAAAAAATGATATAAAAATCGTGTTTCGCATCGTATATAATTATTTTTTGTTAAAATAGTAACATTTTTATACAAACTACTAATAGTATGCTTGCATATTATTAGTTTCTTTTTTAAGTTTGACACAAAATTACATTTTGTTAACCACTAACCAACATTCTCATGTACAAACTTTATGTTAAAAAATGTTTGCTCGGAATATGCTGCTTTCTAATAACACAGCTTTCCTTTGCTCAAACAAAAGTGTCTGGAACAATTACGGATGCCACAACTAAAGAACCACTAATTGGTGTTAGTGTTCAGGTCAAAGGAAAAGTTGTAGGAACTATCACCAACACAAAAGGGGAATTTTATTTCAGTGTTTCTACTCCACCGCCATTTACGCTCCTCATTTCGTCAGTAGGTTACGAAAGTCAAGAGATGAATGTTTCAGGAAACAGTGCTTCAATCAATGTTGCGTTGAAAGAACAAGCTGTTTTGGGACAAGAAGTAGTAATATCAGCTTCAAGGGTTGAAGAATCAGTTTTGAAGTCACCGGCGGCTATCGAAAAAATGGATATTCGTACGATTCGTGAAACTGCTTCACCATCTTTCTATGACGCTTTGGCTAATATGAAAGGCATTGACATGACTACACAAGGTTTATTATTTAAATCTATCAATATGCGTGGTTTTGGTGCTACTGGAAATCCACGTACAGTACAAATGATTGACGGAATGGACAATCAAGCTCCAGGATTAAACTTTCCAGTTGATAATATCGTAGGTATGCCCGAACTTGATGTTGAAAGTGTTGAGGTTTTACCAGGTGCAGCATCTGCTCTTTATGGACCAAATGCAATCAATGGATTGGTTTTAATGAACAGCAAAAGCCCATTCTTATACCAAGGTTTAAGTGCAACTGTAAAAGCTGGCGTAATGAGTGCAAGCAACCGTGACGTTGTCAATACTCCAATGACAGACTTCTCGATGCGATATGCAAAAGCTTCGAAAAACAACAAATTTGCATTTAAAGTGAATTTGGCTTATATCACAGCTAAAGATTGGCAGGCAACAAACTATACTAACCTCAATCTTGGTGGACAGCAAACGGGTTCAAGAGGTGCAGGCACAAAGACCGATTATGACGGCATGAACATTTATGGTGACGAAGTTCAAGCAAACATGACCACTGTCGCTAACGGATTGATTGCGGCTAAATTATTGCCTTCAGCCGCTTTAGGATTAATTCCTAACGTAAACGTTAGTAGAACGGGCTTTTTAGAAAAAGATATGGTTGACTATAACACGAAAAGCTTTAAAACAAATTTAGCAGCTCACTACCGAATTAGCGATAAAGTTGAGTTAGTTGGACAAGTTAATTATGGTTATGGAACAACAGTTTATACAGGAACAGGTAGATACTCGCTCCGTAATTTCAACCTAACACAAGCAAAGGTTGAACTAAGAGGCGATAACTTTACGCTAAGAGCATATACAACTCAGGAACGTTCTGGTCAGTCATATACTGCTGGTTTAGCTGCAGTTGCGATGCTAAATAGTGTGAAACCACACGCAACATGGTTTGGTGAATACGTAGGAGCATTTGCTGCCGCTCGTGGTGTTGGGCAATCTGAAGAACAAGCTGGAATTACAGCAAGAGGGGTTGCTGATAAAGGATTACCAACTCCAGGATCGGCGGAATATTCAACATTGCTTAATAAATTCCGTGATGCAGCGATTGTTGATGGCGGCGGTGCTTTTTTAGATAAAACTAATTTGTACCATGCAGAAGGAGTTTATAACTTCAAAAATCAAATTAAATTTATTGATTTATTAGCTGGAGCAAACGTAAGACAGTATAGCTTACAATCAAACGGAACATTGTTTTCAGATAAAAAAGAAGGTCGCACAGGAATAATTCCTATTAATGAATATGGTGCATTTATTCAAGGTGCGAAAAGCTTATTCAAAGACCACTTGAAATTATCGGCTTCGATTCGTTATGACAAAAGCCAAAACTTTGAAGGCTTCTTTACTCCTAGATTATCAGCAGTTGCTTCATTTGGTCAACAAAACTTTAGAGTATCTTACCAAACTGGTTATCGTATTCCAACGACTCAAAATCAATACATTGACTTGAGAACTCCAGCAGGCACCTTGATTGGAGCACAACCAGAATTTGATTCAAGATATAACTTAGCTAATGGTGTAGATTTAGCAACATTGACCGATTTCTCAAGAAATCCAACAAAATATATTACTTCTGCGGTAATTGCAAAAGCACAAGCATATGCTACTGCGGCAGTTTCAGCACAATTACCCGCTATTCAGGCAGGTGTAACAGCAGCAGTGCAAGCACAAGTTACGGCAGGTGTTACGGCATCTGTAAATGCTGCGGTAGCGGCCGGACAAATTCCTGCTAGCCAAGCAGCTGCGGCTATTGCTGGCGGAGTTGCCCAAACAATGGCATTGCCATCAACTCAGGCAACCATTGCAACAAATGTACAAGCAACCTTGGTAAGCCAAATTACAGCGGTTACGGCACAAGTTGCACCTGCTTACGGTTTAGCGGCTTTGCCTAAATATCAAACTGCAGCTTTGAAACCAGAAAAAATCTCATCTTATGAAATTGGTTACAAAGGCCTGATTGCTAAGAAGTTATTTATTGACTCGTATTTCTATACAAGTAAATATACCAACTTTATTGGTGGAACTGCGATACTTGTCCCTACAGCAGCAGCGGGTCCAGGTTTACCAATTGAGTCTGGTCTTGGTAGTGCATCTACACGCTCGGCATATTCCCGTCCAGCAAATTCTAAAGAAATTGTCACGGCTAACGGATTTGCAATCAGCGGTAATTACTCTTTAACGAAAGGATTTAATGTTGGTGTAAACTATGCTCAAAACAACTTGAAAGGTTTTACAACAAGCCCAGAACAACAATATGCAGGTTATAACACTCCAAAAAATCGTTATAACGTAAGTTTTGGTAAGCGTTTGAACAGTGGTGATAAATTTGGATTTAACCTAAATTTGAGACACCAAGATGAGTTTGTTTGGGAAGCGAGTTTCAACCAACCAACAACAACTGGTGTTGCTTCATTTTCAAACACAATCGTACCTGCTGTAACTACATTTGATGCTCAAATAAGCTATAAATTAACTTCAATGAAATCAATCATCAAGTTGGGCGGTACTAATATCGGTGGCAAACCATACATTCAAGCTTATGGCAGTGCAGCCGTTGGCTCAATGTACTACGTAGCAATTACGTTCGATGAATTACTGAACAAATAATAATTAACAAACAATTTTTTTAATTTTCATAATTTTCTTTGGTTTAAGTCAGAAAAGAGCTTCCATTTGGAGGCTCTTTTTTTGTTTGGAAGAATCTTAAAATATTTATACAAATCAATTACCTTTGTGGATATAAAAAAAGATTGTCTTTATAGGATTAAAATTTATAATTAAGCGATGGCAAAAATCAAAGTAGCAAATCCAGTAGTTGAGTTAGATGGCGATGAAATGACTCGCATCATTTGGCGATTTATCAAAGAAAAATTAATTGTTCCATATCTTGACTTGGACATAAAATATTATGACCTCGGAATCGAGTATCGTGATGAAACAAACGACCAAGTAACAATTGATTCAGCAAATGCTATCAAACAATATGGCGTGGGTATCAAGTGTGCAACTATCACACCTGACGAGGCACGCGTAAAAGAATTCAACTTGAAACAAATGTGGAAATCACCTAATGGAACTATCCGTAATATATTGGATGGCACCGTTTTCCGCGAGCCTATCGTTTGTCAAAATGTTCCTCGTTTGGTTTCAAACTGGACTTCTCCAATCATCGTTGGCCGCCACGCTTTTGGTGACCAATATAAAGCAACAGATTTCGTTGTGAAAGGTGCAGGAAAACTAACAATGAAGTTTGAAGGTGCGGATGGCACTGTACAAGAATATGAAATCTTTAACTACAAAGGTGGTGGAGTTGCCATGGGTATGTACAACACCGACGAATCAATCCGTGGTTTTGCACACTCATGTTTTAATGTAGCATTAAACAAGAAATGGCCGCTTTATCTTTCTACAAAAAATACTATTTTGAAGAAATACGATGGTCGTTTCAAAGATATTTTTGAAGAAATCTACCAAGCAGACTATAAATCTAAGTTTGAAGCAGCTGGAATCGTTTACGAACACCGTTTGATTGACGACATGGTAGCTTCAGCTTTAAAATGGAGCGGTTCATTCGTTTGGGCTTGTAAAAACTACGATGGTGACGTTCAGTCTGACTCAGTAGCACAAGGTTTCGGTTCTTTAGGCTTGATGACTTCGGTGCTTGTTACGCCAGATGGTGAAACAATGGAAGCAGAAGCTGCTCACGGAACCGTAACTCGTCATTACCGTGACCACCAAGCTGGAAAACCAACTTCAACAAACCCAATTGCATCTATCTTTGCTTGGACTCGTGGTTTAGAATTCCGTGGTAAATTAGATGGCAACCAAGAATTAATTGATTTCTGCCAAGCTTTAGAGCAAGTTTGTGTTGAAACGGTTGAGTCGGGTAAAATGACTAAAGATTTAGCAGTTTGTATTCACGGAAACAAAGTTTCACACGGCGACCATTATCTTTATACAGAAGAATTCTTAGATGCTATTGACCAAAACTTACAGGTTAAATTAGCTGCAAAGTAATAATAAACCCCTCTATAAAAACCCAGATGCCTCGACTGTAATGGTTGGGGCATTTTTTTGAGCTTAAGATGTGATTTTTGTTGCTTTTTCTGAAAAAATAATCTTCCGCAGCAGAAATATTAATGCTGGTTGATACTGTATCGTTTTGGAGATGGACGAAACTATGTTCACCGAAAAAATAATTATCCGATAAAACGTTTTTTCCTTAACTTAGCTTCTAAATTGAAACAAAACTAAGATGATAAAAAATATTAAGTGGGGAATTATTGGTACAGGAAAAATTGCTGAAAAATTTGCAACTGACTTGAAATCCGTAAAAAACGCCCAACTGCATGCTATTGCTTCTTCTTCCTCACTCGAAAGAGCTAAAGATTTTGCCGAACGCTACGTAGCCCCCTATTTCTACGATTCTTACGAAAGTATCTTCCAAACCCCCGATCTAGAGGCCATTTACATCGCCACACCACATACCTCGCACGCCGAAAATACTATTTTATGCTTAAAAAATAAAGTACCTGTTTTGTGCGAAAAACCATTTGCCATGAACCTAAAGCAAGTACAGAAAATGGTAGAATCGGCTCGTGAGAACGATACTTTTTTGATGGAAGCCATGTGGACTCGGTTTATTCCTGCCATTCAGAAAACTTTAGATTTAATTTCTGAAGGGAGTATCGGAAAAGTAAGAAACGTGCAAGCCGACTTTGGGTTTAACGCTCCTTTTTTGCCCGAAAAACGCTTACTAAATCCGAGTCTTGGTGGCGGAGCTTTACTTGATATTGGTATATATCCAGCTTATTTAAGTTTACTTTTATTGGGCTATCCTTCTGAAATACAAGCTATAAGTAATTTTGGAGAAACTGGAATCGACGAAACTACCAGCTTTATTTTGGGCTATAAAAATGAAGCAACGGCCAATTTGAGTTGTACGCTCAGGTCTAATACCCGTACCGAAGCCTTAATTTACGGCGAAAATGGCTATATTCACATCGAAGGTCGATTTATGGAGGCAAAACGAATCACACTTTTTGAAAACGACAAAAAGCCTTTAAAGTTTAATTTTCCACGAAAAACATTTGGATATAATTTTGAAATTGAAGAAGTGAGTCAGTGTGTGAGAGAAGGAAAAAAAGAAAGCAAAAGCATGCCACTCTCAATGAGCGTAAAACTAATAAGCCTTTTAGACGAAATCAGACAAAAAGCAGGAATTATTTATGAAGGAATAGATTAGCTTCAACTGAGTTGAGCTACTATAAAAATTTAAAATTATTTGTACGGGGCTTCCGCAGCTCCGGCTGTCTGATACGCTCAGGAACCGTACAAATAATCTGAAAATCAATACTGCTCAATAGCTCCAAAGAAAAACGAACCTTCGATGGCTGCGTTTTCGTCAGAATCTGAACCATGAATGGCGTTTTCACCCATTGAAACCGCATATTTTTTACGAATTGTCCCTTCTTCGGCATTTGCAGGATTTGTTGCACCAATCAAAGTACGGAAATCGGCTACTGCGTTTTCTTTTTCTAAAATCATCGGAACGATTGCTCCTGAAGACATCATTTCGCATAATTCGCCATAAAAACCTCTTTCTTTATGAACTTCGTAGAATTTACCTGCTTGTGCTGCCGATAATTGTGTTTTTTTCATTGATACAATTCTGAAACCTGCTGCTTCAATCATTGCCGTTATTCCACCGATATTATTTGCAGCCACAGCGTGCGGTTTAATCATCGTAAATGTTCTGTTTGTTGACATATTTAATAATATTTTGTTTAATATTTTTCACAAAATTACTTATTTTTCTTTGATATTGAGCATTTGGGATTGTTTTGTGGCATGAATATCCAAAATTACATATGCAAAACAACTTGGAATCGGACTAGCTGTTAACCTTCTTACACTTTCAAACCTTAATTATTATCTTCTTTCTATCGAAAAGTACCAAAATTATAAACCAAATCACCAAGTAAGTCAAAGCCCCAGCCAGAGAAGCATTTTTAGGTTCGGTAAAAAATGGCGTAATCAAATGACTATATAACCAGGCTACCAGGCCAGCTTCTGGATTTTCAAGATTTCCCGGCTGTGCTATTTTTATCATATTCAAAACTCGTGGAATTATTCCCGAAAAGAAAAATACCAACATCGGATTCACCCCAAAAATCACAAAGGGTTTTATCCAAATATCAAATTCAAGCACATCAATTACAAAATACAACGCTCCGAGTATCATCAAGGCAATTCCTGCGGCATAACAAACATACGAACTCGTCCATAAAGCTTTGTTTATCGGAAAAACATCGCTCCAAAATATGCCTATCATTAGACTTACCACACCTGCCGAAAGTAGATAAATTGCCTTTTTGTTTTTTGGAAAATCGTTGGTCAATAATTTTCCAGTAAAAACACCTGCCAAACCAGTTCCGATGGCAGGAATTGTACTTAAAATCCCTTCAGGGTCCCAAGTTTTTGAAGTTACCCAAAGATGTCCTGGCAATAAATAATTATCAAGCCAAGCAGCAAGATTTGTGCCTTTTTCAAAGTTAGCTGCTCCCACGTTTGGCACATCAACGAGAGCCATCAAAGCCCAATATCCTAGTAAGCAAGCCAAACAAATGATGATTTGGACGCTTGTATTGGTTCTGACGAAAATTATTGAAACGATTAAATATACAACCGCAATTCGCTGTAAAACACCAGGAATTCTGACAGAGGCAAAATCTTCAAAGCCGCCAAAACACAACAGTATCATCAAAACAAATAGTCCAACGGCAATATAGAATTGCTTTTTACGGTCGTATTCGCCTAATAATAAAACTGTTACGATTGCCGTAAAAATTAAACGAACGAACATTAGTGGAATACCTTCGAGTGAACCAAGATGGATTTTTGAGAAAAAATTGAGCGATAAACCCAAGAGAAATATTCTTAATGCCCGGGTGATTATCTTCTCTAAAACCGATTTATCAAACTTCTTTACGTTCGTCGAAAGTACGGTTGAAATACCAACAATAAACAAGAAAAACGGAAAAACTAAATCTGTTGGTGTACAACCATGCCATTCGGCGTGTTCGAGCGGAGCGTAGATATGTCCCCAGTCACCTGGGTTATTTACGATGGTCATGAGCATGATGGTCATGCCTCTGAAAACGTCAAGAGAAGTAAGGCGTTCTTTCATTAATGTATTTTGTTTGTTGATTTTTCTGCAAGATAAAGAAAGTGATTTGAAAATTTGGTTATGGATTAGTCAACAAAAAGCAACAAGGTGACAAGTCATTATCAAATTTCCAAATCATACAAATTATTCTTGATTTTGTTGTAGATCAGCCATTAAATCAAATTCATCCGCGAGTTTATGGCTCAATCTTTCAAAAACCGTATAAAATTTTTGATATTTCTGATGATTTACTTGATTTGGTAGATAGATTTTAGATGATTGAATGGTTTTGGCGGCTTCTTCCAGTGAACCAAAAACACCCATTTCGGTCAAAGCCAGCATTGCCGCTCCGACATTTGCACTATCATAGTTATCATTAATATTTACTTGCTTTCCAAACATATCTGAGATGATTTGTGACCAAAGCGGAAGCGTGGCATAAGTGCCATTGACATACAAATTTTCAATTTTTCGATGCGTTTGAAGAAGCTTTCCGATGCTGTAAATTTCATACAAAATTCCTTCGATGGTTGCTCGCACAAAATGAGGCTGTTCATGCGTTATGTTGATGCCAAAATAAACACCACGGGCATTGGCGTTCCAAAGTGGAGCTCTCTCTCCTAACAAATAAGGCAAAAAAAGCAGCCCATTTGCTCCAGCCGATACTTGGGCGGCATCTTTAAACAAATCATTGATACTATCTTCGAAGTCAAGGCCATTATTGAAATTGCCAAATTGTCGAGCAAACCATTCAAACGCCACACCACCATTATTGGTCGGCCCGCCTGAAATATAAAGACCTTTTTCAAGAATATAATTAAAAAAACGTTGTTTTTCGTCTTGTAAAACCTCATTTCTAGCAACCCTCACCGCTCCACTAGAAGTTATAGAAATCGTTGCTTGTCCTTCACCAATAACCCCCGAACCTAGTGTCGCCAAACAACCATCACTACTACCGATAATTAATTTGGTTTTGTCAGAAAGCCGTAAAGATTTTGCTAAAGCTGGGCGAAGTCTCAGATCAGAATTAAAAATTGAAGTTGGTTGAGAAAGATGTTTGCTCGAAATTCCTGCAAAATTCAAAGATTTTTGTTCCCATTTCAAATCATGGATATTGAAAAGCCCTGTTGCCGAAGCCAAGCTATAATCAATCAAATATTCGCCTGTGAATTGGTGCAAAATGTACTCTTTCAGCGAAATAAATTTGCTTGTTTTTGCAAATCGCTCAGGGTCATGATTTTTAATCCAAGTTATTTTTGCCAAAGGCGACATCGGGTGAATTGGAGTACCCGTAGCCCGATAAATTTCTATTCCCAAAGCGGAATTTTTTAGTTCACTTGCCACTTTAATTGCCCTATTATCTGCCCAAATAATGGCATTTCCTAAAGGAACACCATTTCTATCAACAGCCAAAACACTGTGCATTGATGAACTAAATACAATTGACAGTACCTTATTTTTTTTCATAAAGACAGGATCATTAAGCAAGCCTTTTAGCACAAAAAGCACCGTAATAAAAACCTGTTCTGGGTCTTGCTCACTAATGTCTGGCTGTGCATGAAAAGTTGGATATGTGCCTTTTCGGGCGGCTACTTGCTTACCTGTTAGGTCAAAAGCAATAATCCGTACTACTGTTGTCTCGATATCGATTGTAATAATTGTTTCCATATACACAAAAAGTGAATGATAGAAAGAATGATTGAAAGAGTGGATAAAAAACTATTTACTCTTTCTATCATTCATTCATTCAAAATAATTTTAAGGCGTTCTTCTAAAATGCCCTGGTGTATAACCAGTTAATTTTTTAAATGTTGTTGAAAAATGTTGTGATGAATAGAATCCAGTGTCGAGAGCAATATCGGTCAAACTTAAAGTTGATGATTTTAGCAAACGAATGGCTTCTGAAATTCTTAAATTTATCAAATAGTTGAGAGGTGAAAATCCTGAATAAGATTTTACTTTTTCAGTAAAAGCAGTTGTTCCTAGTCCCA
This sequence comes from uncultured Emticicia sp., assembly GCF_937903345.1. Lineage (GTDB taxonomy): Bacteria > Bacteroidota > Bacteroidia > Cytophagales > Spirosomataceae > Emticicia. The sequence goes on along the minus strand of NZ_CALCZQ010000050.1, from coordinate 150,842 downwards.
TTATAACTGCCATTTCTTCTACCGTCCAAGGATGTGCAAGGTTTTCACGCAAAATCTGATCAAGTTTCTGAAAAGACTGAGGAAAATCTCGTCTTTGATTGTCTTGCTTACTTAGTTGTCGTGCGATTATAATTAATAGTTCGTCGAGCAAATGATTGATTCGGGTTTTGAATCCTAATTCATTCATAAATAGCTCATTCTCAATTTTTTGCAATATTTCACCCAATTGTTTAAAATTTTGTATAATTGGTTTTTTATTTAACGAAAAAAGCTTGCCAATGAGCCGTTGTTCGGTTTCTGAAATGCCACTCCATTCTCCTAAAATCAATTCTCCATCGTCTGAAAAAAAACGAGGATTGATCGTAAGGGAAACCACCACACCAACATCCCACATTTCTTTCAATCCTCCAAAGTTTTGTTTCGGAAAAACTAAAACTGCATCATTAGGATAAACTGTAACTGATTGATTATCAACACTCCACTCAAATTTGCCTTCTAAAATAAACATTATTTTTAAACCATGACTTTCTTTTAAAGGCATAGAGTTAGGTTGCACTTGTTGAATTTTCTTACGAAAAAACTCAATCAAATGCGGAAATACCAAAATCTCTGGCGATTTACCTTTATTTAATGAAAAAATGGTCATTAAAATTTAATTTTACTTCCTAATGTCGGAGCTTCCTTGAAAAAGAGCGAACACCATAGAGAAATTAATACAACAAAACCTTTATTTCTTGTAAAAATATTACTATTTTTTCAAGATATTATTATAAAATTCGCCACCGTAAAGATTTGGAAGTTTTCACGACATTTGTTTCAGAGATTTACTATCTTAAAATAAACTTATCATTTAACTCATGAGAAAACAAATCCTACTAATTATGCTGCTAATGTCTTTATCAGCAGCGATTTATGCACAGAAAATTTCTGGAAAAGTATCCTCTGCCAAAGACGGAACTATACTTCCTGGTGTATCGGTGCAGGTAAAGGGCACAAATACTGGTACAAATACTACAGCCGATGGCACATTTAGTGTCAATGCTTCATCTGAGGCTACTTTAATTTTTAGCTTTATTGGCTTCAAAAATCAAGAAATAAAAGTTGGTAATCAATCAATTATCAATATTTCGCTTGATGAAGACGCCCAAAATCTGGAAGAAGTAGTCGTAACAGCTTTGGGTATTAAGAAAGAATCTAAAAAATTAGGTTACGCTACCACAACGGTTAATGCTGAGCAATTGACCGTCAATCGCTCTCCAAATTTTGTGAATGCTTTACAAGGAAAAATCGCAGGCGTAAATATCTCGTCCATGGGAACTGGGCCTGCGGGTAGTTCAAAAATTCGTATTCGTGGTCAATCGTCTGTTTCTGGTCAAAATGGCCCCTTAATTGTAGTCAACGGTGTTCCTATAGACAATACTAATTTTGGTACTAACCCTGGTAATGCAGCTGCTGATAACTCAATTGGTGTAAGAGGTGGAGGAAACACATCAGATGGTGGTGATGGTCTTTCGAGTATCAATCCTGACGACATTGAAAGTATGACTGTCCTCAAGGGTGCAACAGCTGCCGCTCTTTATGGTTCACGTGCCAAGGATGGTGTAATCATGATTACAACCAAAACCAAAGGTGAAGGCAAAGGAATAGGCATTACATATAACACTAACTTTACGACCGAAACACCCTTGGATTTTACTGATTATCAATATGAGTATGGGCAAGGTGAAAATGGTGTTCGACCAACAACACCAAATCCTACATCAGGTCAGTGGTCATTTGGTGAAAAATTCCAACCAGGTATGACACAAGTATTGTTTGATAACGTAACTGTACCTTATGTGCCTGTTTATAATCGAATTAGTACATTCTTTAAGCCAGGTTCGAACTTAACCAATACTATTTCTTTGTCATCCGCAAACGAAAAGGGTGGTTTTAACCTTTCACTTGCCAATATGGATAATCAAGGAATTGTTACTAACAATAAATTTAATAGAAAAACAGTAAACTTAGGTTTATCTTATGATTTATCTTCAAAACTAAGCATTACGAGCAATATCAATTATTCAAAAGAATATAACAAAAATCCGCCAAATATTGCTAACCAAGATAACTCGATTCCGACGGCGGTTTATAACATGGCAAACTCAATGCCTTTCGACCTCTTGGAAGCGAAAAAATTTAATGCTGCTGGTAATGAGTTTATTTATTCAAGATTTCAGAATCGTACAAACCCTTATTTTACATTATCTGAGCAATTCCAGAATATTCGTAGAGACCGAATCTTTGGAAACATTGCAGCAAAATATAAAATTTTACCTTGGTTGTTTGTTCAAGCTCGAATGGGTCAAGATTATTGGTCTCGTGACCAAGATTTTAACAACTTCCCAACGGGCCAAGCTTCATTGGCCGGTGCTCCTGCGGGTTTTGTAAATGGAACTTATACACAAGAATCAAGAAGATTTAGAGAAACCAATAACGATATTTTGATTTCGGCGACACAAAAATTGGGTGATTTTGGTATAGATGTAACCGCTGGAGGTAATCAGATGTACCGAAGATTTGATAATAACAGTGTTCAGGTACAAGATTTTGTAGTACGTGGTCTTTATACTGTTCAAAATGGTCGTGTAAAAGACCCACAATACAGTTTGTCTGAAAGGTCTGTAAACTCAGTTTATGGTTCGGCTGATTTTTCATTTCGAAATTTCATATACTTAAACACAACTATAAGAAACGATTGGTTCTCTACACTTTCACCAGCCAATCGTAGTATTTTATATCCTTCAATTTCGGGTAGTTTTGTGTTTTCTCAGGCAATGAAATCTGCTCCAAGTTGGTTGAATTTTGGTAAAGTTAGAGTTGCTTACGCCCAAGTGGGTAGTGATACAGATGTTTCGCCTTATGCAAATAATCTATTTTATGGTATTAATAGTAACCTTTTTCCGACTCCTTCTGGGTCTTTGCAACCAGTTGGAGGTTCGTCAGGCACAACTACATTGCCTAATGCCAACCTAAAACCTATGCGGATTGACGAAAAAGAAATCGGTATCGAATTGAAAATGTTCAATAATCGTGTAGGAATTGATGCAGCAATTTACCAAAAAATCACAAACGACCAAATCGTAGCTGCTCAAATCTCAGATGCCTCGGGCTTCCAAACAACCTTGATTAATAGTGGTAAAAGCCAAAATAATGGAGTTGAATTTTTAATAAACCTTGTGCCAATCAGAAGCAAAGATTTCCAATGGGATTTATCTTTCAACGGCTCATATAATATTACCAAAGTTTTAAGTTTATTAACTGATACCCCAGGTGAAAGAATTACCGTTGGAACACACGTTTTCAATGGTGAACTTCGTCAGGTAGTTGGTCAAGAAATGGGCCAAATTTATGGCTTTGGATTCAAGAGAGATGCTAAAGGACAGCAGATTTTTGGTGCAAATGGCATTCCAATTCGTACTCCAGACTTGATTTCTTATGGTAGTGCTTTGCCAAAATGGGTTGGCGGTATCAATAATGCTTTAAATTATAAGGGTATCAATCTTTCTTTCTTGATTGATTTCAAATTGGGCAATATGATGCTTTCGGGAACAAACTTTAATGCTTATCGTCATGGCCTTAATAAGGCAACATTGGTTGGGCGTGAAGGTGGTGTTTTGGGAGTTGGTGTCAATGAAAAAGGAGAAACAAATACAGTGAAAGCACCCGTGCAAGACTATTGGTCGGTCGTAAGATCATTACAAATCATCGAACCAGTTGTTTATAATGGTGGTTTCTGGAAACTACGTCAAATTACCTTTGGATATGACTTTACTAAGTTTTTGCCTAAAAACTTCCCTGTAAAAGCAGTCAAATTGAGTGCCGTGGCAAATAATGTTTTGATGCTCAAAAAATGGGTTGAAAACATTGACCCTGAATCATTTGGTTATACTTCTGATAACCTCGTGGGCATGGAATCAACGGGTTTACCTACAACACGTAGTATGGGTTTCAATTTGAATGTTAAATTTTAAGTGTGAATGAGTTCATAAGCTTAATCAATAAATTTTAAAAATACAATGAAAAAAGCAATAATATATATCTTCTCATTAACATTGATTTGTTTTGTTAGTAGCTGCGATAAAGGATTCGACGAACTCAATGTTAATAAAACTGCGGCAACGTCTGTAAACCCAGTTTTTATCCTAAACAATGCAGCAATAAATGCTTCTGTGCCAGCACAAGTAGTGCAATATGAAATGGGTATTGTACAACAAATGGTTTCACCAAACTCAGGAGTATTGACAGGTGCAAACTTCAACCAAGACAACCGTGATGCCACCTCTCCAACTTGGCAACGCTACTATCGTTCTGTAATCAGAAATACTGTTGAGGTTATCAACGCTACCAAGGCAAATGCTGCCAGAGCAAACCTTTATCAAATGGCTAGAATTTTACAAGCCTATTCGTTTATGATTTTGACCGATACTTATGGCGATATTCCTTACTCCGAAGCTGGTGCAGGATATATTTCACAAGTTATTTCACCAAAGTATGATACTCAGCAGTCGGTTTATGCAGGAATTATTAAAGAGTTAGGTGAAGCAACAGCGGCATTAGACGCAACAAAAACCATAGAAACTGCCGATATTCTTTACGGCGGTGACGTAGCTAAATGGAAAAAATTTGCTAATTCGATACTCCTAAGAGCTGGTATGCGTTTAAGCAAAGTTGATGCCGCACAAGCACAACAAGTTGTAGCAAAAGCAATTGCTGGTGGTTTAATATCATCAAATGCCGATAATGCTTTTATTAAGCATGATGCGAATTATACAAATGGTATTGGACAAATGTTGAATTCGACCGAAGCAGCCAATTTTTATATGGGAGCTCCTTTTCTAGATTATCTTCAAAAAACTAATGATCCTCGTATAAAATCTATTGCGGTACGATATGTAGGTGCAGCTTCAGGACCTGAACAAACAGCAGCCAGAGCCTCAACCGACCCTACCGTGCAAATCGGAATGCCATTTGGCTATGACAATAACTCTATCAGTGGTCCTTTCAAAGCTGCTGGCTTGAAAAGTTTTTACGACTACACTCAAGTCGATAGAACACGATTGGCAAAAAATACCGCACCAATGTTTTTTGTAACTTTTGCTCAAACGCAATTGCTTTTGGCAGAAGCCGCTCAAAGAGGCTGGACAACAGGTACAGTTGCCGATTATTTTAATGCTGGTGTAAAAGCACACATGGAGCAATTGGCAACTGTAGATGCCAATAGTGCAGTGTCAGGAGCAGCAATTGACACTTATATAAAAGCAAATCCATTGGTTGCAGCTACTGCTTTGGAACAAATAAATACCCAATATTGGGTAGCATCATTTATGAATGGCCCAGAAGCATTTGCCAATTTCCGTAGAAGCGGTTTTCCTGTACTTCAACCAAATCCATTTCCTGGAAAAGCAATAAAAGGCACATTTATTCGCCGCTTAACTTATCCAAATTCAGAAATATCTGTCAATAGTACCAATGTCAAAGAAGCCATATCAAGAATGGGTGCTGATGATTTAGATACAAAAGTCTGGTGGGATAAATAAAAAACTACCCTTAATTCATTAAAGAGCAATAAATTTGTAGGTAATTTTGTTCAAGAAAATATAACAGTAAACTTTCTCCACCTTTTAGTTAAAAAAGTGGAGAAAGTAAACATTAAACTCCCCTTTATGGGTTAAGGGTATGCAAATCGGAATAGTAGGTCTTGGTAAAATGGGCTATAACTTGGCTCTAAATTTGAGAAATAATAATTATGAAGTTATCGCACAAGATGTTAACGAAGCTTCTGTTGATAAAATAGGTGAAGAAGGCGGAATTTTGGGAGCATATTCTCTAGAAAGCCTATGTAACAAGCTTAAAGGGAGGAAAGTTGTTTGGCTAATGGTTCCCTCAGGCGAAATCGTAGATGGTGTAATCGAAGAATTAACCGAATACTTAAAGCCAAACGATATTATTATTGACGGTGGAAACTCAAATTTCAAAGATTCAGTAAGAAGATACAACTCGCTAAAAGCCAAACAAATTGAGTTTCTTGATTGCGGAACAAGCGGCGGAACAAGCGGTGCTTTAAACGGTGCTTGTACCATGATTGGAGGCAATAAATCAACCTTTGAGTACGTAGAAAAAGTTTTCAAAGATATTTCTATCGACAATGGCTATCTATACACAGGCGAATCTGGCAGTGGACATTTTGTAAAAATGGTACATAATGGTATAGAATACGGTATGATGCAAGCCATTGCAGAAGGTTTTGAGCTTTTCGAGAAGTCGGATTATGCCCTTGATTTTGAGGCCGTTGCAAAGCTTTTTAACCACGGCTCGGTTGTTCGCGGCTGGTTGATGGAATTGACCGAAAATGCCTTCAAAAAAGATGCAAAACTCGACGCAATCAAAGGAATCATGCACTCTTCAGGCGAAGGAAAATGGACTCTCGAAACAGCTCTCGAAATGGGAGTTGCTACGCCAGTAATAGCACTCTCGCTCATGATGCGGTATCGTTCACAACAAACCGATACATTTTCAGGAAAAGTAGTTGCAGCACTAAGAAATGAATTTGGCGGACACGCAGTGGAGAAGAATGAGTGAGTTTTGAGCGAATGAATGATAGAATATTTTAAATGCATTATTTAAAATCATTAACCCTATTCTATCATTCAATCTTTCAAAATTGATTCTCTCTTTCAATCATTCAAAATTGTATTTCAATTGTATTTCACAGGACTTGACATAGGCACAACCAGCACAAAAGCGGTTGTTTTTGATATTTCGGGAAAGGTTCTAACGCAAAAAAGCATTTCTTATGAAATGTTTCATCATCAGCCTAATTGGAGTGAGCAAAATCCAGATGAAATCTATGAGGCCGTTACAGAATGTTTGACTTTTCTTGATAAACGCTCATTGCTTGAAACGCTGAGTATTTCATCGGCCATGCACAGCATTTTGGCGGTAGATATTTCAGGAAAGCCATTGACTAAGTTAATCGTTTGGGCAGATAATCGTGCCATCGAGATTGGAAATAAGCTAAAAGCAAGCAGTGTAGGCAAAGAAATCTATCACCGCACGGGTACGCCTATTCATCCTTTTTCATTTCTCTGTAAAATTTTGTGGTTGAAAGAAAACGAACCCCAAATCTTTGAAAAAGCCCATAAATTTATTGGGATTAAAGAATATGTATGGCATAAAATATTTGGATATTATGAAATTGATGAATCGCTTGCCTCAGCCACAGGCATGATGAATATCCAAGATTTATGCTGGGATACTAAAGCCTTAGATTTAGTCGGAATTACGGAAGAAAAATTGCCTAAAATAGTTTCGACGACATTTTCGCGAACAAAACAGGATAAAAAATTCTTTATCGGTGGAGCCGACGGCCCATTGGCCAATCTCGGTACTGGAGCAATGGGCAAAAATAAATTAGCCTTCACGATGGGTACGAGTGGAGCCCTTAGAATTTGTGTAGATGACTACTACACCGACCCACAAATGCGAACTTTCAATTATTTGCTAAGCTCTACTCAGCACGTTATCGGCGGAGCAACAAACAATGGTGCGGTAGTGATACAGTGGTTAAAAGAACAAATTCTACAAACTAACACATCTACTGAAGAATTGATAGAAAAAGCTCAAAAAACACCCTCAGGGGCAGAAAATCTATTGTTTTTACCTTACATTTTAGGAGAAAGAGCTCCCGTTTGGAATGCCAATGCTAAAGGTGTTTTTTTTGGATTAAGCATCAATCACAAACAAGCACATCTGACCCGTGCCGTGATGGAAGGTCTGATTATGAATATTTATTCAGTCGGGAAAATATTGATGGAGAAATTTCCAGTTGAAGAAATCTGTGCCAGCGGTGGCTTTGCCAAAAGTGATTTTTGGTTACAACTCGTAGCAGATGTTTTTCAAAAAAAAGTAGTCATTACTAATAATGTTGAAGGTTCGGCTTGGGGAGCAGTTCTTTTAGCTTTGAAAGCCTTAGGTTTAGAGGCAAAAACTTCTGAAAAAAGCCAATTAAAAATGTTTTTGCCCGATTCCACAAAAGCCGAACTTTACGACCAACTTCACCAAAAATTTGAACGTTTATACGTAAAACTCCAAGATGAATTCTAAAATAGAGTGCATCCCAATCACGAAATAATTATATAATAATAAATTTCATTAAATAATCGCTCCGTTTTTTGCTGGAATCAAATAAATGATGCAAATTCATTCCTTAAAACTATTCATTAATTCTGACTATGAATCGCAAAGACTTTATCAAACAAATATCATTTGCTACATTTTTGCTCGCTGATGGCAGTATTATCCCTGCATTTGCCGAAAACCTAACTTCCAAAAAATCAAAACTCCGTTTCATAGTAGCCTCTGATGGTCATTTTGGTCAGCCCAAAACCGACTATAAAGCTTATTTCGAAACTTTTATCAAAAATGTAAATGCCCAACACCGTGAGCAAAAATTTGATTTTTGCGTATTCAATGGCGACATTATTCATGATGATATCAATTTCTTATCAACAGCAAAAAGCCACTTCGATGACCTCGAAATGCCTTATTTCGTTACACAAGGCAACCACGACCACGCCACGCCGGAGCAATGGGAGATGGTATGGGGCGTGCCTGTAAACTATGATTATGTTTTAGGAAATAACGCATTTTTGTTCGGAACAACTTCAAATGTTGAAGGAAAGTACCTTGCTCCGAACATTGAATGGTTTAAAACAAAACTCAACGAACATAAAAAGAAGAAGAATATCTTCATTTTTGTACATATCACGCCCGTAAAATGGACTGATAATGCAGTCGATAGCAAAGAGTTTCAAGAGTTATTGAAGCAATATAAAAATGTTCGTGCGGTTTTCAACGGCCATGACCACGACCAAGAAAATGTAAAAACGCATGAAGGGGTTCCTTATATGTTTGATTCTCACATTGGAGGAAACTGGGGAACGAACTATCGAGGATATAGAATCGTGGAATTACAGAAGGAAAACAAACTTCTTACCTATATCATGAATCCAACTATTAAAATTAACGAAGCAACCGTATAATATTACCCATTTTATTCAACCTTATAAAAACTAATGAATGAATTTTTAACTCGTCGGAATTTCTTAAAGATTACAGGAATAACGACAGCCATTACAGCTTTTCCTGAAGTCAGTTTTGGTAAAAACGATGAAATCATCATCGGACATAATACGCATAAATACCGAGTAAAAGTTGGTTGGGGAATGTTGGATGCAGGAAAAAACCCTGTGAACGATTGCCACGAAATGGTAGAAGATGCCAAAGGACGCCTAATTATGCTCGGCAACGAAACAAAAAATAATGTTTTGATTTATGACAAATCAGGAAAATTGCTCGAAACTTGGGGAACGACCTACATCGGAGGTCACGGACTTACACTCTTGAATGAAGGTGGCGAACAGTTTTTGTTGATTTGCGATACCGACCGCCATCAAGTTATTAAGACTGATTTGAAAGGTAAAGAGATTTTCAAAATAGAATATCCAAAAGAAACTGGCGTTTATGAACACCCTGCTCAGTTTAAACCAACCGAAAGTGCCGTAAATCCATCCAATGGAGACATTTTTGTAACTGATGGTTATGGTTTAAATTATGTCATGCAATATGATTCAAAAGGGAAATATATTCGCCATTGGGGCGGTGGTGGCGATGGTATTGATAAATTTAAGTGTAATCACGGCGTAGTGGTTGATACTCGGAATAAACAAAACCCAACACTGATTGTGACTTCAAGAATCGAAAATTGCTGGAAACGCTACACACTTGATGGAAAGTACATTTCAACGATTGCTTTGCCAGGAACATATATTTGTCGTCCCGTAATTAAAGGCGAAAATCTTTATGGTGCGGCATTTCGTTCAACGTCAGATTCTTATCCGAACTCTGGTTATATTACGATTTTGGATAAAAACGACCGAGTTATTTCGACCCCAGGCGGTAGTGAGCCAATTTATCAAAACAATCAACTTCAAGAACAACGCAAACAAGACCCATTTAAGGTTTTCTTGCATCCACATGATGTGTGTATAGATAGCAATGATAATATTTATGTACCACAATGGGCTTCTCGTAAAACCTATCCGATTATGTTGGAGCGAGTTTAAAAGACGATTTCAAAAAAGAAAATACTTGTAAAATTAATCTTGGTAATGCCCATAAAGCGAATGAACAATAATTCGAGTTTCCTCGACTTTATAAACAATTCGATGCTCTAAATTAATTCTGCGTGACCAATATCCAGAATAATTTGCTTTTAAGGGTTCGGGTTGAGCTAAACCATCAAAGGGTATTTTACAAGTATTTTCTAAAAGATTATGAATTTTCTTAATTGTTTTGATGTCATTTTTCACCCTCCAACCCAAATATTGCCATGATTTAGGCATAAAAAGTAGTTCACGCATCAATCATTGCTTTAAGTTCAGACAAACTAACAGGAGTAGGTTTAATATTAGCCTTTTCATACGCCTCAATACTATCTAAAATTGCAGGATTTGTGATTTCGTTTTGAGCAACAATCTTCACTTTTTTCACAAAAGAAATTGTCTTAAAAAAACTCTTCTACAAAAGCCCTTTTGTTTTCAGCGATTTCGATTTCTAATTGAAATTTCATTTTTTTAGATTTATATCAACAAAAATAGAGAAAAAATTGACAAGAAATCTTTTTCCAGTTTATAGATTGGTAGTTTTACCCCAAACGAACAAAATTTGTGGTAAATTTGTGTTTTAATTCAAACAAAAGTAGCCGAAAAAGATTAAACTACTTATTGGCTTATAAATACTTGATTTATCACAAATTTTCATGCTTTACCCCCAAAATATAGAACAAAAGTTAGGATTCGATAAAATTCGCGAACACATCGCCGAGCATTGCATCAGTTCACTTGGACAAGCTTTTGTTGAAAAAATTCGTTTTTCTGATGATTTCAAGATAATCGACCGTTTGCATCGCCAGACTGCCGAATTTAAGTTGATTCTACAAACCGAGTCTGATTTTCCGCAACAAAATTATATTGATGTCAGCGAAGCCCTTTCAAGAGCCGCCATCGAAGGTGCTTTTGTGAGTGAAGAGCAGTTTTTTGAAATAAAACTCTCGCTACGCACAATCCAACAAATCATTCATTTTTTCAAAGTCAAAGAAGATAATACTGGAAAGCAACCTACGTATCCAGAACTTAAAACATTGGTGGCGAATTCTCTACCAACTGCTCCCCCACTGGGGGCTGGGGAGGCGGGCTGGGCAACAGTTATTTCCCAAATTGATAAAATCATTGATGAGCGAGGAAAAGTACGTGACAACGCTTCACCTGAATTGATGGATATTCGCCGCCGTTTGATTTCGGAAGCAAGCGATTTGCGTAAAACACTGGAACGCATTCTTAAAACTGTCCGAAATAGTGGTTGGATTGGCGATGAAATGTCTTTAACTGTCCGTGATGGTCGTATGGTGATTCCGATTTTATCGGAACACAAACGCAAACTCAAAGGCTTTGTGCATGACGAATCTGCAACCGGACAAATGGCATTCATAGAACCAGCAGAAGTACTGGAAGCCAACAATGAAATCAGGGAATTGGAAGCCCGAGAACGCCGTGAAATCGTGAAGATTTTGGAACGATTAACCGAATTCATTCGCCCACACGTACCTGCTTTACGTAAAGCATATCTTTTTCTCGGAATCATAGATTTTATTGGTGCAAAAGCCAAATTTGCCTTAGAAATTGATGGAACTGCCCCTCTTTTGGTCGAAAACCAAGCCCTTGAATGGTATAGAGCCAAACATCCGCTTTTATATTTGTCGTTCAAAAAACAAGGCAAAAACGTTGTTCCATTAACAATAAAACTCGATAAAAATAACCGAATTGTACTGGTTTCTGGCCCTAATGCGGGCGGAAAATCGGTTATGCTCAAAACTATCGGTTTGGTGCAGTACATGGCTCAATGTGGATTACTGGTGCCTGTTTCACCAGATTCAAAAGTTGGCGTTTTTAAGAATATTTTCATCGATATTGGTGATGAACAAAGCATCGAAAACGACCTAAGTACGTATAGTTCGCACCTCACGAACATGAAACATTTTGTCAATTTTGCGAATAAATTCACCTTGTTTCTAATTGATGAGTTTGGTACTGGTACTGAGCCAACTTTGGGAGGAGCAATTGCTGAGTCAATTTTGGAGCAGTTGTTAAGATCGAATGCTCATGGCGTAATCAACACTCACTATACGAATCTTAAAGTTTTTGCCGATAAATACGAAGGTACAGTAAACGGTGCGATGAAATTTGATGCCGAACATTTAGAGCCACTTTATGCCCTTGAAATAGGAAAACCTGGTAGTTCGTTTGCTTTGGAAGTTGCTCAAAAAATTGGATTATCAAAACAAATCATTGAAAATGCTAAACGAAAACTAGGCACACAACAAATTGATTTCGAGAAATTGATTAAAGAATTAGAAATTGAGCGAAAGGTTTTCTCAGAAAAAAACAAAGAATTTATTGAGAAAAATCAGAAACTAACCATTACTCTTGATCAATATACTGGTTTAAAAAGCTTTTTGGAAATTGAGAAAAAGAAAATTCTGAATGAAGCCAAAACTCAAGCCAAAGAGTTACTTAAAGAAGCTAATCGCAAAATAGAAAATACTATTCGTGAAATAAAAGAAGGAAAAGCCGAAAAAGATGCCACAAAATTGCTACGTCAAGCGTTGCAAATTTTTGAAGAAAAAGAACTGAAACTTCAAAAAGTAGAAGAAACAAAAGCTCCTGCAGGCGATGAATGGGAAGTGGGCAGCGGAGACATTGGAGTGAACGATTACGTCAAAATCAAAGGACAGCCAACAATTGGGCAAGTTTTGGCAATCAAAGGAAAAGATATTGAAGTGGCCATTGGTGAACTCAAAACAAATATCAAGCTCAATCGTTTGGAAAAAATGAGCAAAAAAGAGTATAAAGAGGCGACAAAAGAGGTAATTCGCTCAAAAGTTTCGGGCATTGACATGAACGAAAAAATGGTCAACTTTAGTTTTAATGTTGATTTGAGAGGAAAACGCAGCGAGGAGGCCCTCGGCGAAGTAGATACATTAATGAACGATGCAATTATGCTTGGCTATCCCGAATTAAGAATTGTGCATGGCAAAGGAGATGGAATTTTACGCACGCTCATTCGACAACATTTACGAGGATATAAGCAAGTTTCAAGTACTTCTGACGAACACGCAGACCGTGGTGGGCAGGGGGTAACGATTGTAAAGATGAAGTGACTTTGTAGAGACGGGGTCGCCTCAGCGGTTACATCCAACGTCTCTACTTCGTCCGAATATAATTTATCTCGGTCTTTACATTTTCCAGAATCTTTTCGGTTCGCTCGGGGCGAGCATCTGAAATAAAAACCTGTCCAAAAGTCTGATTATCAATACTTTCGATGAGTTTTTGAATCCTACGGTCATCAAGTTTATCAAAAATATCATCCAAAAGCAAAATGGGTTTTACTTCACGTAGCTCCTCCAACATCTCAAACTGAGCCAATCTGAGAGCCATCACAAACGATTTTTGTTGCCCCTGCGAACCAAATTTCCTTACTGGATAACGGTCGATTTCAAAAACATATTCGTCTTTATGAATACCCTTCGTGGTGCGTTGAGCTTTTACATCCGTTTGCCGATTTAATCGAAATTCTTTCACAAAATCACCACTGGCCACTTCCGACTCGTAAATAATTTCTACTTCTTCACGCCCTTCACCGAGGATTTGATAATGTTTCTTAAAAATCGGCAGAAATTTTTCGATGAAGTTTTTACGCTGCTCAAAAATCCTTGTAGCAAGTTTCACCAAAGGGTCAGAATATGTATCAAGTAAATCTTGGTCGAGGAAGTTTCGATCAAAGAAAATTTTCAATAAACTATTCCGCTGGTCGAGAAGCTTATTATAATGCTGATAATCAGCCAGGTAATCATTATCCATCTGCGAAAGTACCCCATCAAAAAAACGACGACGGCCTTCACTCCCATCTTTTATTAATTCGGTATCATCGGGTGCTATCAAAACCACAGGAAACTGCCCGATGTGGTCTGCAAGGCGTTCGTAAGGCTTTTTGTCGTGCATTAAAACCTTTCTTTGCCCACGCTGAATCGAACAAGTTATTTGATGTTTTTTATCTCCTTTCCTAAAAACCCCATCAATCATCATCACATCAGCATCGTGATTGATAGCAAGAGCATCTTGGCTATGAATAGCACTTTTACTCAAAGCCAAAAAATAAACAGCATCAAGCAAATTGGTCTTACCACTGCCGTTTTCGCCCACAATACAATTTACCTGGCTCGAAAACGAGAAGTTTGCTTCTTCGTAATTTTTGAAATTTGAAAGATATATTTTTTCTAAAAACATTGAATATTGATAAGAACTCAGCAAAAACTAACCATAAAAAAAGCGTACATTATATGAATCTTAAACGCCGTTTTTAAAATTTGACGGAGTAAATCGATAAATTCTTTCAAATGTTTGCCAAATTTTACAAACGGACCGCCGAAGGAGCTGATTGTAAGATTCGTGTTTTATTGTTAATTTTTTAAAAAAATAAAGCAAAAAATTAATAATAAGTGACTTAACAGTGTGTAAAGTATATGATTTCTCTTCAAATTTATATTCTTAGTGTTTATAATTTATAAAGTTGTCTTAAGAATTAGACCGAAATTTAGGCATTTTTCACTAAAGTTTAGTTTATTTGTAATTCTAATGCTTAATAACCTATTAAACCTTCGGATGAATAAAAACTTACTTCTTTATTTCATTGCTGCCGTTACCGCAACTGGTGGCCTACTTTTTGGCTTCGATACAGGAGTTATTAATGTTGCCCTGCCCCAACTTCGTACAAAGTTCAACCCAAGCCCCGAAACTGAAGGTATAATTGTAAGTGCGGTCTTATTCGGTGGCATGGCTGGGCCATTTATTAGTGGGCCTCTGACCGATTTATTGGGTCGTAAAAAAATTAATATTATTGCTTCATTTGTCTTTGTTGTTGGTTCTATTATTACTGCTATTGCACCAACGGTTTTATTCCTTATCATCGGGCGTTTATTTTTAGGATTAGCAATCGGAATCGTCGCCTCAACCGTGCCACTTTATTTGGCTGAAATCGCTCCGACCGATAAAAGAGGTAAACTCGTTACATTCTTCCAACTCGCCATTACACTTGGAATTTTACTTTCTTATGTCGTTGGATATTTCTTTGCCGACCAAGAAGACGGTTGGAGAAGTATGTTCTGGACGGGCTTTATTCCTGCTGCAATCTTAATGGTTGGAATGTTTTTTGTGCCAGAAAGTCCACGTTGGTTGATTGGAAAAGGACGCGATGCCGAGGCTCTTGTAGTTTTGAACCGCCTACGTGAACCCGAACAAGCAATACTTGAAGTTACCCAAACTCGCCAAATCATCGAAGACGAAAAACATAACAAAGGAAATTGGAGAATGCTATTTAGCAAGCGTTTACGTATTCCGTTATTTATTGGTATCGGTATTTTTTTTATACAACAATTTTCTGGTATCAATGCCATCATTTATTTTTCGACCGATATTTTCAAGAATGTATTTCCTAATGGTAATACGGCTGCACTCGCAACCGTTGGAGTAGGCATAATCAATGCTACAGCTACATTTTTGGCAATTATGATTTTGGATAAATTTGGCAGGAAACAAATTCTTTATACAGGACTTATAGGCACAGCGATTTGTTTGGCAACGGTTGGTTTGGCTTTTTATATGAAAGATTCACTTAGCCCCGAACTACAAAAAATCATGCTTGTGGGCGGAGTTTATATCTATATTATTTTCTTTGCTATTAGCCTGGGACCTTTGGGTTGGTTATTGATTTCCGAGATTTACCCTCTTAAAATCAGAGGCTTCGCTTCGAGTATGGGTAGTTTCAACCACTGGGTTTTTGATGCCTGTGTAGCATATTCGTTTCCGATTTTGGCAGCAACATCACTCGGCACAAATGGAGGAATTTTCGGAATCTACATGACAGTCGTATTACTTGGCTTATTATTTGCCAAATTTATTGTATTTGAAACAAAGGGTATGAGTTTGGAGGAAATCGAAAAACGATATAAATAAAGCAACAATAAAAATAATTTGAATAAGAGCTTAGTTAAGTAGTCTAAGGTGAGTGGTTGACAAGTACACAGTAAGATAATAAACTCATAGACAGATAGTTAGATAATTGTAAATTTGTCGATTATAATTATCCAATTAATTATTAACAACTAAAAACTTTCATTTTTTAAAAACTTGCTTTTTGTGCAAATTTGAGAAAATTGCAAAAATATTTAGTTCACCTTTTTATCAAACCATCAGTGTCGACGGAAAAATAAAACCAAGGAAATCATGAAAAAACTTATTTTTAGTTTATTTTTTACAACAAATATTGTTTTTGCACAGCACAAAGAAATCATCAAAACAGATAAAGCCCCCGTACCGATTGCTCCCTACAGTCAGGCAGTAAAATCGAATGGCTTTTTGTTTTTATCAGGACAAATCGGTCTCGACCCTACTACCCGAAAACTCGTTGATGGTGGCTTTGAAGCAGAAACAGTTCGCATCATGGAAAATATCAAAGCTGTTTTAGAAGCTGCCGATGCAAAGTTGAGTGATATTGTAAATACGACTATTTATATCAAAGACATGAACAATTTTGCGAAAGTAAACGAAATTTATGGCAAGTACTTTACAGGCGACTTTCCTGCACGTACAACTATTGGAGTAGACAATTTACCTGGCGGAGCGAGTATCGAAATTGCGGTAATAGCAGCCATAGCCCATAAGCCTCGTCGTAAGTAAAATCCAATTTATCTCGAATTTCCCTGAAATTGCCTTATTTTGAGGTAGTTTTGGCATTTATTTCTATATTTGCTAATAAATAATGAGTAAAAGAATTAATGTATAATTTGGCATAAAATCATTCTTAATTCTACATTCTTAATTTCACTAACCCTTCATCATTTTTTATGAGAAAACTATCAGTATTAGGTAGAGCGTTGCACCTAAGCGAACTCCTTTTCGCTACGCTTTTGATTCTTCAAGCATTATTTTCGTTTGCCCAACAAGGCGGCAATCAATATAATGCCAACACCCGTTTTGAACAAATGGGAACTGAACTCCCAACTCCAAACACCTATCGTACAGCTTCTGGAGCTCCTGGAAAAGACTATTGGCAACAAAAAGCTGATTACGACATCAAAGCTGAATTGGACGATACAAATCAGAAGATCATCGGAACGGAAGTTATCACATATACCAACAAATCACCTGACGAATTACGTTATTTGTGGCTACAGCTTGACCAAAACCTTTTTGAGAAAGGTTCAATCAATGCTATGACAAAAACGGGCGGTGTTGATGCTCAAGGAATGTCGTTTAATGCTCTTCAAAACGTAAATGCTCCTTCTTCAGTTTTTGGTGGAATTTCGGGTAATAAAGAGTATGGCTACAAAATTACAGTTGTAAAAGATGCCAAAACTGGAGCAGACTTAAAATACACAATCAACGGAACAATGATGCGTGTTGAAATCCCAATTCCGCTGAAACCAAGTTTATCTTATGCTTTTCGAATTGATTGGAATTACAACATTACTAATTATTATGGTCGTTCAGGCATGGAGTTTTTCGCAAAAGATGGTAACTATAATTATTTCATTGCTCACTGGTTTCCACGCATGGCTGTTTATGATGATGTGAATGGCTGGCAGCACAAACAATTCTTGGGTCAAGGCGAATTTACACTTCCTTTCGGAGATTATAAAGTAGAAATCACCGTTCCTAACGACCACATAGTAGGTGCAACTGGCGAATGTCAGAACTATGATAAAGTATTGACCGCAACCCAAGCAAAACGTTTACAACAAGCTGCAACATCCAAAACTCCTGTTGTTATCGTTACACAAGAAGAGGCGATTGAAGCCGAGAAGGCAAAGCCAAGCGGTAAAAAAACTTGGATTTACAAAGCAACCAATGTAAGAGACTTTGCTTTTACATCTTCACGCAAATTTATCTGGGATGCCATGCAAACCGATATTTATAATAACGGACGCAAAATATGGAGTATGTCATTTTACTCAAAAGAGGGGAATCCACTATGGGGGCAATATTCAACTCGCACAGTTGAGCATACTTTGAGAAGCTACGGTAATCGTACAGTTCAATATCCTTATCCTGTTGCTATTTCTTGTCACGCTACTGCAGGTGGTGGTATGGAATATCCTATGATTTCATTCAACGGCGGTCGTCCAGAAGCAGATGGCACATATTCGGAGCAAGTAAAAGCTGGCATGATTGGTGTAATTATCCACGAAGTTGGTCATAATTTCTTCCCAATGATTGTAAATACTGACGAACGTCAATGGTCGTGGATGGACGAAGGTTTGAACACATTCTGCCAGTATTTAGCTGAGCAAGAGTGGGACAGAAATTTCCCTTCTCGCCGTGGCGAACCACAAAATATTGTTCCTTACATGAAGACTGACAAGTCACAACAAGTATCAATCATGTCGAGTTCGGATAATATTATGGCTTTTGGACCAAATGCATACGCAAAACCAGCAACTGGCTTGAATATCTTGCGTGAAACAATTATGGGTCGTGAATTATTCGACTATGCTTTCAAAGAATATGCACGACGTTGGGCGTTCAAATCGCCTACTCCTTCCGATTTTTTCCGTACAATGGAAGATGCTTCGGGAGTTGACTTAGACTGGTTCTGGAAAGGCTGGTTCTACGGTGTTGAAGCCGCCGACCAAGATTTAGCAGAAGTTGAATGGTACACAGCTGACAACCAAGACCCTGTTGCTAAAAAAGCAGCAGAAAAAGCAGATGCAGATTCGAAAAAACAAACTTTGAGCAATATCCGTAACCAAACAGATATAAAGCAAACAGTTGTAGAAGCCGATTCTACGATGAGAGATTTCTATAATTCTTATGATAGATATGCCGTTTCCGCAACAGAAAAGCAAAAATCTGAGCAATACAAATCAAGTTTGAGCGAAGATGAGCGTAAGGTTTTAGAGTCAGGAATGAATTATTATGTTTTGAAAGTAAAAAACAAAGGTGGTTTGCCAATGCCAGTAATCATCAAGTTAGATTATGAAGATGGAACTAATGAAATCGTTAGAATTCCTGCTGAAATCTGGCGTTTGAATGACAAAGAAGTGAAGAAAACAATTCCGACAAAGAAAAAAGTAACGAAGTTTACCCTCGACCCATTCTACGAAATTGCTGACATCGACACTGATAATAATGCGTTCCCTCGTGAGCCAGAAAAACCAACTAAGTTCCAAGCATTTAAGCAAGGTTCGTTCCGTCCGCAAGGCCAAAACCCGATGCAACAAGCGAAACAGTCTCAACCTGCTGGAACGCAAACAAGCGGTAAAAACTAATTAAAATAGTTCAAATAAAACAAAAACCCCCAAAGTAGCATTTCTATTTTGGGGGTTTTGTTTTATTATTTCAAGCATTCACAAATAACCAGTCAACCAGTCACCGATTACATTACAATTTCTTTCTCAGTCATAATCGTCAATACTTCTTCGTCCATCAGTCGGGTTGCTAAACCTTGCGTTTTCGGAATTTCGTAGTGGAAGAAATACTTCATCGTATGAATTTTACTTTCATAAAACTCTACATCATCAGCATTATCCGAAGAAACAATTAATTTTTGTTTTGCCACAAGTGCTTGTTTCAGCCATTGCCAAGCTATCACATTTAAACTAAACATTTCCATATATAGCGTAGCATCAGATAAGAAACGCTCCACATCGCCTGTTCCAGCAATTCCTAACAAGTGCATAGTTACTTTTTGTAAGCGTTCTCCTTCTTCTTGTAGCGAATGTGCATAACGTTTCAATTCATCATATTGTAAAGCCGCCATTACGGTTTTGCCTACTTCTTGGGCGAGAAGCATAGTTGCCTTTCCTCCTGCCATCGGAACCTTTCTGCCTAATAAATCTTGCGACTGAATACCGGTTGTTCCTTCATAAATTGGTGTAATACGAATATCTCGGTAATATTGTTCGACAGGAAAATCTTCTGTAAAACCATAACCACCAAAACATTGTACAGCATCGCTTATTGCTTTCATACCATATTCACAAGGGAAAGTCTTGGCAATTGGCGTTAACAATTCGAGCAACAAATGTGCTTTTTCTTTTTCTTCAGGGTCGACTGATGCTTCGGCAAGGTCAAAGAATTTAGAAGTTTCGAGTAAAAGCGACAAAGAACCCTCAACAACAGCTTTCTGAAATAACAACATTCGCTTCACATCTGGGTGCTGAATAATCTGAATCTGTGGAGCATCAAGTGCGTGTTTCTGATTTGATCGACGGCTTTGTGGTCGCTCTTTTGCGTACTCAAGTGCCGCATAATAAGCCGCTGACGCAATAGAAGCTCCCGTGATACCAACACCAATACGAGCCTCGTTCATCATCTGAAACATATAATTCAAGCCCTTATTTGGTTCCCCAACCAAATATCCGATACAATCATCGTTTTTATCACCAAAGCCCAAGTGCATTGCGGGCACACCTTTTTGGCCTAATTTATGGTAAATCCCCATCGAAGTTACATCATTATCAGTCCCATCAATGCGATATTTTGGAATCACAAATAACGAAATCCCTTTCGTCCCGAGCGGAGCTCCTTTGATTCGACCAATAAATAAATGTATTACATTATCAGTTGCATCGTGATCACCGGCCGAAATGAATACCTTTTGCCCACGCATTTTATACGTTCCATCAGCCATTGGCTCAGCGGTTGCGGTAATATCCGATAACGAACTTCCAGCTTGTGGCTCTGTCAGGCACATTGTTCCTTGCCATTTTCCCAAAATCATATTCGGAATAAAAGCGTCTTTCAATTCTTGCGAACCAAAACTAGCAATCAAACGAGCCGCACCAGCCGTAAGGCCTGTAAACATCATTCCATTATTAGCCGACATCAAAATATAACCTAAAATACTCGTAATCGTAACTGGCAATTGAGCTCCTCCATCATCATAATCAAAGTCAGCACCAATAATACCCGATTCTCCTAAGGCTTTCAAATAATCTTTGATAGCCGGGTGAACCGTTACTTTTCCATCTTTAAGTTCTGGCTGATTTTTATCGACATCTTTCACAAACGGAAACATTAGATTGTCAGCAATTTGCGTTGCTGCATCAATCGTCATGTCAAAAGTATCTTTATTGTGGTCGGCATATCGTGCATGTTGCGTAAGCGTTTCTGCCTCATGAACTTCATATAGTAAGAAGTCCACGTTTCTTTTATTGAAATAGTTCTTTGCCATGGATAAATTATAATTTGAAGAATAAACAATTTGAAGATTTGGTGACGAAAGCAAAACTGAGCGTATTTTAATTTACAATAAATGCTTAATAAAAGAATTTTCAAATCAGCACATTTGCAAAACGCTACGGCGTACCACTTTCAAATTATTTATAATTACATCAACCCCAACATTTTAGCATATTTCATCATCGCTCCTGGATTTGATAGTTTTAGTTTTCCCATCATCATAGCCATCATTGGGTTCATATCGCCCGTGGCAATTTTTACAAAATCATCTGCATCTGCCTTCACTACACATTCTGCTGTTCCTACGAAACCATCTACAAATTTAGCCTTTCCTTCAGCTACAACCATTGAGTAATCAGCACCATCGCCAAAATCAAAATGTAGAGTTGTTGTTACGCCATCAATATCTGTAGCTGTGAGTTGTGAAGCTGTGTTCTGTAAATATTCTTTTGCTGTCATGTTAATATTTTTTTAATGTACGATTTAAAATATTCCGAAAGTTAGTAAAAATAAAAATTAATATTATGCAAGCATACTATTAATTTTATTTGAAATTTGTTTTTTGGTAATAGAATATTATTAAAAGATAAATTTTCGAACAGCTAAATAGTGGTCTATGAGCTAATAACCTTGCTGTGCCTTTTAGATATAATGACCGTGGGTTACTTAAAATCTCAAATAAAGCCAAATTGGTTAGAAAAATACCTTTTTTGGATAGTCATAAGGCCAATAAATAACGTTATAAGCGTTATAAAAGTATTTAGGCAAAATCAAATATCTCTTACAAATTCTTTTGAAAATTTAGGAGATGCTAGTTTTTTAAATACTGAGACACAAGAAATGAGACGGTACTTCACAGTGAAGGTTCGCCACGGCGATAAAGCTTGATAATCAATAAAGTAACAACTATAGTTTTGTCACTTATTTTCATCTCAGTAATTATATATGAAAAAAACAATAATTAGCGTGCACAAACAAAAAAATGGTAAAAATGTATTTATAGGTTCGGAAAACGAAGATAGACTTTAATTTTTCTATAACATCGATAAGTTTATACATTAATAATAAAAGAATTACACAATCAACCCAAAAATAAAAAACACTAAAAGTGTTACTTTTTTATAACCACTTAGTCCAAATTGAAAAATAAATCACTTAAAAATACGCCTGATGAGGAGTTGGTGCGACTGTATGTCGAAACCCAACGAAATCTCTATTTTGAGGAACTTTATGATCGTTACGTTGATAAAGTCTACAGAAAATGCCTTTCATTTGTAAAAAATGAAGCACAAGCCGAAGATTTCACACACGATATATTTTTGCGTCTGGTTCTGAAGATTGGTACTTTTAAAGAACATGCGAAGTTTTCGACATGGCTCTATTCAATTACCTATAATTATTGTATGGATCAAATAAAGATTATTAAAAAACAAGCCGAAACCACACTCGAAGAAAACTTTGACCTCGAACAAGAATATGACAACGCTGAATTAGTCGAAATTCAAGCACAGGATTTGAAAAAAGCCTTGCAAAAAATCGACCCAAATGAACGTGCAATGTTATTGATGAAGTATCAAGACGATTTTAGTATTAAAGAAATCGCTGACACACTCAATATTACTGAAAGTGCAGTAAAAATGCGATTGATGCGTACGAAAGAGAAACTAAGAAAAATTTACACTGAAAATATTGTTTTCTTTTCAATTATCATTGCCAAAGCCCTCTGGTTTTGGAAAAAATAACAAATACCTTAAACTTTTTCAAAAAAATGGAAGATTTTGATGATAATGCTACTGCCCCTGAGCATCTTAAAGGGATGCTAACGGCTGAAATTGATGTCATTCGTGATGCCATGCAAATCGTACAAATGTTTTTGGGCGAACCTGTTTTAGTTGGTGTAAAATATTTGGATGAACTGTATCCACAAAATTAAAACTCATTACCTAAACTGATAGCTTTAAAACAAACAAAAACAATGAATCTAAGTCAAATGATAATTGAAATTTTTAGCAACATGATTAAAAATTTCATGAGTTTTTTTGCAAATCTAATTCAAGCGTCAATCGTTGTTTTGATTGGCTGGCTAGTAGCAAAATTAGTAGCAACAATCGTACAAAAAGTATTACAAAATGTAGGAATTGATAAAATTGGAGAAAAATTAAATGAGATAGATGCCGTTAAGGGCTTAAAATTAGAAATAAAATTAAGTACCGTTATTTCAAAAATCCTTTACTATTTTATCTTAATATTTATTCTACAACCTGCCGCTGACACCTTAGGCGTGCCTGCCATTTCAGACATGATTAAGCTCATCGTGACCTTCATTCCAAAAATGATTTCAGCGGTTTTGATGCTTTCGGCAGGTGTGTTTTTGGCAGATGCTTTAAAAAACTTCGTTATAACACTTTGTAAATCTTTCAATATTGCTGCTGGAAAACTAATTGGAACAGCAGTATTCTTCTTTCTTTTTATTATTTTCTTGATTCAGTCAGTTGCACAAATAGGTATTAATACTAGCCTATTTGAATCAACTTTTAATCTAATCATTGGTGGAATTATTTTTGCCTTTGCGATTGGCTATGGTTTTGCCTCAAAAGAAATTTTATTAAATATTATTTCCTCTTTTTATAGCAAAAACCGCTATAAAGGAGGAGAAATTATTGAAATTGATGGTATCAAAGGAGAAATTATTGCAATAGATAATACAACGATTACGCTCAAAACAGGCGATTCAAAAACAATTTTTCCGCTACAAGTCTTACAATCAAAAACCGTCACCGTCTTCAATTAATTTTAAGCCCCAAATCAAATGTCGATGTGGGGCTTTTTTTTGATTATTTTTTTACTGTTACTTTTTCTACTTCCCGCGTCTCAAAGAAAAAACTTAAGATACAGAATAATTTACATCCGTTATTTATTCTTTCATTTTATTTAGTATCACCAAACAGCAATTATATTAATCACAAAACAAACCCCTATTTTGTAATGAAAAAGGTTTTATTAACAATCAGCTATTTTTCTTTTGCTGCCATTGCTTTCGCTCAAGAAGCACAAAAAACTCATGAAGATTCACTACGTGTTGGTTGGTGGGACCATCGCAGTACACAATTTGGCATTAATTTTTCACAAACTGGCTTCAATGATGCTTGGACAGAAACACAAGGAAGCGTGGGAAGTCTTGGCCTAGGCTTTTATTTTAATAATAAAGCCGTTTACCACAAGAAAAGAGGAGTATTTTCTTCAGATATTCAGCTTCAGTATGGCATGTTAAAAAACAAAGGTCAAGAAAGAGTAAAAAGCATTGACCGCATTTTTATTGACCATAAATATGCCAACAAATTGTCAAAAACAATAAATTGGTTCGCAAACATAAACTTCCTTTCTCAATTTGCTCCTGGTTATGACTTAAAAGCAATAACAAAGCCTATGATTTCAAATATTTTTGCACCTGCTTTTCTTTCTGAGGGCGTTGGTCTTGAATGGAATCCTACGAAATACTTTGTTGTTCAATTTGGAGGTGCTGCTCTTCGCCAAACATTTATGAGTAATGACAAAGTTTTTGATAACACAGCCAAAGATGTAAGCGTAAATGGAAAAGTAATCAAACGTTCTTATGGCACAGAAAAAGGGAAAGTATTAAACGAAATGGGTTTTCAGGTGGTTGCGGCATTTGATAAAGACATTGCCAAAAACCTTAATCTAAAATGGCGTTATCAAGGTTTTGTTGCTTATGCTCCAAAGACAAAGCCAATGGACCACAATGTAATGCTTATTACGACAGCCAAAGTAAACAAATATTTAAATGTAAACCTCACATTTTTGGGCGTTTATGATGCTGACATCTTCAAAAAATTACAAATCAGCGAAGGCCTTTCCGCGGGATTTGTATTTAATCTGTAATAATTTATCCAATCATAATTAAATCTTTTTGAATCTATGTTAAAAGAATTTAAAACATTTATCGTACAAGGCAACGTACTTGATTTAGCCGTTGGTATTATTATTGGCGGTGCTTTTGCCAAAATTACAACTTCATTAGTTGATGATATAATTATGCCTATTGTTGGGTACTTCCTGGCTGGCGTAGATTTTAAAACCCTTGCCTTACACTTGGGACAACCGGACGAAAAAGGTGTTTATCCAGTAAATATCATGTATGGAAACTTCATCCAAATCGTTATTCAATTCTTGATTGTAGCTTGGGTTATTTTCTTGATTGTTAAAGCAGCAAATAAATCACGATTAACCGAAAAATAACATCTTTTTTCTAGCTAAAAGCCTGTATTTTTATCAAATACAGGCTTTTTTTATAATAATATTTATTAAAAGTATTTATCAATCTAAATAGTCAAACCATATAAAATAATGCTAAAAACTATTAAAATAGGCTTCATTATAAAAAAAACACTGTATGAAAGCCTTAAAAGAAAAATCTCGAATTTTCCTTTTCTTTCTTTTTGAAATAATTTACATTTGTTACTAGGTTTAAATTTAGACAAGTACTTGCCTAATATTTAAATCTTTAATCGTGCTTATTCCTTATAATCTTAATCGGTGGCATAATGCCGCCAAAGCAAAATCATGGAAACGTGGTTGAAAAACAAACTGCGTGGTGACTGGCAAATCTGGTTCATCATTGTACTTCTGTCTTTATTTAGTATGATGGTAGTTTATAGTGCTAGCTCTGCTCTTGCTTATAAAAAAGCTGGTGGAAATACCGAAAGCTACCTCCTTACTCACACAGCTCACTTATTACTTGGCTTATTTGTTATTTGGGTGATACACCGAATTGATTATACCAAATATGCTGGCATATCAAAGTTACTTCTTTGGATTACCCCTTTTTTGTTACTTTATACCTATTTATTCGGAACAACAGTTGGTGGTACAAAACGTTGGATTAGCCTCTTCGGCATTTCATTTCAATCTTCTGACTTTGTACGCTTAGTGCTTATCACCAATCTTGCTGCCATGTTGGCACGCCGACAAAATGTGGAATATACTCAAAAAACTCTCACTGGCTTAATATTCTGGTGTGGCCTATTATGCGGATTGCTTGCCATTACTAATTTCTCGACAGCTATTATTTTAGGTGTAACTTGTTTCTTGATTATGTTTATGGGTCGAGTACCAAGTAGATATTTACTCCGAATGGCTTTTTCAGTAATTGGGGCATTATTTATCGTGATGAGTATAAGTATTTATATGTACTCCAAAGGCGTCGAATTTGGGCGTGGGCAAGTTGTACTCGAGCGTATAGAGGCTTTTGCAAAAATTGATATAAATAGAGATAAGGAAATTGGGAATCCTACCCGTGATGATAATTTTCAGAAAGAACAAGCCATGATTGCAATTGCTCGTGGTGGAGCAATTGGTATCGGACCAGGCAATAGTTTCCAACGAAACTATTTGCCAGAAGCTTTTTCTGACTATATCTATGCGATTATAGTAGAAGAATACGGGATGTTGGGTGCTATTTTCGTAATGGGTTTGTATCTTTGGCTTTTATATCGTGGTCTAAAAAACGTCAGCAATACTCAACGAGCATTTGGAGGGCTTTTGTGCGTTGGGCTTACTTTTAGTATTGTATTTCAGGCATTCATTCATATGTTTATAAATGTTGGTTTAGGGCCAGTTACCGGTCAAACGCTACCATTGATGAGTATGGGTGGAACATCTATTTTATTTACTGCCGTGGCTATTGGTATTGTTCTGAGCGTAAGCAAAGAAGAATATGACGAAAAGTCACTAAATGATTAAAATTGAGTTTTAGTTTCTGAAAGTTAAGCCACTTGTAAATAAAATAGAATATAAAAGTTCCCCTTTAGGGGTGAAGGGCTTATGAAAAAAATTATTATCAGCGGTGGAGGTACTGGCGGCCACATTTATCCCGCAGTTGCAATTGCAAACGAGCTAAAAGCCATTGATTCTTCCAACGAAATTCTTTTTGTTGGGGCCGAAGGCAAAATGGAAATGGAAAAAGTGCCAAAAGCAGGCTACAAAATCATTGGTTTACCGATTGCGGGTATCAATCGTTCCAATGTTTTGGCCAATTTGGGCTTACCGTTTAAGCTGATAAAAAGTCTTTGGAAAACCTACCAAATCATTAAAGACTTTAAACCAGACATTGCGATTGGTGTTGGTGGCTATGCCAGTGGGCCAACACTCATAATGGCTAATTTTTTGGGCGTTCCAACGCTTATACAAGAGCAAAACTCTTATGCAGGCGTTACAAATAAGTTTTTAGCTAAAAAAGCTCAAAGAATCTGCGTGGCTTACCCAAATATGGAGCAGTTTTTCCCGAAAGAAAAACTAGTAATGACAGGTAATCCAGTAAGAAAAGATATTTTGGAAACAGCCTCGAAAAGAGCACAAGCATTCAAGCATTTCGGACTTGATCCCGAACGCAAAATACTTTTGGTAATCGGTGGAAGCCAAGGAGCGAGAACTATTAATGAGGCTATTTTCGCAGGTTTGAATGATTTAATCTCAAATGATTTGCAGGTTATTTGGCAAACTGGCAAGTTATTCATTGCTAAGGCCAAACAAGCAGTTGAGTCTCTACAAACGCGGCGAGTATTTGTTTCTGATTTTATTTATGAAATGGATTTGGCTTATGCCGCTGCCGATTTGGTTGTCTCTCGTGCAGGAGCATTATCAGTTTCTGAGCTTTGTTTGGCCGAAAAACCTTCGATTTTAGTACCTCTGCCAACCGCAGCCGAAGACCATCAAACTCAAAACGCCATGAGTTTAGTACATGAAAAAGCAGCTTGGTTGGTAAAAGACAGTGAAGCGGGAGATATTTTAGTTGATATTGCAATAAAATTGGCCCATGATAAAACTGAAATGTATCAATTGAGTCAAAACATTAGCACACTGGCGAAACCAAATGCGGGTAAGGAAATCTCCGCTGAGGTTTTGAAAATTATTAATAAATAAGGCATGAAGATATTTTTTTCTGAAAACAAAGTAGATTATTCGACTTATACATTCGATTATGCAATTTATTGCTTGAAAGAATCACAAAGCGAATTATCTCAAATATACGAAAAAGGTTTTCTGCCTTATACTGGAAATTTGAACATTGAAGGAGATACTTTTTACTTAGCCCGTAGTTTAAGAGTTGAACTCGATAGATTTGAAGATACCTCAGAAAATCGTCGTGTAAATCGTTTAGTTGAGCCGCTTAATATTCAGTTAGAAGTAATTCGAAAAGAAGATTTCGAGTTAAATGCGGCTGATTTCGTAGGTCTTAGTCAAGAATACATTTCGCAACGCATCGGCGAGGATAATATGAGCATGGAGCGTTGGCAATATATTTTATCGAGAGAAACGGGTACTCACATTTTCAGATTTAGTATCAACGGCAAACTAATAGGTTTTGTGTATGCTGTTATTGAAGGCGAAATGCTTCATTACTGGTTTGCTTTTTTTGATACTGACTATATGCGAAACCATTCACTCGGAAAATGGCTCATGTGGCGAGTGATTAAGTGGGGAAAGGAAAACTGCCTAAAGTACGTTTATCTCGGAACTGCCTACAAATCATCGGCCTTGTATAAAATAAGAGATCACAAAGGTTTAGCTTACTTTGATGGTTATCGTTGGAATCAAGACATTGAACGCCTAAAAAGTCTTTGTAAAAGCGATTTAGAACCTAAATTTTCGGATGAATTCAAAACAATGGACAATCAAAATGAATTTTTGAAGCAATTGTGAATTGGAGATTAGTTAGTTGTTACTGGTTATTAGTTTATGCTAAAGGTTATTTTCCCAGTAACCAGTTTACCAGTAACCAATTTCCACAATAAAAAGTAATAAATTTTCCTAATACCTATAAAAATGTTTCGTAATATCAACTTTGGAAAAATTGGCAAAGTGCTATTGGGAGTAATAGCCGTCTGTGCTATTGTTGTTTTGATTACCTTTTCGACTGATAGTTTTTCTTCAAAACGTTGTAAGAAAATTCAAATTAGCTTCAAAAATGCCGACAAACAATTTTTTATCAATAAACAAGACATCGAATCACTTGTTACAAAATTTGGCAGCGACCAACTCATAGGTAAGCTTTTTGAGAAAATCGACCTGCAAGAAATTGAGCAACGAGTGTTGCGTAACCGACAAATTAAAAGCTGTCAGGTATTTCGTGGAATAGATGGTACACTCAATGTTGACATCGAACAACACATTCCAATTGCTCGAATTCTGATGTCTGATGGTCGTGATGATGTATATGTAGATGCCGACGGAAGTTTTTTTCCACTCTCCAACCAATATTCCGCAAGAATTTTATTACTTTCGGGCGTATATTTCCGAAATATGTCAAATTTAAAAACTAAGCGTCAGGAAAAGAATCTACAATTTATACGTTTTATTAACGATGATTCCTTTTTGAAGGCTCAATTTACTCAGCTTGACATTGACGCAAACGGAGATATTGACGTCGTTCCGTTGGTTGGCAACCATATTATTGAGTTTGGCGAACCTACAAATATTGAAAACAGATTAAATAGATTGAAAATTTTTTATAATCAAATCCTACCCGTTAAAGGCTGGGATGGTTTTACATCAGTGAGTGTAAAATACGACGGGCAAATTGTTTGTAGATAAAAGCTGTGACTTTTAGCCATTTCTTTCGGACTAAAAGCCTTATAAATAATACAAGAATGAATAAAGGTGTAATTGTAGGTATTGATATCGGTAGCACAAAAATTTGTGCAGTGGCAGGGATAATGGACTCTATCGGGAAAGTAAAAATTCTTGATATGGTTGAAGAACCTACCCAAAAGGGGCGTGTATCGAATGGAACTGTTGTAAACTTAGAGTTTACCGCTCGAGATATTGACCGTATACTTACTAAATTATCTGACAAAGCCGACATAAATATCCAAAATGTAATCGTGAATATTTCGGGCGAGTATGTTGAAGGAAGAAGCCACCAAAACTTCTTAACTCGTAACGATAGCCGCACAACTATTCGAAAAGAAGAAATCGAAAAATTGGCAGTTGATATTCGCAAATCGTTTCGTCCTACTGCTGGAAACCTTATTATTCACACTTTCCCTCAGGAATTTATCATTGACCGTGCATTAGTACCCGAAAACCCAATCGGGCGTTTCGGTGTAACACTCGGTGGAAACTTCTTCTTGATTTCAACACCAAACGACCCACATATTGCACTCCAACAAACCATTGAGAGCGTTGGCGTAAAGATTCAAGATAATAAGCGTTTTATACCATTAAAGATAGTTCATACTTTATTCTCTCCTTTGGCCGATGCAATGTCGGTTTTAATCGAAATAGACAAAAAATTAGGCGTTGCCGTGGTAAACGTAGGTGGTGATACAACTGAGGTAGCAATTTTTCACGAAAGTGGTTTACGACATATTTCGGTAATTCCTTTTGCAGGAAAAAGTATCACAAATGACCTTGTAAAAGCATTCCAAATTTTACCCGACCACGCTGAAAAACTCAAACTCATCATGGGGGATGTTCCACCTGATGAAGTAGGTAAAAATGATATTATCAAAATCCCTGGAGTTGAAGGCTTACCTGATAAAGAAATCGTAGCAAAAAACGTAAGTATTATCATCGAAGAGCGTCTAAAAGAAATTGCAGCAATGGTAATGGCCGAAATTATGCATTCTGGATACGAAGGACAACTCATTAATGGCGTTGTGCTTACGGGAGGAACTGCCAATATTAGAATGATCAAAGAAGTTTTCGACCAAGTTACCAACGGCATGAATATTAGGGTTGGAAACAACGTTCGGAATATCGGAGAAAGCTCTTTAAGTAAAATTATTGACCCAAAATATGCAACTGTTGTTGGCTTGGTTTTATCAGGATTCTTGCCATTAGATGAGCGAGTACCACAAGAGGTAATTTGGGGAGAAATTCCACAAAGCCAATTGCCGACCAACCCAAGCAACGGATTTGAAACGCGTAATGTTGGTCGTCATAAAGAAGTTGATCCACCAACTCCACAAGAAGATCCTCAACAGGGCGGAGGTATTCTCAATTGGCTTAAACGTCAAGTGCAGGCTCCCAAATCAGATTTTGGCGACGATAATGGCTACTTATAATATTTCAGATATATTTATTATATTTGAAATTATTTGTAATTTTTTGATAAAAATTCGTTTTTATCAAGATTTTAAGTAAAAAAAACGGTTTTCCTAATCTATAAAAGTTTATCACTATGTCAGAAGAACCAGATTATGAACTTGTCCCAAAGAACAAATTCAGAAACATAATTAAAGTAATTGGTGTAGGTGGTGCAGGCTGTAATGCTGTTAAGCACATGCACAATATGGGCGTTAATGATATTGGTCTAGTTATCTGTAATACTGACCAACAAGCCCTCGAATCTGCCTCTCCAGAAATAAAACGACTACAAATTGGGGTTGAGCTTACCAAAGGTTTAGGAGCTGGCACTGAGCCAACAATGGGTAAAAAAGCAGCCGAAGAAAGCGAAAAATCAATCCGCGAATTACTCAAAGAGCCAACTGAAATGGTTTTCATTACAGCTGGTATGGGTGGTGGAACGGGTACTGGTGCTGCACCGGTCATTGCAAAAATCGCTAAAGAAATGAACCTTTTGACAATTGCGGTCGTAACAGACCCATTCCCGTTTGAAGGTGGTGATAAGATAGTACAAGCAAGAATCGGTATAGAAGAATTAAAGAAAAACTGTGATACAGTTCTTATTATCAAGAATGAGCGTTTGGAAGAACAATATGGCGATATGGACATCGAAGAGGCTTATGCGAAAGCCGATGATGTATTGGCCAATGGTGTAAAAAGTATTGCGGAGCTAATTACTCGTACTGGTATCATCAATCTTGACTTTGCCGATGTAAAGAAGGTTTTAGGCGGTGCCGGACAAGCCGTGATGGGAACAGCTGAAGCCGAAGGCGAAAAAAGAGTTGAAGAAGCCATCAAACTAGCTTTATCTTCGCCATTGCTTGAAAGCAACGATATTAGCGGAGCCCAAAGGATTTTATTAAGTATTGCTTATAGTCCCGAGCACAAAATCAAACTTTCTGACCAAACTTTAGTAACAAAATTTGTTGAAAGTCAGATTCAAAGCAAAGCAAGCTTATTCAAACACGGTTTTGCTACTGATAGTAATTTAGGCAAGAAAGTGCGTGTAACAATTGTAGCAGCAGGTTTCGACCTGATTGAACCAGTTGTAGAAAACATAAAACCAATTGTTATAGCTGCTACTGTTAAGGCATCTTTGCCACAACCAACTGCTTCGGTTGGAGCATCAAGTATAAATACAGGCAATACGCAAAACCCGGTTGAAGAAACTTCAACCTATGCCGAAATTAATGAGCCTAAAGTTGAGCAGAAAGACACAACTGAGCAAATTAAGGCAATGATACAGCGATTTATGCGTGAAGGATATCGTAATCCTGCTTTAAACACAACGCCAACTTATGTGCGTAATGGTGTAGAATTGCAGGATATTAAAAAACTTAAACAAAATGGTCGTGTATTAGAATATGAATTAGACCAATTGCTCGCCATGATGGAAACCGTAAGATAATTTTTACTCATTAATTAATAAAAATGACAACGGAGATTATTTTAAAAATATTTTTCTAAAAGTTTATCAACACTTGTTTCTTTTTCGTTCAAGAAAATCCGATTGTGGAAATCATTTAGTTTGTTGAGTAAATAAAAAAGTTGCAGTCTCTCAACATCACTCAATTTTCCAGAAATAATCTTGCTTACTTTTTGCATTCCATCAAAAGATTTAAAAAACTCTGCTTGCCCGAGCGGTGTAATTTTTAGGCGTTTGCTCCTTTTATCCTGCTCGTCATCATACTGTTCGAGTAATTGATGATTTATCAACCTTTTGATAATTTCCATACCCGTGTTTTTCTCATGAATATTCTTTTCAATGACTTGCGTTTTGGTTAAATTTCCATACTGCCAAACGGCCGCTAAATAGCCAAAATCATCTAAAGTCAATATTGTAGATTCTTCTAAAGCCTTTTTGATATACCCCTTGGCATATCGGTACATAAAAGCTACTAATTGCCCAATAGTATTTTCATCATTTTTAGCAGGTGCTTCAACAAAATGCGGAGTCAATATTCTCTGCAAATATTTTTTATTTAGGAATCCCACAAAATCTTCCATTGAAATATTCGTAGAATTCTGTTCAGCTTCAAAACTTTCTAAATCACCAACTAATTTCTGTAAAATGCTATAATCCATTTTTAGTTTAAATTTTTAGCTCACAAAAAAGTGTTTTTTTATACCAATTTAAAAAATTTTAGTACAAAAACAAAACATATATTTGGTGAATTTGTTTAGATTTAAACACATATAAATCAAAAAAGTTGTCGGGCATTTTGAATTATACTCGGCACACAATCAAACTATCATTTTTTTATGTACAAAATAATTTATTTTTTCGCTTTCTTGAGCCTTACATTAAATGCGGCTTACGCACAGAACACAGGCGAGATTCAAGGAACAATCAAAGACCGCCGTACCCAAGAACCCCTTATTGGCGTAACAATTCAAGTCGAAGGAACGCAAAAGGGTACTCAGAGTGACGTGGAAGGGAATTTCAAAATCGCTGGCATTTCAACAGGTAGCTATAATCTAAAAGCCACATACGTAGGCTACAAAGATGTCTCGAAGTTTAATATTGTGGTTTCTTCGGGAAACGCCAATATCATCAACTTTGTAATGGAGGAGGATTCTAAGCAACTTAATGAGGTACAAGTAGTGGTAAATCGCTCAGTTTCTGTGGCTACATCAGAAACACCAAATTCGATTCAAAAGCTTTCGACCGAAGAAATAAAGAATAATCCGGGTGGAAACTTCGATATTTCTCAAGTAATTCAAGTTTTACCTGGTGTTGGCGGCACCAGTGGCGGTGGTGCTTTCAGAAATGACATCATTATTCGTGGTGGAGCACCAAACGAAAATATATATTATCTTGATGGCATCGAAGTACCAGTAATTAATCACTTTTCAACCCAAGGAAGTGCAGGCGGACCAACGGGAATTCTGAATGTTTCATTCATTGAGGATGCCACGCTTTCTTCGAGTAGTTTTAATGCTAAATATGATAATGCTTTGTCATCGGTGCTACAATTTAAGCAGCGAGATGGCAATAAAGATAATTTTCAAGGCAATTTTCGTGTAAGTTCGACCGAAGCCGCTGCCACTTTTGAAGGACCAATTTCACCCAAAACAACCTATTTGGTTTCGGCACGTCGCTCCTATTTGCAATATTTATTTCAGTTGATTGATTTGCCGATTCGACCAAATTATTGGGATTTTCAGTATAAAATTACCCATAAAATCAATGCGAAAACTACACTTACTGCTATCGGATTAGGTGCGATTGATAAATTTTACTTTGGTGTACCTAAAAAATCAGATGCTACTAAAGAATATATTTTACGCTCAGTACCGTACATTAATCAATGGAATTATACGACCGGGTTTACATTAAAACGTTTGCTCGAAAATGGTTATATGAATGTGTCGTTGAGTAGAAATATGTACGATAATGCCCTCGAAAAGTATGAAGATGGTAAGAAAGACTCGAAAGGCTTGATTACGCTCAATACAAAATCGCAAGAAATTGAAAACAAACTGAGAATAGATGTGAATAAATTTAGCGATAAATGGGAGTATTCGTACGGAGTAAGTAGTCAATTCGTGAAATATAACGCTGATTCTTATAATCGTTTAAGAAAACAATTACTTGATGATAAAGACAATATTATTCAGCCAGAAGTGGCTTTCAAATTCAATACAGCCATTGATTTCTTTAAAATTGGGGCATTTGCACAAGCATCTCGCAAGTTTTTGGATGAAAAACTCAATTTCTCAGCAGGAATTAGAACCGACATGAATAGTTTTACGAATGAAGGCATGAATCCGCTCAAAACATTGAGTCCGAGAGCAGCCGCAAGTTATAACTTTGCGAATAGATGGCGAGTAAATGCTTCAGTGGGACGGTATTTCAAATTACCGATTTATACGGTTTTAGGTTTTAGAGATAACGCTGGAACGCTCGTCAACAAAGATAATAAGTATTTACAAAGCGACCATTTTGTGAGTGGTTTGGAGTTTATTCCTCGCCCATCGACACGTTTTACATTAGAGGGTTTCTACAAAATATATAATAATTACGCTGTTTCGGCTCGTGATGGTATTTCGTTGGCCAATCAAGGCGGCGAATACGGTGCAATCGGAAACGAGAAGATAGAAAGTATCGGAAAAGGAAAAGCGTATGGTATTGAGTTTTTTGCCCAACAAAAACTACAAAAGAATTTGTTTGCGGTTTTCTCTTATACTATGTTCTGGAGTCAGTTTTCGGGAAAAAATGGCGTATTTGTGCCATCTGCCTGGGATAGTCGTCACTTAGTGGCTTTACAAGTTGGCCGTAAATTTAAAAAAGGCTGGGAATTGGGAGGAAAATATCGTTTTTATGGAGGAGCTCCATATACACCTTTCAATTTGGAAGCTTCACAAAAGAATTACGCAACTTTGGGCGTCGGTATTCTTGATTATTCAAGACTCAATAATCTACGCCTAAAGAATTTTAGTCAATTTGATTTCAGAATTGATAAGAAAATCAACTTCCGTAAGCAAAGTTTTGATTTTTACTTTGATATTCAGAATGCTTTTTTAACAAAAAATCCTTCGTTCCCAAGTTATACTTTTGAACGTACTACCGACAACTCAAGCTTCAAAACAACTGATGGAAAAGTACTAAACCCGAATGGCTCAAACGGAATTCCATTCATAATTGCAGATGCATCAGCTAATGTGACACCTGGATTAGGCTTGATTTGGGAGTTTTAAGTCTCATTGTTTTAATATAGAAAAAGGAACACTTAAAATTTATAAGTGTTCCTTTTTCTATTTTTATCAAAAAATTAAATTATTCACTTTAAAACTTAAATTTAATTTATTAAAAGCCAATTGTCTTACTCTCGATTTATGGCCAGTTGGGTACTTATATCATTTCAAAACCACAATATGGCACTAATACTTTTGGTATTTTGATGCCCTCTGTCGTTTGGAAGTTTTCTAAAATTGAAGCCAAAATACGAGGCAAAGCAAGTGCAGAGCCATTGAGCGTGTGCAAAAGCTGCGTTTTCCCATCTACTTTATAGCGAAGTTTCAAACGATTGGCTTGGTATGACTCAAAGTTTGAAACAGAACTAACCTCTAACCAACGTTTTTGAGCAGCAGAGTAAACCTCAAAATCATAGGTGAGTGCCGATGTAAAGCCCATATCTCCTCCACAAAGGCGAAGAATTCGGTAAGGAAGTTCTAGTTTTTCTAGCAATGATTTTACATGTTCAACCATTTCGTCGAGTGCTTGATAAGATTCTTCTGGTTTACGAATCTGCACGATTTCGATTTTGTCAAATTGGTGAAGACGATTCAATCCACGCACGTGAGCTCCCCAACTTCCTGCTTCACGACGGAAACAAGGTGTATAAGCCGCATTTTTTATAGGCAAATCGTTGTCCGTTAAAATTACGTCACGGTAAATATTTGTTACTGGCACTTCAGCTGTAGGAATCAAAAATAAATCATCAACTGTCGAATGATACATTTGACCTTCTTTATCAGGCAATTGACCTGTTCCGTAACCCGATTCTTTATTAATTAAAATCGGCGGTTGAATTTCCATATAACCAGCGGCCAATGCTTCATTCAGGAAGAAATTAATCATTGCACGCTGAATTCTTGCACCTTTTCCTTTATAAACAGGAAAACCCGCACCAGTAATTTTGTTTCCTAAATCAAAATCAATTATATCATATTGCTTGATTAACTCCCAATGAGGCAGAGCTGCCTCATGTAAAGTTGGAATCGTGCCAAATTCAAAAATGTTTACGTTTTCTTCGGGTGTACGTCCTTCGGGAACACTTGCATGCGGAAGGTTTGGAATTGTCACCATAATATCAAAAAGCTCTGTTTCTGAGACTTTTAAATCTTCTTCCAAGGCTTTTGATTTTACTTTCAATTCGGCAGTTTCAGCTTTTGCAGCTTCGGCTTCTTCTTTTTTGCCTGCTTTCATCAAGCCGCCAATTTCTTTGGCCAGGACATTGGCTCTTGCCAAAGTTGAATCTAATTCGGCTTGTGTTTCACGACGTTTTTGGTCGATACCTAAAACCGTTTCAATCGTTTCTTCGGCATTCTTGAAATACTTACGCTTCAAGCTGTCAATAGTAGCTTGTTTGTTTTCTTTTATATAATTGAGTTGTAGCATATGATGTAATTACGGGCTTATAAAATTTTAGTCAAACTTAAACAATCCTTCGTTCAAGGCATTTAATGCTTCGTTTTTATGTTTTGTATCAACTAAAAGAGAGATATTATGCTCTGATGCTCCATAGGCAATCATTCGGATTGGAATATTTCGCATAGCTTCCATTACTTTTAGGGCTATTCCTGCTTTATCGGCCATGAAATTGCCCACAATACAAATAATTGATTGATTGCAGTCATGTTCTTCTAATTCGGCGAACTGACCTAATACTGACGTGATTTTATCTAAATTTTCGGCATTATCAATCGTTACTGCTATTGAAACTTCCGAAGTGGTTATCATATCAACTGGTGTTTTGAAGTTTTCAAAAACCTCAAATACCTTTCTCATAAATCCATAGGCATTGAGCATACGAGTTGAGTGAATATAGATAGCCGTGATCCCATCTTTGGCAGCAATCGCCTTGATTTCAGAATCGGTTGATTTATCAGCAATGAGCGTTCCGTAGGCGTTTGGCTCCATAGTATTTTTCAAACGAACAGGTACGCCTCGCATTTTTGCAGGTGTGATGGTACTCGGATGAAGAATTTTTGCACCAAAATACGCCAGTTCAGCGGCTTCTTCAAAAGTCAGTTCACGCACAGGGAATGTACGCTTCACTATTCTGGGGTCATTGTTGTGCATTCCGTCGATGTCTGTCCATATCTGGATTTCTTCGGCACGAATTGCACCACCGACTAGTGAAGCTGTATAATCAGAACCACCACGCTTCAAGTTATCAACTTCGCCGCGAGGATTACGACAAATAAAACCTTGTGTGATGAAAATTTGCTTGTCTTCCAATTGCGAAAGCATCGCTGTGAGTTTTTCTTCAGTAAAATTCAATACCGGCTCATTATCAGCATCAATGAGCATGAAATCGAGAGCTGGTAAAAGAGCAGAACCAACACCTTCTTCTTGCAAATACGCCTCAAACATTTGGGTAGAAAGTAATTCTCCTTCTGCAACAATTTCTTTTTCTTGTTTGAGTGTGAAAGGCTTAATATTTACTAACGAACGAATGAAATTAAATTCATTGTCGATGATTGTTTTGCCTTTAGTATATCCTTCGTCGGTTTTGTATAATTCTTTGATAAAAGACTCATAATGAGCATAAAGCATGTCAATTTTTTCTATTGCTTCGACATCATTATTGGCTTTGAGCGACTCGCCAATAGAAATAAGTGAGTTTGTTGTGCCCGAAAGTGCCGATAAAACCACAATTTTACGACCTGAATCTTCAGTAATCAGATTACGGATTGAGTGCATACGCTCGGGCTTGCCAACTGAAGTCCCGCCAAATTTCCAAACTTGCATTTTTTAAATTTAATTTTGAATGAATGTTTTTGAATGAGTGTGTTATTTAGCTTGTTGATTATCAGTAATTTGTATATCAAGACTTGAACCATCATTTTTTTAATATTTTCAACCCCATAAAAACGAATTAACTCTAATTGGTCGTTGAATTTTCCATAATTAAAAACTTTATCCACAACAAAGACATAATTCTTATCGAAGTCAATTTCGTCAAAATTGACATCCCAAAAAGCTGTCTTCGATATGTTTGGTCTTGATTTTTGCATCTTCTTAGACTAATCCTAACATTTTTATGGCGGTAATTGCTGCTTCATCGCCTTTATTTCCATGTATTCCACCTGCACGGTCGAGAGCCTGTTGTTGATTGTTTGGAGTTAAAACTCCAAATATTACCGGCTTATTATATTTCAACGAAACATTGGTCAATCCTTGTGCTACTGCATGATTTATATAATCATTGTGCTTTGTTTCGCCTTGAATTACACAACCGATAGCAATGACTGCATCAATGTCAGCCTTTTGAGCGAAAACCTGCGAACCAAAACTTAATTCATAACTGCCTGGTACATTGGCTCTTACAATATTTTCAGCTTTTACGCCATTTTCTATGAGCGTTTTGTACGCACCTTCAAAAAGAGCCTCGGTTACTTCTTCGTTCCATTCGGCAACGATGATTGCAAAATGTTTTTGACTTACATCTGGTAAACCTCCGGTATTGAACTCACTCAAATTTTTATTAGCTGACGACATATTTTTTAGGAATAAATTAAAAAAAGGGATAAACCTACTTCGGCTTATCCCTTTGATTATATTTTTATTGCATAACCAAGTTCTTACTCGCCGACTGTGCCTTCGAGTTTGGATTTATATTTCTTGGCGTTACCAATCTCTATTGATTCTGGGTATTTTTCGATAATCTCACTGTAAACACCTACTGCTTCTTTATTATTTTTGACGGCTTCATAAGCAGTCGCGAGTTTCATCAAATACATTGGTGTGAAAGTTTTGTTTGGTTGGTAGTCAGACGCTTTTTTATAATAAACAATAGCATCTTCCACGTTTTTCTTTTCCATGTAAGCATCACCAATTAACACATAAGCTCTTGCTTGCACGAGTAAGTCGTTTGAGCTGAAACTTTTCAATTGCTCAATCCCTTCATCGTATTTTCCTTGCTTTACCAAAGCAACTCCTGAATAGAATTTTGCTAAATTTCCAGCTTTTGATGCTCCGTAATTATCAGCGATTGCTATTAAACCTTCGTTTCCGCCTGTTCCGTTTAGAGCTTGCTTCAATGAATCGGCTTCAAAAGCGTAAACTGCATTAAACATAGCGACTTGTGCCTCTTCGTCTTGAGAATTTGTATAGTAGTTATATCCAACTACTCCTAATACAACCGCCAAAATACCACCACCAATGATAGTCAATAATTTTTGGTTGTTTTTCAAGAATCCTTCTGCTTTATTGAATTCTTGTTGTAAAGCTTCTGGACTTTCGATAATGTCAAGACCTGATTTTTCTTTTTTTGCCATTGTTTGATAGTGCGACTACCGCTTTAATTTATCGGATTTGCTTGATTAACTAACTGATAATCAAGTTTTATTTTCAGAAAACAATCTTTTTATATAACTATAAACTTTTTCGGAGTGCAAAGTTATGAAATTGATTTTGAACTTCTATAAATACTTTGATAAAAATTATGCCAAGAATCGCATTTTTCACAAATTATATGTTAATAAATTGAGTAATTATCTAAAACTACCATGATTCTCCTAACAATACTTTTACAAAACCTTTATAAAGACTTTATAAACTTATTTACTTTTTATTAACTTGCGATAGTTTACTTATCAACAAACCTTTTTTTATATTCTTTATGAATCAAATATTACGATGTTGGGTCGTAGTTTTTTCTGTTTTTTTATATCAGCAAACCTTAGCCCAAGAAAAATCAATTAGCGGAACAGTTACGTCTTCAGAAGATGGTTCAGCAATGCCAGGAGTCAGTATTTCGGTCAAAGGTACAAGTAAAGGTACATCTACCGACGGAAACGGTAAGTATAAAATCAGTGTTCCACAAAATGCTTCTTTGATATTTAGCTTTCTCGGCTTTGAAACGCAAAGCGTAAAAGTTGGTAATCAAACAACAATCGACTTGGTTTTAGCTTCTTCTGCTGCGATGCTTGAAGAAGTGGTTACTACAGCTCAAGGTATTAAACAAGACCGACGCACACTTGGCTACTCAATTCAAGAGGTAAAAGGCGAAGATGTTGCCGAAACTCAACGTTCAAATTTTATGACGGCCTTGCAAGGGCGTGCGGCAGGTTTAAGCATGACCTCAACGAGTGGGCAACCTGGTGCTTCGGTACAAATTCAGTTGCGTGGTGTTACATCTATCGGTGGAAGCAATAGCCCTCTTTTTGTAGTTGATGGTTTACCACTCGACAACCGCACTTTCGGGCAAGGAGCTTTAGTTAGTGATGGTCCTAATCGTGGAAATGACTATATGAACCGTGCAGGGGAAATCAACCCACAAGACATCGAAACTATTACGGTTTTGAGAGGGCCAGAGGCTGCAGCTCTTTATGGACAAGACGGTGCTTCAGGTGCAATCTTAATTACAACAAAAAAAGCAAAAAAAGGTCGCCCAAAAGTTGATTATAATAACTCATTTGGTTTCTCGCAAGTGTACCGTACACTAGAAACTCAGCAAGTATATGGCCGTGGTTTCAATGGTTCACCTTCGGCTACAGCTTTATCATTTTTTGGACCAAAATATGGAACGGAATCCACCATTTATAATAACTTGGACAATTTCTACCAAACAGGTAAGACTCAGACACATAATTTAGGCGTACAAGGCGGTACTGATGCTGTTAGATATCGTTTCTCTACAACTTATACAAATCAAGGGGGTATTGTACCAACAACCAAATATGAGCGTTTATCAATTATGTTGAAAGGAGATGCTGATATTAGTTCAAAATTAGATATTTCTACTTCAATTCAGTTCTTAAAGTCGCTCAATGTGAAGCCTATCCGGAGTGATGGTGGTTTTTATATTGGTTTATTGGCGTGGCCTGCCAATGACGATATAACAAATTGGCAAAACCCAGATGGAACACGCCGTCGTTTAATTTCCGACTCAGGCGAGCTTGACAACCCTTTGTTTAATTTAAATCGAAACAAAAATCAAGACCGCTCTACTCGTACGATTGGTCGTTTTGAATTAAATTATAAGCCTACGTCTTGGTTGAAATTTACAGGACGCTTCGGCCCAGAATTTTATTCGACCTTGGGTAATTTCTTTATAAATCCAGAATCTAACTTAGGTATTGGTCGCCGAGGTGCGATTGATAATTATGTAGAAAATGGTCAATTGATTACGAGCAACTTAATTGCTTCGGTAAATAAGCAATTTGGCAAATTCAGATTTTCAACCCAAGTCGGTGGTGACGTATATGATAGCAGATACGAGGTAAATGCTTCCTATGGTGAGAAATTGTATATTTCTGACTTCAATAGTATAAACAATACTGACCCAACTACGCAACGCGGGAAATTGACACTTATTCAACAACGCCGAATGGGTGTATTTGCTCAAATGATGTGGAGTTATAATAATTTATTAAGCGTAACCCTTACAGGAAGAAATGACTGGTCTTCTACCCTACCAAAAGCAAATAATAAATATTTTTATCCTTCAATAAATACGGCATTTGAATTTACTCAACTTCCTGCATTTAAAGATATTCAGTGGCTTACTTCTGGTAAAATTAGAGCATCATACGCCGAAGTTGGAAAAGATGCACCGCCATACAAAGTATTATCGAGCCTTACTCCTCAAACGACTACCGGTGGAGGTTTTGCTTATGGTTTCTATGGTGGAAATGAAAATCTTACGCCCGAAAAAGGTAAAAGCTTTGAAGTTGGAGCAGAATTGGCATTTGTTCAGA
This sequence comes from uncultured Emticicia sp., assembly GCF_937903345.1. GTDB lineage: Bacteria > Bacteroidota > Bacteroidia > Cytophagales > Spirosomataceae > Emticicia. The sequence continues at coordinate 107,865 of NZ_CALCZQ010000050.1, read as the reverse complement.
ACCGTTTTGGAATTAATGCTTCTTATTACCAACAAAACCGTTTTGCACAAATCGTTACGCAACGTTTGAGCTACGGAACAGGCTTTATTTTTGGTTTATTGAATGGTGGCGATTTTTATAATAAAGGTATGGAGGTAGAACTTCGTGCAAACCCAATCAAGAAAACTGATTTTAATTGGGATATTCAACTCAATTTTACAAAACTCAAAACCGATGTAAAAAACCTCCCTGCCGGTGTTCCTGAATACTACAATTCAGATACATGGTTGTTTGGTAATGCTCGTGCAAGTGCTTTTGTTGGAGATTTAGGAAATTATTTTCGTAATATGAATCTTGATTATAACCAAAGAGGTTCAGGAAGTGCAATGGCAATCGGCGGATATAGCTATTTGAGAAATCCAAAAGGTGATATTTTGATAAATCCAACGTCTGGTTTACCAATTATCAATGCGAACTTCTTGCCAATTGGAGATAGAACACCAGATTTTACGATCGGCTTGACCAATAAATTTAGATACAAAAATCTCAGTTTATCGTTCTTACTTGATATTCGTAAAGGTGGCGATGTATTTAATGGTAATGCTTTCTATATGTTTAGAAATGGTTTAAGCAATAAATTCTTAGACCGTGAAACTCCAGTTGTATTTAAAGGCGTACTAAGAGATGGTCTTGAAAACTCTGAGACTCCTACTTCAAATACGATTCAAGTTTCACCTTTATACCGTTCGGATTTCTTTACATCTCTCCCAGAGTCTGAATTTGTTGAAAAAGACATCAATTGGTTGAGAATGAGAGATGTTACTTTATCATATACATTCCCTGAAAGAATCTTAAAGCCTTTGAAGGTTTTCCGTTCAGCTGGTTTATTCGTAACTGGAACTGACCTCTTTTTGTTGACCAACTACACAGGTGCAGACCCGAACGTAAACGGTACAACCGCCACATCGGGCGGTGCTGGTGCAAGTGGTTTCGACTACGGTACTTTGGCAATGCCACGTAATCTTACGTTTGGTATAAAAGCAGGGTTTTAATATTGGTTTATCCGAACAATTTAAGTTTTAAACAAAATGAAAAAAATAAAAATACTCGCTCTACTTTTTCTAAGCCTTTGCTTAGGTAGTTGCGAAAAATACCTCGACATAAATCAAGACCCAAGTAACCCACAAGTTGCAGAAGGGCATGTACTTTTGCCTGCCTTACTTCAAAGTATGGTGCGTGGTGAAGCTTATGATTCTCGATATATTGGTCAATATATTCAAAACTGGCACGCTTCGGCTGCTGGGAACGCTTGGGACAGACACGGATATGTAGCAGGAAGTGATGCTGCAGGCGAAAAATGGAGACAACACTATTATGCTTTAGGACAAAATTTGATGTTGCAAATCAAAGACGGCGAAGAAAAAGGTAAATGGGATTATTCTGGCGTAGCCAAAGCCATTCAAGCATGGAGCTGGCAGTCAACTACCGATTATCACGGTGAAATGATTTTGAAAGAAATGTTTGAGCCAAATCGTTATGTATTCGACTATGATACCCAAGAAGCAGTTTATGCAGAAGTAGTAAAGGTTTCTAATGCTGCTCTTACTGACTTAGCTCGTACTGATGGAATTGTTTCGACAGCTTCTTTATCTCGTGGAGATTTAGTTTACAAAGGCGACCGCACCAAATGGATTAAGTTTGTATATGGGGTTTTGGCTCGTAACGCCCAGCATTTGAGCAATAAAAGTAGCTATAATCCTGATAAGGTTATCGAGTACGTAGATAAATCATTGGCAAGTAATACTGATAATTTTAATATTCCGCACGCAGGAACAAGCTCGACCGATGCTAATTTCTTTGGCCCAACTCGTAATAATATGGGTAGTTTCCGCCAAAGTGCATACATAGTTGCATTAATGGATGGAACAATATTTAAAGCAAAAGACCCACGTTTAGCACTTACACTTTCGCCTTCAGTTGATGGCACCTACCGTGGCGTTAATACGACTTTTGGAGACCCGAACGCCTCAAATATTAATACACGCATCCCAACGCTTTGGAATACCGTCCCAGGAGTAACTGCCCTAACAGGAAAATATATTTTCCAAGATAAAGTAGATTTTCCTATTTTAACTTACTCTGAACTTCAATTTATCAAAGCCGAGGCTTTATTCATAAAAGGCGATAAAGCGAAGGCCTTAGAAGCGTACAAAAATGGTATTACAGCACACATGAATTATGTGGGTGTAGCTACCAAAGACCAAACTGACTATTTGGCAAGTGCAGCGGTAGTTAATGTAGCTAACAACTTGAAAATTAGTGATATTATGACCCAAAAATACATTGCACTCTGGGGTATTGGCAGTTTGGAGTCTTGGGTTGATATGCGTCGCTATAATTATAGTAGCGATGTTTTTTTGGGCTTTACTTTACCCGTAACGACGCAGTTATCTGCTGATAATAATGGTAAACCAGCTCAACGTGTGCGTCCGAGATATAACTCTGAGTATGTGTGGAACCGTAATTCCCTCGACCTTATTGGTGGGAATAATAATGATTATCATACTTACGAGTTATGGTTTACTAAAAAATAAGTCTCTCATTGCTCTTTTACCTTTCGGGGTAAAAGAGTTTAATAATATTTAAAAATGAAGAAATACATTTTATCAATAAGTTTGCTATCAATTATCTTTTTGGGTAGTTGTGGTGATGAAAATAGCTTTCTGACTAATGTTGTAACGGCAGAAGGAGCTAAAGTTAAGTTTATTCATGCGGCACCAGATGCACCTGGAGTTGCTATTTTTATTAACGACAAAAAAGTTTCGGGTGTATTGACTGTTGCTCCAGCTACCCCAGGTATCGTAACCTACGGTGGTGTTTTTCCTGCACAAGATTATGCCAATTTATCAGCAGGAGCGGCCAAAGTTTCAGTAACAGCACCAACAGCTAATAATGCTGTAATTATTTCGGGCGATGTTAATCTCGAATCTGGTAAATTTTATACTATAATAGCTACGGGTTTAGCTCCAACCTATTCTCCGATTGTTATTCAAGACAATGTTCCAGCAATTTCGGGAAATAAAGTGTTTTTTAGAGTTATAAACCTTGTGGGAAATGCTACTGATGCAGAAGTGACAATTTTTGGCTCAAGTGCTGCTGCGGGAATAAAGCCTAAGGAAGGTGGCGATAAGTTTATTGCTATTGAATTACCAAGTTATACAAGTGGCTCGGCAACTGTTCCAATTGTTGTAAAACTCAACGGTACCTCAACGGCAACAACAGAGGGCAGTATTACTGCTTCACAAACATTAAGTTTCACTGGTGTTACGCCAGGTAGAGCATATACTATTATTACTCGTGGTTTGTTGTCAACACAAGCCAAAGATGCCTCAGGGAAATTAGTAACTACTGCCGCAAAATATGCTGCTGGAGCAACGACTTATACAAATCGTTAAGCATTGCTTTATAACAAAAAGGCTGTCTCGAACAATTCGAGACAGCCTTTTTTATGTATATCTGATGAGGTTTTACAAAAACAAAACTGCTTTTTCTTTAATTACATTATCTTCAATGTTTTTGTACGTAATGAGATTACCAAACCAATACGTAAAAACGCCGATTTATAGAGCTTATTTTTAAATAATTAATCATTAATATTTTATGAAAATAAGGTTCAACGCCACATTTTTGGGAAACAAAAATCAAAATAGTTTTTTAGCGACTTTCAAATCAGATAATTTCAAATCCAAAAAGACAAGAAAAATAACTAACTTGCGACTTTAACTTTTGAATGAACGAAATGAAATTAAAAGAGCAAATTAGCATTGATGAATTTGATGGCAAACGATTTCAGATACGCCTTGTTGAGCCTTCGAACAACAAAAAAGCGGTTTTGACTCATTATTTACATAACATTCATAATGGAGTTTCAAAACATTACAAAGACGATGCTTTAAAAGCTTTAAAAGAGTTTGTTGAGTACAAAGTTGAAGCGGAGAACGTTTCAATATTTGCTGAAGATGCACTACATCAGCTACTTTTTGAAGTTGAAAATGTACCTTTTCCAACACCCGTCAATTATAAATTCAAATTTATAGACTTTTAGGTTCAATCTATTTGTTCGTTCCTCAAAAAAGTATTTCCACTGCAATCCCTAACTCAAAAAGCCGTATAAAATGAAAAATTATCAAAATATATCAAGGGAAGATTTTATGAACTTCTTTCGAGATTCAGAAAAAATAAACGAACTAACACCAGACGACAGAATTGAAATTTTTAGAACAATTTTATTAGGAAATTCTGATTTTACTAAGGATTTGTTGAATGAAATTTTAAGTGATTATTCTGTTGATAATCTTGAAATAATAGAATTAAAAAATGGCAAAAAGTAATAATTGGACAAAAGAAGAAACTATTGTTGCTTTTAATGTTTATTGTAAAATACCATTTAAAAGTAGTAGTAAAACCAATGCTACCATAATAAAATATGCAAATATAATTGGTCGAAGTCCTTCAGCTCTGAATATGAAAGTTGGGAATTTCGGAAGACTTGACCCCGAATTAAAAAAACAAGGTATCGTTGGATTAGGAAATGGAAGCAAACTTGATGAAATTGTTTGGAATGAGTTTAATGGAAATTGGGAAAAATTGGCTTTTGAAAGTGAGATATTAATTGCTAAATTTCAAAACAAAAAAATTGAGGAAATAATCGATGATTTTGTTTTTGATTTTCCGGTTGGTTTAGAAAGAGAAACAATTATAAAACAAAGAGTAAATCAAAATTTTTTCCGTTCGACTATACTTTCATCATATAATATAAAATGTTGCATAACGGGCCTATCTATTTCTGATTTTTTGGTAGCAAGTCATATAAAGCCTTGGAAGATAGATGAATTAAATCGTTTAAATCCACACAATGGATTATGCTTAAATTCTATTCACGATAAGGCATTTGATAAAGGTTTTATAACCGTAACACCAGATTATAAAATTAAGGTTTCCAAATACTTCGATAATTTCAAAAAAGACACCATAGTTCCAGATTTTTTTTTAAAATTCGATAACCAATCTATTATTTTACCAGATAGATTTCTTCCTTCAAAAGAATTTTTAGATTGGCATTACACAAATCTCTTTAAAAAATAATAATTCATTTCCGTGAGTTGGCAACAAAGGAGAATGGAGTGAAATTTACTCCTTGTTTAAATTACTTGGTGACAAAAATTTGTTTGCAGGTGATGTTAACTTGAATAAAGTTGAGGAATTATTTTACCCAATTATCAAAATTATACGAATTGAAAATGGTGGAAATTTTGAATATGCAATCGAAGGAAATTTAGTAATAATTTCTGGCGGAATTGAGGAATTGAGAATTCCAGTAAAGTCATTTTTAACTAAATCCGCAGAGTTATTGACAGAAATAAAAGGTTCAATTGGTTCATTTAGCATTCCTGAAATTGAAACATTTATGAAATCCATAAATTGCCAAACCTTAAAAGCAAAATCGACTTCTAAAACTGACATTAGAATTGTTATACATGACCAAAGAATAAACCAAACAGCCGAATTAGGTTTCAGCATAAAATCACAATTGGGTGGAGAAGCAACTCTTTTAAATGCAGGGAAAACAACCAATTTTATTTATCAAGTTCTTGATTTTAAGGCAACTAGTGTAGAAATTGAAAGCATAAATGAAATTGATACTAGAAGTAAGATAAAAGATAGAATCGAAGCCATAAAAAGCAAAGGAGGACAATTGAAATTCATTAATCTTGAACAAGATATTTTCAAAAATAACTTAGTCCTTATTGATAGTTTGTTGCCAAATATTGTTGCTGAAATTTTAAATACATTTTTCACGACAAGTCTAAGTTCGATCAAAGACTTAACGGAAAACATAAATTCAAACAATCCAATCAATTACGACAATAAATATTCTCATTCATTTTACGAGTACAAAATTAAACGATTTTTGACTGATGTTGCTCTGGGGATGACACCTTCAAAAGTTTGGTCAGGTGTTTATGATGCAACAGGTGGCTACCTAATTGTGAAAGAAAATGGGGATGTTTTATGTTATCATATTTACAATCGCAACCAATTTGAGGACTATTTATTTGCCAACACAAAACTTGAAACAGCAAGTAGTACACGACACGATTTCGGAAAGATTTACGAAGAAAATGGATGTTTTTACTTCAAATTAAACTTGCAAATTAGATTTAAGTAACCTGTATACAGTCATATATAAACGATTGAAGAAAAAGAAACAGCTGAAACATTCCAGTTCCATCAATATCTCACTTTACACACTTAAAAGATGTCATTGGTCTATGTTTTAGAAGATAATAATTCCCAAGAAAAACTCTCTCATAAAATATGTTGTGGATTAACGGTTAGGTTACAAAAAAAGTGATACTGGCATAAAAAAACAAAAAGTGTTCGTGTTTTTGATAACACGAACGCTTTTTGTTTCAAAATTTATTTTTTAATCCACCAAAACGGCTTTCCCTTTAATCACATCATCTTCAACATTTTTATACTTGATGTCGCGTTTTACGGTTCCATCTTTGTATTGTACGCTTACTCGTTGATTACGGTCAGCTATTTTTACATTGCGTAAAGGATTTAATCTTGCTGGGGCGTCTCCACCTTCTTCATCGCTCGATTTATTGGTTTGTAATTTTGGAGTTTCCGTTTTTGTCGGAGCCGTTTGTTGGAAACGAAGCTCAACGATACCTGCTTTCATCAAAAAACTCACGGTATCGGCATTTACTTTATTCAAGAAATTTTTGAATAACTCAACGGCCTCAAATTTATAAATCAACAAAGGGTCTTTTTGTTCGTAAGAAGCATTCTGAACCGATTGTTTCAAATCGTCCATGTCACGGAGGTGTTCTTTCCATTCTTGGTCAATCACACTCAAAGAAATGTGTTTTTCGATTTCTTTGATCAATTCACGACCTTCACTATCAACACCAGCTTTCAAATTACAATACAAACCAATATTTTGGTTACCATCGCCAACAATTGCAATAAACGGTTCATCAACCAAAGCACGACGGTCTTTCAATACATTTTCCAAAACTGGCAACATATTTTTACGAATCTCGTCATTTTTGGTTTTGTAGGCTCTTTCGGCTTGTAAATAGAGTCTATCTACCAGTTTTGGGTTTCCTTTCGTGAATTCTCCTCGAGCAATTTCAGGTTGAATCGCCAATTTTTGTAAACAACGCAACTCAAACTCATCATAATTACCTTCGGCATTCATCACGATATCGCTGCAAGTATCGTACATAATGTTGGCAATATCCAATGAAAGACGGTCGCCGAAAAGGGCATTTTTACGACGTTTGTAGATTGTATCCCGTTGAACATTCATAACGTCATCATACTCAATCAAACGCTTACGAGTGCCAAAGTTATTTTCCTCTACTTTCTTCTGAGCCCTTTCGATCGAACTCGTAATCATTGAATGCTGAATAACTTCGCCCTCTTCCATGCCCATTTTGTCCATTACAGAAGCAATACGGTCAGAACCAAACAAACGCATCAATTGGTCCTCGAGCGAGACAAAGAATTGTGAAGTTCCGGGGTCTCCTTGACGACCAGCACGACCACGTAATTGGCGGTCAACACGGCGAGAATCATGGCGTTCGGTTCCAATAATTGCCAAACCTCCAGCCGATTTACTTTCTGAAGTTAGTTTAATATCCGTTCCACGACCAGCCATGTTGGTGGCAATCGTAACAGTGCCTGGTTTACCAGCTTCAGCTACGATGTCGGCCTCACGGGCGTGTTGTTTGGCGTTCAATACTTGGTGTGGAACTTTGCGAAGAGTGAGCATTCGGCTCAAAATCTCAGAGTTTTCGACCGAAGTAGTACCCACTAAAACTGGGCGACCGATGCTTACCAATTCCGTAATTTCATCGACTACGGCATTGTATTTTTCACGGACGGTCTTATAAACCTTATCTTCTTGGTCTTTTCTAACAATATTTCTATTGGTCGGAATTGAAACTACATCTAATTTATAAATTTTCCAAAACTCCCCTGCTTCAGTTTCGGCAGTTCCCGTCATACCAGCTAATTTGTGGTACATACGGAAATAATTTTGTAGCGTAATCGTTGCGTAAGTTTGGGTTGAATCTTCAACTTTAACGTTTTCTTTTGCTTCAACGGCTTGGTGCAATCCATCTGACCAACGGCGGCCATCCATGATACGACCAGTTTGCTCGTCAACAATCATTACTTTATTATCCATCACAACGTATTCAACGTCTTTTTCAAATAAAGTATAAGCTTTCAATAATTGGTTAACGGCGTGAATACGCTCGGCTTTGGTAGAATAATCACGTATGACTTCATCTTTTTTCAAGATTTTTTCTTGCTCATTCAAGTCTGATTTTGCGATAGCCGCCAAATCAACACCTAAATCGGGCATTACAAAGAAACCATGGTCTTCGCTTTCGCCTGTCAAGAAATCAATACCTTTATCGGTCAATTCGATTGAGTTATTTTTTTCGTCGATTGTAAAATAAAGTGGAGCATCGGCTTCTGGCATTAACTTTTGGTTTTCTGCCAAATAGATTGCTTCAGTTTCTTGCAACATGGCCTTCATTCCAAACTCCGAAAGGTATTTAATCAATGGTTTGTTTTTCGGTAAACCACGAAACGCTCGGAATAATGCGACTCCACCATCTTTTTTATTACCAGCGGCAATTAATTTTTTAGCTTCATTCAAATAGCCATTTGTCAAAGCTTTTTGTGCTTCAACGATTCTTTGAATACGTGGTTTTAAAGAAATAAACAATTCTTCGTCACCTGTGCGAGCCATCGGACCACTGATAATCAAGGGAGTACGAGCATCATCGACTAAAACTGAGTCAACTTCATCAACCATTGCATAATGGTGTTCACGCTGTACGAGTTCTTCGGGGTCGTTTACCATATTATCACGGAGGTAATCGAAACCAAATTCGTTGTTTGTTCCGTAACAAATTCCAGCACGATAGGCAGCACGACGAGCGGCTGTATTGGCTGGATATTTATCAATACACTCGCAAGTAATGCCATTGAACTCAAAAATTGGTCCCATCCACTCAGAGTCACGACGAGCCAAGTAATCATTGACGGTTACGATATGTACGCCTTTTCCTGCCAAAGCATTCAAAAACGCTGGAAAGGTTGCAACCAAAGTTTTACCTTCACCCGTTGCCATTTCCGAAATTTTGCCTTTATGAAGTGCCGCACCACCGATAATCTGAACATCGTAATGCACCATGTTCCATGTCATCAAGTTGCCTGCTGCCATCCATTGATTTTGCCAAATAGCTTTATCGCCTTCAATTGTGATGTGAGATTTTCTCATGGCCAACTCGCGGTCAAGGTGCGAAGCCGTAACTGCAATCGTTGGATTATCGGTAAAACGACGAGCCGTTTCTTTAACAATCGCAAATGCTTTTGGGAGAATTTCTATTAATACAACTTCCAGTTCTTTGTTTCGCTCTAATTTCAAAGCATCAATTTTCTTGAAACTGACCTCTTTTTCGTCAACCTGCATATCAGGATTATTATCGATGCTTTCCTTGAGCGAATCGATTTCGTCATCAATATGCGAAAGTTTTTGAGCGATATAATCTTGAAGTTCTTTTGTCTTTGCTCTGAATTCATCATGCGAAAGGTCCGCTAATTTCACAAATTCGTCGTTGGTGAGTTTTACGTAGGGTTGTAACTCTTTGTTATCTTTATCAGACTTCGTACCGAAAATCTGGCTGATACCTTTTGTTAAAAAATTAAGCATTTTATATTTCTTGTTCGTTAATTCTCTTTTTATGAAGTTTTATTGTTAACAAATACCTAACCAAAGGTTAAAATCTGACAATAAGTCAAGATTTTAAGGTCTGATTATAAGAGTATTAGTATTTAGGGTTACAAATTTAACCTTTTATGGCAGTTTTATAACAAAAAATATGAGGGAATATTGTGGCTTCGATTTCGCCTAAGCATCTATTCGATTTTTCTGCAATAGGTTTTCTATTTTTGATGCCTTGTGTGATGCAAGTTTGATTCTCTCCCATTTCCCTATACTTCTCTTGGTCAACGCAGAGATATCAAACTTGCTTCATTCGACTGCGTTCTAAAATCCCACTGATTTCAATTTCAATCCAGTTGTTTCTTCCAAACCAAAAACAAGGTTTAAGTTTTGTACTGCTTGGCCAGATGCTCCTTTGCTTAGGTTATCAATGATACTCGTAATCAATAAGTTATCATCGTGTTTTTCTAAATGAATGATACACTTATTCGTATTTACAACTTGTTTTAAGTCTATTTCGGCAGCTTCGCTCAAATGCGTGAACGGATGCGAAGCATAATAATTTTTGTACAATGCTTTGGCCTCTTCAATCGTTCCGGCAAATTTGGTATAAACATTCGCCATGATTCCTCGGCTGAAGTTTCCTCGATAAGGAATAAAATTTACTGATTTACCAAAAGAAGGCTGCAAAGTTTTAATACTTTGGTTAATTTCTTTTAAATGCTGATGCGTAAAAGCCTTATAGATAGATAAATTATTATTTCTCCAACTAAAATGCGTAGTTGCCGAAAGCGATTGCCCCGCACCTGTACTACCCGTTACGGCACTTACGTGTATGTCGTCATTCAATACTCCTGCATTAGCCAATGGCAATAAAGCTAACTCGATACTCGTGGCAAAACAACCGGGATTCGCTATTTTGGTAGCCGTTTTTATCAAATCACGCTGTAATTCGGGCAAACCATAGACAAAACCATTGCTTTGGTCACGGAAATCGGTGCTTAGGTCAATGATTATAAGGCTTTCGGGAATGGTATTTTCTGCCAAAAATTTTTTCGACTCGTTGTGGCCTGAGCAAAGAAAAATTGCTTGCACTTCATCGAAAGGCATAATGTCGGTAAAAAGTAAGTCTGTATCTCCAACCAAATCGCTATGAGTTGAGTAAACTGGTTTTCCCGCTTGGCTTTTCGAGTGTACAAAATTTATATTTACCTGTGGATGATTGAGCAAAATACGGAGCAATTCGCCACCTGTGTAGCCAGCCCCACCAATGATACCGATGTTTATTTTCATTTATTAATTGCTATATGCAATAAGCCGTAAGCTTTATGCATTTTAAGATGACAAAAATTTTATAAAAAAGACCTCTAAATACTTAATTTCTGAAGCATTAAGCAAGTTTTTTAAACAATCTATCACAAAATTACGCAAGCTCTCAAATAAAACTCATATTTTTGAGGAAATTTCAAAATCAAACATTAATGACTCTTTTAGAAATTCCTTGGAATATTAATCCGATTATAGCAAAACTTGGTAGTTTTGAATTACGCTGGTATGGACTTTTGTTTGCTTCGGGCTTCTTGTTGGGCTATCAAATCATGCTCAATGTATTTAGAAAAGAAGGCAAATCAGAAAAAGACCTTGATACATTACTCTTCGTGATGATTGTGGCTACAGTACTTGGGGCAAGATTCGGACACTATTTTTTCTACGAATTCGATGATTTTCTGAAAAACCCTGGTACATTCCTGCTCGATATGATTACGCCCCCCTATCAAGGTTTGGCAAGCCACGGTGCTTTGGTCGGAATCGTAACGGCATTGATTCTTTATGCTCGTAGCCACAAAGACCAACCATTCTTGTGGGTTGCCGACAGAATAGTAATTACGGTAGCCTTAGCGGGTTTCTTCATTCGTATGGGAAATCTGATGAACCACGAAATTGTGGGAAAAGAGAGTAATCTACCTTGGGCTTTTAGATTTAATCTTTTTAGTATGTCGCCCGACGGAAATCTTTTAATGACCCCCGAAGGTTTTGCTCGCCATCCTGCACAACTATACGAAGCACTTTCTTGCTTGCTCTTATTTGGTCTTTTGTATTTCCTTTGGAATAAATATAAAGCACAAACTCCTCGTGGATTATTACTTGGAATATTCTTGATTTGGTGTTTTGGTCTACGATTCTGCTACGAATTCTTGAAAGAAAACCAAGAAGCATTTGAAGACAAAATGACTTTGAATATGGGACAAATTTTGAGTATACCTGCTGTATTGCTCGGAATTGGTGTTTTAATTTATACTTTCATAAAAGGAAAGAATAAAGAGATTGCCTAAGACCTAAAGAGTTATATATAAAAAAGCGGCTCAATTTTCAGAAAATTGAGCCGCTTTTTTATACCATTTCTATTGATTATTGGTGACTTTACTAAAAGTAGCCTATGAATGACTTTAAGACTATCCTTTATCAATCTTCGGCAAACTCCATTAATTGCCTAACATTACTTACTACTTCAATATTCTTAGGTAAATCAAGACCTTGAGCAATTACTTGATAACCAGTTAAAAGAATTTTTATATCAGGAAATGTATCCCCCAGTTTGTTGATGTATTGTTGTATATCATCTTGCCCAGGTGTAGTTGTAATTACCGTAAACAAACAATCTGGCTTATGATGTTGACAAATAAACTCTAACTCCGAAAAGGGCATACTTTGTCCCAAATAAATCACTATATTATTCCTTGCACGCAAAATAAAATTAGCAAACAATAACGGCATCTCGTGAAATTCACCTTCGGGTGTATATAAAATGTATTTCTTAGATTCAGCGGTAGGTTTGATGATTTGTCCATCAATCGCGACCACGATTTTTTGACGAATCAAATTCGTGATAAAATGTTCTTGTGCAGGACCAATTGAGCCTGTTATCCAAAGTGTACCGATTCTACTTAAGAAAGGATAAATGATATTTATCATCGTATTCTCGAAGCCAAATTGCAGAATATTAGTTGACATTATTTTCTCGAAGCGTTCTTCGTCAATGTCAATCATAGCAATCGTAAGGGCGTGAATCTGGTCGGGATAATTGAGCTGTTTATCAGAAATTGCCAAAACTTCTTTTGATAATTGCTCTAAACTCAGCTTGGCAATCTCAGAGATTTTGTAGTCATGGTCTTTGAGTAATGCAATATTCAAAACCAACTTTAAATCCTTATCATCATAAGTACGGATATTTGTATCTGTTCTTTTGGGATTGATAATATTGTATCGTTGTTCCCAAATACGTAAAGTATGGGCTTTAATACCAGATAGTTGTTCTAAATCTTTAATAGAATAATTACTCATTTCTTTACTTTATTGAAAAGTTATTTTAGCTCCTCATTCAAATTTTCGTACAAAATATTCTCAGAATCGTGAGATACAATGCACCTTCGGGCTTTTCAGATATAAAATCAAAGTATATGAATAACAGATTAGGTGGGTTTATGTTTTGGAAAAAGCCGTTTTTTTCTAAATGTATGACAAATAAATTATTATTTTGAATGAAAAAGCCAGTTTTGACTTGTCAAGACTGGCTTCTACGTATTAACTAAGAATATAATTACTCTCTCAAGAAAGGATATTCTGCATCCATATATACATCTTCAAAAGCAGCCTCTGGCTCTGGATATGGCGATTCCTCTGCAAATTTTACTGAAGCCTCTACCACCTCTTTTACTCTAGAATCAATCACATCTAGGTCTGCTTCTGTTGCGATACCGTTAGTCAAGATACGATGACGAACCATTTCGAGTGGGTCACGCATTTTCCATTGCTCAACTTCTTCTTTTGTTCGGTATTTTTGTGGGTCAGACATGGAGTGTCCACGGTATCGGTATGTCTTAAACTCCAAGAAAGTCGGACCTTCGCCTGCTCTTGCACGATCAGCTGCACGTTTTACCGCTTCGTGCACCATTTCAACATCCATGGCATCAACCGGCTCAGCTGGCATATCATAAGCCTCACCGATTGTGTAAAGCTCACGTACATTTGAAGTACGCTCAACCGATGTACCCATTGCATAACCATTGTTTTCTACCACAAAGATTACTGGCAATTTCCATGTCATGGCCATATTGAATGCCTCGTGTAATGCACCCTGACGCACCGCACCATCACCAAAATAGCACATACATAGGTTTTGAGTGCCTTTATATTTTTCAGCGAAAGCAATACCAGCACCCAAAGGAATTTGAGCACCAACGATTCCGTGTCCACCGATAAAATTAACTTCTTTGTCAAAAATGTGCATCGAACCACCTTTTCCTTTGGTTGTTCCTGTCACTTTTCCGAAAAGTTCGGCCATGATTCTGTTTGGGTCAGTGCCAAGTGCCAACGGATGTCCGTGGTCACGGTAGGCCGTAATCCATTTATCATCTTTTGTTAAAGCCGAAACCGCTCCCGAAGAACAAGCCTCTTGTCCGATATATAAGTGACAAAATCCACGAATTTTTTGCTGCCCATATAATTGCCCTGCTTTTTCCTCAAATTTTCTCTGAAGGTACATAGATTCGTACCAATACATATAAGTTTCTTTACTGTATTTAACCTTTGGGGCTTTTTCTTTAGTAGATGCCATTTTGACTTCTTAAATCTTTTATGGTGAATGTAAATCTCTTAGAATTGGTGCAAATTTAGGAATAAAAACATTAGACTCAAAGAGTTCTGAGTTCTGAATTCTGAGTTCTGAATGTTTTATTCATAATTCGTTAATTATAAACAACTTATACTTTATAAAAGCAATTTTATGAAAGGATTTTATGAGCTAAAATCCCGTAGGGATTAAATATTGTTAGCTTAGTAAATGTTTAATCCTTCACAGAGTGCCGCCCCAAATTTTAATACAAAAAAGCCTATCTGCTTTTTCAACAAATAGGCTTTTTATGGTACGTTTTATCAAAACTACACTTTGATTTCAACATCAACACCACTTGGAAGCTCCAATTTCATCAAGGCATCTACTGTTTTCGGGCTTGCCGAGTAGATGTCAATAAGACGCTTGTAAGTACACAATTGGAATTGTTCACGTGCTTTTTTGTTAACGTGAGGTGATTTCAAAACTGTGAAAATTTCTTTACGCGTTGGTAACGGAATTGGACCACTAACAACTGCACCTGTAGATTTTACAGCTTTCACAATTCTTTCAGCCGATTTGTCCACTAAATTGTGGTCAAATGACTTCAATTTGATTCTGATTTTTTGTGACATTGGTTCAAATTTTTTAGAGTGATAAAAAAACTCTGCCGAAAGAACCATTCGCTTCGACAAAGCAGCGTGATACTTTTGAGTACCAAGGTGCAAAATTAGATAAAATATTTTTTATTTGCAATTTTGATTTTCAGCGTTTTGACAAGTTACAAACTTGTCCAGTTATAAAACCGAGTTTTCAGGCTTTCCACCCAATTTATATGGATAATCGGTTGTATAGTGAAGCCCACGACTCTCTTTGCGTTTCATGGCACATTTGATTACCAGCTCGGCACATTGAACCAAATTTCTCAATTCACATAGTTTCATTGAGAGCTTTGTTTTCTTGTAGAATTCTTCGGTTTCTTGTTTTATCAAATTCAAACGTCGCATGGCACGCTCCAAACGAAAATCCGAACGAACAATTCCGACGTAATCGGCCATCATTCTTTGTAATTCTCGAAGATTATGCGTTACCAAAATTTCTTCATTCGATTGTTCAGTGCCGAATTCATTCCAGTCTGGTACATTCTCTTGGAAAGTTAGATTATCAAAATCATCGAGGGCCTCTTGGGCAATACGATGACCAAAAACTGCCGCTTCGAGCAAAGAATTAGAAGCTAAACGGTTCGCTCCATGCAAGCCCGTTGATGAACATTCGCCACAGGCAAACAAACGATTAATAGTTGAACGACCCATTTCATCGACTAAAATTCCACCGCATAAGTAATGAGCAGCAGGAACAACTGGAATCTGGTCTTTAGTAATATCGAGTCCGATACTCAAACATTTTTCGTAAATATTAGGAAAATGTTGCAATATCAGTTCTTTTGGTTTGAATGAAATATCAAGATAAACGTGGTCTTCACCAGTTTTTTTCATTTCGGCATCTATTGAGCGAGCAACAATATCACGTGGAGCAAGCGAGCCACGTGGGTCGTAGCCATGCATAAATTCTTCGCCTTTCTTGTTTTTCAAAACTCCACCCTCGCCACGAACGGCTTCGGTAATCAAAAAACTTGGATATTCGCCAGGATTGTAGAGAGAGGTTGGGTGAAACTGAATCATTTCCATATCACGTACACGGCCTTTGGCACGATAAACCATTGCGATGCCATCGCCAGTAGCAATAACAGGATTTGTCGTTGCTGAATAAATATGTCCAGCACCGCCCGTTGCCATTACGGTCATTTTAGATAAAATCGTTTCGACTTCGCCCGAGTGTAAGTTTAAGGCATAAACTCCATAACAAGTCACGTCGTTGGTTTCTCGATTTACTTCAATGCCCAAATGATGCTGCGTAATTAGCTCAACCCCATAGTAATGCGTGAGTATTTCGATATTTTGATTTTTGCTAACTTCTTCGAGCAATGCACGTTCAATTTCTTTGCCTGTAATATCTTTATAGTGCAGGATTCGTTTTTCAGAATGCCCACCCTCACGAGTGAGGTCATATTCTCCATCGTGTTTATCAAAATTTGTGCCGTATTCTATTAGTTCTTGAATACGGTCTGGGCCTTCTTTCACGACGATTTCTACGATTTTTCGGTCGCAAAGTCCATCACCGGCAATGAGCGTATCGCTAATGTGTTTTTCAAAAGAATCTGTATCAGGGTCGAAAACGGCCGCAATTCCGCCTTGGGCATATTTGGTATTGGTTTCGTCGGCATTTACTTTGGTCAGGACTAATACCTTGCCTTTGGTCGAGGCTTTCAATGCGAAACTCAAACCCGCAATGCCCGAACCTATAACTAAAAAATCTACTTTTGTCATTTTCAATGAATGAATGAGTGAAGCGGAATGCCGCCAGAATAGTCTAAAATGATAAATTTATACATCATCGTTTTCTTTTTTATACCCTTCGTAGTAATAAGATTGTTCAATGCCTTTAAAAATAATTTCTCGGTTATTGATATCGTCCGTTAGGTTAACAATAAGTAGGGTTCTTAATTCCAAATCGTTTATGGGGCTGCGTTCCATCGCTTGTAGGTACAATTCTTTGCCTACAAATTGCCAGTTTACTACTTTTTGTAGTTTTGTTTTTAGTATTTGGTCGAGCCATATCCGCATGGTTCTGCCATTGCCTTCCATAAAAGGGTGGGCAATATTCATTTCTACATATTTGGCTACAATCTGCTCAAAAATGTTTTCGGGCATTTGCTCAATTTTTACTAAAATTTCGTTGAGGTATAAAGCATTTGCAAACCTAAAACCACCTTTTGAGATATTAACCGTACGTATTTGCCCAGCAAAATCAAATAAACCATCAAAAAGATACTTGTGTATTTGTTGCAAGCCTTTGGTAGTGCCTATTTCAATTTTATCAATATCGCCTGTTTCAAACAAACGAAAGGCATTTTCTAAACTTTGTTTATCTATATTTTTCATCTATCTATTTCAAATAAAATGAACAAATCATGTTTCAAAGTTAGTATAAAACCTTGAAGACTATCTCTAAATTTGTTTAATAATCTTTCGAGTGACAATTTTATTTCCTACAATTATTTTCAAAAGATATGTTCCACTTGGTAACGATTCTAAATCAATATTTTGGCTAAAGAATGGAACAATTTTAGTTTTTTCAGTTTTGGAAAGCAATTTTCCATTACTACTGAATAATTGCCATTCAAGTTTTTCGGGCAATGCCATTTCTACGGTTAACTGACAAGTGCTTTGAGTTGGAATAGGAAACAGGTTTATTTTTGCTCCTTCAATTTCTTCATTGCCCAAAATGATTATTTTTATTTCGGCTTTACCATTGACTGTTCCATCTCCACAGCCATTTTTTATTGAAGCTAATTCATACACTGTTGTCTGAGTTGGTTTTACATTGAACTCAAAAGGTGTTTTTTCTGCCGTAAAAGTTTGATTATTAGTCAATTTAATTGTCCAAGGAGCAGAAGATGTTAAATCAATCTTAATACGAGTAGAATCTCCAGCAATTATTTCTTTTCCTCCACTGATTATAGCTGTAGGAAGGATTATTTTTTGATACACTTTTACAGAATAACTCAAAGTTGCACAATCTCCTGACTCTATTTGTGTTTGATAAACACCTGATTCAGAAGCCTTTATAGACGACTTCGTTTGATTTGGGATTGCTTTTTTGTCTTTTGCCCATGTGTATTTGTAAGTGGCGTCTTCTGCACTTGATAATTCTACAAAACTGCCATTAGAACAAAAACTTGCACTATCCTTTGGAGTTATTTCGCGAGATATTTTTTTATAATCTATTGTAATAGGGTTAGTTGTAACGCTGCATTTTCCTTGTTTGATTGTAACTGAATATGTACCTTTTTGGACATTTTCTATGTATTGTTCTTTACTAAAATCAATGCCATCTTTTTGCCATTGGAAAGATGGAGGATTTACCTGTTCATTTTTATTATAATAGTAAGCGTAGCTTTTTATTTGAGGAGATAGACCAAAAATCTCTCCATAACAAGGTATTTCTTTATATGGATTTTCAAGTGAAACTTCCAATTTTCCAAATGTTACGGTAAAAGGTCGAGAAATAAATTGACAATTTTTTGTAGCATATTCCCATTGATAAGTTCCTGATTGATACGACTTTATAGAATAAAGTGTATCATTCGGTTGATAATTTCCGTTGAATTTCCAGCGAAATTTACCAGAACCGTAAAAGTTACTATAAAGACTGATTGTATCTAAACACGATGAAATATTTTCGCTAAAAGTTTCTATTTTATTTCCTCCAATTTTTACATTTACAGTATCACTTATCGCTACACAAGTTTCTAGTGAACCTTCTATTGGATAAGTTTGAGTTGCCCAGTAACTTCCTGATTTAGAAGCATAAAAAGTATTATTATCTTTTGGAAGTTCTTTTATAATCTTCTCATTACTGTATATTGTAGTTGGAAAATTATAGTTAAATTCCCCTCTACTATAGAAATACAAATTAACACTATCTCCACTACAAGCTACTATATTTTTACTACTTTCAGAATAAGCCGAATTTGAAGAATAACTTAGTTGGAGTTTGATTTTATTGGCAAATTTTATTTGCGTAGTTTTTGAATATGCAACACAAGAGCCTTGCGAAATTTTTAAGCGATAATTACCGTCTTTCTCTATTTTGTAGGAAACACTATCGGCTTTCTCTATATCAACGCCATCTTTTTGCCATTGCAGCTGTACTTCTCGTCTAAAAAAATCTGGAGCATACCTATCCCAATAAGGTGCGTAATAGAGATAATAAGACGTTCCCTTGCATACATCTACTTTAGTTGGGTTATAATCACTCCCATTACTACTATAACCAATAATACTATTAGGCAAAACATCCCCTACATATACTTTGCTTGGGTCAGATGTTGCTTCGCAAATTCCTTGTTTGATAGTTAAAGTATAGCTGCCCTTTTTTGCTGCTTTTATGGTAGGGGCATTCATTTTATCTATCGGTTTCCCATCAAGATTCCATTGAAAAGAAACATCTTTTGGATAATTACTACTCAATAAATCAACGGTAAACCCTTCGCATACATAAGGAGTATTTTGTGAATTTACAAAAGGCTTATCAAGTTTACCGATTATTACTTTCGTTTCACTACTTGGATGAGTACTGGAAATACATCCATTTTGTGAAACATCAACAGAATACCCTCCACTTTGAGTAGCCGAATAGTTAGCTGTAATCGCACCTTCGATGGCTTTTCCATCTAATTTCCATTGAATTTTATCGTATTTATAATTATCTACATTTAAATCTACTTTATAGCCTGTGCAGGCACTTAGGTTTGTATAACTAATACTGGGGTAATTAATATAAATAATATTCAAATAATTACTTGGTGAACTACTTATATTTCTATCATTTGCGGTAATAATTAATCTATAATAGGCTGATATTCTAACTTTTATAGGACTTTTTGTTCCTGAACCAAGAGCTTGTAATTTTCCATCATAATCTATATAGTTAATAGTAAATATTGTATTTGGAGCAAATTTACCCGCGATTGTGAAAGGTATTTCCACTTCACTATTATAACACATTTTTATTTTTGATAAATCAGCGATTGTAATTGATGGACAATCTGAATCAGTATTAATATTGACATTGGTAGTAGTAGTAGTTTTACATTGATTTTTGTAGTCGATTGCTGTGATCGTATAAATTCCTGCCATTTTTTGGGTGGCATTGTCTCTGGTTAGGCTGCTACTAAAACCAAATCCAACATTATCAGGGCTACTCATATTATAATAAACCAAATTATTATTTAATGACTTAGTTGTAATAGTAAACGATTTCCCTAAACATATAACCTCTGGAATTTCTACTGAGAATATTGGCGAGGAATTTACTTTTATAGTAACACTATCTCTGAACGTGCAATTATTTCCATTAACAGATTTTAAGAAATACTGCCCTTGGTTGGCTACAATCGCTTTAGGAATATTCGGATTTTGAATTGTTGAAGTAAATCCATTTGGCCCAGTCCATTCGTAAGACTTAGCTATACTGGTACTTAGTTGTAGTATTTGCCCTTCGCAAATAGTTGAATTTGCTATAATTTTTACCCCTACGGATATTTCAGATGAAGCAACAGAACAATAATCTTGATTGATTATAACAGAATAATTACCAGCTTCCTTTGTAGTAAATGTAGCTTCATTGGCATTTGGAATGGCTTTCCCATTTTTTTGCCAAGCATAAGTTAAGCCTTCACCTTTTTCTACGGATAAACTAAAAATACCATTTTGACATAAGGCATTATTAAGGGTTATTGTGGCTGCTTTTCTACCTTTCAGGATTACCTCCAATGTATCTGAATATTGAGTACATACATTTGCCTCTCTGATGATTGCATAGTATTTCCCAGATTCTGTTATTAAGGGTAATTGGCTTTTATCGGTTGTGTGTATTAATTTATTATCTTTATATAGCTCTAATGAGCCTTTTCCAAATGAAAAGAAATATAAAGATAAGGCTTGTCCTAAGCAGCCTTCAACTCTTTTACTATTTATGTTATATATTCGAAGTGGTATTACATCTTTATTCAATGCCTTTACCTCTAAAGGGGATGACTCACCTATACATTGACCATTTTTGACAATGGCTTTATATATTCCTACCTCATTTATAACAAAAGGAGACCATATATTTTGTTCTACTTGTTTTATACCATCTCTTTGCCATTCAGCAGTAATGTCATTTCCATTTGCAAAATCTACTATTTCAGATGTATTTGTGATATAAATATTTTTTTCACCACACTCGCTAACAAGAGAAATACCACCAATACTTAACTTCGGAAATGATTTTACGAAGTTAATTTCTATAGTTGGGGTTACAAGCTGACAATCGCCTTTTTTTAGCTCAATTCTATATTTTCCAGATTCCCTAATTGTGCCTCCATTATTAAAAGTGATGAGTTTATTGTCTTTGAATACTTTAAAATCTGTATAAATAGCCATTTCGTACTCAGTCAACATTTGTACTGATTTTCCTTCACAAAATGTCAGTGTAGTATCTCTTGTATAAACTGTTTTGTTAATAATGATTTGATTTGTTTTTAAATCAGAGGGTTTTACTTCGACTGGTTTCGTCGTTGTGTTACACTTTCCTTGTGTTACTCTTACTGTATAAACTCCTGGTTTCTCGGCACGATAATCGTAATAAACGGCTCCTTCAATATCAATTTTATCCATTTGCCATTGATATTTAAAATTATCTTCAGGATATGGATATGCGACTAATCTGGCCCATCCATTTTTTTCACACATACTTGATTTTGAGCCAATATGAAGAAGTGCGGCAAAAGACTCAGAAAAATTAATTTTTACATCCCTACTATATTTACAAGAACCCGAAATAGCTTTTACGGAATATTTTCCTCCTACATCACCTATTGAATAATTTATTTTCGTTGCACCTTTTATTTCTTTATCATCTAAAAACCACTGATATGAAGTATTGGGTATATCATCAGCTATCAAAGTTATCGGGATACCTGAACAAAACCAAAGCGTATAATTGTCTATAAACCTTTTATTAGTATAGTCAATTTTAATCCCAAATTCCAGATTGCAATTTTGTCCAAATAAGTTGTGAAAAGTTAAAAAGAAAAAACTAATGGTAAATATTTTCCTCATACTTATAGCTTTGTATATTTAAAATTTTTCCAAATATAAACAAAAAAGCCATCTTCAAAAGACAGCTTCAATGAAATACAAAAGGTACTTTCTTACTTCTCCCAATCAAACGAACGCTTGATTGCTTTCTTCCAACCTAAATAAAGTTTTCTGCGTTCGGCGGCTTTCATTTTTGGTTTCCATGTTTTGTCTTTGCCCCAATTTTGTAACAAATCATCTAAATTTGCCCAAAAACCAACGGCTAAACCTGCGGCATAAGCAGCACCGAGTGCGGTAGTTTCAATCATTTTCGGGCGAATAACCGGCACTTTGAGCATATCTGATTGGAATTGCATCAATAATTCGTTGACAACCATTCCTCCATCAACTCTAAGCGAAGTAACCTCGATTCCCGAATCCTTTTCCATGGCTTCCAATACATCCCTTGTTTGGTAAGCCGTTGCTTCCAAAACTGCTCGTGCGATATGTCCTTTGTTAACATAACGAGTTAGCCCTGCAATTACGCCACGTGCGGACGATTTCCAATAGGGTGCATAAAGCCCAGAAAAGGCTGGAACAAAATATGCTCCGCCATTGTCTTCAACAGTTTGTGCCAAAGCTTCAACATCAGCACTTTTTTCTATCATTCCCATATTATCTCTCAGCCATTGTACCAATGCTCCCGAAATCGCCACTGAGCCTTCGAGTGCATAGTGAACTGGTTGGTTTTCAAACTGGTAGGCAACGGTTGTGAGTAAACCAGCTTTTGAAGGAACGATTTCTGTTCCTGTATTCATCAACATAAAACAGCCTGTTCCGTAAGTGTTCTTTGCTTCGCCAGGTTGATAACAAGTTTGTCCGACGAGGGCCGCTTGTTGGTCGCCTAAGATTCCTGCCAATGGCACACCTTGCATTGTTTCGGACTGGATATGTCCGTAAACTTTGCTACTTGGCTCTATTTTCGGCAACATTTGTAGTGGAATATTCATAATTGCGGCCAATTCTGCATCCCATTGAACGGTCTCGAGGTTCATCAATTGTGTACGACTGGCGTTAGTAACATCAGTAATGTGCAAACCACCTTTTGTGCCACCCGTAAGGTGCCATATCAAGAACGTGTCCATATTTCCGAAAATTGCTTCGCCTTTTTCGGCATCTTCTCGCACACCTGCAACGTTATCAAGAATCCATTTGATTTTCAAACCACTGAAATAGGTGGCCAAAGGTAAGCCTGTGCGGTCTTGAAAAAATTGCGAACCGTGACTTTTAGTGAGAGCGTTTACTGTTTCGCCTACACGGGTATCTTGCCACACGATAGCATTATAATAAGCTTTTCCTGTGAGTTTATTCCAGATTACGGCGGTTTCTCGTTGGTTAGTAATTCCGCAAGCGGAAATTTCTTCAAGTTGAATATTTTTGTCAATACGAGCCAAAGCGATTACTTCGAGCGTATTTTTCCAGATTTCCTCCGAATTATGCTCAACCCAACCTGGTTTTGGGTAAATCTGCTCATGTTCTTTTTGAGCAACAGAAACAATTTTTCCTTTTTTATCAAAAATAATGCAGCGAGTGCTGGTTGTACCTTGGTCGATAGATGCTACGTATTTCATAGAATGATTTTGTTGAATAGGTATTTTTATAAGGTTCAATTAGTTAGTCAAATATAGGAATAAATTTATTTGTCGCTAGAACAAGTGAGAAACTTGTTCTACTTTCGCTCTATCAAAGCCATATAAAAACCATCGAAGCCATCTTTGGCTGGCGAGGTGCGTTTTTCTTCAATCAATTGATAATCAGTATTTTGGGCAATGAATTTTTGTACTTGTTCTTCACTTTCTGATGGTAAAATGCTACATGTGGCATAAACCATTTTGCCGCCATGTTTGAGCATTTTTGAATAATTTGTAATGATTTCGGCTTGGGTTTGTTTGATTTTCTCCAAGAAATCTGTCTTTAATTTCCATTTTGCATCAGGGTTTCTGCGTAAAACTCCTAAACCCGAACACGGCACATCGAGCAAAAGGCGGTCGGCACTTTCTTTTAGTCTTTTGATGGTTTTCGCTTCAATCAATTTGGTTTCAATATTGCCGATTCCATTGCGTTTGGCTCGGCGTTGGAGTTCTTGCAATTTATACTCCTCCACATCCATCGCTATCACTCGGCCCTTGTTTTCCATCAAAGTTGACAAATGAAGCGTTTTTCCGCCCGCACCAGCACAGGCATCAATTACACGCATTCCTGCTTTTACATCTAAAAACGATGCAATCAACTGACTACCAGCATCTTGTACTTCAAACATTCCTTTCTTGAAAAGCTCAGTGGCGAAAACATTGGCACGTTTTGGCAAAACTAAAGCATCGGCTACATTGGGCAAAGTTTCGGTTTCAATACCAATTTCTCGGAATGCCTTTTTCAAATCTAACTTATTGACTTTCAGCGTGTTTGTTCTTAAAACCACATTTGCTTGATGATTCATAGCGTGCAATTCTGCCTCCCAATTTTCACCCAATTCTTGCTCGCCGATGGCATCCATCCAATCGGGAATTGATTCACGCACTTTTCTAATTTCTTTGGCTTCTTCTTTACGAGCTAAAATTTCTTTTGAATTGAGTTTCAAAAACTCCTTCCATTCGGGCAATATATCCCCTTGAAGAACTCGCCAAGAGCCAAAAAGTTGCCAAAACAAGGCTTCTTCCTCCACTTTTACACAATTGATATTTGAAACGAATTTTAGCAAACGCCACCAACGTACGATTTCGTAAGTATTTTCGGCAATAAAGGCTCTATCCCTACTCCCCCACTTTTTATTTGACTTCAAAACTTGCTCAATAACTTTATCGGCTTGACGATTTTCGTTGAAAATCTGTTGCAAAGCAAAAACGATGGCTTCGACTAAAACTCGGTGATATTTCATATAAAAACTCTTAAAATTTAATGCAAAATTGAGTGAGAACGATCTTTTTTAGTCGGAAAGCTTTTCGGTTTTGCTATCACTATTTACAAACATTTTATCAAAATTAATCTTCTTTCTGAAAGCATTGAAAAAAATCTTTAAGCTAGTGGCTTCTCTTAAAATAGCGTTACACCAAAAGAAACGTTATAAAATTGTATACCTATATATGTCAAACATAGACAAAAAGACCATCTTATGGGTTTGAAACTTCAAATTGTTAGACAGAAAGAGTAGTAGATACTACCATTAACTACAACTGCCCAAAACTATTATTGGCTTATGAATTTTACTGAAATTGAATGGTAAAAAAACCTCCAAAATACTCAAGATACCCGTTCAACATATTAGGGGTTGGATGTTACAGTAAACATGCCATAGAAGCAAAAGACTTTTTTAGATTAAATGTTCAAAATATCATAAATAAAGCTAATAACTTAGATAAGATGATAAACTTAGCGAAAAAAATATCATATTATAAAATAAAAATAGTAGTAACAAAACTGCTACTACTATTTAGAAAAATGTAATTTTAAAAAATTAAATCTTTAATCATTTTTTTTGGCTGGGAAAATATATCAGTGTTGTTAGGTGACCGAATCGATCTTCCGAACCATTGGACTGACGAGCCATCAAACTGACGAATCACTTATTTTGACTTTTCTCAAATATTATTATAAGTGAATAACCTCACCATAAGCGGCAGCAGCCGCTTCCATAATTGCTTCTGACATGGTCGGATGTGGGTGAACCGACTTAATAATTTCCATAGCCGTTGTTTCAAGTTTACGAGCGACAACTGCCTCAGCAATCATTTCGGTTACGTTATTTCCAATCATGTGACAACCTAACCACTCGCCATATTTAGCATCAAAAATAACTTTTACGAAACCTTCTGGAACACCGCCAGCTTTTGCCTTACCCGAGGCCGAGAATGGAAACTTTCCGACTTTTATTTCGTAACCTGCTTCTTTGGCTGCCTTTTCGGTATAACCGACGGATGCAATTTCTGGGGAACAATACGTACAACCTGGGATATTTTTATAGTCAAGCGGCTGTGGATGATGACCAGCAATTTTCTCAACACAAATGATACCTTCGGCCGATGCTACGTGAGCCAATGCTTGTCCCGGAGTTACGTCGCCTATGGCATAATATCCTGGGATATTAGTTTCTGAAAAACCATTTACCAAGATTTTACCCCTATCGGTAGCAATTCCTACATCTTCTAAACCAATATTTTCGATGTTTGCTACGATACCTGCTGCTGAAAGTACAACATCGGTTTCTATTTTGATTTCTCCTGTTGGTGTTTTTACAGTCGAGACACAACCGCCTCCCGAAGTATCTACTTTCTCTACACTTGAACTAGTGTAGATTTCAATGCCTAATTTCTTGTATATTTTTGCTAATTCTTTAGAAATATCCTCGTCTTCTACCGGAACGATATTGGGCATAAACTCTACAATAGTTACTTTCGTACCCATACTTGCATATACATAAGCAAACTCAACACCGATTGCACCCGAACCCATCACCAACATCGAAGATGGTTGTTTTTCGAGGCTCATAGCTTTACGATATTCGATTACTTTCTCACCATCAATCGGTACGTTTGGCAATTGCCTTGCTCTTGCACCAGTTGCAATAATGATGTGTTTTCCATCTACGTCTGTTTTTTTACCTTCGGCATCAGTAACTTCTACTTTCTTACCAGTTTTTACTTTACCAATACCGTAGATTACATCAATTTTATTTTTCTTCATCAAGAAAGTTACGCCTTTGCTCATACCTTCGGCAACGCTGCGTGAACGCTTAATAACAGCACCAAAGTTTGCATGAGATTCGCCGACTTCGATACCATAATCTTTTGCGTGTTTGATATACTCAAATACTTGAGCAGATTTTAACAAAGCTTTTGTTGGAATACAACCCCAGTTGAGGCAAATGCCACCTAAATTTTCTTTTTCGATGATGGCTGTTTTCAAGCCTAATTGTGATGCACGAATAGCAGCTACATAGCCGCCCGGCCCACTTCCAAGTATAACAACGTCGTATTGTGCCATAAAAAATGTTTCTTGTTAATTGAAAACTTGTTACAAAATTAGACAAAATAGCTGATACTCAAAAGGTAGGGCACAATATGTTGTAAATGAGACAAAAAAGCATTGATAATACACCGTTTCAATAGTGAAAAAAGGGAGATCAGATAAAAGAAATAAGCAATTACTGTTTTGCAATTAAAACGCTTTACAAATTTATATGTAACTCACCGCTAGACCTCATTTATTTTAAGTATCATTATTGGAAATAACTGTTAATTTAAACGATTTAGTTTTTCCGAAAAAGTGCAAAAAAGAGCATAAAACATAGAAAAATTCAGGTTTTAAACTTGAATTTAAATTGAAAAAATAGTTTTTTAATGCGTTTAATCACGCCTATTTATCGCACTTTCCAAACACAAATAACCAAAAAAACATGTTCATTAAAATAAATTGAAAATCAATTTGGCAATTAGTTTACTCATAAATAAAACAAAAAAAATTATAAAAGCTATTAAATATAAAACACCAAGCTAGTTTTTATTCCTCAATTCATAGCAAATCTACTTTTTCTTCCCCAATTTTGGGATAAAAAATAAGAATTATGTTTGATGTGTTGCAAAGCGAATTTGAAGGCGAACTTTACTTCAAAAATACAACTACCGACAAGGCCCTAAAGAAAGTCTATTCGACCGATGCCTCGGTTTATCAAGAAGAACCCATAGCTGTAGCCATTCCTAAGACTGTAAATGACATAAAAAATCTGATAAAATGGGCAAATAACGCTCACATTCAGTGGTTAGGATTATCATCGAGGGCCACACTTATTCCTCGTGCTGCTGGTACATCACTGGCTGGACAGGTTGTTGGAAAAGGACTCGTTGTTGATATTTCAAAAAACTTTATCAATATCATTGAAGTAAACAAAGACGAAAAATGGGTAAGAGTACAGCCGGGTGTCATACGTGACGACCTCAACGTTTATCTGAAACCGTTTGGTTTGATGTTTGGTCCCGAAACCTCTACATCGAGCCGTGCCATGATTGGCGGTATGATTGGCAATAATTCTTGTGGACTTCACTCTATTATTTGGGGGGCAACTCGTGATAATATCTTAGAAATAAAAGCTTTATTATCAGATGGTAGTGAAGTTGTTTTCGGCGAATTAGACCAAAAATCATTTCAAGAAAAATGTAATTTAGAAACGCTGGAAGGCAAAATTTATCGAAATCTTGAAAAACTAATTAATAAGCCTGAAAACCAAGTAGCCATAAAAGAAGGTTTTCCGAAGGCTAATGTAAAACGTCGAAATACAGGTTATGCATTAGATGCGTTAATTTCCCCTTTCGCCACAAATGATGAAACCGTTGGTTTCAATCTCTCTAAATTAATCGCAGGATCAGAAGGTACGCTTTGCTTTATAACTGAAGCAAAACTAAAACTTTTCGATCTTCCTCCTGAAGAAGTCGGCATGGTAGCCATTCATACACATACGCTCAATGAATCCCTATTGGCTAATTTGGTGGCTCTCGAACATAATTGCTCGGCCTCTGAGTTGGTGGATGATTTTATTTTGGAATTCACAAAAACAAATATAGAGCAATCAAAAAACAGATTTTTTATTGAGGGCGAGCCTAAAGCTATTTTGATGGTTGAATTTTTTGATAAAACCAAAGAAGGCCTACTGCAAAAAACCAATAATTTAATAAAAGATCTCAAAGAAAAAAATCTAGGTTACGCTCACCCAATCTTGCTCGGCGATGATTCCAAAAAGGCGTGGGAAGTACGAAAAGGCGGCTTGGGTTTGCTCCGAAACCTCAAAGGCGACACTCAGTGCGTAAACTTAATTGAAGACTGTGCCGTTGACCCACAAGATTTGCCAGCCTACATTGAAGATTTGGAGGTTTTACTAAACAAACATAATGTTCAATACTCAATGTACGCCCACGCAGGAGCAGGCGAACTACATGTTGAGCCGATGATTAATTTAAAAAGCACCGAAGGACGACAACTTTTTCGAACAATTTTGGCCGAAACTGCAATTTTGGTAAAAAAATATGGTGGCTCACTCTCGGGTGAACACGGAGACGGGCGTCTGCGTGGCGAATTCATTCCATTTATGATGGGCGAAAAAAACTACGCACTTTTCAGAGAAGTGAAACAAATTTTCGACGAAAAAGGTATTTTCAACCATGGAAAAATCATTGATTCGCCGCCAATGAATGAGTTTTTACGTTATGAAGCCGACCTGCCAACGCCCAAACACCAAACAATTTTTGATTTCTCAAAACAAGAAAGTATTTTACGTTTGACCGAAAAATGTAGTGGTTCGGGTGACTGTCGCAAAACTGAAATCACAGGTGGTACGATGTGTCCAAGCTATATGGCAACTCGTAGTGAAAAAGACACTACTCGTGCCAGAGCCAATGTTTTGAGACAATATTATACCAATGAGCAAGCAATTACGCAGGAAAGCGTAAAAGAAGTGCTTGATTTATGTCTTTCGTGTAAAGGCTGTAAATCAGAATGCCCATCAAGCGTTGATGTGGGAAAGATGAAAGCTGAGTTTTTGCAGAAAACCTATGATACGAAAGGCATTCCGTTCCGCTCGAAATTAATTGGTACTTTTACAAAACAAATGAGGCTGGCCTCGATTGCTCCGTGGGCATATAATTTTATATTCAAAACCGAAGCCATTCGCCAAATCGCTAACCGAATCGTAGGTTTTCACCCTGACCGCACAATGCCGCTATTACATAGCAAGACATTGAGAGAGTGGTTTGGCAAGTACCCTTCTTCACAAAAAGACAATAAAATCTATCTATTCTGCGATGAGTTCACCAACTACAATGACGTAGAAGTAGGCAAAAAAGCAATTTTGTTACTACATAAACTTGGTTATGAGGTAATAATCCCGAAACACTTTGAAAGTGGACGCACTTATTTATCAAAAGGAATGGTACGTGAAGCTCAGAAAATAGCTATTAAAAATGTTGAATTGCTAAAAGATATTGTATCGGAAAATACGCCAATTATTGGACTTGAGCCATCGGCAATTTTGACTTTGAGAGACGAATATTTGGAACTTGTACCACAAGATTTAAGAGATTCTGCGGAAAAAATCGCTAAAAACACTTTTCAATTTGATGAATGGTTTGCTCTAGAAATTGACCGAGGAAAAATAAAAAAAGAAACCTTTACAAACGAAAAACGATTGATAAAGCTGCACGGACATTGCCATCAAAAAGCTTTATCATCGCTTACTCCTACCAAGAAAAGTTTGTCTTTACCTGCAAATTATGAAGTGCATTTGATTCCATCAGGTTGCTGCGGAATGGCGGGTTCATTTGGCTACGAAGCCGAGCATTATGAGGTCTCAATGAAAGTTGGAGAGCTAGTGCTTTTTCCGACCATCAGAAAACAAGCAGCAAATGTAATAATTGCTGCTCCAGGCACAAGCTGTCGCCATCAAATAAAAGACGGAACGGGCAGAATTGCACAGCATCCAGCCGAGATTTTGTATGAAGCCTTAAAATAATTGATAATGTATAATTGATAATGTCTCATGCTACATTATCAATTATACATAAAAAAATTAAGCTCTCATCAACTTCACCAAATCCTTATCATTTACTTCTTTGATTTGGTCGGCTAAGTCAAGGAAACGCTTATAAGTATCATCTAATAAAGGTTTTTCAAGTTTAAAACCAAGCATTTCGAGGCGATGCTTCAATGCATGGCGACCGCTTCTGGCGGTCAAAACAATCATTGATTTATCAACACCAACTTCAAGTGGATTGATAATTTCGTAAGTATCAGTATGTTTCAAGAAACCATCTTGATGAATACCCGATGAATGTGCAAAAGCATTACGTCCAACTATTGCCTTATTGGCTTGTACCTGCATACGCATTGTTTCTGAAACCAATTTACTCATCGGGAATAGTTTTGTGCTATCAATATCTGTATGAAAACCAAGCGTTTTATGTACTTTCAAAATCATCGCAACTTCCTCCAACGAAGTATTTCCAGCTCTTTCACCAATTCCGTTGATTGTTACCTCCACTTGTCTTGCTCCCGCTCTGATTCCCGCAATCGTATTGGCTGTTGCCATGCCCAAATCATTATGATTGTGCATTGAAAGAATTGCTTTGTCAACGTTTGGTACATTGTTCATTAAATAATTAATACGGTCAAACATATCGTTTGGTAAAACATACCCAGTTGTATCAGGAAGATTCACCACCGTGGCACCTGCATTGATGACACTTTCGGTCAATCTTGCCAAAAACTCTAAATCAGCACGGCCAGCATCTTCAGCATAAAACTCAACATCATCAACTAAGTTTCTGGCATGTTTTACGGCCTCAACTGCTTGCTCAATGATTGCGTCTCGATTGCTATTAAATTTATGTTTTATGTGAATATCCGACGCACCAATTCCTGTATGGATGCGAGGGCGTTTTGCAAATTTCAAAGCTTCGCCGGCGGCATCAATATCGCCTTTTACAGCACGTGACAACGCACAAACTGTTGACTCGGTAACGGCTTTGGAAACCTCAACAACAGAACGAAAATCGCCCGGACTCGATACTGGAAATCCTGCTTCGATGATATCAACACCCAGCTTTTCGAGTTCTTTAGCAATCATAACTTTTTCGTCAGTAGTTAACTGACAACCCGGTACTTGCTCGCCATCTCGCAAAGTAGTGTCAAAAACATAAATTTTATCGCTCATTTCTGATGAGATTAATATTGGTTAAGTAAGATTTCTGTCAATCTATTTTCAAAAAAAAGCCCTTTCTTATGTTTATAAGAAAGGGCTTTCGTATATACAAAAACTCCATTTCTCACACCGAAAGGTTGAGTAGAAGGAGAAGTGAAATTACGAATGACGAATGTTTCAATGGTTTTGTTATTTTATTTGATACAAATTTAGACAAATATTTTTTTTAGACAAAAAAAAACACTTTTTTTTCAAAAAAATCAATCTCAGAATATGGCTATTCCAAGTTGAACTACATTAGATTTAATACATAAAATTTGGTTTTTTGTGCTTAATGGTACTTTTTTTGATTTATTTTTGATAATTAACACTAACATAAAGTGGTTTTAAATTGCTGATTATAAGATTATTAATCATTTTTTCAAAAAACCTTACTCCATTCTGTTTCAAATATTCTGAAATTCTCACTAATAGTTAGTATTTTTGCACAATTCCTAAGCCGAAGAAAAATTTTATTTCACCTATGCAAAGAAAAACCAAAATAGTAGCAACTGTCGGACCTGCTTCCGAAAGTGAAGAAATGTTATTGGCATTGGCAAAAGCTGGTGTAAATGTTTTCCGTTTGAATTTTTCTCACGGAACGCACGCCGACCATCAAACTCGTATCGACCGTATTCGTAAAATCAATAAAGAGCATGGTTATAAGTGTGCCATTTTACAAGATTTACAAGGCCCTAAAATCAGAATTGGTCTGATGGAAAGTGGCAATGATGGCGTTGAGATTTTTGCAGGAAATCTGTTAAGATTTGCCAGTGACGACATCGTTGGAAATGCTGAAAGAGTAAGTACACCTTACAAAGGGATGTACAATGACGTACAAGTTGGAGAGCGAATTTTGATGGATGATGGAAAATTAGAGGTAAAGGTGATTGGGAAAGACGGTACTGACGTAATCACAGAAGTAGTTTATGGCGGTCTTTTGAAACAAAAGAAAGGTGTGAATCTTCCAAATACAAATATTTCTCAACCATCGGTAACTGATAAGGATTGGGAAGATTTAAAGTTTGGCTTGGCAAACGATGTTGATTGGGTTGCCCTTTCATTTGTTCGTACTGCAGAAGAAATTCAAGATATTCAGAAATACATCAAAGAGCAAGGCAAAACAGCCAAAGTAATTGCTAAAGTTGAAAAGCCAGAGGCAATTATAAATATGCAAGCGATTGTTGATGCAAGCGATGCCATTATGGTTGCACGTGGAGATTTGGGTGTTGAACTTCCTTCAGAAGATGTGCCAATGATTCAAAAACGATTGGTTGAAATGTCGAATTTAGCGGCAAAGCCAGTTATTGTTGCAACGCAAATGCTCGAAAGTATGATAGACAGTCCACGTCCGACTCGTGCGGAAGTGGGTGACGTTGCAAATGCAGTACTTGATGGTGCTGATGCCGTAATGTTAAGTGCAGAAAGTGCTTCGGGAAAATACCCAATTTTGGCGGTGGAAACCATGGTCAATACTATAGTGAAAGTAGAAGAGTTGGCTGATGAGAAAAAATTATATTTCCGACACCACACACGTGTTGCGGATGACGATTATCTATCAGACGAAAAAGAAAATGATAATGTGGTAATGACCGCCTGTAGATTGGCTCGTGACCTGAAAGTAAAAGCCATTATTGGTATTACAGCATCGGGTTATACAGCGATTCGTTTATCACATCATAGACCTAAAGCAGGATTATTTATATTTACAAATAACGAAAAATTATCAACTCAATTGAGCCTTTATTCGGGTGTTCAGGTTTTTATGACCGAAACAATGAAAGGTAAAAATGTAGAAGAGGTTGTTGATGCGATTAGAGATATTTTGGTTGAAAAAGGAGAACTACAAAAAGGAGATTTATTTATCAATACTTTGAGTTTACCATTGCAAGATAATAACCGTACAAATACTGTTAAGTTGAGCAAGGTGGAATAGCGGCCCCCAGACCTTAAATAAAAATGCCTTTTTCGTAAATGAAAAAGGCATTTTTATTTTATCTATGCTATCCTAAGCCATTTTGAAACAGTATTTACGATAGTAATCAAACAATTGAAATTTAAGTGAATACTATTAGAAAGTATCATTTTTCAGGCAAACATTCTTTCAATTTCACTTCAAACACCATCCAATCTAAATCATAATTGGCTATAAGTTCGATGCGGCTATCTCGGCGATAAGCGATATATTGTACAGAAAACTCTCCATCAACAGCATTTATTAGTACCCAATCCTTTCCAATTCGGAAAACACCTTTCGCTCTATCAAGGCCTTGAAGTGTGCTAAAAAACTGACGTAAATTGGGCAAACTAAAAACTTCATCGGGAGAAAAAATCCAACCGCAACTATACATTCCCAAGCCTTTGCTTAGTTTTTTGATAGGTTTACCTGTTTCTGGAATTTCGAGCGTTTCTTCTGCTTGGTGATGATGCTCATGCGAATGTGCTTGCGGGAATTCAGCCTTTCGACCTACAAATGGCTCAATATCAAGCCAATCTACATTTATTTTGCCATTAGCAACTGTTTCAACCAAAAGTTTGGGTGGAAATAGAGATGCTGCCCAAAGTTTAAATTTCTCGGCAAGCTCCTCCCCTACTAAATCTGCTTTATTAGCCACCAGCACGTCTGCCAAATTGATTTGGTCTTGAAAAGTTTCGTGCGAACGTACATTGGCATCGGCCCAACGACGTGGGTCAACCAAACAAATTGTTGCTCTGATTTCGAGAATGTTTTTTAAATATTTACTTTGCAATAAATCTAAAATACTGGCAGGATGCCCCATTCCCGTTGGTTCAATCAAGATTCGGTCGGGCTTTTGGTTGCGTAAAATTGAGGTAAGCGTTACTTGCATTGGCACATTAGCCGTGCAACAAATACAACCGCCTGCTACTTCTTTAATTACGAGTCCGTCTTGTTCGTCAATAGCGGTGTGGTCAATCGAAACAGCACCAAATTCATTGATAATGATTGCCCAACGCTCATTGGCTGGTTTATTAGCAAGAATATGTTTGATAGCTGTTGTTTTACCCACACCCAAAAATCCTGTGATGATATTTACTGGTATTTTCATAAAGAGAAGATTCTTTGTCGATATAAAATCAAAAGGAAGGCTTCGCATAATGCCAAGCCTTCCTTAGAAATAACACCTTTTATTTAAAAAAGTTTACTTAGCTGGTGTGATAACAATATTTCGGTATTCGATTGGACCGTGGTCGCCTTGGAAGAAAATTGGGCCTGGTTCACCTTCATTGCTATCTAAAGCACCACCAGTGATTCCTGGAATTTCGTTTTTGTAGATAATTGTTTTACCATTTAAAACAACTGTTACTACTCTTCCAACCAATGTAATATCAAAACTTTGCCATTCGCCTGCTGCTTTTGCTGGCATTTCGAGCGGGGCAATAAAACCATAAACTGCACCCAGTTGATCTTTTAAAGGCTCTCGTCCTTTGCTGTCTGTTACTTGCACTTCATAGCGACCTCTTAAATAAACCCCGCTATTGCTTTCTTCTGGATACTTAAACTCAACATGTAACTTGAAGTCATTGAAAGTTTTAAGCGTACGGAGATTTGCACCTGATTTTGGACTTTTCAAAATTCCATTTTCTACAAGCCATTGGTTTTGGCCACTTACAACTTGCCAGCCATCAAGGTTTTTGCCATTGAAAAGTTTGATTGGCGTTCCCCAAACTGGTGTTTTAGTGTTATTGAGTTTGGGAGCTCGAACTCCTTCCCAGCTCAAAGTCTCTCCACTTGGCGTATTCATTGTACCAGTCAGTTTATCATTTTTCAAAACGGCCTCTACCACTAAATCTTTTTCGGCTCTATCCCATTGTGGCGGAATTGAAAACGATATTTTATCATCAGCGAAATTGATGCGTGAAATCGGTCTGGCACTACCTCCATCTCCCACAAAATGTCCGTTTAAGTATTTTACACCCGAATGGTTTACCTCTAACCAAGATGGCACTTTTTTATCGCCTTTGGTAATAGTAATGTCCCAACGGCCTTCGATACTTTTGATTGGAGCTAATTGGGCCATGAGAGAGCCGCTGATAAGGATTGCTCCTAAAATTTTTACAAAGTTTTGCTTCATGTTTGTTTTTGGTTAAATAGAAAAAATGGTTAAAATGGAATGTATCACAATTTAGAAAATTGTACTAAAAATTTACTTCTTGGTTTCTTCAAAACCCATTTCTTCGTACCATTCCTCAAATTCAGATGGTGAAGCTGTTGGTTTCGGACTCATTGCTCGGCGTGAACGACGTTCCAATGCTTTGATTTCAAGTTCTTTTTCAACTTTTTCACTGTTGAGTTCGATAATAACTTTGTATTTTGCTGGACGGAAATAAATCTTTTTATCGTCGGCAAGTTCCAGTTTGATTTCTTTATCTTCTTTTTTCTTTACATCATTTAAGTATTTTTCATACTCGCTTTTAACAGCCACATCAATCGCCTGGTCAAAATTTACGTTATTTAAACCAGCTACAGCATCATCCGAAATGTTTTTTACAACCAATCCTTTATCAGTCTGAATCTTGATTGTTGCTTTTCCTGCTGCTTTGGCGTAGTAGGTAATAGTATATTTACGTTCTTCTGGCTCGGCATATTTATCAAACATTCTGCCCCACGAAGCATTGTAATTGATTGCTGGCAAATCGTATAAATGCACATTTTTGGCTAAAACTTCATTACTCAAAGTTTGTAAAGGTTTCACATCAGCAATATAAATTGAACGTCCATGCGTGCCGACTACCAATTCATTTTCTCTTGGGTGAATCACCAAATCGTGGATTGATACACTTGGCATTCCATCTCCATTGCCACGCATAAAGGTTTTACCTTTATCCATCGAAATATATAATCCGTTATCGGTTCCGACATAAATAATATTGGCATTTTTAGGGTCTTCTTTTACTACGTTGATTGGCTCGGCTGGTAAATCTGTACCTATTGCCTGCCAATTTTGACCATAATCAGTCGAAACATACAAATAGGGTTTGAAGTGGTCGCCACGATATGCATTTAATGACGCATAAACCGTTCCTTCAGCATGAGCCGAAACCGAAACTCCACTTACCCAAAGATTTTGTTTATCCATAATTTTGGTGAAAGTATAACCCCCATCTTTCGTAACATAAATCAAACCATCATCTGAGCCTGTGTAAATCAAACCAAATCTACTTGGCGATTCTTCGATGGTTGTGAGTGTCCCGAAAGGCACATCACCCTCTTTGCGGCCACGCGTCAAATCTCCCGATAGGGTTTTAAAAGTATCGCCTCTATCGAAACTTCTGTGAAATTTATTTGAACCAAAATAGATAATATCTTGATTGTGTCGTGAAATAGTAAGTGGAGATTCCCAGTTGAAACGGAAAGGTGCTTCTCCTAATTCACGTGGAACATCTAATCTTTTGCGTTCATTGGTTGCTTTATTGATTCTGAAATAATTACCAAACTGAAAACCTGCGTAAACCGTATTATTATCTCGCCAATCAACTTGTACTTGCATTCCATCGCCACCAAGCAAGAATTTATAACCATCGCCATTATCGAAAATGCCATAATTATAATCGAACGAATTAGTTGATGAACCAAACCAAACGCCATTATCTTGCAATCCACCATAGACATTATAAGGTTTTGCCATATCTACTGAAACATGATAAAGTTGCCCCACAGGAATTGAATTTGCCTTAAACCAAGTTTTACCATCATCATAAGTAATGTTTATGCCACCATCATTTCCGTTGATATAATGTTTAGGATTTTTCGGGTCGAACCACAAAGCATGGTGGTCGGAATGAACGTTTTCTCGCTCAATACTTTTGAAACTTTTACCCCCATCTTCCGATCGTACGATTGGCACACCCACAATCACGATTTTCTTATCATCGGTCGGGTCAACCCAAATTTGTCCAAAATAATAGCCATAAGTGAAGTAAATATTATCCAAATAGTCGGCGTGGGTACGTTTCCAAGTTGCACCGGCATCTTCGCTACGATACACTTCCGCTCCTGTTACTTGCGTATCGAATAAATCGTTATTGCCATTATATGTAAATTCGTAAATAGCTTGAATCTTGATTTTATCAGCTTTGAGATCTTCTTTGAAAGCTTTTGCCGTGAATTTTTCAGGAAAACCTTGTCCGTCTAAATATTCATTGATGGTTGCATCGCTCAAAGCCAAAAACTCATCTTTGGTGACGGTTTTCATCCTTTTTGTGGTCAGACGGCTTACATCTTCTTTTTCTTCTTTCTTAGGTCTATTTGCCTGATTATCAATAATTGCATAAATGATATTCGGATTTTTTGGGTAAACAGCCAAACCAATACGGCCATTGCCCGCCCCTGTTGGGAAGCCACTTCCCTCTCCCGAAATTAATTTCCAAGTTTCGCCCGCATCCATACTTTTATAAATGCCAGATTCTTTTCCACCTTCTACAAAATTCCATGCCGTGCGTTCTTTGTACCACATCGTAGCGTAAAGCGTATTGGCATTATTTGGGTCGAGTCTTACGTCAATCGCACCC
The DNA here is from genome assembly GCF_937903345.1 of uncultured Emticicia sp. Taxonomy (GTDB): domain Bacteria; phylum Bacteroidota; class Bacteroidia; order Cytophagales; family Spirosomataceae; genus Emticicia. The sequence continues at coordinate 69,466 of NZ_CALCZQ010000050.1, read as the reverse complement.
GTGTTTTCGTTGATGTAAAGTGTTTGATTCCAAGTTTTACCTCCATCGGTGGTTTTGTACATACCACGCTCTTTATTTGGCGAATATAAATGTCCCAAAACCGCCACCCAAGCAATGTTTGGGTCGGTTGGGTGCAAAGCGATTCTTCCTACGTGATGCGATTCTGGCAAGCCCAAATACTCCCAAGATTTGCCGTTATTGGTAGATTTGTACATCCCCACACCTGAATACGACGAGCGACTTGAGTTATTTTCGCCCGTACCAATCCAAATCGTGCGAGTTTTCCAATCAACGGCAATATCGCCGATGGTCATAACTGCCTCATTATCAAAGATTGGCGAGAAAGATTGTCCATTATTGACCGTGTACCATAGTCCACCCGAAGCATAGGCAGCATAAAACTCAGTTGGGTTTTCGGGATTTGCATCAATATCTACAATACGTCCGCTCATAATGGTAGGTCCGACATTTCTGAATTTTAGATTTTTTACAATCGATGCTTCTTGCAATTTTTTGCGTTGCTCATAGCCCGCCATTCGCTCAATAGCTGATGTTGGAGAAACCGCATCGACGGCGACTACTGGAGCAGATTCTACGGCAACTTTCTTCTTTTTTTGGGAAAACCCAGTAAAGCAAGTAATTGATAATAAAGTGATTAGGGTTAGTTGTTTTTTCATTTTTTATGTTTGAAGTATTTTATTTAAGTTTTTTTTGTGGAAAAACCGATTCGTTATCCGATAAAAATAATTTGTTTCGTGCGTTTAGAACATTTTACAAAATTGTATTCCAAGAGTTAAAAATCAAAACCCGGCCGCATGGCCATCTTTTCGAGATTCTGATGCTCCGAAATAAACTTTACGCACAGGGTCATAGCGAATGGCTTGATAACCACCATATTGACCGAGCGTATAGCCAACCTTATGTCCTTTTTGCATCAAACCTCTGATGGTTTCATAAGGTATCCCCGACTCCATCGTTATCATTCCTACCCCTTCCATTGGCTCTCCCGTTGGCTCTGACGAGCCATCGTGGTTGAGTCTTGGTGCATCGCCGGCTTCTTGAAGATTCATGCCAAAATCAACCACATCCATAATTATCTGCACGTGTCCCATCGGTTGGAAAGCTCCACCCATTACGCCAAAACTCATAAATGGCTTGCCTTCTTTGGTTACAAATGCAGGAATAATTGTCTGAAACGGACGTTTATGAGGAGCATACGTATTGTTTTCGCCTTCCTTCAAATTATATAATTCGCCTCTATCCTGAAAAATAAAACCTAAGCCATCGGGCATCATTCCCGAACCAAATCCTCGGTAATTACTTTGAATCAACGAAACCATATTTCCGTCTTTATCAGCTACAGTCAAATAAATAGTATCGCCTTCTCGCAAGGCGGGGTTTCCTGCATCGTAGTGAGTGGCTGCTTTATTTGGGTCAATCAATTTGCGTCTTTCGGCCGCATACTCTTTCGAGATTAAGGATTTTACTGGAATTTTAGCAAATTCAGGGTCTGCATAGAATTTTGCACGGTCTTCAAAGACTAATTTTTTAGCTTCGGTAAATAGATGTACGTGTTCGGTGCTTCCGTAAGGGATTTTCGAGAAATCATATGCTTCTAAAATATTTAGCATCTGCAAAGCGGCAATTCCTTGACCGTTCGGTGGTAATTCCCAAACATCATAGCCACGATAATTGGTCGAAACCGGCTCAATCCAAGTTGAAGTATGGTCGGAAAGGTCTTTTGCACTCAAAAAACCACCATTTTTCTTCATAAAAGCATCAATCGTTTGAGCAATCTCTCCTTTATAAAAAGCATCACGACCGCCTTTCGCGATTTTTTCTAAGGTATTAGCCAAATTTGGGTTTTTGAAAATATCCCCTCTTTTTGGAACTTCTCCGTTTGGATAATAATGTTCTTTAATATTCGGAAAACTTCCATACAAACGTGGAACGTTTCTCAAACTCATCGCCAGCTCATCATGCACAGGAAAACCGTTTCGACCATAACTTATGGCATGCGAAAGAATTTTTTCCATTGGTAACTTGCCAAATTTTTTGTGTAATTCAAACCAACCATCAACACAACCTGGCACACTGATTGGCAAAGGGCCAGTGGCAGGAATGTGAGTTAAACCTCTTTTCTTGAATTCTTCCAAAGTCAAAGAGTACGGTGAGCGACCCGAACCATTCAGGCCGTACAATTTTTGAGATTTGGCATCCCATACAATAGCGAAAATATCGCCGCCGATTCCATTTACGTGTGGTTCTACCATACCCTCCATAGCATTAGCAGCAATGGCAGCATCAACGGCACTTCCCCCAGCACGAAGAATCTCGATAGCGGCTTGCGTAGAAAGTGGGTGCGACGTACAGGCCATCCCATTTTGGGCAATGACTTCGGAACGACCCGCCCATGTCTTTCCGTACATTCGGTCTTGGGCTAAACTAGAAATCGAAAAAATAAATAGTGAAATTAAGGTTAGGTGTTTTTTCATATAGTGTATCAATTTTTTCATAAATATAATTTTTTTAACCCCCGCTTCCAACCAAATTCTAAAAACCAGAATCATAATTGCTGAAAAGGTTAATTTACTCAGACAGAAACACCTTGTTTCGTCGTGGGAGGAGAAGTGAGTCATTCTTCGTGATTATCACTTTTTTCTTCTCCCCGACAAGCTGAGTTTTGGTTTATGATAGGCTACAGACCAATCTGAGAATCTTTTCAGAAAATCATATAACTAAAAACAAACAGAAAATTATTGTAAACACAATTACAGTCTGCTCTCTGCTTTTGGGTGCTTGCTCAAAAGGAATGTTTGAAGCTAATTCGATGACAGTTAGCATATTGAGAAAGTCCGGTTTGCTCGGCCCATGAAAATTTAGAAGCTATTCGGATGGCAAAGTTCCTTCATTCGATGTTATGCTCGAAATCAAAGATGAAGAAGGTAAATATACTTTCAACGGGCGTTCAGTAAATTTCTATTTTTCATCTCCCAAAATTGATGAAAGTCAGAAAACTATATCGGTTGATGCTGTTGAAAACACCAAAATAGCTGTCACATTCGAAGCAAATCAATTTGAAATTGCTTATTACGAAAATCTCCGAAACATTGAGCGATATGAATTGGTAGAAAAAAACATACTCATTTTTTATATATCAAAGCCAACAGCAGAAACAGTATATTTTGAAAGAAAATAAATTTAGTCAATAATCCACTGACTGCGGTCGACAGATAATTAAACTATCGTTTGTTTGATTGTCTTCCGTTGACTAAAACCAATCCAAACAAATGAAAAAAATAACAACTTTAACACTCATTTGGTCATTATTTCTGATGGCTGCCAGTTGTGATGATTCAAATTCAGTGACTCCAAACAAACAATTACAAACAATTCCTTCTACGTTTTCAGACCAAACCAGCGAATTTGCTTTTGATTTCTTGAAAAAACACAATGCCGAAGAAAAGGCAGACAAAAACTATTTTGTGTCACCGCTGAGTTTGCACGTTGCCCTCGGAATGCTGCTCAACGGTGCCGATGGCAAAACAAAAGAAGAAATTCAGAAAGGCTTGCGAGTTTCGTCAGATTTGGCATCGACCAATGGTATTTACAAAGATTTGATTGATAATTTGCCAAATTCTGACCCCAAAGTGACGAACACGATTGCTAACTCGGTTTGGTATAGAAATAATTTTACGGTAGAAAAATCTTTTTTAGATGTCTTAAAAGCATCTTTCAATGCAACCGTTTCGGCAGAAGACTTCAATAATGTAGCAACTGTTGGCAAAATCAATACTTGGGCAAGTGATAATACCAACGGAAAAATACAAAAAGTGCTTGAACAAATTGAGCCTTCACAAGTGATGTTTTTGATAAACGCTCTTTATTTTAAAGGCGATTGGAAGATTCCTTTCAAAGTAGAAAACACGCGTGAGGAAAATTTTGTAGGGACAACTGGCACTAAACCAGTAAAAATGATGGCTATGTTAGAAAATGTAAAATATGCTAAACGCACTAGTTATCAAGCACTTGAATTGGCTTATGGCGATGGAAACTACATAATGACAATTTTACTTCCTGATGAAAATACACCTGTTAGCAATGTTATTAACCAAATGTCGGTAACTGAGTGGAAAAGCCTGAATACGGCCCTAGCAGAACAAAGAGTTATTATTGGTTTGCCAAAATTTACACTTGAATATGAGACAAATCTTAATAAAGTAATTAGCAATATGGGAATACACACAATGTTTAACGATTTTGCCGATTTATCAAAAATTTCAGCACCTGCAGGCAAACTTAAGGTTGGTTTTGTGAAGCAAAATACCTTCTTAACCGTGGATGAAAAAGGCACGGAAGCAGCGGCCGTAACGACTATCGAAATTAAACTTACTTCTGCTCCAATTTTACCAGAGTTTATCTGTAATCGTCCATTTGCTTTCTTTATCAGCGAAAAACAATCAAATACGATTCTTTTTGTTGGTAAAATTGTGAATTTGTAAAAATTCACACAATGTTATGGACGTTTCATCACTACGTTTTAAAAATTATTACATAGTTTGCATTTATAATCTTTGTAATCTGTGCCTCAATTGTAAATTTCCATAAATACTGTTTTTTTTGGCTTTGATTCAGTAGAATTTTTATCTTTACTAAAAATCAATCAAAGAAAATCAAAATGAATAAACCTCTCCTGCTCGTCATCTGCATTCTATCAAACTTCACTATTTTTGCTCAAAAAAAGCGAGCAAGAGATTATGGCATTGAAATCGGTATACTTCGCACAGGCAAACTTAACGCTATTACTGACGTTTCAGGCGTAAAAGTTGGACAAGTAACTTTCCATAAAACAGATGGCATTCATACAGGCTTAACAGCCATTTTACCTCACGACCAAAATATTTTTCAAAATAAAATTCCTGCGGCAATTCACATTGGAAATGGTTTCGGCAAACTCGCTGGTTTTTCTCAAGTCGAAGAATTGGGTAATATTGAAACACCCATTTTACTCACAAACACCCTTTCGGTGCCTACAGCTTCGGAAGCAGTTATTGATTATATTTTTCAATATCCCGAAAACTATGCTGTTAAAAGTGTCAACCCGATTGTAGGCGAAACCAACGATGGTGGACTAAACGATATTCGCAAAAGATTTATTACCAAAGCACATGTACTTGAAGCTCTAAAGAAGGCTCAAACAGGAGCCGTTGAAGAGGGCAACGTTGGGGCAGGTGCAGGCACAGTCTGCTTTGGGTTTAAGGGCGGGATTGGTACTTCTTCAAGAGTTTTACCAAAATCAAAAGGAGGCTACACAGTTGGTGTTTTGGTACAATCAAATTTTGGTGGAGTTTTACAAGTCAATGGTGTACCTATCGGAATCGAACTTGAAAAACATAAATTTAATAAAATTGATGAAGCCTATAAAGATGATGGTTCGTGCATGATTGTGGTCTTGACCGATGCCCCACTCAATGGCAAAAACCTAAAGCGATTAGCCTCCCGAGCAATGCTGGGTTTGGGTCGTACTGGTGGAATGGCCGCTAATGGTAGTGGCGATTACGTAATTGCCGCCTCAACGGCTGAAGATTTAAGAATTGCTCATAACTCTGATTCAATGTATGAAACATTTAAAGTGTTGAGAAACAACGACTTAGATTTACTTTTTGAAGCCGTCATCGAGGCAACCGAGGAAGCAATTATTAATTCACTCTTTGCTGCTGAAACACTCACTGGTTTTGAAAATATTAAGGTCGAAGCCTTACCGATAGATAAAACCATTGAAATTTTAAAGAAATATAACAGAGTAAAGTGATGTTTGTAAACTTAAAAAGCCTCGAAATTCGAGGCTTTTTAAGTTTACAATAGTCGAGATTGGAAGCGGTCGACCTTCGGTTCGCCCCATTTTTTAAGCTTCGCCCATTGGGCCACCAAAATTCATTGGAAAAGGCATTGTTTCGCTTGTTTCTCTTATACTGCCAAAATTATCTTCGTATTTAGAGATATTATCCTGTAACGCAGTTAATAAACGTAGTGCATGTTCGGGTGTTAAAATCACTCTCGACTTTACCTTTGCCTTCGGAACACCAGGCATTAATCTAATGAAATCAATCACAAATTCTGTGTTAGAATGAGCTATCATTGCCAAGTTTGCGTAAACCCCTTCAGCCATTTCTTCTGATAACTCAATATTTATTTGTTGTTCAGGTTCATCCTGAATGTCTTTACGTTTTGCCATCATTATTTTTATATTTAAGTAGTCGGGAATCTTCAATTATGGTTGGTCAACCAAATATAAGAATCATTTTCTAAAAAATAAAATTACCCTTAAATTTGTTATTTATGTGATCAGAATTATTGAAAAACCATCTCTTATCTCACAGCTTCACGCACTCTTAGTAATTTTTCGAGTAAGCCTTCTAGCCTATCAAGTGCCAACATATTTGCCCCATCAGATTTTGCTTCTGAGGGGTTTGGGTGTGTTTCGATAAAAATTCCATCTGCACCAACGGCAATAGCCGCTTTAGCAATCGTTTCAATGAGGGCTGGTTTTCCACCCGTTACGCCCGAAGATTGATTTGGTTGTTGAAGTGAGTGTGTACAATCCATGATAATTGGCACCTCAAAGGCTTTCATTTCTACAATATTTCTATAATCGACTACAATGTCGGAATACCCAAATGAATTCCCGCGATCAGTCAACATCACATCAGCATCTGGATTTACAGCTTTTACTTTTTCAACAGCAAATCCCATACCGGATCCGTGCATAAATTGTCCTTTTTTAACATTTACGGCTTTACCTGTTTTTGCAGCAGCAACCAAAAGCTCCGTTTGTCGACAAAGAAATGCGGGAATCTGTAAGACATCAACGTATTGAGCAGCCAAAGCCGCTTCTTCTGATTCGTGAATATCTGTTATTGTTGGCACTTCAAATGTTTTTCCAACTTCCTTCAAAATTCCTAAAGCTAGTTCATCACCTATTCCTTTAAACGAATCCAATTTAGTTCTATTTGCTTTTCGATACGAAGCCTTAAAAATGTAAGGTATTTCCAAACGGTCAGTAATAATTTTTATTTTTTCAGCAATTTCCATTGCCATATCACGGCCTTCAACAACGCAAGGGCCTGCAATTAGGAAAAAATTGCCGGAATTTTGATTTTTTAAATGATTGATTTTCAAGGCTTTGTATATTTTTATAATTATTATTTACCATTCTTTTATTCGCCAACTGAATAATTTTGAACGCAAATAAAGCATTTTTGATAACATTTTACCTAATTTTTAGTTGTAAACGAGTGTTTTTTCAAAATCAACTTCAATGGTCCAAACAATTCTCCCATTAAAAAAATTTCCTGTATTTTGTTGTTTTCGTTTAAAAGCGTTTTCTTTGCAGTCGTTTTTCACCAAACTACAGTTCAAAATGTCAGCAATTGCAACTAAAGTAACGCAAATTATCGTTGAGAAACTCGGCGTTGATGTATCAGAGGTAACTCCAGAAGCTTCATTCACAAATGACTTGGGAGCGGATTCACTCGACACCGTAGAATTGATAATGGAATTTGAAAAGGAATTTAATGTCTCTATTCCAGACGACCAAGCGGAAAATATCCAGACCGTAGGTCAGGCTATCACTTACTTGGAAGAAAATTCTAAATAAGTATTCTTTGTACCGAGCACCGAGTATCGAGTTTGGTTTGATTAAATTTCTTTGCATTTTTATCTACTCCGAACCCGATACTACGAACTCTGTATTTTTTTACTTTGACAAAAAACACTTACACTTTATGGCATTCAAACGAGTAGTTGTAACAGGATTGGGAGCATTAACACCTATCGGTAATACCGTAGAAGAATTTTGGCAAGGGCTATCAACCGGAAAAAGTGGAGCAGCTACTATCACCAGATTCGATGCAAGTAAGTTTCGTACTCAATTTGCATGTGAAGTAAAAGATTTCGATGTAACGAAGTATATCCCTCGTCAGGATGCTCGTAAGATGGATATGTTTACCCAATTTGCGATGATAGTTGCTGATGAGGCCGTCAATGATTCGGGTATTGACTTAGATAGCATAAATAAAAATAAAGTTGGAGTAATATGGGGCTCAGGTATTGGTGGATTGAAAACTTTTGAAGAAGAAGTAATCAATTTTTCTAACGGCGATGGAACACCAAAATTTAATCCATTCTTTATTCCAAAAATGATTGCAGATAGTGCTTCTGGCCAAATCTCAATAAAATATGGTTTTCGCGGACCAAACTATATCACGGTTTCAGCTTGTGCTTCAACTAACAATGCAATCATTGATGCCTTTAACTATATTCGTTTGGGAAGAATCAATCTTTGTGTTTCTGGTGGCTCAGAGGCAGCTGTAACACAAGCCGGTATTGGTGGATTTAATGGTCTTCGTGCCATGTCGGAAAGAAACGATGACCCATCAACAGGCTCTCGTCCTTATGACAAAGATCGTGATGGCTTTGTACTTGGCGATGGCGGTGCAGCTTTGATTTTGGAAGAATACGAACACGCGATGGCTCGTGGAGCAAAAATATATTGTGAGATCATTGGTGGTGGCTTCTCATCTGATGCCTATCACATCACGGCTCCACATCCTGAAGGAGAAGGTGCATATTTATCAATGGTTGATGCTCTTGATGATGCTGGTATAAAGCCCGAAGAAGTTGACTATATCAACACCCACGGAACATCAACACCGCTGGGCGACCCTCAAGAAATTAAGGCAATCGAAAGGTTATTCGGAGACCATGCCTATAAAATGAGTATAAGCTCTACCAAGTCTATGACTGGCCATCTACTTGGAGCAGCAGGTGCTGTTGAATCGGTAGCAGCTATTTTAGCAATTCAACATCAAGTAGTTCCACCAACAATCAATCTCTTCAATATTGATGAGTCGATTGACCCAAGAATAGATTTGACACCAAATGTTGCAAAAGCTCGGAAAATAGATGTAGTTTTGAGTAATTGTTTTGGTTTCGGTGGGCATAATGCTACCCTGATATTTAAGAAAATTTAATTTCGTATTCGTGTTGACGGTAGTAAGCAATTCTTTTTGGGAGCTTTTCAAATCTGATTCGAAGGAACGCAGTTTTAGAAAATCGGTGGAGCAGATAATTGGTGCTAAACCAGGAAATCCCTTGCTTTATCAGCTTGCTTTCAGACACACATCTGCATCGAAAGAAACAAATATTGGTGGTTTTAGAGAATCAAACGAAAGACTCGAATACCTCGGTGATTCGGTTTTAGGAATGATTGTAGCTGAATACCTCTTCAAAAAATACCCTTTTAAAGATGAGGGTTTCTTGACAGAGATTCGCTCTCGTATCGTAAACCGTGAGTCTTTAAATATTTTAGCACGTAAGATAGGCTTAGAGCGACTCATTGAGTTCGATGGACAAAGAGTCGCTCATAACCGAACTTCTATGTATGGCGATGCCATGGAAGCCTTAATCGGTGCAATTTACTTGGATAAAGGTTTTCGTTTTACGAAAAAATTTATTTTGAAAAAGCTAATCGCTAACTACTTCGACCTTGATACGGTCATTCAAACAAATACAAACTACAAGAGTATTCTTCTTAGTTGGTCGCAACAAGATGGTAAAAAGGTTTCTTTCGATATTATCCAAGAAAATGGCAAACACCATTCTAAAGAATTTGTAGCTCAAGTTTCGGTCGATGGCGAAGCTGTGAGTAAGGGTGGGGGATGGAACAAAAAGAAAGCAGAACAAGAAGCCGCTCGCCGAGCTTGCGAGGCTTTGGGTGTAAAATTATAGTTCGGGGTTTCAAACCTTGAAAGCTTCACTTTAGGACAAATTAATCATTCTTCTACAAGCACCTCTTCGATTAGTCCGGACATTATGACTCTTTTTCATAAACCTGTTGAAGAAAATTGACTTTGTCATTTATCTATTAGCAAATAATTCTATTTTAGCATTACGTCATTTCAAATTTGGTATTTCAAAACCATATTCTTAATTTTAAAAACTTTCAAAGATAAAAAATTGGTCTTTCAAAAATTTTAAAATTCAACTTTCTAAAACAATGAAAAAATTAATGGTTTTTGCAATTGTTGCTTCCAGCACATTAGCTTATGCCCAAAAAGGCAAAACGGTAAACTTATTTGATGGCAAAACTACCAATGGTTGGCATACTTGGCACGAAACTACGGTAAAAGGCTGGCACGTAATGGATGGAATACTAATGACTCATGGCGGAAATGGTGATTTAGTAACTGATAAAGAATACGAAGACTTTGAATTAACTTTTGAATTTAAGGCCGCTCCAAAAGGTAATAGTGGCGTAATCTACAAAGTTTTGGAAACTCCGGAAGCAAGTGCTTCGTATATGTCGGGGCCGGAATACCAAATCATTGATGACAAGAACTATCCTTCACCAATTAAAGATGTGCAAAAAACCGCTGCAAACTACTATATGCAAGTACCTGCCGACTTAACAGTTGTAAAGCCAGCAGGACAATGGAATACGGGTAAAATCATTGTAAAAGATAACCACGTCGAACATTGGCTGAATGGTAAGAAAATGGTGGAATACGAATACGGTAGCACTGACTGGCAGGTAATGGTAGCCAAAAGTAAATTTGCCAAGGCAGAGTTTGCAAAAGCTCATGCAAAAGGCAAAATTGCTCTACAAGACCACGGGGATATGGTTTCGTTTAAGAGTATCAAGATAAAAGAATTATAATAAAAAAGGAGAGCTTTCAACGGCTCTCCTTTTTGTTAAATTACTAATTTTAACCTGGTGACTAATGAACTTATAGAGGCTACTTTTATTATTAAACAAAAAATTAAAATTGTGTTTTTGAATTTATTTATGTTTACTAATTTCTATAAATCTCTCTTTTAGTTTTAATCGCTTTATCGTTCCTCTCAACAAGTCTTGCCAAGTATAAATTAATATTGGCAAAACAATAAAACTTAAAGAATTATAATAGAAAGCTTCCTCCAAATCAAAATGGATAAGATGCATGATGGCTCTTGTAATTCCACAACCATAACATTCAATATCCAATAACATCACTGACAAACATACTGATTTTCCGTTATCAAAAAAATTCGCAGGTAAAATTAGTAATGTTATTGGAATAAGTATTAAAAGTATTAACTTAATATATTGTATTAATTTCATTAAAGTTTATCAGTGTATGAACCATCTTTTGGTCCTAACTTACCCGTTGCAATGTTTATAATGTCAATTAAAGCCCAAATTCCACATCCACCTGCTGTTAACAATTGGATAATTCCGTATTTTGTATAGCCCAAATAAAAACGATGTATTCCTAATCCACCAAGAAATATAGCCAGAAGTAAAGCAACCAACTGACTTTTTCCTTCTTCAGCAGGCTTATTTGTTTTCTTTACTACTTTCTGCAATTCCTTTAATTTCAATACTTGACCAAATGTCATTTTCTTGCCCGTAATTTCTTTTATTTTACTCGGCGACAAAGCTAAAATTTCATTTTTAGTCGACTGTTTCATTTCTACAACTTCTTGCGAAATATCATTCGAAACTGACTGTACTTCTAAAACAGTTGCGATTGCTGATTCTTCTGAAGAAGCCAAAAGATTAGGAGCTGCTATCACTGAAGGAGCAATTTGCGATTCTTCTACTTTTGAAGCAGACACTTTAACATTCTTTTTGTGTGCAAAGTTTTCAACTTTACCTTGTTGAACATAAGCATATTGTCTTTGATGACAATTGGTAAAAGAAAAAGTTACAATCAATGTCAGGATGATAGATAATGTTTTTTTCATCGATTTTAGAACGTTTTAATAGTGAATAAATTATTTAGGTTTGATTTGCAATATACTATCAATTTTAAATTAGTAAAAATTTTTAAATTAATTTTCATATAACATTTACTTTTCGGTCAAAATTGTTTTTCATTTTCAGAATAAAAAACCAGGATTAACGAAAAAACCTACTTTATTCTATCGCTAAATACTTTCATAAATTTTTCGACCTTTGGTTTTACTACCATCTGGCAGTAGGGATTATGGCCATTCAGATTAAAATAGTCTTGATGATAATTCTCTGCTTTATAGAAAACACTCACTTCCTCGAAAGATGTTACGATTGGAGCGTTAAAAGCACCTGATTGGCCCAAATCGTTTTTAATGTTTTCAGCAATTTGTTTTTGAGCGGCATCGTGATAAAATACTGCCGAACGATATTGTGTACCTATATCGCCGCCCTGGCGATTGAGAGTAGTGGGGTCGTGGGTTTTCCAAAAAACTTCTAATAATTCTTCAAACGAAATGATAGTTGGATTAAACGAAATCTGACAAACTTCGGCGTGCCCTGTTTGGCCTGTACATACCTCTTTATACGTTGGATTTTTGATTGTACCACCCATGTAACCAGATTCTACTTTTTCTACACCTTTCAGTTTCTGAAATACTGCCTCAACGCACCAAAAGCAGCCAGCTGCTAGTGTAGCAACGCTATTGAGTAATTCTTCTGCCTTATTTTCTACTTTTACATTTTCTTGATTCATTTTCTTAACTTTGTTTTAATACGGGTTTAGCATTGAACAAAAATCCAACAAACAAAAATATAATTTATGTTGAATTTCATTTTAACAATATACTTTTGAGATATGTTTCCGTGATATCACATTTTTAATCAACTCTTTTAGAAAACTTCATGCTACATTGGGTAGCAAAATCTACAAACCAATGAAGAAAATAGATATTGACAATTTTAAGTTTGATGGTGCAGGTAAGTTTTCGATTAGAAAATCTCTGACAAAAGTTACTGATTTTTATAACGATAAAGAAGATTATGAAATTTCTTTAAAAATACTTCAAACCGAACTTGACAAGCTTCAAGAAAAAATGTTTGCTCATAATAGATATGGTTTACTAGTTATTTTTCAGGCAATGGATGCGGCGGGAAAGGATGGAACTCTGAAGGCTGTTTTTTCAGGAGTTAATCCACAAGGTATGAGATTTTATTCTTTTAAACGTCCTACCGAAACCGAACTTGAACATGATTATCTCTGGCGAACAAATATGCAATTGCCCGAACGTGGAACAATTACGGTTTTCAACCGTTCTTATTATGAAGAGGTAATAATTGTAAAAGTTCATCCCGAAATCCTTTTAAATACTCAACGACTTCCCACTCAAATTTCTGATAACTTAGAAAAAATTTGGGAACACCGATACGAGGATATTACTAATTTGGAGAAATATCTCAGTCGAAATGGAATTCAAGTTGTGAAGTTTTTTTTGAATGTTTCTAAAAAAGAACAATCTGAAAGATTAATTGAAAGGATTGAAGACCCTTCTAAAAACTGGAAGTTTGAGGAACAAGATGTAAAAGAAAGAGAGTTTTGGAACGAATACCAAAAAGCCTATGAAGACGCAATCAATGCTACCTCAACGGAGCAATCTCCTTGGTATATTATTCCAGCAGACGACAAAAAAAATATGCGATTGATTGTAGGAAGTATTCTCGTCAATAAACTAAAATCACTTGAGATGGATTATCCAAAAATGGATGTTTCTCGACAAAAAGTCTTAAAAGCTTTAATAAACAAAATTCGCTTACAAGATAATTTTTAAAACTGCTATATAATATAAATATATTTTTATGTTGTATCATTTTTACATGAATTTTCGTCTATAAATGAGATATTGTTAATTGATAATTTGAAATGATGTAACTTGTTGATTTTAAACTTTTATGGCTAAAGCGAACCGTCTTGACTCTTGCGTCCTATGTCTCTGTTTTTAACAAATTATAGAAAACTTATTTTTAATTTTAAGACATCATTTTTTCATTGTTCAAAGGTCTTTTTTACATTTATATCATAATTAGCAGGACGCAGAAAAATTTTTGCGTCCCTTTCGTATTTATTAAAGCATAATCAAAGTGAAAGCTCACGATTTATTAAAGATTTATGAAGAGGATAGTTATATCAAAACTCTTCTAGAAGAAATAAAATTAAAAAAGAATCTTTACATTAAAGGTCTTTCAGGTAGTTTAGATGCTATCATTGCTGCAGTAAATTATCAAGTAAATCCACAACACAATATCTTTATTTTAAGTGATAAAGAAGATGCGGCTTACTTTTATAATGATTTACAAAATTTATTGGGTGAAGAAAATATATATCTTTTTCCGATGTCATATAAAAAGCCATATTTATATGAAGAAATTGATAATGCCAATGTACTTCAACGTTCGGAGGTTTTAAATCAACTCAATAACGAAAAAACCAACTTATTGATCGTTACTTACCCGGAAGCCCTTTCTGAAAAAGTAATTAATAGAAAGTCATTAATTGCCAACACGCTTCAAATCAAAATAGGAGAGAAGCTCGATGTAAGTTTTATCTCAGAGTTATTAATTTCCTATGATTTTGAAAAAACAGACTTTGTTTATGAGCCGGGGCAGTTCTCAATTCGAGGTGGTATCGTTGATATTTTTTCTTATGCCTCCGAATTTCCATGTCGAATAGAGCTCTTTGGTGATGAAATTGATAGCCTTCGCCTTTTTAATCCAGAGTCTCAATTGTCTCTTCAATCAGTCAATCAAATCAATGTAATTCCAAATGTTCAGAGTAAGCTTATTCAAGAAACAAGAGAATCTTTTTTTAATTTTATTCGTAATAAAAGTACAATATGGATAAAAAATGCAGAATATTCTTTAGAGAGTGTTGAAGAGTGCTTTAAAAATGTAGAACAACAATTCCACAAAATTTTAGAACAAAGTGGAGGAATAAAAATAATTTTAACACCCGAAGAGTTGTTTGAAACTCGTCGAAGCTACTTAAACGAACTGAAAAAGTTTGATATAATTGAATTTGGCACGAAATCTTACTTCAAAGATTCGGAGAAAATGGTTTATCCATCAAAGAGCCAACCTTCATTTAATAAAGACTTCAAAAGACTCATTGACAATGTAAAGGAAAATCAAATTGATGGCATTTCAACGCTTATTACTTCAGATTCGCTCAAACAATTAAATAGACTTGAATCAATCTTTGAAGAAATAGACCCTTTGACTAAATTTCAAGCTTTAGAGATTTCACTTCGTTCGGGTTTTATTGATGAAATAACCAAAGTTGCCTGCTACACCGACCATCAAATTTTTGACCGATATCACCGATTTAAAGTCCGTGATAAATTTAGTAAATCAAAAGCTCTCACTTTAAAGGAACTGAAGTCTCTTCAAACTGGTGATTTTGTTACGCATATAGATTATGGTATTGGTCGATTTGTGGGTTTGGAAAAAATCTTGGTCGGAGAAAAAGAGCAGGAGGCTGTAAGACTAATTTATCGCGATAATGATATTTTACTCGTAAACATTCATTCTTTACATAAAATTGCGAAGTATTCAGGCAAAGAAGGTATTCCGCCAACGATGAGTAAATTGGGTTCTGGAGAATGGGAAAACAAAAAATCAAAAGTTAAGCGTCAAGTAAAAGATATTGCCAAAGAGCTTATTTCTCTTTATGCCAAGCGTCGTCTTGCACCCGGTTTTCAGTTTTCAAAAGATGGTTTTATGCAAGCTGAGTTAGAATCTTCTTTCCTTTACGAAGATACACCTGACCAAGCAAAATCAACTGCTGATGTGAAAGACGATATGGAAAAACCATATCCAATGGATAGACTTGTTTGCGGAGACGTAGGTTTCGGAAAAACAGAAATTGCTATACGGGCGGCCTTTAAAGCAGTCGCCGATAGCAAACAAGTTGCAGTCTTAGTACCAACAACAATTTTGGCGATGCAACACCACAAAACTTTTGCCGAACGCCTTTCTAAATTACCAGTCAATGTAGAAGAAATTAGCCGTTTTCGAACTGCAAAAGAAATTACTCAGACTCTCAAAAACATCAAAGATGGCAAAACAGATATTCTAATAGGTACGCACCGAATTTTAAATAAAGATATAGATTTCAAGAATCTCGGACTTTTGATTATTGATGAAGAACAAAAATTTGGTGTAAAAGCCAAAGACCGTTTGAAGGAAATCAAACACAATGTCGATGTATTGACTTTAACTGCAACACCTATACCAAGAACTTTACACTTTTCTTTATTGGGAGCACGAGATCTTTCTATTATTTCAACACCTCCACCTAACCGCCAACCTGTAACGACTGAAGTTCATGTTTTCAAAGAAGAACTTATTAGAGATGCTATCAGCTATGAACTGAAGCGTGGCGGACAAGTTTTCTTTGTGCATAATAGGGTGAATGATATTGAGTCAATCGCCAATATTCTTCTCAGACTTGTGCCAGATGCAAAAATTGGCATTGCACACGGGCAAATGGATGGTGATAAACTTGAAAAAGTTATGATGAAATTCATAGAAGGCGAATATGATATCCTTGTTTCAACCAATATCATTGAGTCAGGCCTTGATATTTCAAATGCTAATACAATTATCATCAACCAAGCTCAAAATATCGGTATGTCAGACCTCCATCAAATGAGAGGTAGGGTAGGGCGTTCTAATCGAAAAGCCTTTTGTTACCTTCTTACACCGCCTATTTCTTTACTTTCAAAAGATGCCCGAAAGCGGCTACAAACCCTTGAAGAGTTTTCTGATTTGGGTGATGGCTTCAAAGTTTCAATGCGAGATTTAGATATTCGTGGAGCAGGAAACCTACTAGGTGCCGAGCAAAGTGGATTTATCAATGATTTAGGATATGAAACTTACCATAAAATATTGGATGAAGCAGTTCAGGAATTAAAAGAGAATGAATTTAGAGAGCTTTTCACGAAAGATTTATCTTCAGTTGTTGATTTGAGGCTTCCAGATTGTCAGATTGAAACTGATTTGCAAATCATTATTCCCGAAACCTATGTAAGTAATATCTCTGAAAGACTATCACTTTATAATCAATTGGATAACATTGAAAAAGAAGAAGAACTAAAAGAATTTCAAAAATCAATGCTTGATAGATTTGGACCAATGCCCGAGGAAGTAGAAAATCTATTCAAAATAGCTAGAATTAGATGGAAAGCTGAACAGATTGGATTTGAAAAATTAACTTTAAAAAACAATATACTAAAAGGATACTTCGTTTCTCAAGAACGAACAGAATATTTTCAGACCGATAAGTTTGGCAAAATTCTTGATTATATAAAAAACAATCCTAAACAATGTTTCTTAAAGGAAATTAAATCAAAACTGATACTTACAGTTGAAAAAGTACCATCTCTTGATGTTTTAGATAAGTTATTAAGCGGTATAATTTAATTTATTGTGTTTTCTAATTAATTGATTTTCAGTTTTTTACTGAAATTTATATTGAATTACCTATTTTTACAAAACGAATTTATTTATCAAAAATCATTCCAAAAATGAAAAAACTACTTTTTAGTTCGACTGCGGTTGCATTAGCTTTTATGCTGGTTCTAAGTGGTTGTTCGAGCAAAAAGAAAGCTTCAAGTCTCAATCCTGGTCGTAAAAGTACTGCTACTGGTATTGGGTATAACCAGAAAACCCAGAAAGGCAAAGAAGCAACAGGTTTACAAGTTAAAGACTTTAAGGGCCAGCCTGCAGGGCCAAACCTAGTATTTATTGAAGGTGGACGTTTTACGATGGGTACAGTTGAAGAGGATATGACTTTTTCTCGTGATAACCTTGAAAGAACGGTAACTGTTTCGTCTTTTTATATGGATGAAAGTGAAATTACGAATCTTAACTGGCTAGAATACCTACAAGCTATTCAAAAAGATTCATCACAAGAGTTTTATGAAACCGCCTTACCAGATACAACAGTTTGGTTAAATAAACTATCTTTCAACGACACATTCACAGATCAATACTTACGTTATCCTGGTTTCCGTATGTACCCTGTTGTGGGGGTTTCGTGGATTCAAGCTTCTGATTATTGTAAATGGAGATCTAGAGCTGTAAATGGAGAAATGGCCGTGAGATTTGGTGACAAAACAAAATCTAAGATTGGTTTTGGAAAACAATCATCTAAAGGTGCTCCTGAAGCACCAACTGCCAAAACTGGTGGACGTTTAGCCATAGAATCTGGTAATGTTTTACCTGATTATCGCCTGCCAACAGAGGCAGAATGGGAATATGCAGCCAAATCAATGATTGGTACACAGTATATGGATGAGAATCAATCAAATCAACGTATTTATCCTTGGGATGGCTCATCAATGCGTAAAAACAAAGGAAAAACCAAAGGTACAATGCTCGCTAACTTTAAGCGTGGCCGTGGCGACTATGCTGGTATTGCAGGCCACCAAAATGATAAAGGAACAATTACGGTAGAAGTTTATGAATTTCCTCCAAATGATTTCGGCTTATATAACATGGCTGGAAACGTAAATGAGTGGGTAATTGACCTTTATCGTCCAAACTCATATCAAGATGTTAATGACTTGAATCCAGTTCGTCGAAATGATTTTATGGATGAGGATAAACTTTATGACAAAAAAGGATATAACTCTTTAATTGATAACAACTTAAGAGTTTATAAAGGTGGTTCATGGAATGATGTTGCCTATTGGTTATCGCCTGGTACTCGCCGTGCATTGGACCAAGATTCTTCTACTTCTACAATTGGTTTCCGTTGTGCAATGATTGCAATTGGGCCTAAAGGAAAGCGTAAATTATAAAGAAAATATAGTTCATTAGGAAAAACCCCTCCCAAAAGAGGGGTTTTTTGATTTAAAAGGCTGCTGCAATAGTGACTATTGATATTTCCTTTGCTTCAGAATTTAACAGTGTTATTCCTAAAGATTCAAGTGTCGAACCTGTTGTCAACACATCATCCACAATTGCAATTCGTTTATTTTTAATCTTCTCAATATCGTTTACTTCAAAAATGTTCTCAACATTCTGAAAACGTTCAATACGACTCTTTTTTGTTTGGGAGGGAGTATAAATAAGTCTTTTCACTGCATTTGTTTCAAAAGGTACTTCTAAAGCCTCAGAAAGTCCTTGTGCTATACAATCCGCTTGATTATAACCTCTTTGTATTAATTTAGTTGGATGAAGCGGAACAGCTACTATTAAATCAACTTTTTTATCAAAACCAACTGATTTTAAGTCAACCCCGTAAATTTTACCTAAATATTTTCCTACTTCCGGTTTATTTCTATATTTTAGTTCGTGCAATAATTTTTGAACTTTTCCTTTTTTAGAAAACTTCAAGAATGTTATTGTATCTGTAACAGGTAATTTACCCCAAAAACGATTGGACACATTATCAAACATTTGGATGTGAGAATTTGTACGAGGTAAATCAATCAAACAATTCATACAAATTAGATTTTCTCCTCCTAAAAGGACTTCTCCACAAGCCTCGCATGTGCGTGGATATATTATATCTAAAAAATGCTTAAACCATTTCATAGTGTTTGTTTAAGTTTGTATATCAAATATAATAAAATGACTCAAGAAGATAACATATTAAAAGAAAACTGGCAAACCTTACAAAGTTTCCTAAAGCACAATCTTGGTAAAAAACCGACCGACCTCAATGGTGTTTTATTTTTAATTGGAGTACAAGAGCTTGGACAAGGTAAAAAAAATTTTACAAAAGAACAAAAACAAGACCTTATGCACATTGCGATTTGTAAAGTTTTAAGTTTTGGAGGCTATTATCAGCTAGAAGGCAGAGACGAAGAAGGCTGGCCACATTGGAAATTAATCTCTCATTTACCTCATTTTGATATGCTTTCTCAAGAAAAACTACTTAAGCACTTTGTTATAGAATATTTCAGAAAAGAAATAGGGCTTCACGTATAAATAAATCTAAACCTTACAAAATATCGTAAAATCAAAATGAAAATAATTTCATACAACGTCAACGGAGTTCGTTCGGCAATTAATAAAGGCTTAATTACATGGTTAAAAACCAATAATCCTGATATTTTATGTTTACAAGAAATAAAACTCTCAGAAACAGAATTGGTTAGCCCACTTTTTGAAGAGCTTGGCTATTATTGTTATTGGTATCCTGCCCAAAAACGGGGTTATAGCGGGGTAGCTATTTTAACTAAAGTCAAACCAAATAATATTCAATATGGAATTGGAAACTCCTTATTTGATGATGAAGGCAGAATTCTTCGAGCCGATTTTGATACGTTTTCTATTTTAAGCATGTATTTTCCATCAGGCTCATCAGGAGATGAGCGTCAAGGGATAAAAATGGTTTTCCTAAATGATTTTTACATTTATATAAAAGAACTTCAAAAAAAATTTCCAAACTTAATTATCAGCGGAGATGTAAATATCTGTCATCGGGAGATTGATATCCATAATCCTAAGGGGAATGCAAACTCATCTGGCTTCTTACCTGAAGAACGAGCATGGATTGGAAAATTTCTTGATACTGGATTCATTGATTCATTTAGACATTTAAATCAAGAACCGAATCATTATACTTGGTGGTCATATAGGGCAGGAGCAAAGCAGAAAAACTTAGGTTGGCGTATTGATTATCACTTTATTTCTGAAAGCCTGAAAAATAATTTAACAAGTGTCAATATACACCCCGACCAGTTGATGTCTGACCATTGTCCAATTGAATTAAACTTGCTATAAAAATCTAATAAACCTTAAAGCACTATGTCAACATCTGTAAAAACTATTTTTGAAAAAATAGACGATTACAAAAAGAAGTATTATAAAAACATTCTTATTAAAGGTGTTTTATTTACTTTAGCTTTAATATTCTCTGCCTTCTTATTAGTTAATACAGTCGAATATTTCGGTCGTTTTAACTCCACTCTCAGAGCAATTTTGTTTTTTGGTTTTCTAGGAATGGTCATTTATTCACTTTTTGTATGGGTTATAAAGCCATTACTTTATCTTTTTCATTTCAACGAGCCACTTACTTATGAGAAAGCTGCGAATGAAATCGGCAAGTTTTTCCCAGAAATAGGAGATAGGCTTGTAAATACACTTCAGCTTGCTCAGCTATCTGATAAAGAAAATGCATTACTTCAAGCGAGTATAAGTCAGAAAGCCAATGAATTGCGTTTCGTAAAGTTTGCTGATGCAATTAAAATTACTGAAAATAGAAAATACCTTAAATATACCATTCTTCCATTTATATTAATTATTTTAATAGCAACTATATCTCCTAAATTTTTCAAAAGTAGTACTGAACGTATCGTTTATTTTCAGAAAGATTTTGCAGAAGAAGCACCTTTTAAATTTAAAATTCTAAATGCTGAATTAAAAGCAGTAAAAAACGAAGATTTCAACCTAAATCTTTCACTTATTGGTAATGCTGTTCCTGAAGCTGTTTATTTGGTAGCCAATGACCGTAAGTTTAAAATGAATTCTGTTGATAACAAGAATTATACCTTTACTTTTTCAAAGGTTCAAAATCCTGTTGATTTTCACTTTTTTGCCTCTGGTTTTAATTCAAATGAATTTGAACTTGAATTAATTAGTCGACCTAACTTACTTTCTTTTGATGTTTCTTTGAATTATCCTTCATATTTGAATAAATCTAACGAGGTTTTTGACAATGTAGGAAACCTAGTTGTTCCAGAAGGAACAACCATAAAGTGGAATTTTAAGACAACAAGTACCGATTCTTTATTTTTATTATTCGAAAACGAACCAAAATATCGATCAAAGAATGGATATGGAGATAACTTTTCTTATGTTCGTCAGTTGAAAAACTCCTCTACATATAATGTTCAGCTTAAAAATGAATTTAGCACTAATCTTGAAAATATTGATTTTTACATTAATGTTATTCCAGACAAGTATCCACAGATTCAACTCGAGGAAATTCGTGATACAACTCTCTTCAATTATATTGTTTTAGGAGGGAATATTACTGATGACTATGGTCTAACTCAATTCAAGCTATTCTATCGTCCTGTGCGTGATGTAGCCCAAAGCCAAGCACCTTTATTTGCTTCGGTTGATGTTGCTTTTAATAAATCGCAAATTTCACAAAGTTTTTATTACCAGTTTCCTTTAATCGATTTAAAACTAAACCCTGGCGAGAAAGTAGAATACTTCTTACAACTTTGGGATAATGACGGCGTAAATGGCTCTAAAAGTACAAAAACGCCTGTACTTACGTTTTCTCTTCCTTCAATCAAAAATTATGATGCCGAAATAGAAAAATCAACTGAAAAGACCGAAGATATGCTAGAAAAGCTCAATGAGAAATCGAAGAAGTTGAAGAATGAACTCAATAACTTAGAAAGTAAACTAAAGAGTAAAAAAGATTTAGATTTTCAAGAGAAAAAACAATTGGAAGAATTGCTTAAAAAGCGTGACGAGTTAATTTCAGAGATGAAAGCTATGCAAGAGCAGTTTGATAAGCTGCAGGAAAAAACCAATCGTTTTCAGCAACAATCTCCCGAACTCCAGAAAAAGATGAATCAACTTAAAAAATTGATGGAAGAAATCATGAATGACGAAACCAATAAAATGTATGAGGAGTTGAAAAAAATGATGGAAAAGGACTTAGATGAAAAAACTATCGAACAACTCGAAAAGTTAAAAAACCAAGAACGTAATATGGACAAAGACATTGATCGTACACTTAAACTTTTCAAACAACTTCAAATGCAACAGAAAGTTGAAAAAACTGCCCATGACCTCGAGAAACTAGCCGAGAAACAAGATAAATTAGGTGATGAATCTCAGAAAAATGAGAAAGAACCAAATCAACTGCAAAAAGATACAAAGAATGAAGAACTTGAAAAAGAGCAGGAAAAACTCTCAAAAGAGTTTGAAGAAAAGAAAGAGCAAATGAAAGACATCGAAAAATTGAGTAAAGAACTCAAAAAAGAATTCGATGAACAAAAAGAAGAACAAAAAAATGTTTCTGAAGAACAGAAAAAATCAGAAGAACAACTCAAACAAAAGCAAAGTGGTGGAGCATCCAAGAGTCAAAAGAATGCAGCTTCAAAAATGAAGAAGATGGCTCAGAAAATGAAAGATTCGATGCAGTCTCAAGAAATGAAAGAAATAGACGAAGATTTGGACGCTTTAAGAGCTATTTTAGAAAATCTCGTTAAACTATCTTTTGACCAAGAAAAAATTATGAAAGACTTTCGTATGATGAATGTTGCCGACCCTCGTTTTGTGAAATTATCACAAGAGCAATTAAAAATTCAAGATGATGCTAAAATGATCGAGGATAGTTTATTTTCTTTAGCAAAGCGAGTACTACAAATCCAGGCTTTTGTGACAAAGGAAGTTACGTCTATGCGGAACTCTATGGATGAAAGCGTGAAATTTATTAAAGAGCGTAAATTGAATATTGCCTCGGCTAAACAGCAATTTTCTATGACTTCAATTAATAATCTCGCTTTGATGCTCAGCGATACGTTCAGTCAAATGCAACAAATGATGGCCAACGCAATGCCAGGCTCTGGTAAAAAAGGAAAGAAAGGACAAAAACCTTCTCCTATGTCATTAGGTGATAAGCAAGATGAAATAAATAAAAGAATGGAAAAAATGGGTAAGTCTGGCCAAGGTAATAGAGGTTTGTCTGAAGAAGCCGCCAAACTTGCACAAGAGCAATCTGAACTAAGAAAGCGTATTCAGCAAATGCAAGATGAATTGAAAGGAACAGATGTAGGCAAAAAACTTGGAAATGAATTAAAAGAGCTAGAGAAAAAAATGGATGAGAATGAAACAGATTTAGTAAACAAACGTATAAACCCCGATCTAATTAAACGATCTCGCGATATTCAAACAAGATTACTTGAAGCCGAAAAAGCTGTTCAACAACAAGAAGAAGACCCAACGCGTCAATCGAAAGTGGCACTACAATTCAATCGTCAGTCACCGCCTTCAATGAATAAGTTTCTACAAGAGAAACAAAAACAAGTGGAATTAATTCGTACAGTTCCTCCCAATTATACCCCATTCTATAAGAAAGAAACTGATAATTATTTTAGAAAAATTAAGTAAAGGATTTTTTAGTAAATTTGCAGGGACGCACATAATGCGTCCCTTTTTTGTTAGCTACCAAAAAAATATTTTATTTTTTACAACCGGTCTCTTTAAATTTGAATTAACAAATCAGTTTTAAAAATCCCTTTTTTAGTTGTTCTAATTTTGAATTTTTTAAAACAAAATAACGGAAGAAATTCCACCGAAACATTAAGAAAAAAAATCACGTTTCACGTGAAACACTGTAATAAATAAAACAGTAAACGTTTCACGTGAAACATAAATAATAAAAGAATGTTTAAAGAATATGATGTAATAGTGGTTGGGGCAGGTCATGCAGGATGTGAGGCAGCTTCTGCAGCTGCAAACATGGGATCATCCGTTTTATTGGTAACAATGAATATGCACACAATCGCACAAATGTCGTGCAATCCAGCAATGGGTGGGGTTGCAAAGGGACAGATAGTTCGGGAAATAGACGCATTAGGTGGGCAGTCGGGAATAATAAGTGATAAAACTATGATTCAGTTTAGAATGCTTAACCGATCCAAAGGACCAGCAATGTGGAGTCCTAGATGTCAAAGTGATAGAATGATGTTTGCACAAGAATGGCGTAATACAATGGAACAAAATCCAAATATTGATTTTTGGCAAGAAATGATAGAAGGATTGGTAATAAAAAACAAAAGAGTAATTGGAGTTCGTACTGGAATGGGTATAGAAATAAAAGGCAAAACAGTAGTGTTAACTAACGGAACATTCTTAAACGGAAAAATTCACATAGGAGAAAAAAACTTTGGAGGTGGAAGAACAGGAGAAAAAGCAGCATATGGGATTACAGAACAATTAGTAGAAATCGGATTTGAATCAGGAAGAATGAAAACTGGAACTCCTCCACGAATTG
This sequence comes from uncultured Emticicia sp., assembly GCF_937903345.1. Taxonomy (GTDB): domain Bacteria; phylum Bacteroidota; class Bacteroidia; order Cytophagales; family Spirosomataceae; genus Emticicia. The sequence continues at coordinate 44,663 of NZ_CALCZQ010000050.1, read as the reverse complement.
ATGGCAGATCATTAAACTGGAATCAAATGGAAGAACAGAAAGGAGATGAAAATCCAGAAAAATTTTCATACACGAACACACCTCGATTAACAAAACAAAGAAGTTGCTACGTAACTTATACTAATGAAAAGGTTCACGAAGTTTTAAGAAAAGGATTTGATAAATCTCCAATGTTCAGTGGTAGAATAAAAGGACTCGGTCCAAGATATTGTCCATCCGTAGAAGATAAAATAAATAGATTTGCAGATAAAGACAGACATCAAATATTTGTAGAACCTGAAGGATGGAATACAATAGAAATGTATATTAATGGTTTTTCAACATCATTACCAGAAGAAATACAATTAGAGGCTCTAAGAAAAATGCAAGGTTTTGAAAATGTAAAAATGTTTAGACCAGGATATGCGATAGAGTATGATTATTTTCCTCCTACACAATTAAAACTAACACTTGAAACCCATTTAATCGAGAACCTTTATTTTGCAGGACAAATAAACGGTACTACGGGATATGAAGAAGCAGCTTGTCAAGGATTAATGGCAGGAACAAATGCACATAATAAGGCTTATGAGAAAGAAGAGTTTATATTGAAAAGAAATGAGGCATACATAGGAGTACTAATTGATGACTTAGTAAATAAAGGGACAGATGAGCCATACAGGATGTTTACATCAAGGGCAGAATTCAGAACTTTATTACGCCAAGATAATGCAGATATTCGTTTAACACAAAAAGGTTATAATTTAGGATTAGCATCAGAAAATAGACTAGAAAGAATGAAATACAAAAGAGAAAATGCTGATACAATAGTTAGAGAAATAAAAACAAATAAAATAACACCAGATTCAGCCAATACATACCTCGAAAGAATAGGCTCTACAACAATAAGAGAAAAATCATCAATTTATAGCATTTTAAAACGACCAGAAATAAACATAGAAAATATACGACTTATTGATAATGGAATGAAAAAATTTCTCGATCAATACGATGAAGAGGTAATTGAACAAGCCGTAATAAATATTAAGTACGAGAGTTATATAGAAAAAGAATTATTAATGGTTGAAAAAATGACTCGTTTAGAAGACTTAAATATTAATCCCAATTTTGATTACGAAAAATTATTATCAATCTCTATAGAAGCAAGACAGAAACTAAAAAAAATAAAACCACAAACACTCGGACAGGCATCACGTATAAGCGGAGTATCACCTTCTGATATATCAGTGATAATGATTCACCTTGGTAGATAAATGAAACAAAACCCTCAACAAATCGATGAGGGTTTTATTTTTACCATATAAATAAATTAAAATATGATTTTAAGAAAATTAGTACAAATAACAATAATTATACAAACGTGTAGGCTATTAATAAGTTGTGCCCAGTTTGTACCACCAACGGGAGGAAAAAAAGATGAAGATATACCAAAACTAATAAAATCAGTTCCTAAATTGGGACAGAAAAATTATAAAGATAAAACTATTAGTTTAGAATTTGATGAATTAGTAGATGTTAGTAGTCTCAGACAAGAACTATTAATAGTACCAGAAACAGAAGGAACGTTCAATATTAAAGCTAAATCAAAAAATGTAATTATTAAATTTGATAAAGCATTTAGAGATAGTACAACCTATACAATAAATTTCAGAAAAGGAATAAAAGACTTAAATGAAAGAAATGAATCGAAAAATTTAAAATTAGTATTTAGTACAGGAAACAATATTGATTCTTTAAAAATAGAAGGAATTATAGAAGGTTTACTTACCAATCAACCAATCTTAGAGGCACACGTCGCTTTATATAAGATTCAAGATTCATTAGACCTAAAAAAAACAAAACCCAACTATTTTACTAAATCAGATTCAAGTGGACACTATCACTTTGAAAATATAAAAAGTGGAAAATATCGTATATATGCATTTATGGATAAAAATAATAATTTAAGATATGATACAAAAACAGAAGAAATAGGATTCAGTAATGATACGATAATTTTAAATAAGAACATAAACAATGTCAACCTGTTTATCGCTAATGCTAATAATGAAAAACCAAAAAATCAGAAAGTATTTCCAAGAGCAGAAGATTTCACCATACTTTTTGATAAAAATATTAAATCATTTTTAGTAAAATTCGAGAATAAAAAAGACAGTATCCCCTATTACGGAGATAGAAAGGAATTGAAATTCTATAATTCAACACAAAGAACAGATACATTAAAAGTAAATATAACAGTAATTGATTCAAGTGAAAACACTTTAAATTACGTACAAAAAATAAAATTTAAAGAGCCAGAAAAGAAGAGAAAAGAAAAGAAAGAGTATTTAACATTTAACATAAAACCTAAATATGGAGAGGTAATTGATAAAGATTTAAAATTTGAAATAAGTTTCGATTCACCCATTATAACTTTTGATATAACAAAGTTTAAAATTTTATCAGATACAATTAAAGAAGAGAAACTAGAAAATAATAACATCACATGGAATAAATCCAAAACAAAGATAGTAATCAACAAAATAATTAATTCGGAACGAGAAATAAAAATTGAAATGAATAGGGGAACATTTATAAATATCAAAGGAGATTCCAGCGATAAAATGACTATTAAATATCCTTTATTAAAAACAGAAAATTATGCATTGATAGAAGGGGAATTTGAAGAAAAGAAAACTAAAAAAATCATTCAAATTATAAATGATAAATATGAAATAATATCCGAACAGATTACAAAAGAAAAATTTTTATTTCAAAACATTAAACCGGGAATATATCTTTTGAGAATAATTAAAGATTTAAATAATAACGGATATTGGGATTATGGAAATATTGAAAAAAATATTCAACCAGAGGAGGTAATATTTTATGATGAACCAATAAGATTAAAAGCTAATTTTGAGATACGCGGAATGGTAATTAAAGAACCAACTTATCTGAAAAAATAAATTAAATATGTGGGTTAATTATTAAGAAAAAACATAACGTAGTTATTGTGGACAAAAATGTGAATTAATGCCTAAAAAGACGTTCAAACTAGTTGAAATGTATGTGGAAAAATATAAAATTAGGTGGAAAAAAAACAAAAGAAGTGGAAATCATAACAAACAAGTAGTTTATCATCAATCCACATATTGTTAATCAACGTGGAAACATCGTGTGGAAATAGTACAAACTAATAAACAAAAACATAATTAAAGTAATGTCAGTAAATAAAGTTAACATTGATTATCAATAATTTAAATGTTAATTAAAAAAATAAAACTGTGGAAAAAGTAATTAGTTATATACAATCAAAAATAAGAATTATCAACAATCAAAGTTTATACACATATCCACAGCACTAATAAATTAAAACAGTAATTTAAAATATATTTTATTTCTTTTTTTTGAAAACTATGAAACGGTATTTATTGATAATTATATTCTTTTTAATTAATTGGATGGCTATAGGTCAAGACATCGAATTGGCAAACGAATATTTCAAACAAGGAGAGTACGAAAAAGCAAAAGAAATTTTCCAAAAAATTGCTAAGGATAAAAAATACATACAGCTGATTCATAAAAATTATATACAATGTCTTTTCAAACTGAAAAACTTTGATGAAGCTCAAAAATATTTGAAACGTCAAATCAAAAGCAACGATCTTACAGGAATAGCCTATCGAGCAGATTATACGAACTTGCTAGAGATGAACGGAAAGTTTGAAGAAGCTCAGCAAGAAATGGAAACATTAATTGAGCTTGCGGCAAAAACAGAAGGAACAATTTATGAACTACAGGATTTATTATACAAAAATTCAAAAACTGAATTAGTGATTCAGTTATTGAAAAAAGCAAGAGAAATAGCAAAAGATGAAAACAAATTTGCAGTATTAATGGCAAAGGCATATCTCTACAACGGACAAAAGGAGCCGATGATTGAAGAAATGCTAAAATACGGTTTGACAGAAGGAAACCAAGATTATGTAAAAGCAAGCTTCCAAGATAATCTCAAAACAGAAAGTGAGATAGACATGCTCGAAAAGGTACTTTATAACAAGGTACAGAAGTTTCCGAACGAGCAATACTACATAGATATATTAATTTGGCATTTAATGCAACAGAAGGAGTTTATGAAAGCCTTCATCCAAACACGAGCATTAGACCGTCGCCTAAAACAAGATGGCCAAAAAGTTTTTGAATTAGCCCAAACAACTTTAGTAAACCGCGATTACAAAAGTGCAATTCAAATGTACGAGTATGTAATGAAAGAATATCCGCAAGGACAATATTACGCTTATGCTCGTAGAAATATTTTATTTTGTAAAGAGGAAGTAGTAAAAACGAGCTTTCCAGTAAATATTACTGATATACGTTCATTAATAAAAGACTACCAAGATTTATTTTCTGATTTAGGTCGAAATGTGAAAACAATGGAAGCTCTAAGAAACACTGCTCAACTCTATGCATTTTATCTCAATGAAAAAGATACTGCAATAACGGTTCTTGAAACTGCAATTATGATTGCGGGTGCTGACAATACTTTCAGAGATAAGTGTAAATTAGATTTAGGAGATATTTATATTTTAAAAAACGAACCTTGGGAAGCAACTTTGCTATATTCACAAGTAGAAAAATCTCAAAAGGAAGACTACCTCGGACAAGAGGCAAAACTCAAAAATGCCAAGTTGCATTATTATAACGGTGAGTTCGATTTATCAAAAGAAGTTTTAGATATATTAAAAAAAGCGACTACGCGAGAAATCGCCAATGATGCGATGCAGTTGAGTTTGTTAATTATAGATAATATTGGACTTGATACTTCCGAAGTTGCGATGAAAGAATACGCTCAAATTGATTTATTACTTTTTCAAAATAGAAATTCTGAAGCAATGGATGCTCTCAACCAAGTTTTTGAAAAATATAAATCACATTCGCTGGCCGATGATATTTTATGGCTGAGAGCAAATACCAATCTCAAAATTAATCAGCCTCAAAAGGCTTTGGAAGATTTAGAATTGCTTCGAAAAAATTATAATTTTGATATTTTGGCTGATGATGCCTTATTTTTGGAGGCAAAAATTTATGAAGAAAATTTTCAACAAAAAGATAAAGCAATGGAATTATATCGTGAAATACTTCAAAAATTTCCTGGCTCAATCTTCGGAGCAGAAGCCCGAAAAAGATTCAGAAATTTGAGAGGTGATACAATAAACTAAGCTTTTTTTTATTAATAATATTAAAACGCCTCAAAACTTTTGGCTTTGAGGCATTTTTGTTAAAACAATGTTAATAATATCCCACGATAGACTATCAAACTACTTTTTTACGTTTTTCTTTTATAATCAATTACAAACTTCCTACAGATGAAATTTAAGTTATGCACATTATTTTCAGTCTTATCCACATTTGTATTTTTAGCAAATGCACAAGAAGATCAGATAAAATCTTTTGGATATAATTACTATGGACAAAAAATAAACGAAAAAGCATTTTGTAGTCAGTTTAGCTTTCGCTCAAAAGAAGTAGCAGAAAAGGCAGTTGATGAGATTGTTAGAAGAAGCGGCCTCAAAAGAAATTTTTATGTAATGGAATGTCCAAATACCGATAACTGTTTTGCCGCAATTCAAGGACAAACGCGATTAATAGTTTATGATGGATCATTTATGAAAAAAGCAAATGATTTATCAAAATCTGATTGGGGAGCCTTGAGTATATTAGCTCACGAAATAGGGCATCACTTACAAGGACACACAATTATTGAAGGCGGAAGTGATCCAGTAAAAGAACTCGAAGCCGATGAATTTTCTGGTTTTGTAATGTATCAAATGGGAGCTTCACTAAAAGAGGCACAGGCCGCAATCAGCAAGCTTACGTCTGATTATGACGGCGGAAGTCACCCCGCTAGACCAAAGCGTTTAGCTGCAGTAAAAAAAGGTTTTGATAATGCCCAAGAACTTTATCCAAATATAAAGAAAACTGATGGAAGTATCGTAACTCAGCCAAAATCACAACCAACGCAAGTACCACAATCAGAAATTCCATCAAATTCATATCCTGCACCTGTTCCACAAAAAATACCGCATAGAACACAGCCACAACCAACAAATAATCAAGAAAATGTGGATAAATCAATTGATAATACAGAAATAAGATCAAAAAAACCAGAAATTATTGTAGACACACAAACAAATGAGGAAAACAATGGTGAAGTCGTAAAAAAAGGCGGTTGTTTTGATGGAGATTGCAAAGATGGTTTTGGAAAAATGATAAATCCAAAAACTGAAGAAAAGTATGAAGGTGAATGGAGAAATGGAAAACGAGATGGAAGAGGAGTAGAATTCTATGCAGATGGAGAGAAGAAATATGTAGGAAACTTTAAAAATGGAAAATATGAAGGCAATGGTACGTTTTTCCATAAAAATGGGGATAAATATGTTGGTAAGTACAAAAATGGCACTATGAATGATGATAAAGGTTATTTCATCTTTAATAATAATATAAGATTGGTGGCTCGTGTGGAAAATAATATCAAACATGGAAAGGCAATGCGAATATATCCTGATGGTAGAAGAGAAGATACTTTTTTTTTAAATGACATAGAAAGAAAAGGATATATTCCAAATAAGAAAATTAGATAAATTAGTATAAAAATAAAAAAGACTTCTATTGAAGAGAAGCCTTTGGTTTGTGTGAAATATGTGTAATCTGTGACTTTTAAAAAAAGAGTTTATTATAAATATATTTTCAAGGTACAGAAACTTAATAAAATTTTGGACTAAACCCAATAAATCAACGGCCAAGTTTATTTACCTTTGTTGTCTCAAAATACTACAACTTAATATGTCTTGGTTTAAGAGAACAGATAAAGGAATACAAACTCCAACAGAAATGAAACGTGAAGCCCCTGATGGGCTTTGGTATCAATGTCCAACTTGCAAGAAAGCAATGCACACACGTGAGCATAAATTAAATGCCTTTACGTGTATAAATTGCAATTATCACGAAAAAATTGGTTCAGAAGCATACTTTCAAATTTTATTTGATGAAGGTGAATATACCGAACTGGATGAAAACCTACGATCTAGCGACCCTCTAAATTTTACTGATACAAAATCTTATGTAGATAGAGTACGGGCAACTGAAAAAAAATCAGGTTTGAAAGATGCTGCTCGGACAGCATACGGTAAAATGTCAGAAATTGATATTGTTATCACCTGTATGGACTTTAGTTTCATTGGTGGTTCGATGGGTTCGGTGGTTGGAGAAAAAATTGCTCGTGGAATTGAATATGCTTTGCAACATAAAATGCCATTTTTGATGATTTCAAAATCGGGAGGAGCAAGAATGATGGAAGCTGGTTTTTCATTGATGCAAATGGCAAAAACATCTGCGAGGTTAGCTCAACTATCAGAGGCAGGACTTCCATATATTTCTTTACTTACAGACCCAACAACTGGTGGAGTAACCGCATCTTATGCTATGCTCGGGGATTTTAATATTTCAGAACCAGAAGCACTCATCGGTTTTGCAGGGCCGCGTGTTATTAAAGAAACGATTGGTAAAGAATTACCAAAAGGATTTCAGACTGCAGAATTTGTATTAGATCACGGATTTCTTGATTTTATTGTTGATAGAAAAGACCTAAAAGATAAACTAGCAAGCTTATTGGGTATGCTAAAATAATAAATTATAATAGATTTTAGATAATAGATATGAGATAGTTTTCTTTAGCAAATTATAATCTTTTGTCTAAATTCTAAAAAAATGAGGCTACTAAAACACCCAGTTTTGTGTAATTATTACCTAACCTATCGTTGCAATGCTACTTGTAGTTTTTGTGATATTTGGGAAAAACCCTCTTCCTACATTAATCTTGAAAATTTCCGCGAAAATCTCATAGGTCTCAAAAAGCTTGGTGTTAAAGTAATTGATTTCACAGGAGGCGAACCACTTCTACACAGTAAATTAGATATACTACTTGAGGAAGCTAAAAAAGCAGGATTCATCACGACTGTTACGACAAACTGTTTGCTTTATCCTAAGTATGCCGACCGCCTAAAAGGTAATATAGATATGCTTCATTTTTCACTCGACTCACCAGATGAAGAAGAACATAATTTATCAAGAGGTGTTAAGTGTTTCGATAAACTACTAGATTCAATACATATAGCGAAAAAAAATAAAGAAAGACCAGATATCTTATTCACAGTATTTGAACAAAATGTGGATAAGATAGAACGAGTCTGGAATGAAATCACACAACCAAATGATTTGGTCTTGATTCTTAATCCAGTTTTCAACTATAATGATGTTAATACCGGGGAAAACCTTTCGGAAGAGAGTTTACAAAAACTTTTGTGGTGGGGAAAACAAAAAAATGTTTATTTAAATGAAGCATTTATTGAACTCAGAAGAAATGGGGGAAATCATGTGGAAAACCCAGTTTGCCTAGCTGCTTCAACAACAATTGTTATTTCACCAGAAAATAAATTAGTACTTCCCTGTTATCACCTTGGAACAAAAAATTTTGATATAAAGGGAAATTTGGTTGATTTATACAACTCTAAAGAGGTACAAGAAATTGTGGCCTTGGAAGGAAAATTGAAAGAATGCGAAGGTTGTGTAATCAATTGTTATATGCAACCGTCTTTTTCGGTTGAAATTAATAAATACTTTTGGAAAGCACTTCCAAGCACCTTAAAATATAATTTTATCAAAGGCACTTGGAAGAACTTGTTTTAGTTTTTATTATATGTGCTTCCTAAGCGTAGTCTAAAGGCTATTTCTTAGGTTTCGCCTTATTTTTATCAATAATAGTCTCCATCGAGCTTACAGCCGAAATTCCAAAAAAACCGACTGCCTTTTTTGTAGAATTTATGTTCCGATTTATAACATTAGTTGGAATATTTGCCAAAGGCGTAGAAAACAAATTACCATCTTGCGAAACCTGTTGAACAAACTGTAAATAAAAAAACTGCTCCTGAGTGATTGAATAAACATCAACTTTCAAAGTATCTTTATCTGAATATAATTCACGACCAACCGAAGTACGAATCGGTAAAATGAATAAAAGTCCATCAGTTTTTGAGCCAGGACTAAAACCAGCATCGTATGCAACTTGAATTTCGGTAGCTTTTAAAAAATACTTGTTATTTTTAGCCGCCTTTATCCAATAACAATCCCCTTCTCCTTCAAAATCTTTGGCATAAAATTGTGGTTGAAACCCTTCTTGTGGACCATTGGAAGGTTTAACAGGAAGTTTATTTACTTCATAATTAATAGAATCAATCTTAGGTACACGATTAAGTTTAGAAACTGAAATAAATTCATCACCACCATAATTTATATAAAGAGCATATTGCTTACCAATTTTGTTTAATGGCTTAATTGTAGCATCATAAATATAGTTTCCATCCTTTTTTAAATCCTTAAATTCATAAGCCACACTATCTTGGTCGAATACAAAAACGCTCGCTCCAAGGGCTGGCTTGATAGTCGAATTGTCGAAATAACCTTGTGTTAAAGTAAGTTTGATGGTCTGTGTTTCTGATTTATTATTGATAAGTGCATCAACAGAAAGTTGCGAAACACCTTCTTTTACACTAATATCAATCACGTCAGTACATGAAAATATTATAGCGGACAAAAAAAATATAAAAAATAAATTACGAATTTTTTTCATTTTATTTAGGTTTATATGAGACTATATTCAGATATTAAATTTATCCGATTTAATCTGAGTTCAGAATTTAAAATTATAGGTAACGGAAGGAATAACCGAACCAAAAACTGCATAACGAACTGCTTCGGTTTTGGTTGGGTCTGATTCGTTTTGACGAACAAAGACTGAAAATGGATTTCGACGATTATAAACATTATAAATCGAAAAAACCCATTCGCCAGTTCCACGCTTAAAAAAACCATATTTGGTTTGGCGTGTGGCTGCAAAATCCAAACGATGAGAAGCGGGAATACGGTAAGTATTGCGAGTATCATAATAATTATGCGGCAGTGCATAGCCTTGCCAAATAAATTTATTGGTTGGAAAACTCGCAGGTGTGCCTGTGCTGAAAGAAAAATTACTTGAAAATGTCCAACGCTTATTCAAATCATAAATAGCCACTACTGATAAATTATGAGTCTTGTCAATTCTACTTGGAAACCACGCATATTGATTCAAGCCTTCTATCTTTCTTTCGGTGCGAGCAAGTGTATAACTTACCCAACCATTAAATTTACCCTTAGCTTTTTTTACATAAAACTCAGCACCGTAAGCTCGTCCTTTACCTGAAAGTAAATCTGCCTCAACAGCAGGATTCAATAATAAATCGGCATTTCTTACATAGTCAATTTGGTTATAAAGGTCTTTATAATATACTTCAACCGAGGTTTCAAATAGGTTATCGCTGAAATTCTGAAAAAATCCCAATGCAAATTGATCGGCCAATTGTGGTTTAATGTTATTGCTACTCGGAGTCCAAACATCAAGTGGCGAGGAAGCGGTAGTATTTGATAACAGATGAATATATTGAGCTAAACGATTATAACTCAACTTGATTGAATTATCCTCCCCAAGACTAAAATTGGCAGCAAATCTTGGTTCAAAATTACCATATTGCTGAATACTTTTACCCCATCCATATTCGGTGGTTTTCATAATTCTTCTTCGTTCGCCATCGTTGTTAGATGCACTGAGTTCGAAAGCACTACCTTTTCCGAGATAATTATAAAGAGAATAACGAAGTCCATATTGAAGCGAAATTTTTGAGTTCAATTTTTGTTCGTTTCCAATATACAAAGCACTTTCAGAACCAAATTTATCAGCTAAACCAATTGTTCGTTCAACACCTCCCGAAATTGCCACTGCCTGTCCAGGATTGAAAGAATAATAAGTCATTTGGCCACCAAAAGTAATGGTATTCTTGGTGTTTGGATAATAGGTAAAATCAGGTTTAACGCTATAAGTAATTATATTTGATTTCCAACGGAAAGCGTCTTGGTCGTTTTTCTTTTTTAAATCAGATTGTAAAGCGTAATCGTAGTTACTATAAAAAATAGTATTATTTAGGAAAAGCTTATTATTGAAAACGTGATTCCATCTAAAACTTGTAGTTGCATTTCCCCAATTAAAACCAAAATCCGCACCGAAAGTATCCCGTCCAAAATAACCAGAAAGAAAAACGGTATTCTTTTCATTTATCCGATAATTTGCTTTAGCAGTAAAATCATAGAAATAAAAACTCGTACCTTTCAAATCAGCATTTAAAAAAGGTTTTGCCAATATATCAATATAAGACCTTCGCAAGGCAACAATAAAAGATCCTTTATCTTTTAAAAAAGGACGTTCATAGGTGAATCGTGAAAAAATACTACCAATACCACCTGAAAATTGTGGTTTTTTTGAGTTTCCTTCTTTCATTCTTACATCCAAAATAGAAGAAACCCGACCGCCATATTGCGAAGGAATTCCGCCTTTTATCAATTTCACATCTTTTACTGCATCGGGATTAAAAACTGAGAAGAATCCAAAAAGATGAGAAGAATTATAAACCGGTGCTTCATCCAACAAAACTAAATTTTGGTCAATTCCACCACCACGCACATTAAAACCCGAAGCACCTTCACCAACTGAAGTAACGCCAGGTAAAAACTGAATACTTTTGATAATATCAACTTCTCCTAACAATGCAGGCATTTTTTGCATCGTTTTTATGTCAACTTTATTGACAGACATTTCAAGGCTTTTCACATTATCATCTGCCTTTTTTGTAGTAATCACTACCTCTTGCAATAGCTTTGAATCATCCTTTAGCTCGACATTTAACTTTACATCTTGAGTTAAATCAACTTGCTTGCTAATTTTTTCAAAGCCGACATACGTCAATACAAGATTGTACGTTCCTTTGGGAAGCGTTAGTGAATAGAAGCCATAAGGGTTGGTTTGAGTTCCTGTCTTAATTTCCTGCACATAAACCGAAACGCCAATTAGACCTTCTCCATTAGCGGCATCTTTTATATAACCACTAACTGTAAACTTTTCTTGTGCAGATACATTCCACGTGAAAATTAAAATAACTAAAAATAAAAATAGTTTTTTCATGAATTGGATTTTTTGTAGTAATAAAATTGAAAGCAGGTCCTATTTAAAATGATATTCTTAATTGCAGATGTTTAAGTTGATGACAATTTTGAATACTTTTTACTTAAAAATAATGAAGAATGGTAGATTTTTGTTTTGAATGATTGATTAATAAAAACTAATAAACTTGATACAAAACCAAGATTACACGTAAATTTAATAACGTGATAAATGTGTTGAAAGTTTTGTTTGACGAAGCGGAAGTTTTGAAGGATAAAAGGGAAATGAGCGACTTTTATCAACAAAAGACGATAAAGAGGACCATTAATAAGGAATATTTTAAGAAATTGCCAAAAATTTATCAAAAACAAAATTTTTTTATCAGAAACAAAAAGAAAATAAATGAAAAAAACACTCGTTTTACTATTAATAAGTTTGAATATTTTTCAGACAAACGCACAAACAATCGAAAAACTTAAATGTGAATACCAAGAAACTCCGATGGGCTTGGAAGTACTGAATCCAAGATTATCATGGCAAATGAAAGCGATAAATCGCGGAGCAAAACAATCAGCTTATCAGATTTTAGTAGCCGACAATGAAGCCGACCTAAAGAAAGATATTGGAAACGTTTGGAACTCAGGAATGGTAAAATCTGAGCAATCAATAAAAATTGACTATGCCGGCAAGCCAATTGAGTCTCGAAAAAGATATTTTTGGAAAGTAAAAATCTGGAATGAAAAAAATAAACTCACCCAATACAGCGAGCCAACCTGGTGGGAAATGGCACTGCTAAAAAAAGAAGATTGGTCGGCTCATTGGATTGGGAAAAACGGAACCGATGGCAAATCAATTGAACTTCAAAAAGAATTTACATTAGGCAAACGTGCCACAAAAGCCAGAATCTATGTCACAGGTTTGGGAGCATACTATTTGATTTTCAATGGAAAAAAAGTTGGACAAGATATTCTTACGCCAGGTTTTACAAATAACTCGAAAACAATGCCATATCAAATATATGAAGTCTCGAATGAGGATTTAAGCATCGGTATCAACTTCATCACTGCCACGCTCGGCAATGCTTGGCAAAAAGGAAATCTACCAAATAAACTATTATTTCAGATGGAAATGGAGTTTTATGATGGTTCACGCCAAACAGTCATTTCGGACGGAAGTTGGAAAACTCGACTATCTCCAATAGTCTCAAATTCAATTTATGCTGGCGAAGTTTACAACGCCCAACTAGAATACGGCAAGGATTGGGAAAATGCCGCAATCATGGACGATGCCCTCGGGACGCCAGAACTAAAGCCGTTGATAAGGCCACAAATGCAGGTGTCAAAGGATTTAAAAGCTATAAAAATAACCGAACCAAGAAAAGGTCGTTATGTATTTGATTTCGGACAGAACATTGTTGGTTACACCTATTTACAAACCGAAGGAAAAGCAACCAAAGAAGTTGAACTAAAATATGCCGAAACTTTAACGGAAAAGGGTCTAGCCGAACAAAAAGGAATCAAGCCAATTGATAAATATCTTTTGAAAGGTTATGGCATAGAAAAATGGGAACCTAAATTTACTTATCATGGCTTCAGATATGTGGAGGTTGAAGGTCTTCCCAAAAAGCCTGATGAAAATACATTGGTCGCAAAAGTAATTTATGAGAATACTCCTTTCGTAGAGAACCTAGCATATTCAGAAGAATTATTAACTAAGATTTACGCCCCTAAAGCCATAGTTGAGCCAAATTTCAATGAAACTAAAATTGTAATTGCTCCAAGTTTAATAGCAGAAATAAAAACTTACCATATAAATTATGGACAAATTACCAGCCAGTCTAATTTACAAGGAAATAAGTTTAGTTTAATACTGAGTATTCCTGCAAACTCATCGGCTCAAGTGCATTTACCATTGCAAACGGGAAAAACCATCAATAATATAAAAGAAAGTGGCAAACAATTTATTGTTAAGAAAAAGCCAGTAAAAATTGAAGGAGTGACTATTGTAAAATCAGAAAAAGACAAAATAATTTTTGACATTTCGAGCGGTAATTATGAGTTTGTTGTAGAGTAAAAGTAGATAATTTAATTAAAAAAACCCTCGGTTTTTCAAAATCGAGGGTTTTTTTGATTTAAAAAAATATTTTTATTAGTATGCTTGCATAACAATAAAATATTTAATTATATTTGCAACAGTATGCACGCATACTAATTTTTAACGAAAATATCCAATTCAAAATACCATGTTAGCAACCGAAAACAAAGCATCAATAAAAGGTGGCGAATTTTTGATAAAAGACGTAGAAGCTCACCAAATTTTCATTCCAGAAGAGTTTACGGAAGAGCAACAAATGATTGCCGAAACTTGTCGGGATTTTTTGAAAACCGAAGTTCATCCACGTCTTAATGAGATTGATAGTGCCAAGTCTCCAGAATTAATGTCTTCTTTAATGACAAAAGCTGGTGAGTTGGGTCTGTTAGGGACCGCCGTTCCAGAAGAATATGGTGGGTTTGGTATGAATTTCAATACCTCAATGTTGGTAGCTGAAGCTCTCGGAACTGGTCATTCGTTTTCGGTAGCACAATCAGCACATACGGGTATCGGTACATTACCGATTGTATATTATGGAAATGAACAACAAAAATCTAAATACTTGCCTTTATTGGCTTCTGGCGAATGGAAAGCTGCTTATTGCTTAACTGAGCCAGATTCGGGTTCGGATGCCAATGCAGGAAAAGCAAAAGCAGTTTTGTCGGCCGATGGAAAACATTATGTCATCAATGGACAAAAGATGTGGATAACCAATGGCGGTTTTGCTGAGTTATTTATCGTTTTTGCAAAAATTGATGATGGCTCAGGCAACCCTGATAAAAGTTTGACAGCTTTCATTGTAGAAAAATCTTTCGGTGGAATTACAATGAACGAGCCCGAGCATAAACTTGGTATCAAAGGCTCAGATACCCGTCAGGTTTTCTTCAATGATTGTCATGTACCGGTTGAAAATATGCTTTCTTCTCGTGGAAATGGTTTTAAAATAGCGGTAAACATTCTAAATATTGGTCGTATCAAACTTGGAATTGCAGTAATTGGAGGCTCAAAAGGTTCTTTAAATTATGCCATTAATTATGCAAATGAACGCAAGCAATTTGGTGTTTCGATTGCCACATTTGGTGCAATAAAATATAAATTGGCTGAAATGGCCACTCGAATATTTGCATCTGAAACAGCTAATTATCGTGCAGGACAAAATATTGACGATGCTATAGAAGATCTAAAAGCACAAGGCTTTGGCGATGCCGAATCAAAATTAAAGGCACTTGAACAATTTGCAATTGAGTGTGCCATCATGAAAGTTCATAGTTCAGAGGTTCTGGATTATGTAGTTGATGAAAGCTTACAAGTATATGGTGGTATGGGTTATTCGGCCGATGCACCAATGGAGCGTGCTTATCGTGATGCACGTATCAACCGCATTTTTGAAGGTACAAACGAAATCAACCGTATGTTGATTGTCGATATGTTATTGAAACGTGCCATGAAAGGAGAAATCGATTTGATGGGGCCAGCAATGGCGGTTGGTAAAGAGATAATGTCTATTCCGGATTTCAGCACTACTGATGACGAAACACTTTTTGCAGCAGAAAAGAAAGTACTAAAAAATTTAAAAAAAGCAGCTTTGATGGTTTCGGGTGCGGCAGTTCAGAAATTTATGATGTCGCTTTCAAACGAACAAGAAATTTTGATGAATGTAGCAGATATGGCCATCGAAATTTATGTAGCTGAATCTGCCTTATTAAGAGTTGAAAAATTAATCGGAATCAAAGGAGAAGCGGCCGCTGAGCTTCAGAAAGATATGGCAATGATTTATCTAAACGAAGCAGTATCAAAAGTAAATAGTGCTGGTCGTGAAGCCATCACATCATTTGCTGAAGGTGATGAATTAAGAGTAATGCTCATGGGCTTGAAGCGTTTCACAAAGATTGAACCAATGAACCTCAAAAACGCTCGCCGCCGTGTGGCCGAAGCTATGATTGAGGAAAACAAATACATTTTTTAAAGGATAGGGTAAATTTTTTAAAAAGGCTTAGAATCAACAACTAAAAACCAACAAACCGTCTTTCTGATTTGAGAGGCGGTTTTTTATTTTCATTGAAAAAACGTGTCATTTAGCCCTTAAAATGTATTATTTGGCTTTGCTTCATAAACTATGAAATTATTGCATCAGAACTTCTTAAAGGAAAAACAGGCAGATTTAGCAGAAATGCTGCTGAAAATAGCTAGTGCTATAAATCTATAAAATCAAATAGGAAAAAGGTGTTCAATTGGCTATGTTTTTGATTTTTTCTTTTGGCGTGGTTCTGTAATTAACTTATGAAATCAATTTAAATACTTTTCCAACAATTTTTGCAAATGCTTCCACGCTGATTCTTTCGTTAATGATTATGTTTTTCTAAACTTAAATTAGAAAAACATAACTTTAATAGTTTTTTCGGTGGTTGAGCGAAGCCTCAATATAATTGTCGAAACCAGTGCAAAAAACTATTTTTTCTTTTCAATAATATCGTCAATTACAAAAAATGGACGTTTTTTTACTTCAATATAAATTCGGCTGATATATTCGCCAATAATTCCTAGCATTGTAAGCATTACACCTCCTAAGAAGAACATTCCAATGGCCAAAGATGCTAATCCTGGTGTTTCTTCGGGCGTGTGTCCAAATACTTTAAAACCGAAAAGTCGATGAACTAAAAAGAAAACCCCTATAATAAGCGATGGAATGGCAATAGAAATGCCCAAATAAGTAGAAAGTCTAAGCGGAAAACTTGAAAACCCAAAAAGTCCATCAAGTGCCAACTGTACTAATTTCTTGAAAGTATATTTAACTTCTCCAGCGGCACGTTCGGCACGCTCGTAAGTAACTCCAATTTGTTTGAAACCTGCATACGCACGCATACCACGTATAAAGCGAATTTGCTCGGGCATATCGTGCACCAATACGTTAACGACTTTTCTGTCCATTACACAAAAATCACCAGAATCAAGCGGAATTTCAATATCTGAAATGGCAGCCATGAGTCGATAAAAACTCGAATAAGCCAATTTTTTGAAGAAACCTTCTTTTCGCTTAGTGCGTACAGCGTAAACGACATCATAGCCTTCACGCCATTTATCCAAAAAACGATATAATTCTTCGGGTGGGTCTTGCAAATCTCCATCCATTATGATGATTGCATCACCTTTGGCTTCTTGAATTCCTGCAGAAATCGCTGGTTGATGACCAAAGTTTCTCGAAAGCTTGATAATTCGCACGTGTGAATCCTTCTCGGCCATAACTCGCATCATCGTCAACGAACTATCTCGTGAGCCATCATCAATCAAAACGATTTCATAGTCTTCTTTCCAAGATGGGGAGGCATTGGTGAGACGAGTATAAAGATTTTGGAGGTTTTCTTCTTCGTTATAAATCGGGATAACAATCGAAATCATTGGTATATATAGTAGTTCGGTGCTAAATAGCTGCCTAAAAGCAACTATATTTCATTTGATGAGTAAATAATCTAAGGTATTAAATAGTAATTAATCAGAAAGAATAAAAGTTATATAGCTGTTTTATATAATCATTCTACATTCTAAATTCTACATTCTACAAATAAGACGTTGCAAAGATATATTTTTTGAAGCAGAAAAAGGAAAAAGAGTGCAAGAAAACAAAAAAGTCTTGCTTGAGATAAAGACAAGACATTTGCTTTTTAGAAGTTTATATTACAAAAAACGCCAATGGAATATAAAAAGTTTTATGACTGAAAAATTATTTAACTATTTTTCAAGAAATTATCAAAACCCAGTTTTCCCCGAAAGAGAAACGCTATAAAGTAATGCATTAGCATTTTTTAGTTCTCTCAATTTCTCCCAAAGAAAACGAGGGTATAGTACTGAATTAAATACTTGATATGATTGAAAACTATGCCAAACCAATACCTAAAAAACCAGTTTATAGAACTAGCTTTTTAAATACCTAATTATTAACATTTTATGAAACTAACAAGATTCAACGCCGTATCTAAGGAAATAAAAAACAAAATAGTTTTTTAGATAAATTTTACTAAGATTCTGATCAAATAAAAAGACCGTTTGAAAAATTGGATGTTGAGCTTAAGTAACAAAATAAGATTGATCGACAAATTTGCGAACAGCTAAATAGTGTTCTGAAAGCTTATTACCTTTCTGTGGACTGGTTGGCAATTAACCATAGACTACTCAAGGCCTCAAATAAAACTAAATTGGTTAGAAAAAAACCCTTTTTGGATAGTTACAAGGCCAATAAAAAACGTTATTAAGCAGTTATTAGCCCAAATTACATATCGCGTACTAATTCTTTTGAAAAATATAGGAGTATTTATGAAAAAAGGGGCTGACGGAAGTAATTGAACAAATTTAACTTTATGTACCTCACTGGCGGCTCCATTTTGTTTCAGCAGAAGGAATCCTATTTAACAATTGTAAGTTACTCAACATCAGTAATTTATATCGGCAGACGTTAGGGCAAAGGTGTTTCAAATTCCCCACCTGACCACAAGCCATATACATTATAGCCAATGTCAAAAAAGTTAAATCTAATCGCAAAAAAAAATGGAAAACATAATTTACTATTTAGCCCTATTTACTTTAGTTTTTGTATTAAGGTTTTTTAAATTAAAGAAGGAACATAATAAGGACTTCGGAAAAAATAAACATAAGGTTTTACATGTTAGCTTGGATTTAATTTATACGGCTTCAGGTATTGTAATAGCCCTACTACTAAATCTTGATTCAAAATGGGTTCCTGCAGTTTTCATCATTTATATAATTTTTGTTATTTCATCTTCATTATTGGAAATGGCAAGTTCTGATGAGTTTTCCGATACATCTAAAACATGGATTCATGGTATTATTGTGGTGCTAATAATTATATTTTCGGTTATTACATACATGTTTATCATTCCTGAGGTTCAAAAAGATTCAAATACTGGAAGCAAACCAAAGAAGAACTTATATTACGTAATAATACCGTATTCGGATGAATCTTTAGAAAAACACGTTGGAAAAAATGATTTGAAAAAAAGAAGATTTTTTCATTATTCCGAACATGTTTCAGACAATTTAGATAGTTTAAAAAATCATTCTCTTAAAGAATTTAGGTTGAAAGTATTTCCCTTGTATAAGGAATATAATTTAGGAATAACTGTATACTCGGAAGACATTAAAATAGGGGAGGTTAAATGATTAATAAGGGAATGTAAGTCGTTTTTTAAGTTTATCTCTATAACAATAAAAGAAGCAGAAGAAAAAGCTAAAAGTGTTGATAATAAAGTTTTGAGGAGTGAAAGAGATTTGATTGAAGAAGTTCTTTCTTTGAAAAGGGAATTATCAATAAACAGAAGATTTGAAAGAGAAAGAATTTTTCACCCAAGAGCATTTGAAGATATGATTGGTTCAGTAGAACGCTTAATCGAAACAGTCTACGAAAACGGTAATTTTGAATTAATCGAATATATTAGAGATTTACACAGAACTTTAGAATATTTTGTCGAAGAAGCTATGAATAGCTCTCCAGGTGTTAGAAAAGAACTTTACTCAAGATACCGCAGGTCAAAAATGTTAGTGGAAGAATTAATAATTCTACCTGAAAAAAGAGTGGCGTCAAGAGTAAGAAAAACAAAACATGACAGTGACGAAATAACTGCCCCTAATAACTAAGGTTTCTTGGTGGCTGAAAGCCAAGCCACGAAACCGATGTTGAACGAAACTTTCTATAGCGGTGGGTTCTAACCACCCCCTTTTTTTCTTTTATGGAGTTATCATAGAAATGATTTCCCTTTTTTGAGCTCGATCATGTCAAGAAAACTACATGTCTCAAGGAGGAAAAAGCGTATGTTGAAGATATTTGTCTATGTTATGGAATATAACACTACTACCTAAATCATAAAAAAATACACGCATGTGGGCTTTTAGGGCACGAACAATTTTAAAATCCATATTGAAGATAAAACTACGATTGAATTTATTTATATTATTCGCTTTCAATCAGGCGAAGTTTCTGTCTCTAAAGGGTGATTGTTGAAAAATTAAATTGGTATAAATCAAAAAAGCCTCTGTTTTAGAGGCTTTTTTGATAAACACAAGTTTTTATCTAATCAAAATCCAATTTACTCCGAAAGGTATAAATTGAGATGCAGTCGACATTGGCGGTTAATCTTACTTTTTCCGTTCCATTGACGAATGAATAGAGTCCTTAGACTACATTTAAACTTAACTTTTATAGAGGTTATAGGTTTTTCAATGACAGATAAAAAGGCAAATCTTAATTGTAAATCATAGGTGGTGGCCGATAATTGCTCATTAAATATATCAAAGACGAGTTCTGCAACGATGTATCAAGAGCGTTTCATTCGAGATATGCCGTTATTGAGTCGAACAGTTTATCTACATTTAATAACTAACTTGACAATTTCATTGTCAAGCCAGTCATTGTTATTTTGGTGAAGGTTTCGACTTTCTTGCACTAAAAAAAATTTAACTACTTACTATGAATTATGTCTTTACAAAATAGGTGAAAATCAGGATTTGTTATTGTTCTCAAAACTATAACTGAGCTGCTTGTTAATGTGCTTTTTTTATCTTAACCAAAGTTGTCACATATATTTTTATGGATTAAGTTTATTTAAAAAAATACTGAATAAAATATATTAAAAAAAATTTATATATTTGTTTCTGAGAAGCAAAGTAAGGAATTATTTTACTTTATAGAATAATAAAAGCAAAATTTTATAATATTATCACAATGAAATTTTATAAAAAATTATTATACACCAATGCTGCCGAAACCAGCCAAGAGCTAAAACAGGCCATCAAAGAGTATAAAGTTGTTCATGTTGCAGAATTTAAGCATGATATGCCAATCGAAGACTTTTATAGTCAGCTTTCAGAAGTTTTGGGTGTGCCACATAGTGCTGACGAAGATTTATTGACAGGGAAAAGATTAGAAAATAGATGGATAGACATTGCTTATGACCCAATGATTCAAGACCGCTATCGCACCAGTAATACTCGTCAACCTTTGCATACAGATGATTCTTATGTAGAGCTTTATGGTGAAAAAGCCATTCAGTTTTTCTATTGTAAATCAAGGGCTGCGATGGGTGGAGCAACTACTTTTTTCGACCTTGATATGCTCATTGAATGTATGCAAATAGACGAGAAACAAGAGCTAATTGATAGATTAATAAATACTGTTGTGAACTTTGAAAAATCGGGCAGTAAAAAAGTTCGTAATATTTTAGATAAAGACCAAACCAGTTATCTTGTAAACTATAATTACTATTGCATCGATAAAGATAACACCCCAGAAGCATTACAATTAGTAGAAGATTTTCAACATTATTTAGAAACTCGAATCATTATGTCAGGCGTAGTTTTGCCTGTCCAATTGGAAGTTGGGGAAGCTGTTTTCTTTCACGATGACCGCCTATTGCATGGTAGAAATGCCTATTTTGCGAAAACAAAAGGAGAAAGATGCCTCATAAAAGGCAAAATTATATTAGACGCTGAGTTTGCATTTGTATAAATTTGCAAATTTATCAAACTCTAAAATACCTTCTCAATACTTGGGAAGGTATTTTAGTATAGATTATTTTTTATGAATAATAATTTTTCAAACAAGCTCAATCATAAATTAGGCTTTGGAACATGGCAGTTTGGCGGTGCCAATTTTGTGAATGGAAAACCAACAGGTTGGGGCGATTTTGATGAAAATGAAGCCATCAAAACTATACATTTTGCTCTGGAAAGTGGCATCAAATTTTTCGATACAGCAGATAGCTATGGTAGAGGAAATGCAGAAACTATCTTGGGCAAAGCACTACAACAAAAACCAACAAGTGATGTAGTGATTTGTACAAAATTTGGAAATAAAGAACTGGAAAAAGACACTTTTATA
This sequence comes from uncultured Emticicia sp., assembly GCF_937903345.1. Lineage (GTDB taxonomy): Bacteria > Bacteroidota > Bacteroidia > Cytophagales > Spirosomataceae > Emticicia. The sequence continues at coordinate 22,623 of NZ_CALCZQ010000050.1, read as the reverse complement.
CAAGATTTTTCCGCCGAATATGCAGAAAAATGTGTCAATGATTCATTAAAACGCTTACAAATTTCTACCATTGATATTTTATTACTGCATAGCCCTCTAGACGATTTTGATTGGCAAAATTATGATATACATCCATTTGAAAATTTAGTAAGAAAAGGTTTAATTCGACAATATGGCGTAAGCTCGAAAAGTGTTTATGGAGCAAAAAGAGTGATAGAAGCTGGTTTTGGTAATGTTGTTGAAGTAATTTATAATATGCTTGACCGAAGGGCAAGAGATGTTTTATTTTCGCTACAAAATATTGAAAATTATAATATTATTGCCCGAGTGCCATTGGCTTCTGGCTTTTTATCTTCCGAATACCTAATTAATGAACCAGTATTTCGTCAAGATGAATATCGTAATTTTATGGCGGAGCGGGATAAAAATTGGTTTATTGAACAAGTAAGAAAATTGAGTTTTCTTGAAAAACAGGCTAAAAACATTTCAGAAGCTGCACTAAGATTTGCCTTGTTTGAAGAAAAAATTTCTGTAATTATTCCAGGAATGAGAAATATTAGGCAAGTTTCTGAGAATCTTTCAGCTTTAAATGAAGGAAGGTTACCTCTTGAAGTTTTGGAAAGATTAACTAAATCGGTTCCAGATATTCCAGAATGGTGGAAGCCTAAAATTATTTAATATAGCTTTCAAACGATGTCAAAATAATTTCATTTCCATAAAAAAACAGCACAACTATTATATCAAACCCAATCATAGAGGTTGATAAAACGTACATTTGTCGAGATAGCTATTTCAACTTTTGTATGTCTATGTTCCATCAATGTCTCCAGTAGGCACGTATAGGACGTTGATGGTATTGGTCTATATTTTGGGAAATAAACACTAATACCTTAAAATTCATTACCATAATAGGAGTTACGCAAAATGTTAAAAATTGGTGACTGAGCGAATTGGACTTCCGAATCAGCCGAAGTTCTAATTTTTGTCGTTCCAAGTTGAAACACTCAACGCCCCAAAATGACATTTTTTTGTTTTTTGCGTAACTCTCAACAAAAATATTAATTATAGTCAAAGTAAATCTCAAAAACATTGCAAAGTGTACAACTTTAATTGAGCGATAAAAAAGTAAATATTATCACAGAATACTCGCATGTGGGCTTTTATGGCACGAATAATTTTGAAATCAATATTGAAGATAAAACTACGATTGAATTTATTTATAATATTCGCTGTCAATCAGGCGAAGTTTCTGTCTCTAAAGGGTGATTGTTGAAAAATTAAATTGGTATAAATCAAAAAAGCCTCTGTTTTAGAGGCTTTTTTGATAAACACAAGATTTTATCAAATCAAAATCCAATTTTCCCCGAAAGAGAAGCTCCGTAAGGTACAGAATCTGTATTTATTCCCATTGCTTTACAGGCCTCGGCAGCTACTCTGATTGAGTTGTTGGTGCTGCGTTCATCGGGATAAATATGCACCATATTTGCCAAATACAGATTTTCGGTAGCGGTTTTGCAATTAGTTACTTTTGCTGAGAAGTTTAAATCGCAGACCGTTGCGGCAGTATTTGTTTTAAAAACAAACACATTTTTTATCCAATCTTCCGAAAACTCAGGGTTGATTTTCTTCAAAGGCGGAATCATCACAGTTTTGATTTCTTCTTCTGTCATCGTTGCCAAAGGTTCGCTCATCGCAAAATAACGAGAAAGGTAAACAATGTGCGAGCCATTGTATTCTTCTTTCGGAATAAAGTTTGTATGTTCGATAACGCCACCGAAAGGATAGCCCTCGTCAGCAACATTCATCCAATAAATATGGCTAAACGATTTTTTCAATTCCAAAATCGTACAAACTGCCCCAAAATATTCAACGCCATTGGCATTGAGCGGACAATTTTTGATTTTATCGAAATAAAGCGACGGAATCGTTAAAAGGAATTTTCCGCCATCAATTGTCATATTTTTTGTAATGATGCCTTCTACTTTGCCGTTTATTATCTTAAACTCTTCTATTGGCTCATTTTTGATTAATTCTACGCCCATTTGCTCTAAACGAGAAATCAGCGAATCCATCAAGGTTTTCCAGCTGCCGTTGATGTAGCCGAGGCGTTCGTCACCGCCCTTGCGTGAGTTTAGACGTTGTGCCATTCGGCCAATCATCCAAGCTAACGGAACTTGATTGGCATACGGCCCAAATTTAATATTGAGCATTGGCTTCCACAGAGCATCAGTAATAGCTCGGCCAGCCCAACGATAAAACCAGTCAAGTGTCGGAATTCCTTCGTTTTCTCGCCATTTTGCCATTTTACCCAAATAAAGGCTCGTCAGTCCAAAACGAATTTTACCTACCAAACCAACGGGCTTAAATTTCAATAAATCAATCGGTGAATTGAAATCGTAGATTTTTCCATTGCGGAAAACCCCCATTGTGGTTTTTTTATAGAATGCTTTATCGGATATTTTCAAATCTTCGAGCAACCAACGAAGTTCAGCATCTTGTGTGAAAAAGTGATGATAATAGTGTTCGAGTTGGTTTCCACCTATTTCAAAGGTATTGAGAAGTCCGCCAAATATATCGCTTCCTTCAATTATTGTTACTTTCACGCCTTTTTTGGCTGCAATATAAGCCGCTGCAAGGCCTGTCATTCCGCCCCCGATGATTGTTAGTTTTTCCATAAGTCCATTCTCCTTTTACTTTCGGAGGGAATATATTCTTTCTTTTTATTTATTTGATTTCGAACAGGATTTTAGCTCTACAGGTTACTTTATTTCAATGACTTCTTCTTTTAAGACTTTAAATTTGCCATTTTCAAGTTTTCCGATTCGCATATTGAAACTTCCAATTGGTAAATCTGGCTTGGCTACAATCATATTGATGCGATTGTTGTAATATCGTCCAGTACTAAGAAATGTCGTGAATTTATTGGCTTGTGTTTCGAGATGAAATGCCAAATGATTGGAATTATTGCTAAAAACGGCATAATAACCGTCGTATCGCTTATTGGCTAGCACAAAAACATTATTTATTTCAATCTTAAAAGTATTTGAGCCTTCAGTGACGTTTACTTGTTCACCTGTAACTACAGTTTGGTTTTTGAATAAAGCTTGATTCAAATCATCAATTTCGGCAGGAGGTGTATAATTTTTGAAATGTACACGACTTATCCACAAAATATCGTTAACATACTTCATAACTCCATGTACAAAACCCGCATAATTATATGGAGGAATCGGTAATCGTTGATAAGTGATGATAGGAGCGTGGTCGTCAGGATTTCTCGAATTTTTGAAGGCATAATAATAATAACGTCCGTTGTTTTTCCAGTTCAAAATTGTTGTTCCGAAGAATTTTCTGCGGTTTTCCACATCGTCCCAACTTTCGTAATATGAAAAGGCACTAAACAAAACCGTTAAGACTATCGAAATCTGCAAATATTTTCTCCAGTTTTTGGCTTGAATAATAGTATAGAAACTTAGATAAACCACCACAAACAAAATCAATGAAACTGTTTTGTATCGACTTGCAAATGCTTGTTCAAGGCCTTGACTTGCACGAGAAGCCGCAAAAGCTGCTCCACTCAAACCAATAAATAAGAAAGCCGCCAATAGGAAAAGATTAAATTTGGGGTGTTTTAAGATAGTTTGGTAAAGAGTACTTGTTTTTTCTTTTGGAAGTCCTTTATAATTAGTTAGATACCAAAAATAAACAAAGCTAAAAAGGATGTACAAAACCCAACCTAACATCAAAACACCTGCTGCAATGGCAACTGTATATTTAAGATTTGTGCTATAAAACTGAACTGTGCTGTCAATCGGAGAGCCAAAGAACGCAAAAATATCTCCAACAATGATATGTGGATATTGTGTGAAATTAATTTTAACATCAGGACGAATACCCGGTTGTTTAAAATCAAAAAAATAGAGTAAAAACGAAAAAACAGTAAAAACCAAAAACTGTATTTTCTCGCTACGAGTGCGAGCATACAAAATCAAAGGAATGGCCGCTACGAACGAAAACATTCCGTTGCCATTCGTAAACATGGCTATAAAAAACAAGACATTAGCTAAGTAAAAAGCCCATTTTTGCTTGTAAAACAACAAAAGTGAAAATCCCCAAAGACCAAAAATTATAACAGTATTTGGTTGAAGAGAAGTAATCGCCCAAAAGATATTTTCGATGGGTTGTGTATTAAAAACAATAAAAATGATAGGAATAAGATAAGCCAATTTTAAATTGATTTCTCGCAAAACTCGGTAGAAAACAAAAGGTAAAATCAGCAGATACGAAACGCCCATGAGCATCAAAATCTTGTAATTTACCTCTCCAAAAAGATTGTAGCAAAGTAGTGTGCTAAGGCGTACGTACAAAATTCGGTGTTCACACATTTGTGAAAACAACAAAGTGATTTTTTCGAAGAAAGTTTCTTGTTGCATCCAACTCGCCAAAAAACCCTCGATTCCGTGCCAATCGTCGTTCCAACCAATATTGAAAGCATTATGAAAAACAAAAACATAAAAGCAAAAGATTGGCAAAAATATCAACAAATATGTGATGAGTTTTTTATTCATACTCTAAAATCGTAATTGGATTTATATTTTTTCAACGGTTTGGATATAATCTTGAAAATGTACTGCAGGAAGAAAATTGAAGTTTACACGATAAGAAAGAACCGTGAAAACTAAAATCAAGGTACTAAGAAATGCTTGGCTCAAAATTCCAAAAAACAAGAGTAAGCCCCAAATCGGAATATGGTAATCGAAAATAAAAACTAAAGTAATCCCAAAAACTGCAGTCATAATGAGCAATGAAACCGCAATTAGCAATCTGACAGAAACGGTATCGACATAAACAGCTACTGCACTCAATCCATGAATCACTAAAGATGTGTAATTCATTTTTGACTTCCCCGTATATCTTTCTCCCCGCTCCAGACCAACCGATTTATAAAGCAATCGAGAACGAATAACACCGCCAGGGTAATGATTCCAAATATCAGAAATATGAGCAACTTTATCGAGTAAAATCTTTGGAATCACTGAATAATTTCCAAAATTGATGACTTTTCCTGTCAAAAAAACAAAAATGTATTTGTAAATTTTATAAAAAATCTTGAAGAAAAAACTCTCTTTTCGTTTAGTTCGGCGGGCAAAAACAATCTTATTTGCCTTTCCTTCAATAGCTTCTTCTAATAAAATCGGCAGATGTTCGGGTTTGTCTTCGCCGTCAACATCCATGACAACAACCAAATCTTGCTCCGAATTTTTATTCAAATAAGAAACTCCAATGGCAATAGATTTTTGATGACCAAGGTTTTTATTGAGGTGAATTATTTCAACAGGATGTCCAGCCAACTTTATAGCATCAACTTCTAAACTCGAACAATCGTTTACAACCACAATTCGATAATCAGTAAATGGCGTAGGCGAAAGTACTTTACGAACATCTTCAACGAGTTCGTAAAGGCAATCCCAGTCATTAAAAAGAGGTGTAACGATTGCTATTTTGTAAGACATAAACTCCTGAATTTGCTTTAAGCTTTAGACAACAGGCATTAAGCAAGTTATATTTGTTAAAAAATTTAAGAGCATATAGCTTAAAGCCATAATTTTTGTAAAAATACTAAAATTTCGATTCAAGTGCTCGAATTTGTTTTTCGTATGATACTAGTGTTTGCTGAATAGTAGTATTGTATTTGAAATTTAACCATTCGTTAATATCAGTAAACATTTGTTGGCGGTTTCTTAGAAAATACAAATTAGTAGAAGATTGTACATTACTCAAGCCACCACTGTGCTTGCGGTAAACACCCATTGCTTCATTGATGTAGTAAATCATACCTGTTGCGGCCAATTGAATTACCAAGGCCCAATCACCTGCTGCGGCACGGCTGTGCCATTCTACAAAGTCTTGTTTACGGAAAATATTTCTGTAAAGTGTGGCCGCCGTAGCAATAAACCAACGGTCTTCCAAAATTTCCACAATACTTGATTCTGTTTTTTGATTTTCGTCATTGAAAAAATGCTCCGGTGAACCATCTTCATAAATTACTCGCATATTATGGTGACAAATGGCGTAATCTTTGTTTTTTTCCATGAAATCTACTTGTTTTTGTAGTTTCAGGGGGTCTGTCCAAAAATCATCGCCTTCGCAAAGTGCTACGTAATCGCCTTTGCAGGCTTTCAGAAGCCCTAAAACATTATTTCTACCACCAAACTCTTTTGGTTCTTTCGGCCCTTGATTTTCTTTATGTAAAAACGCTTGAAATATATTTGGGTACTTATCAACATATTCCTGAATAATCTGTTGATTATTATCTGTCGAAGCGTCATCACCGATTACGATTTCAATCTCAAAATCAGTTTTCTGCATCAAAACTCCATTAAGGGTCTGACGAATATATTTTTCGTGATTATAAGTCGGAACGCAAACACTTACTTTTGGTGCCATGATATTTTGTAATGTTAAACATTGTTGTAGGTTGTGATTTTTGATACTTCGTTGTAAAAAAACAATTGGCAACAAATACAACACTAAAAACTTTTCTTAATTCGATGAGGTAGAAGAGCAAAGAAACTGTAAAGATTACTTAACCATTTTGGAAAAATGTATTCTCTTATAATCTCGTTTCTTATCTCTCGACTTGGTTTTGCTAATCTTAAATATGTAATTGCCGTAGGCATCTGTTTGAAGTATTTTCCTTCAAACTGCTTACATTCAAGCATCATCAGATAATATCGAGCAATGTTTTTATTGAGTGTTTCGTGAAATTTATATTCTAGTTCTTGGTCAATTCCACGATACATTCCGATGCGGTTTTGTAAGAAATCAAAATCTTTATAGCTGTCCGTAAAACTCATGCCGCTATTACGGTTTTTGCGGTAAACCGACATCGTTTCGCTGATATACCTAAACTTAGTGCCGCCTTTTCCCAACAAAATATAGCGAGGAATATCACCACTTTTTGATTCATGAAACCATTGTGGATAATAAGTAATAACGCCATTACGGAATATAATAGCCGAAGTTGCAATAAACCAAACTTCGTCTTCGCCAATAAAATCTTCAACCGTAATGATTTCTTTTTGGTCAGGATTATTCACAAACTGATTGGGGTGAGAATCATCATCAAAAATTATTTCAGCATTATGAAAACACGCTACGAAGTCAGAGTTATTGTCCAAAAAATCAGCCAATTTTTGAAGTTTTTGGTCGGAAGTCCAATAGTCATCGCCATCCATTGGAGCAATATATTTTCCTTTGGCAATAGCTAATGCGGCCAAAGTATTGGCTTTACCAAATCCACCGAGATTTTTCTCATGTAGCATTGGTACAATAATACTTGGATATTTGGCGTAGTATTCTCTTATGATTTCGGCCGTCGAATCAGTAGAAGCATCATCTCCAACGATAACTTCATATTTAAAGTTGGCTTGTTGCGAAAGAATTGTGTCGAGGGTTTTACGAATAAATTTTTCGTGATTATAAGTCAAAACTATCACGCTGACTTTTATGTCCGAATTTTCGTTAGGAAAAGTATTCAAGGAATTTCTACAATTAACTTATTGAAATAAAAACCCTTTTGTTTGCGAATTTTTACTAAAGGTTTTACAAAATTAATCCAAAAAGTGCTTCTAATATTAGAAACACGTTAAATATTCTGATTATCAGACATTTTTTTGCTTTCTCATCACATCTAATCAATAAATCGTCTTATTTTTACATTAAAAAATACAAACAAACTATAAAACCATGCCTGTTACCACTGAAACTTACCCTTGGCTAAAATATTATCCAAAGGGTGTTCCCTACGAAATTAATCCAGATGCTTATCCTTCGATTTTAGAATTGATGGAAGATGGCTTCCAGAAATTTAGTCATAAGTCGGCATACGCATGTATGGGCAAAGAAATCACTTACGGTCAACTCGATTCCCTTTCACGAAATTTTGCAGCATATCTGCAAAGTATTGGAATGGAAAAAGGAGACCGAATAGCGATTCAGATGCCGAACGTATTGCAATATCCTGTGGCAATGTTTGGTGCATTGCGTGCGGGACTAACGGTCGTTAACACCAATCCGCTATACACACCACGTGAAATGGAACACCAGTTTAAAGATTCGGGTGCAAAAGCTATCGTGATTGTTGCAAATTTTGCGTCAAGCCTTGAAAAGATAATAGGAAATACTTCTATTAAGCACGTTTTCGTAACAGAGCTAGGTGATATGCTAGGTTTTCCTAAAAAGCAAATTGTAAACTTTGTGGTGAAGAGCGTAAAGAAAATGGTTCCTGCGTTTAGCTTGCCAACTGCACAGTCTTTTATGGATGCAGTAAGTAAAGGTGCAAGTCAAACCTGGAAAAAGCCATCGATGAACAATTCAGATTTAGCCTTTATTCAATATACAGGTGGAACAACGGGCGTTTCCAAAGGTGCAATGCTTACGCACCGAAATATTGTCTCAAACCTCGAAGCGAACAATGTTTGGCAAGGAGTTTTGACTGATAAAATTACCGATGAAAAACCCGTAGTTGTAGCGGCGTTGCCACTTTATCATATTTATGCACTTACGGTAAATGCTCTTACAGCTCTAAAAACAGGTACGATGAATTTGCTAATCACAAATCCTCGTGATTTGGAGGCTTTCATCAAAGATTTGAAAAAATATCCTCCGCATGTATTTACGGGTGTGAATACCTTATATAATGGTTTATTGAATCATCCAAAAATCGGAGAAGTTGATTTTAGCAAATTAGTTATTACATCGGCTGGTGGAATGGCCCTGCAAGGTGTAGTGGCCAATCGTTGGAAAGATTTGACAGGCAATCTTCCGGCCGAAGGTTATGGTTTGTCAGAAACTTCACCCGTCCTTACGTCGAATCCACTTATTGGTGAAAATCGTGTTGGTACAATCGGAATTCCGTGGCCAAGCACCGAAGTGAAAATTTTGAAAGATGATGAAACATGGGCAGAAATTGGCGAAGCGGGTGAGATCGTGGCTTACGGCCCGCAAGTAATGGGAGGCTACTATAATAGAGCAGACGAAACGGCTAAAGTTACATTTATTGACAGTGAAGGAAAATCTTGGTTTAAGACGGGCGATGTTGGTGTAATGAGTGCTGATGGCTTCTTTAAGATTGTGGATAGAAAGAAAGATATGATTTTGGTTTCGGGCTTTAATGTTTATCCAAACGAAATAGAAGATGTGGTGGCTAATTGCCCAGGCGTTTTGGAAGTTGCCTGTATTGGTGTAGATGATGAAAAGTCGACCGAAGCTGTGAAAGTTTTTGTGGTGAAAAAAGACCAGAACCTTACTGCAGAGCAAATAAAGGCATATTGTAAAGAAAACCTTACAGCTTATAAATGTCCAAAGCATATTGAGTTCCGCACCGAATTGCCAAAAACAAACGTTGGTAAGATTTTGCGTAGAAGCCTAAAAGAAGAAGAAATGGCGAAAATATAGACTTTAGATATGAGATTATTTAAAAATCATAAAAAGCCATATAAAACCCACTTTATCATTCGATAAAAGTGGGTTTTTGTTGAAGTCTAAGTTAATTCTTTAAAGCCCAACCAACATCTTTTTTGTATTTTTATTCTTAAGAAGGAATATTTTTATAAATTTGACCATCTTTTCGAGATAAAAGTAAGGTCTGCCTAAAATCTAAAGAATATACAATGAAGATTTTTTCAAAAGTAGTGCTTTGTATTTGTATATCAATTATTGTTGATGCTTGCAGTAGGTCGGCAACACCTAATAAAAACAATAATACAGGTATTGGAAATTATGAAGAAGATCTTTCAGATGTTCGTGTTAAATACGACCCTAAGCCCACCTCATCAGTAGCAAGTGAAAAAGTAGCTACTAAAGAAAAGCCAAGTGGAATAGCCGTTCAACTTCCACAGCAGGTAAATTCGCAGGTTGATATTGCTCTTGACTCTATGGCTATCAGAAACAAAAACATTCGATATTCAACTGGTTATCGAATTCAAGTTTATGTAGGTAATGACCGCAGAGGCGTAGATGAAGCAAAAGTATTTATTTACCAAAACTTTCCCGAACTCAATACTTATCTAACATTCAGCCAACCAACGTACAAGCTCAAAGCAGGCGATTTTACTTCAAGATTAGATGCCGAGCGTTATTACTCATCTATAAAGCATCGATACTCAATGGCCATGGTGGTTTCAGAAAGAATCGACCTTAAAAAAAGTATGCAGACAAAATAAATCATGTGTTTTGAGTTAGGGAATAAGGTGGAATAACTCAAAACCAATAACCGCACGGGCAAGCTCGCAATTTTCTAGTAACCAGTAATAAAATATGACAGCTTATGTTTTTCCTGGGCAAGGAGCTCAGTTTAGTGGAATGGGTAAAAATCTTTACGATAGTTCAGAATATGCCCGCCAAATGTTTGAAAAAGCCAACGAAATCTTGGGTTTTGAAATCACAAAAATAATGTTTGAAGGAACAGACGAAGAACTCAAACAAACCAATGTAACTCAGCCTGCAATATTTTTGCATTCAGTAATTTTGGCTTCAACTATTCAAGGTTTTAAACCTGATATGGTTGCAGGTCATTCTTTAGGCGAATTTTCGGCTTTAGTGGCAGCAGGTTCATTATCGTTTGAAGATGGATTGAAACTTGTTTCGCAACGTGCCAACGCTATGCAACGTGCCTGTGAGATAAATCCATCAACGATGGCGGCAATTTTAAATTTAGCCGATAACATAGTTGAAGACATTTGTGCAGAAATCGACGGAGTAGTAGTAGCTGCTAACTATAATTGTCCAGGCCAATTAGTTATTTCGGGAACAATAGATGCTGTAACTGTGGCTTGCGAACAACTAAAAGCTGCTGGTGCAAAAAGAGCATTAATTTTACCAGTTGGTGGAGCATTTCACTCGCCATTGATGGAGCCAGCTCGTGAAGAATTGGCCGCGGCGATTGAAAGCACATCATTTTTGACGCCAAGCTGTCCGATCTATCAAAATGTAAACGCACAGCCTTCAACGGATGTCGCAACAATCAAAGCAAATTTGATTGCACAACTTACTGGCCCAGTTCGTTGGACACAGTCAGTACAAAATATGGTAGCAGATGGTGCAATAAAATTTGTAGAGTGTGGGCCAGGAAAAGTTTTGCAAGGTTTAGTGAAGAAAATCGCTCCAGAAGCCGAAACTGCAGGTATTTAAATTTAATAATGAAATAGTTGATTGAGCTAATATTGTTCATTCTGTAAATGAAAAGCCTAACCTGATTTTTCAAGTTGGGCTTTTTTTAATCAACTTATTTTGGATATGGCGATAAAAATCGCCAGCTAGATATAAATAAAGGAATGATTTTTATAAAATGATTTTAATTGTTTTATCACATCAATTAAAAATCTGTTGTTTCCATAGCCACCGAATTCATTAGGAGAGTTATGATTATGAATAATCTTCCAAAACCACACGAATAGCTTCTTGTGCTAAATTAGTAATTTCTTCGACTGTTTTACCTTTTGGCTCTATTGGCTCAAGTACTGTCCAAGAAAGTTTTGAGAAAGACACCAACGGAAAAAGTCCGCTGTTTGGGTCAAATTTATTATTTCCTTTGATAGCAATCGGTACGACTAGGGTATTAGGTGCTTTTTTCAACAAAGCATTTATACCACCTGCGGCAAAAGGTTTCATCTCACCCGAACGGGAACGAGTGCCTTCAGGAAATATTACAGCCGAATAATTATTTTCACCAATATATTTGCTCAATCGTAAGATTTCGCTCACTGCTTGTTTGCTATCTTTGCGATCAATAAGAGCCGCATTGCTTTTACGTAGATTATACGAAATACTCGGAATTCCCTTCGCTAATTCGATTTTAGACACAAAAATAGGTTGGTGTTTACGCAAAAACCAATAGATAGCCGGAATATCAAACGTGCTTTGGTGATTAGCAATGAAAACTATTGACCGATCTTTTGGCAGCTGAAAAAATTGTGTAAATTTTACAGTTGTACCAGTAAGATACCAACCGTAAGTAATGAAAAAATTCAGCACAAATACAACTTTCTGCTGAGCATTTCTGCCAAAAATATTAAAAGCTATCAATTGAAGTACGTGAAACACGACTAATAATAGGCCAAAATAGACCAAATAAACCGAACTCAGAATAAAATCAATCATCTTTTTCATGTCACAAAAATACGTAAAAAGCACATAGTTTGTAGAAAAAGTGTAATATTCTACTTTTTTTTCTAAAATAAGAAGTACCTTGCATTGTTGTTGAAACTAAACTTTACATTTTAGATACTACTATGGAATTATCCAATATGAGATTGGAGGTGATGAAATTCGTTGGTCAAAAAATTGATTATTTTGTAGACGAATTTCTAAAACCGATAGATACAAACTGGCAGCCAACCGATTTTTTGCCAAATTCAGAAAGTGAAGACTTTTTGATTCAAGTTAAAGAATTGAGAGAAACGGCCAAAGACTTGCCCTATGATTACCTTGCGGTTTTAATTGGAGATACAATTACGGAGGAAGCTCTGCCGACCTATGAATCATGGTTGATTGAAGTTGTGGGGGTTGATCAAGTAAATGAGCCAAATGGCTGGGCCAAATGGGTTCGTGCTTGGACTGCCGAAGAAAACCGTCACGGAGATTTATTGAATAAGTTTTTGTATCTATCAGGTCGCGTTAACATGCGTGCGATGGAAACATCAACTCAATATCTTATAGCTGATGGCTTTGATATTGGTACAGGTCGTGACCCATATAAAAACTTCGTTTATACATCGTTTCAGGAGTTGGCGACAAATATTTCACATCGCAATACTGCAAAATTGGCAAAAGATTATGGAAATACACCTTTAGCAAAGATTTGTGGTGTAATTGCTGCCGACGAAATGCGTCATGCTCGTGCCTACAAAACATTTATCAGTAATATCTTTGAGGTTGATCCATCAGAAATGATGTTGGCTTTTGAAGATATGATGAAGAAGAAAATAGTAATGCCCGCACACTTCTTGCGTGAGTCAGGAATCAATATGGGACAAACATTCTCTCACTTTTCAGATGCTGCTCAACGTTTGGGGGTTTATACTACATATGATTACATTGAAATCATGGAGTCGTTGTTGAAAGACTGGAAGATTGATGGTATTCAGAACTTGAATGACGCTGGGGAAAAAGCTCGTGATTACTTAATGGCATTGCCGGGCAGATTAAGAAGAGTAGCCGAACGTACAAAAATACCAAATATCGAATATCAGTTTAGCTGGATTTCTTAAAGTTAGAAAATTTATAAAACCCCATCGTTAGTTTTGCGAAGGGGTTTTCTTTTTATCTTGGCAGAATTTATTCCAAAGTTCTGTTCCTTTGGTTTGTTGCATGTTTTTGAGTTGTTGCAAATCTAAACACATTTTCTGAACATCTTTGGTTAGAGCATATACCGCCGCACGAGCATAATAGGCATCAATATTTAATGGATCTAAAGAAATACTCTTTGTAAGTTCTTTGACAGCCAAAGTGTATTTTTTTGACTCTACGTAGATATTTCCCTGCATAAGATAGTAATTGGATTCGTTAGAATCAAAAGTGTCTTTTCGAGCATAAGGATCGCCGTTTTTATTCTTCATTTTTTCAGACCAACCCATATCAAAAGCCATCTTTATTTCAGAATTTATTGGTTTTCCTTCCCAAACGGCAGGTTCCCATTTCCCTGCGGTTGCTTTGATGGCTTTTATCAGATACTTATTATATTTTTCATGAGTACTTTCTAAGATCTCAATTCCCTTAATCTCTCCACGTTTAGTAATGATGAATCGGGCAAAAAAATTACCAGCTTTGTATTCAGGAAAAAAGAAATTATCAGAAATAAACTGAGAAGCTGACCTGTCGGCATCCATGAAGAGAGGTTCAAGATAATTATGTTTGGAAATATAAATGGTGTCTTGACCTTTCGTGCGATATGTTTGGGGTGTAAAGCCTATATTATGAAAACGAGTAGGAATGAAAGATAATCTCAAGGCTTTTGACTGATCGACCGAATCTAAAATTACTGCTCGAAAAACAAGTTTTATGTCATCTAAGCGTTCAATCTTGAAAGCAACATTTTTGGCAAAATACAAAGTGTCATTTTTAACTTGGTACGTACTTCGCCCAGTTTTGCCGTTTACAGTAATTTGAAACGTATCATTTTCCATGAATGTATAGCGTAATTGCATATTCCGAATATCATCTTTTAGAATCGGGCTACCATCATAGAGTGAAATATTTTCTTTGACCCACTCATCAATAATTTTTTGTTTGAATTTCTGAGCAAAGATTTGTGTAGAAATGAATAGAAATATCAGTATTTTGTACATTGCATACATTGTTATTGGGGGACAATTTAGTGAAAATTATAAAACAAAAAAAAACGAAGATTAGATAACTTTCAAAAAGGCATTCAAAATCCTTGCTAAGGATTGATCATTAAACCCCTAAAAACGAAAAAAGGCTTACTTTTTCAAGTAAACCTTTTATTTTGGGAAAAAGTGGGACACGCTGTTCGGGACACGTTGTTATGGGGCTCGAAGCGAAACGTCGCACCGTCCATGACCCTCGGTATCCCAAAACCCCTAAAAACGAGAAAAGGCTTACTTTTTCAAGTAAACCTTTTATTTTGGGAGAAAGATGGGGCTCGAACCCACGACCCTCGGTACCACAAACCGATGCTCTAACCGACTGAGCTACAAACTCCATTTTGATTGAAATCTAGACATAAATCACAAACCGATGCCCTAAATGACCGGCAAACATTTTGTGAGCTACAGACTCCATTTCTGATTTCTAACTGCAAAGGTAAAAGTATTTTTTTAATTTCTCAAAAAAAATTTGCTCAAATTTATTCAACCTGCTAACTTCGGGATTATGAGCGAGCCTAGAACATCTTTTTTTGACACCAAAATAGAGTATTTAAAAGGTATAGGGCCATCAAAAGGCGAAATTCTCAACAAAGAGTTGATGATCTTTACTTTTGGTGACTTGATAGAATATTATCCTTTTCGTCACGAAGATCGCACAAAATTTCACAGAATCTGCGATTTAAATGATAAGATTGTTGACGTCCAAATCAAAGGTCGGCTTCGCTCGTGGGAAAAAGTAGGAGAGGGTGCAAAAGCCAGATTAGTGGGGCAGTTTACCGACGGAACTGGCGTTTTAGAACTAACATGGTTTCAAGGTATTACGTGGGTTGAGAAAAACCTTCGCCTGCAAGGCGATTATATTGTTTATGGTAAACCGAGTTCGTTTGGCAATAAGTGGCAGATTACGCACCCTGATATGGATGTGCTTACGCCCGAAAACGAACGTGGCGGCTATTTTCAGCCTGTATATCCGTTGACTGATAAACTTCGTAAGAAATATATTGATAGTAAGCAAATTAGCCGATGGATGCGTACTTTGCTCGAATCGGCCGTTACGAATATCAGAGAAACCTTGCCCGCTCCGCTGGTACAGAAATTTCGACTGATTTCTAAACAAGATGCAATCTATCATATTCATTTACCAATCAATCAAGAAGCACTTAGGCAAGCCACACGACGCTTGAAGTTTGAAGAGTTATTTTATAATCAGTTTCGATTAATTAAACAAAAACTCATTCGCAAACATGATTATGCGGGACAGGTTTTTAATAAAACAAAGTTACTTACAGAGTTTTACCAAAATTATTTGCCGTTTGAATTGACCAATGCCCAAAAGAAAGTAATCCGTGAGATTTTCCAAGATATGCGTTCGGGCAAGCAAATGAACCGATTGTTGCAAGGTGATGTGGGTAGCGGAAAAACCATAGTGGCGTTTATTACAATGCTATTGGCTCTTGATAATGATGCACAAGCGTGTCTGATGGCTCCGACCGAAATTCTTTCAGACCAACATTATACAGGTCTGAAAAAATTTGCCGATTTGATGGGTCTTAAAATTGTTGAACTCACTGGTTCGGTCGGAAAAAAGCAACGCCGAATTATTGATTCTGGTTTGCTTGATGGTAGCATCAATATCATCGTCGGCACACACGCTTTACTCGAAGACCATGTTCAGTTCAAAAATCTTGGTCTGTGTGTGATTGACGAACAGCATCGTTTTGGTGTAGCCCAACGAGCAAGGTTGTGGGATAAAAACCAAAATTTCCGACCGCACATTTTGGTTATGACCGCCACGCCGATTCCTCGTACCTTGGCCATGACGCTTTACGGAGATTTGGACATTTCTATCATTGACGAACTTCCAAAAGGTAGAAAACCCATTAAAACGCTACACAAATACGATGCTGACCGACTGCGTGTATTTGAGTTTTTGAGAAGCGAAATTCAGAAAGGTCGCCAAGTTTATATTGTTTATCCGCTCATTGAAGAATCAGAAACCTTATCTTTCAAAAACTTAATGGATGGATATGAGAGTATTTCAAGGGCTTTTCCAGAATACCCTTTAAGTATTGTGCATGGAAAAATGGGTTGGAAAGAAAAAGATTATGAAATGCAACGTTTCAAGAATAAAGAAACACAAATATTAGTGGCAACGACCGTAATAGAGGTAGGAGTTGATGTGCCAAACGCTTCGGTGATGTTGATTGAAAGTGCTAATCGCTTTGGGCTTTCGCAGTTGCATCAGTTGCGTGGGCGTGTGGGGCGTGGAGCAGAGCAATCGTATTGTATTTTGATGACCGACCATAAATTAAGCAAAGATACCCGACTCAGAATTGATACGATGGTCAGAACCAACAATGGTTTTGAGATTTCGGAAGTTGATTTATCGTTGCGTGGGCCTGGCGATATGGCTGGCACACAACAAAGTGGGATGCTCGACCTAAAAGTAGCGGATTTGGCCAAAGATGGCGAGATTCTGAAATATGCCCGCGAGGCCGTCATGGAAATTTTGGATAATGACCCGGAACTCGAAGCCATGGAAAATCAGCCGATTAAGAATCATGTAAACGCATTAAGAAGTAATGAAACTAATTGGAGTCGGATTAGTTGAGGGTTTCGGTGTTTTCAACTTAGGTGTCTGAGCGAAGCCGAAGACACTGTTATGCTGATTTTTGGTTCAATGACTCGTCCTAAAAATAGGCTTAAAAAAATAAAAAAATAAAAACTTTATTTTTCGCTACTTTAGCGAGTTGGAGTAGATATACTATCGAAGGAAAAAAAACTTTATCAATCAAACCCATGCAATATCTAAAACATCAAAAATTTGCCGATGTCGAAATGTTTCGTTTTGGATATTCGCCCATTGGCAAGCCACGGTTAAGTGTTTATTGCTATCTAATTGACAATGTGCTGATTGATACCGCCCAAACCAATTGCCAAGAAAAAGTACTAAAGGCTTTTGAAAACAAATCTATCGACAAAATTTTGCTTACGCACTGGCACGAAGACCACTCGGGAAATACTGCCAAGCTCGCCAAATTTCACAACGCCCAAGTTTATGCACATCCGTTCACGCAAGAAAAACTCCATCAAGGATTTGAGATACTTCCCTACGAAAAATTTCTTTTCGGAAAAATAAAACCATTTCAAGGAAAAGTAGCTGATTTTGAAGCTATTATCGAAACCCCCAATCATAAACTTTTACCCATTTTTACTCCAGGCCACGCCGAAGACCACACGGTTTTTCTGGAAAAAGAAAATGGATGGCTTTTTTCGGGAGATTTGTACGTGGGCGTAAAAATCAAGATTTTTCGTAAAAACGAACACTTTTGGCCACAAGTGGAGGCTTTTCGCAAAATTTTGACTTATGATTTTGATGTGATATTTTGTGGGCATCATCCACGCCTAAAGGATGGTAAAAAAATGCTTGCTCAGAAACTCCAATATTTTGAGGACTTTGCAGGAAAAGCCCAACATTTTCAACAAAAAGGCTTGAATACTAAAGAAATTATGAAAGCCATGAGGTTTCGTGAAAACAGCCTGCTAAAACTTTTACTTTCAAATGATGTTTCAGTAGAATACATGATAGAAGCAGCACTAAGATAGGATTAAAGAGGTTTTCAGATTTTCAGGATTAAATTTTTGTACTCAACTTTACATAGTAAAATAGTTTGTGCATTGGTTTCTTTTTCCTTCTAAAATATTCACTATTTTTATTCTCTCAAATAAAAAAGCAAAATGATGAATCGTAGAAATTTTATTCAAACTTCGGGGCTTACACTCGGCACACTTGCTCTTTCGGGTAAAGAATTATTGGCAAATATGTTGGCTGAAAACCCATACAAAATGCGTGAATTGCGTGGTGGAGTAGGGGTTTTCACTGAACGTGGTGGCACAATTGCTTACTTAAATACTAAAAAAGGCTTTGCAGTTGTCGATTCGCAATTTCCCGACCAATCGAAGCATTTGATTGATGAATTGAAAAAACTTTCTGAAAAACCGATTCAATTATTAATCAATACGCATCATCACGGCGATCATTCTGGTGGAAATATTTCTTTCAAAGGTTTGGTCGAACACGTAGTTGCTCACGAAAATTCGATGAAAAATCAAAAGGAAACCGCTCAAAAGCAAAAATCGGAAGATAAACAATTGTATCCCGACATAACGTTTTCTGATACCTGGAAGCAAAAAGTAGGAAAAGAAAGCATCAAAGCTCATTATTTCGGAGCTGGACATACAAACGGCGATAGTTTTATTCATTTTGAACACGCAAATATCGTTCACACGGGAGACTTGGTTTTCAATCGTCGTTATCCATTTGTTGACAGAACGGCAGGGGCTTCGGTAAAGAGTTGGATTTCGGTATTAGATAAAGCTCTTTCGACTTTCGATAACGAAACTCTTTTTATTTTTGGTCATGCCTTTGACCCCGAAAAAATAATAGGAACGAAAGAAGATATTAAGGTGTTCCAAGATTATCTTGCCAAACTTCTGTTATATACCGAAAAGGAATTAAAATCGGGTAAACCCAAGGAAGAGTTTTTGAAAACAACGGCAGTTCCGGGTGTAACTGAAATGAGAGGAGATGGTATTGTACGTAGTTTACAAGCAGCTTACGAAGAGTTAGGGGGTTAATTAAAATACCGTATAGTGTGCCCTACAAATATTTTGAAACCAATAAACATTTTTCTAAACAAAAAGTTAGTCTTTTAATAGGTAAAAGACATATCGTTTTTTTCAATTAAATCATGAACCGTTATGAACAATGGTATGAATAGTGAGAAGGCAATTCTTTGGGCAGAAAAATGGACTCCGATTGTAATTGATGTTGAGGGTGTGGAAAAGCCACCGCGTTATGAGGTTTCAAATTTTGGTAGGTTGAGAAGTTTTCAAAATAACGAAAATGGAGAAATTATAAAAGGATCTGTGATTCAGGGTTATAAATCGCTAAATATCAAATTACCAAAAGGTAAATCATTCAATAGATATGTACATAAATTGATCGCTGAGACTTTCGTAGAAAAGCCTAGTATCGACCACAAATTTGTGATACATCTCGATTTTGATAAACAGAGTAATCATTATGAAAACTTAAAATGGGTAACAAAAGATGAGATGGTAGCTCATAACAAGCTAAATCCTGCTGTTATCAATAAGCCGATTCCGAGACGAACAAAAAATTACAAACTAACCGAAACAAAAGTTAGAATGATAAAAAAAATGCTTCAACACGACAATACTCGCTTAAAAATGATTGCCAAGCAATTTGGAATTACGCATACGCAATTGAATCGAATCCGTTCGGGTGAAAACTGGAGTTATGTAAAAATTGATGAATAGAATGGATATAAGTAAAGAATAAATACCTCATTTGATAATCGAAAAGTTTGTAAATATTCAATGAATACCCATTTGTTTGAAGATTTTATTTTGATACATTTTGAAGCAACTCTAGCTATTTCTTTTATTACAAACATACTAGCAAGTTAAAAAATTTAGATTATCCTTCCTTTTTTATCACTCAGTAACCAGCTAATGTCTTTGCCCCTTTTTTGGGCTCGTAAAGTATAAATCGTGTTTTATTATCGAATCATTATTCGTTTTACAATCTTAAAAGTACTTTTGAGAGATAAACTTTTTACAAGTAATTTAATCAAAAACTCCAGTTGATTTTTCGGATAAATCTACAATACTGAACTTTCCAGCCAAAAAGTTGTCAAATCTTTTTCAATATTGTCGTTCACAAAATGACGAGCCGTCAAATATTTATTGTATTTATAGGTATAATTCTTCGAGCTAATTCCTGATAAAGGTTGTGGTTTTTGTTCCAAACGGGTAGCCAAAGGTTTATACCGTTCTATTTTATTAAGTCATTTTTGTTTTTATTGACCCCAACTTCTATGGTAATCAAAAAATTTGGAATCTTAAAAGTCGTTGTTGGTGAGTTACTCGAACAAAATCTGATTTATCGGTTATTTTGCAAGTTTTCTTTTTGAAATCATATACATAGAAATCGGCTTCAATGTCGGGCTCTTTGAAATATAGTCTAAAATCGACCAATTTTTGAAAGGGAATCTTGAAAACAACTAAACATAAAAATGGCCTCTTGCATTAGTTATTGGCCATTTTTATGTTTTAATTATAAAATTTGTCAGAATTTCCATCTAACAAAAGCTTCCATTGCTTCGTATTCGGCCAAGCCAAGTTTGTTATAGAGTTGAGCAGTTCCTCGGTTACGCTCTTCGGCACGTTGCCAAAATTCACGGGCATCTGTTCCTTGGAAAACCACACCATCTTTTTGAGATTGATGCTTGAAAATACCCATACGTTTTTGCAGAACTTGGTCAGGCGACATCGGTACCGCCATTTCTATTTCGTGAATATCCCACTCTGCCCAAGCACCACGATATAACCAAACCCAACAATCTTTCATGAAATTTTTGTGTTTAAGTTGCTCGACTGCTGCAAAAATGGCATCTAAACAAACCTTATGAGTGCCATGTGGATCTGCTAAATCCCCTGCGGCATATACTTGGTGAGGCTTGATTAATTCTATCAATTCGGTAACTACTGAAACATCATCTGCACCGAGTGGTTTTTTCTCTATTCGTCCCGTTTCGTAAAATGGCATATCCAAAAAATGTACGTTTTCTTCTGGAATTCCCACAAAACGACAAGTAGCCTTTGCTTCACCTCGGCGAATGATTCCTTTTACATACCGTACTGCATCAGTATCTACATCACTATCTTTTTTGTTTTTCAAAAATGCTTTTGCATCTCTAAAGAGTTGTTGAGTTTCTTTGTTTTCGATACCAAATTTCTCGTTGAAATCAACTACAAAATCAATAAAACGAATGGCTTCATCATCGGCAACGGCGATATTTCCGGAAGTTTGATAACCTACATGCACATCATGTCCTTGATCGACCAATCGTTGGAAAGTTCCTCCCATCGAAATAATATCATCATCAGGGTGTGGACTAAAAATAATCACACGTTTTCTTGCAGGCAAAGCTCTTTCCGGACGGTTGGTGTCATCAGCATTTGGCTTACCACCTGGCCAGCCCGAAATACTGTGCTGTAATTGATTAAAAACATCAATATTTATCTCATAGGCTTGTCCGTGGCGAGCTAATAAATCACTCAAACCATTATCGTTATATTCTTTGTTTGTCAATTTCAAGATTGGTTTCCCAAGCGTAAGAGCCAAGTTTGTTACGGCTTTCTTGACCATCTCGCTTGACCACTCAACGTCTTCTACCACCCAAGGAGTTCGCATACGAGTAAGCTCGTGAGCGGCACGTTCGTCGATGACAAACATCGCATTTGGGTGTGTCTGTAAATATGACGCTGGAATTGTCTCGGTTACACGTCCTTCAACTGCTTCGGCAATCACTGGAGCTTTTCTTTCACCCCAAGCTAATAAAACGACTCTTTTCGCACTTAAAATCTTAGAAACGCCCATTGTAATAGCCTTTTTAGGAACTTTTACTAAGCTACCACCAAAATCAGATGCTGCTGCTACACGAGTTGAGTGATTAAGCATCATCAAACGAGTTCGTGAATTAACTAATGATCCAGGCTCATTAAAGCCAATATGTCCGTTTGCACCAATACCTAATAATTGAAAATCTAAGCCTCCAACTGCATCTATTTTACGCTCATATGCTTCACTAAAATCTTTTACTTTAATTGCAGGAACAGTTCCATCTGGAATAAAATAATTTTCTTTTGGAATATCCACATGGTCGAAAAGTTGCTCCTTCATGAACCTTACATAGCTCTGCAAAGAGTCTGGTTCCATCGGAAAATACTCATCTAAATTAAAAGAAACCACGTTTTTAAAGCTTAGGCCTTCTTCACGGTGCATTCGGATTAACTCAGCATAAACCGTTTTTGGCGACGAACCAGTAGCAAGACCTAAAATACAATTTCGGTTTTGGCGTTGTCTTTCCCTGATTAATTCGGCTATTTCATGAGCCACGGAATTTGATGCTTCCTTTGAATCTTTAAAAATCTTGGTTGGAATCTTTTCGTATGCAATAGGGTCAGTTGTAATAAGCGGTTGCTTCATTATTATCGTAGTTTTTGGTTTTATTCACTAAAATAAAAATTATTCACAAAGGTAAATATAATTTATTTTAGTACATCATAATAAAAGTTGAAAGATATAATATTTTTTAATAAATTAATTTATTAAAAAATATTTTTTTAATAAAACGTAGGCAAT
>NZ_CALCZQ010000049.1 GCF_937903345.1 uncultured Emticicia sp. | reverse complement strand
AATTGAAATATTAAAAACCTATGCGGAAAATTCTGATAATTCTGAACGAGGAATTGAATTAAAAGGAGTTACCCAAAAAATAATTGAACATTATACTGAACAATACTTCTACCTGCCAGAGAATCATTTTGCTTCACAGCCTAAAATAAGAATAAATAATGGAGCAATTCAATTGTTAAATAATAGGATAAAATAAAATATTAATAATGAACAATTTGATAAAATATTTTTAGAGCATCCACAGGTACTAAATATTGAAAATAAAGGTTGTAGCTTAAATAATGTTGAACTGAAGTCTGATAATCATGGAGTTTTTACAAAACATACACTTATGAAAAAACTGGATATGGGTGCTCTCAACCTAAAGATTTCAAAAAATCAATCAATAACTTTATGGTTTTATGCAGAAAACACTCATCTTAAATTAAAATGGGATATACCAATCCGAATAACTTTTATTGATTATCAAATGTACATTAGCTATGAAGACCCAATCTTGATAACAACATAGATTTTATTAATTTCTTTAGCACCTTAAAACCAACATAGGTCTATTATATAGATGTAAACAGGGACTAAAACTTTTAAACTGGTTGTTTGTGTTAAATTAGAATCTTTTTGAAATTAATTAAGACCAATAACTGAATCTCAAATATGGAAACAATCGCAAGAAATAGAACAAATGCACCAAGATGTCACGAATCAAATAAATTCAAACCTGATATGGGAGAGTTTTTACTCTTTTTAGAAAATAGTTATTCTTGTACTCCAGCAATAGGATATTACACTCGTACAGAAGGTTTTGTAAATATAAATGGTGAAAGTATAGACCCACCCATATATTGGGCTTATACAGGTGTAAGTTTTGGAGTTGATAAAAGTCTTTAAATATTATCATCAAAGGACCACATCGCCAAGCTGCAAAACCGTTAAGTGCAAGCGTAACCGACTATAATAAGCAAACATATAGAAATATGGCTCTAATTTTCCCGAAAATACAAACGCTCGTTTTTGAGAGTAACACAAATGAAGTATGGCAATATTTCGGAGGAGAAACGACGATTAAAAACTTTCAAATTACAAGCACAGACCCATTTGTAATAGAATCGGCAGGATTAAATTATTTGCTTACAAGCAATAAAGATTATCAGGACAATGGAGCAACCGACTATATTCTTCTCACATCACGAAAGCCGACAAAAGCAGATTTAAATGCTGAAAGAATAAAATTAAAACGATGGTTGAAACACCCGTTCTTTCAAAGTAAAACCCCTGATGAAGTTGTAAGCACATGGACAGACAAATTCAAATTCATAAAAGAAAATGAGCAAGCAAACACTAAGGGATTAAGACCACCACAAGTTGGTGCTTTGCACTCAATTTTAGCTCATATTCAAAACTCAGAGGATAAAGCAATAGTAGTAATGCCAACAGGTACTGGTAAAACTGAAACTATGTTAGCTACTTTGATTTCCAATTGCTGCAAAAAAACACTTGTCTCTGTTCCTTCTGATTCATTGCGAACTCAAATTTCGGACAAGTTTATCACTCTTGGTTTACTTAAAGAATATGGTATTGTAGATTCCTCTTGTCTTAATCCAATTGTTGGCATTGTCAAAACAGGCTTTACTAATCCACAAGAGTTAGAAGACTTCATTACTAAATGCAATGTGGTTATTTCAACAATGGATTTGCTTACAGATTTTTCAATACAACAGAGAGCAATACTTAATAATTCTTTCTCCCATTTTTTTGTTGACGAAGCACATCATTCTGAAGCAAAGACATGGAAAGAGTTGATTGATAAATTTGATAAGGAAAAAGTTTTCCTTTTTACTGCAACTCCATTCAGAAATGATGGAAAGAGTTTGCAGGGAAAAGTGATTTTCAATTTTTCATTAAGGAAGGCACAAGAGCAGAAATACTACAAAAAAATAAACTACTTGCCAATTAGAGAATACAATAAAAAACTGGCTGATGAGAAAATTGCTGAAAAAGCTGTAGAGCAATTAAGAACAGACATTGCTTCTGGTTTCAATCATTTAATCATGGCAAGGTGCATGAGTAAAAACAGAGCAGTTGAGGTTTTTGAGTATTATAAAAATTACAAGGAGTTTAATCCTATTATGGTCTATACAGGCATTGCAGGATTAAGTGAAAAAATTGAAGCAATAAAAAGGAGAGAACATTCAATCATTGTATGCGTAAATATGTTAGGTGAAGGATTTGATTTACCTAATCTTAAAATTGCAGCAATTCATGATGAACGACAAAGCTTGCCTATAACACTTCAATTCATTGGCCGTTTCACCAGAACATCTTATGACTTATTAGGAAATGCGAGTTTCATTACCAACATAGCTTATCCGCCAATTCATGAGGAGTTAGACCAACTTTATGCCAGGAACTCTGATTGGAATTTGCTTCTACCTCGTTTAAGTGCCAACGCTACACAAAAAGAAATTGACATAAAATCTTTTTTAGACAACTTCAATAATGTTTCAGAATCTGTCATTCCATTTCAGGAAATAAATCCTGCAATGAGTACAGTAATTTTTAAGTGCGGAGTTAATATATGGAATCCTTCAAATTGGGAAGAAGGTTTTCTGGGCATTGACAATTATGAGCATGTCTTTAGTCGCCATAGTCAAAACACCTTAATAATAATTTTAGGAAAGATTGAAAAAGTAGAATGGGGAAGGTTTGAAACAGTCCAAAATTTACAATGGGATTTAGTTGTTATACATTGGGATTTAAGACCTAATGTAAACAGGGTTTTCTTAAACACTTCTTTAAAAGGCTTCTCTGGAGTTTCACTAATGGACTCAATTTTTGGAGTAGGGAACACAAATCAGATAACAGGAATGAATGTGTTCCGAATCTTCCATAAGGTAAACAGGCTTTCTCTTTACAATGTCGGAACAAGAAAAGGAATTGGACAAGACATAACCTTTCAATCATACTTTGGTAAAGGAGTTCAAGACGGAATTAAACTTTTAGAACAGGGAACGCTTATTAAGAACAACATTTTTGGCGTTGGTTACAAAGACGGAGAAAAAGTTTCTTTAGGTTGTTCTGTTAAAGGGAAAATCTGGTCATACCAAAGAGGCAACTTAGATGAACTTACTAAGTGGTGCAAAGCGATTGGTGAAAATGTAGAGAATGATTTGATTGACCCCAATGTTGTATTGCAACATACATTGGCAATTGAAAAATTGCAACAGAGACCAGATGTAATGCCAATTTTGATTGACTGGAATCCTGAAATGTATGAGAATGCTGAAAGCCGCTATGCAATAAATATCAACGGTTCGACTTATGACCTATCAAACACTGAATTGAATTTGCTTAATCCAAGTCTTAATCAAAGTTTGAAATTTTCCGTTGATACAGCTGAGCATTCTGTTCAATTTGAAATTGAAATAGGAGTAAATCAAGCAACTATTGAAGCATACTACAAAGTAAATCAGTTAACAAATCAAAATTGCACAATCCAATACGGTAATAAAAATGAAAATTTGTTAGTATATTTTCAACATACCACACCAACATTATGGTTTGCTGACGGCTCACAATTATTTGGGAATCTATTTGTTAAACTTAAATTTCAGCCAGATGTAATTTCCAATGACTCTCTAATTGCAGATAACTGGACTGGCGTTGATATCAATAAAGAATCTCAAGACATATCACCTTACATTCAAAATTCAATTCAATATTACTTTATTGATAAAATCAGAAACGACTTCCAAATTATTTATGATGATGATGGAAATAGTGAAATAGCCGACATTATTGGTATCAATGATACTGATACTGTAATTGACATTCACTTATATCATCTTAAATATGCTAAGAAAGGTATAGTAAATAATGACATTGACAATTTCTATCAAGTATGCGGTCAGGCTCAAAAATCTTTAAAATGGAAGCATAAAGACGGCAGAGAGTTTTTTGCTCATTTATTTAAAAGGAAAACTAAAACACTTGGAGGAAATACTTGCAGTAGAATAATAAAAGGAACAGAAGATGATTTAGACAACCTATTAAACCAAGCGAAATGGACTAAAGCAATGCGTTTTCACATTTACATTGTTCAGCCATCGTTAAGTAAGGCAAATCCATCAAATGACATATTGTTACTGCTTGGCAATGTTCAGCATTACCTTTCAACAGTAGGCAATATTGAGCTTAAAGTTTATATAAGTCATTAAGCAGACAGTTTTTGATAGTACAACTACCGACGTTAACCAGACATGAGCTTTAATTGTATAATGTAGCGAAAGTGGTTCTTCGTCAATTTTGGTGAAAGGCTAACTTTGACTCGTAATAGTTTCGCAGGAATATACATTTAATACCAGAAATTACGAACTTGTTGGGATATAAACTGAGAAACACATTCAAACAGCTCAGTCTCAAAAACAGCTATTTCCCAGTATCACAAAACGACCCTTTTTTGAAACTCCAATTTTGAGATTTCGTTTGGTCATTTTTTAAGAATTCGTTTGGACTGTTACACGTTTCCGCTCACACACAGTCACAACGTCTGTCAGTTACACGAAAGCCATTACGCCTGCTAAGGCTTGGCGACATTGGTTATTTATAAGGAACAATTTTAGTTTCCACCGCTCCATCAGTGCTGAAAAAGCACCGATTCCGCTCGCACACAGGCACAACGTCTGTCAGTTGCACGACAGCCATTACGCCTGCTAAGGCTTAGCTACATTGATTTTTAATAAGGAACAATTTTAGTTTGCCCCACTTCATAAGTAAAACGAAAGGATAAACGTTCGTTCCTCACTTATTTATCCTTTCATTCTACCCATTTCGTTCGCACTGAGGCACACCGCTCACCAGCTTTGCGGCAATCGGTAAGCCAATTCTCCTACTACATTGATTTTAAAATTTACTTTCAATATTCTCTTAAAAACTTTAAGAGAATATACCCGTATTACTCGATTTCAAAGCGAAAATTTACTCAAAAACCTCTTTAGCGGAAGGGAAAAGAAGACGAATCTTGTTTACCGATTCTATCTCATTTACTTCAAAAAATACCGTTTCTGCCGTATCTTTATATTATCAAACAGGGAGATAATGAGCTAATAATCAGCACATTAACTCAATATATAATTATGTTTTAATCTTAAATATTTAGAGCAATGAACAAGACAATTTTAATCGGAAATGTAGGCGGTACGCCTGAAGTTCGCACCCTTGACAGCGGTACAAAAGTAGCCAATTTTTCTTTGGCAACGAATGAAAATTACACCAAGAAAGACGGTACAAAAGTAGAACAAACGGAATGGCATCGCTTGGAAGTTTGGGGCAATTTAGCCAATGTAGCAGAAACGATTATCAAAAAAGGTGACCGTATTTGTGTAGAAGGAAAAATCAGAACCGAAAAATGGGAAGATAAGGAAGGAAGCCCCAAAACATCGGTAAAAATCAGAGTTGAACGCATTGAACTGCTGGGCAAACGCAGAGAAGAAGTCGAAACACAGGCGGAAGAAGAAGCCAAACAAGCCCCCAAAGGAAACAAGAAAAAGCCTTTACTCGGTGAAACCAAAGAAAGCAATGTTGCTTTTGAAGCAGGTAAAAACGAAGGCGATTTACCATTCTAATTTAATTATATAAGGGAAAAAGCCACCTTTTTAATGGGCTTATCAAAACAAGTAATTTCTAAATACAATGACAAATTCAGTAAACACCCCAGCAAAAAACGGTTCAGCAGTAGTAACAGCGAAAGCAGAAACAGCAACCGAAAAAGGCAAAATCAACAGCACAGAGCCGATTGTTACCGAAGAGCAAAAGCGGAGTGCCGCCCAGCCAATCGAAGTTTCAACGCAACTCCAAGTAATTGAATTAAAATCAGCCAATGCAGTTTTTGACCGCTTAGATGAAGGCTTGAAAATGAAAGAACAATTCAACAAAGCCAAAGAACGAGTAGGCGAATTTGAGGATTTTTCAAAAGATTACGGTGATGAAGGTTTAGTTATGACCATCTCAAATGTAGGAACAAACAAAAACATTCAAATTCAGAATGTAGCCATGATTTTGGATTTTATTAATAATTTGGTAAAAACAGGCAAAACCCACCTCAAAGCCTTAGAAACTGAAATTGTTAATTTCACTATTTAAGCACCCAAAGAAAGCCCGATTTTCGGGTTGGGCTTTCTTTAAATCAATTTATTATTAACACTTAATTTTATCAAAATGGAATCTTTAACGACGGCCGCATTAGAATGGGATATTATAGAAAAACCGATTTTTGCCAACAATAAACAAGTTTTAGGCTATAAAGGCATTTTTCGTAATGATAACGGGCAATTATTGAACATTGCCAAATCAAGTTACACCCCAACGCACAATGAAAAATTTATCGAAGTAACCGAAAAACTGCACGATATTACAGGTTTTCCAATTGAAAATTATTATGATGTAGAAGGCGGAAAAAAGGTTTTGTCATTTCTCAAATGTACCGATACCATACAGGTTTGTGGCCACGAGTTTAAAGATTATTTGATGATAGGCAATAGTTTCGATGGTTCAACGGGCTTTTTTATCGGAAATAGTAATATTATGGTCAGATGTTCAAACCGTTTTTCAAGAAATTTTCGTCAACTTCAAGTAAACCACACCAAAAATAACAGTCTTCGCATTGATGGTTTGGTACAATATTTTGATATGTTTATGAAGCAACGCACCCAATTATTTGAAAAAATGGAGCAACTTTCATGGGTAAAAATAGATGATTCTATCAAAGATGCTTTGGTTGAGCGATTAACCCGAATGAATGACGAAGAAAAACTTGGTAATGAGGTATCGACCAGAAAAAGAAATATTATTTCAAATATCAATGCTTCGATTGACCGAGAATGTGCTGATTTGGGTGATAATGCTTTTGGGCTTTTTAATGGTATCACGCACTACACAACCCACATTAAAAACTCAAAAAATGCCACTTTTGGCAATCCGTTTGGTTCGTCAAACGAACTCAATCAGACCGCTTTTAAGTTCTGTACGGAGTTGATAAATGCCTAAAAATTAGGGTTGTAAGTGCAGTCACTTACAACCCTAATTTTAAATTTCTTGTATTTTTTTGCTTAAATGGAAAGGTTTCCAATTAGGCAAAAAATTTTGGGCTTCGCCCAATGATAGTTTTAAGTTTTTGGTGGTCATAGGCCATGTTACTTTATCTATGCTACAAATGAATCGAGATTACTATAGTTTCTTTTTTTGCTTCTTTTTGTATCATTTCGGCCATGAATCTATCTCGGCTCATTTTTTTCTTCTTACAAATACAATTTAGTAAATACTGAGTTTCCAAATTTGCTTTAAACTGAACTCGTATTAAAATTTCTTCTTCGATTTTTGAAGAATCGGCTTTCGCTAAAGGCGAGTTACCGACCAGCGAAGTATTGCCCAGCGGAACGCCGACCGCAGGCTCTCGTCCGTTGAATAATTCGGCCTTTTGTTCTTCCGAAAATATCCTTTTTCGAGGTGCTTTTTCTTCATTTCCCATCGGAATTTATTTTAAAAATTTATCTATGAACTCCAAAATAAATGCTTCCAAATATTGCTTGCCATTTTTGCCGTTACTGCCATTTCTGTCATAAGGTGAAATATAAGTTTCATTCATGGAAAGCACCAAAGGCACGGCAGGAACGGCACTTTCAAAAAGTTCGATACCAAGATTTTTGGCAAATGCTGGAAGCTCTCTTTGCTTGATACTACTGGTAAAGCGATTGATAAAACCGTAGCACAAATACGTTTCATTCGCACGCTTAATTTCTTCTACGTACAACATATAATCTAATGCTGAATCTCTATCAACCGTATCGGCAAGCATCGGAATCAGTAAGCCATCACAGCCCGCCAGCAAGATTTTAAACTCATTTTTAACCAGTGGTGGCATATCCAATAAAATCAAATCGAATTGACCGAAATATTCATCTAAAACTGTATCTAACTCTGCCAAGTGATGAATGAAAAAGACCTCAAAAGGAAATGTTTCTTTCCCTTCCGATACCTCGACAGCTCTACGTTTGGCAATAGTTTTTTGAGCATCAATGCCATCAATGACTGCTACTTTTTTGCCATAATGAATGCTTAGTGTACTGGCTAACCAATAGATAGCTGAAGATTTTCCGACACCGCCTTTTTGGTTACCGACTGCAATAATTTTTGTGTTCATATTTTTGAAAAATTAAGGAATTGAGTAAATGAGTGTTTGAGGAATTGAGTAAAATAGTATTTGAGTAAATGAGGATTTGAGTAATATAAAAGTATAAATATATTTTCAATATAAAATAAAAAATAGTATTAATATGAAATATAATT
>NZ_CALCZQ010000048.1 GCF_937903345.1 uncultured Emticicia sp. | reverse complement strand
TTAGTTACTAATCCGCTATATAAACTATTCACCGCATTATCTCCAGTATTGGTGCCTGATAAATTGGCAACTGCTCCATTCGCTAACATGGCATTACTAATGACTCCATTGGAAATTGAGGTTGCATTACCAGTACTTGTTACTACGCCTGTTAAATTTGCATTAGTGGTAACAGTCGCTGCATTTCCAGTTACATTTCCAGTCACATTACCTACAATTCCATTGCTAAACGTTTTAACCCCAGCAAATGTTTGGGCTGTTTTAGTAACGATTCCCGGATTAGTTGCATCGGCTGGTGCCAAATTTAATACCCCATTGGTAATGGTTGCACCGTTTTCATTAGCACTCAAACCAACAGACCCCACAGTAGTGGAGACTGAAACTGTCGTAGAACCTAGAGCGACCCAATCCGCACCTTTGTAAAAATAATAATCGCCATTTGTACCACAATCGGCACAAAAAGCAAGAAGACCCTGTGCAGGACTTGGAATGGCCCTCATTTGTGCATTGGTCATTCGTGGCAGCAAAAAGCCCTTGGTAGTTGATTTTAAATCCAGAATGGCTGAAGCATTAGTGCCTCCATTTGGATTGATCTCTATTGATTGTGCAGATGCAACAAAAGAGGTTAAAATTGATAAAGACGCGAGAAATGTTCTCATGAGTATGTTTTTTTTCTAACTATTGGTTTTATAGTTTTAGTGATAAATGTCTGTCTCGTCCTGAATCAGCTTGACACCAAAAGATTAAAACCATGAACATCAAGCCGGACCTGGAATGCCAAAAAAGTAGTATGGAGAGTAGGGATAAATTTTTCGAAAAATAACAGAAAATATTTAAAAATAAAATTCTTTAAATGGTATTTTCATGCATTTTTAATTCTAATTTTCTTCTAAATTTTTTAATTATCAATAATTCCTCTTTATACAAAAATCACTCTATGGAAGTCCATCAATCCCACCATGTTCCAAAAAATTAGATCAAGTATTAGTGAAGTTTTGATAAAAATGATCGAAAAATTAACAACAGAAAAATTCAAACGAACTACTCTTTTAGACTCTTCATCACCCAACTTTTGAAATCAGTACGGATTTTGGTTGGATAAGTAGATGGTCTTTGGTACAAAATCATCGCTATCAATTCATGCTTCAAATCAATAAAAAAGATTGGTCCTGTAGCACCACTCCAATAAATCGTTCCTGCAGGTCTGGGGTCGGAACCTATTTCCTTTCGTTTAATCGCATAACCAAACGTAAAACCATTATTCTTTAAGTCATCAGTTGGAGTAATCGCTGCCTCCAAATGTAAAGGTGTTTGATCCGTTTTCATCATGGCAATCGTTGAAGGTTTAGCGATTTGAACTCCATTAAACTCTCCATTTTGAATCACCATTTGAGAGAATTTAAAATAATCAGTAGCCGTAGAGTGTAATCCTCCTGAACCCGAATAATAAGTTTTCGACCCACTAATTCGAATACTCTTTTCTGATCCTGGATCGATTAAAGATAAACCACCCTTTCCATCGGGTTGATAATATGAGGTAAAACGAGGGGCATCTTTGGGCTCCAAATAGAAATGAGTATCCTTCATATCTAATGGGTCTAAAATCCGCTTCTGCACAAAATCCTGGAAAGACATTCCACTAATAACTTCAACTATCCGACCAGCTACTAATAATCCGGGCCCATAAATCCATCCTTCCCCTGGTTCATGAGTTAAGGGTAACTTAGCAAGTTGCTTGACATAGTTTTCAATATTACTCGCATACGCATTTTTCGTAATAGCAGCATAGGCTTCTGGCATATTTCCCCCATAAGCACTAGGTTGGCCTGTAGTGTGAGTTAAAACATGACGAATTAGCATCGGTTTGGTTGCCTCACGAGTCTTATACATCCATATTCCATCAACGCTGTCTTTTGAAATCAATACCTGTTGCGAAGTAAATTCAGGCAAATATTTACTTACAGGGTCGTTTGGTGAACATTTCCCATCTTCTATAAGCAGTAATAAGGCTAATGTTGCTATAGGTTTAGTCATTGAAGCTAATCGAAAAATTGCATCTTTTTTCATTGGAATATGCGTTTCCATTTGAGATTCACCTTGCACTTCAAAATGAACGATTTTTCCTTTTCGAGCAATAAGCGTCACTGCTCCTGCAATTTCTTTTTGTTGGATGCTTTTTCTTACCTCATTTTCAAAATCATCAAATACTTGTTGGTCAAACCCCAAATCCTTAATTTCTGAGGGATTAGCAATATCCAAGGTTATTAGCTTAGATTCAGTTTTTTTGTTTCTTGTTTTTTCCAGCTGAGTTGAACTACTAGCTTGATTTTTTGATATTTGTGAATATAAAGACTGGTAAGAAGTAACAAAAAGAATAATGAGGCAAATTTTATTTGTACAATATTTCATAAGGTATGATTTAATTATTTGCTGATTTTATGTAGAATCTATAACAAAAAAGTAAAAATTATTTTATTTAATATTCTCTTTTATTAGGTTTATTAAATTTCCAATAGTTTTTACCGCCATTTTATTTTTTCTAATGTCTTGTCTTGTCGAGTTACCGTATGTTGCAGAGCTAATTGATTTAAATACTCTCCTAGAAGTGCATAATTTATTTGAACAAATACTTTTTTTGGAATACTATCCTGATTATCTTTTACATCATTATAAATTCATGAATCAAGAAAATCAAATGCATTTAATATGTTTTCCTCTAGATTATAAGTATTTGTCTGATTATCATAATAGCGATTGTTTAAAACTTCTATTATGCTCCATCTACTGTAATAAAAATCTATTGAATCAGCGAAATTATTTTGAATTAATCTTAACCCAACTGAATTTTTCAATTGACTAACAGTTGTAGGATTAGAAAAGATCACAGTTCCCATGTAGCACTTTTAAAATGTTTTATTACGAAAACTGGAACTTTTAACGTGTTTGAATTATCCTTATAAAATCTGTACAACAAATCTATTGACTCGACCCTTTTCTCCTTATAATGAATTGATTTCTTCAAAATTTGATAATCAATTTCCAAATCCAAAATCAAAGAATTCATATATTGCATTCATTATGTGGGATTCAATCAAATTTTTTCGAACGTTCCCAACAAAAATTCCCAAAGTGACCGCTGTAAATAGCATTAAAAATTCCAAAATGAATTCTCTCCAATTGTTAGGTGCTTACTAATAGCGATGAACCTCCATAGGTAAAATATTATTTAATATGATAGGTTTCTGTAAGTAGTTTATCGAGTTCTTCTGCATAATGCATTAATTCCAAGGATCGATTTGCTATGCCTAAATTATTGTTATGAACATAAAGCGTTTTATTCAATAATTCATTGATGGCATCATAACTCTCAACCATCAGTGCCGGATTATTCGTAGGCCTAGCAAATCGATTCTCGGAAACCTTTGCTTCTGGATTAACCACCATATTTTTAAAAACACTTCCTTTGAATATGACAGCCATTTTCTCTCGATAATTCATTAAAAGTCCTTCGGTTAATTGTTGAAGCTCATCCATCTCTTCAATATTATTCTCATAGGCCTGAATTTTTTTAATCACCTCTATGTTTTCAATGAGACGGAGCCCTCCCGCATTTTTTAATTGCTGAAAACCGTTTTTTGAATGATGAAAAAACTCACGAATAGAATTAATACGTGCTAAATAATATAAATCATTGGTCTTTTTAAAATTGGGATTAGACAATAAATTTATTAATGTGTCCTCACGCTTAATACGAATTTGATAGCGATCATGAATTTTTTTCAAGGCACTAATATCATTCAAGAGGTCCTCGTGGACAATCTCAACAAATTTTTCTTCACGTTCCTTTTCGATGTAATGTTCCCGCAAATTTTCAGCGAAAAAACCCAAGGTAACAGCAGCAAAAAGCATAATAAATTCAGTAATATATTCCTTCAATTGTTTAGGAATGTGGGTGCGGTGATGTACTTCCATAAATTTTAATACATTAGCTTAAATCAAACGATAAATGTCATGTCATTTCCAATCCTTTTCGCAATAATTGCACTAATAATCATTGTTTTTCGGCGGATAAGAAAAAAAAATTAGGTTTTTGTTTTTAAATATATTTGTCAAAATTAACAAAAATGACTAAAATTGTGCAAATATTTTACAAAAAAATATAACTTTTTTTGTAAATAAAATGTACAAATTTTCGAGATAATTCATAGATTGTTTGATTTTCAAGACATTAAACTCCACGATTGCATACTTGTGGATATTGGTCTAATTCAACTTTACTTTTGTTTATAAAATAATTTACAAGTTTTGTTTTAAATAAAACGAATAAGTATTTAAAGTAAGTTAAGTTGTCCAATTCAGAAGTTTATAATATCGTTCCCGTTGGTTTTTTCGGAACAAGTATAACTGTAAATAAAAACGGAAACAAAATAGCTAGCCTTTCGATGAACTGGAATGGAAAGATAATTATAACTTTTGAAGATGACATTGAATATGCCTTGGTATTAAAAGGAATATTTCACAATCAAGTGTTTCTTGAGAACACAGATAAGGAAAATATTATGTGCTTTGAGCCTCATTTTAATTGGACAGATGCTCGTTAAGATCATACAATAACTTTTGACATCAAAAACGACAACGTGTCCTAAGATTATTTATAAATACTACTTGGCGTATATTCATCAAATTATTTCATAGCGACAATATCAGGAGCTAAATCAGGAATACATGGCGTGATATAAACAATGAACCGCTAATAGCAAATGAGATAATTCCAAAACGTAATATTTATCACTTCTTTTTATAAACCCAAACATCTTGTTTTAACTGTTAAAATTTACAAATAAAATAGAACTTCTCTATGATTCCAGTAAGGTTTTGCAAAATTGTAGAAAAAAAGGTTGTTGTATTTTTCTACAAAAGAAGGTGTAAATATTAAAATAAATAAAATTTATACGATAAAAAAATATCTAGGTCTTTTGGTAGTTTGCCTTTAATTTAGATTCCTGCTTACATTTTAAGTCGCTTAATTCTACCACATATATTAAAGCAAATAATGAATTCATTTTGGGAAACAATATTCACGGAAAATTTTATACAAATGTCACCATTATCTCAAATTTTGAGATAATCATTTGGCAATCTCCAAATGATAGAGGAAGGCATTCTCCAGTAACCCAGAAACCATCTATGAATGCAAAAGTAAAAGTGGATAAAAACACCTCATTAAGATTTGAGAATCATTCTAATGAGGAAGTTGCTTTGAAACTTAAAGTAAAAGGTGATTTAGGATTGTTTATGGGTTATAAAAAATAATCAAGGTGATTTCGAAAAGCTGCAACTAACCTAACAACTCATTGACGGACAAAGAAAAAGCCATCATTTCTGATGGCTTGTCCAGTGTGGCTCCCCTTTTCGACGAAAGATGCAACTATAATGCAATGATTGAGTTAATAACCATTAGGAAATTATTTAACAAGACCACTTTCGTCAATCTTAAATAACCACTCTTGGTCGTAGCAGTCATTGGATACATTTACTGTTTTACAAATTTGTTTCGTTCCCTCAATTTGGTATAAATTATCCTCGACTGAAGTAATTCTTAATCCATAATCGTTCAAGAATTCTCCATAGGTTTTTTGCCAAAGAATTTCTCCTTTAGAACTAACTTTTACTATTAATACATCATAATTCCCTTTCCCAAAAGAGCTTGTAGACCCAATTACAATGTAACTGCCGTCTTTAGTTCTAATCACTTGACTTGCCTTGTCATAACTTGTCCCTCCAATGATACTCTTCCATAATATCTTACCCTTAATGTCTTTTTTGACAAGCTCAATATCGCATTCATTTTTAGTGCCACAGTTGATAGTAGAAACAGAAATGATAGAATTGTCATTTGGTACAACAAAAAATGATTTTAAATCTTTATAAAATAGCGTGCCAAATACCAAAATGATAAGTGCCAATAGTGTTTTCCAATTTCTTTTAATTAAAGTTTTAATATCTACAAAAAGGTTACTAAAGTTGGAAATGACAATTTTGAATTCAAATTTATCATCTTTAGCCTCCATTTGAAATTTATTCAATTTTACATCTAAAGCTGCTCCGATAGCATTTAGAGAGTAAATACTTGGGGTTACCTCACTATTCTCAATCCTTTGAATGGTTCTTACCGCAATACCACTCTTTTCAGATAGTTCTGTTTGAGTAACCCCCTTTGAAATTCTGATTTCTTTTATGTGTTCTCCTATTTTCATTTTACAAATGTATAAGGAATAAACGGCAGCAGAAACGACTTCTACACGTCATATAGGTGACAGGTTAGAGAATTTAGGTTATTTAACTTCTTAGAAAGATGCAAAACTGAACTCACTGATCGATGACAAAAAAGGCGACATTACTGTCGCCTTGTGCAATCTTGCTCCCCTTTTCTACGAAAGATGCAACTACAATGCGATGATTGAGTATGTGACAATTAGGAAATTGTGTACCTTCAAAAATGAATAATTTCAACAAATAACTATGGCAGACAAAAAGAATAAAAATTCAGGAATCGGTATTACCTTTGGCTCTTGCTTTGGAGTAGTATTTGGAGCGGCTTATGGAATTATTTCAGGAAACATTGCCACTGGTGCAGGATTTGGCTTAGCAATTGGAGTATTTATTGGAGCAATTTTCGACTTTGTGAAGAATAGAGAATAAATCAAAAGATGCAACACACTTAACTCACTGACGGACAACAAAAAAGGCGACATTTCTGTCGCCTTTTGCACTCTTGCTCCCTTAATAGGTGGAATGTTGCAGCCATTTTCTTCTTACAAAGACCTTTTGACTTAATTTTAAATTCATTTGAAAAGTATTTTAATCACATTCTGACAAGAAGCTAATGCTTACATCCTGCTTACTTTTTTCCCAACTTGCCATTGATTTCGGCCGTGAAATAAAGGAGGCATTTGTAGCTAATGAGGAATAA
The DNA here is from genome assembly GCF_937903345.1 of uncultured Emticicia sp. Classification (GTDB taxonomy): domain Bacteria; phylum Bacteroidota; class Bacteroidia; order Cytophagales; family Spirosomataceae; genus Emticicia. Next base: position 1,096 of record NZ_CALCZQ010000048.1, on the reverse strand, counting down.
AGACTAAAGTATTTACTGTCCGGATTTACTTTCTTGCTCTCAACCCACTGTATTGTAGCGGCAACATCACCTAAGTCTTTAGTCAAATAAATAGTAAACGGCTTTAAGTCAAATTTATATAGGCCCACAAATCCATCTCTAATTTCGAAAACAATTTCTTTAGGTAGGATTAATTCCGTCGGTATCCCATCGACTATTTTATAAAAGTTCAGCCTAAATTTTAAACTAGCAAATTCATTTGAACTAATCTGCATCTGAAGTTCATTAAGAAAACAATCTCGTTTATTTTTAAGTAAAATACCTGCTTCTTTACCCAATCTGTCATCCACCTCCTTCTCATAAAAGGTATAAAAATTATAATGCATTAAGCCAAGACCTTTGCCATTTCGTCCCAAAATTTTCTCGGTTAACTTTCTTGACTTAACAACGACTTCTTGCAGGGTATTTGAAACGGGCGACAACTGAATATCCGACATAGGGTTAAGCAATTGAGCGATTGGATACTTGACGGTTCGATAACCAACGTGTGAAAAAATGATAGAATCACTTGCAGCGTAGTTCCCTGAAAAGGCTAGTTGGTATTGCCCATTTTCATTCGAAACGGTACCAATGTTTTTTTGAAAAATACCAATGTTAACGTACGGAATCACTTGCTTTGTCTCGGCATCAATGATTCGGCCCTTTGCTATCTTATCTTGAGCATCTACTATATTGGATATGCCACTTAACAGTAATGCTAACATTACAAATCTAACCATCTTTTAAAATCTAAATTATCATAGTAACGTGTCAAATATACTAACTCGTATGTTGCTTGAAAAAAAAGTTGCCCCCACAAATAATATCCCTTTGACGAATTTGGACGTGGTTTTTAAACAAAAAAAGAGGTCGAAATGACCTCTTTTTAATTTGTGCTCCCCTTACAGACGAAAGATGCAACTATAATGCGATGATTGAGTATGTGACTATTAGGAATTTGAAGGGTTGAATATCTTTATTTTTTATCTCCCTTCAGTTTCTGAGCGACATCATTATAATACGCTTGAGTTAGTTTATCTGTCCAAATAGTTGGTTTTGAACCATCATATAAAGCTAG
>NZ_CALCZQ010000047.1 GCF_937903345.1 uncultured Emticicia sp. | reverse complement strand
ACAATATTGGCTATAATGATGCCACCCTCACTTGGCAAGGAGACCCGCGTTTTACGAAATATGTAATTATTTACAAAACCGCTGATGGTGGTGAATTGATAGAAACAGTCAATTCAAACCGCTTAGACCTTAAAAAACTACAAGAAAACAGCCAGTATGGTTTTAAGATTGAGGGCTATGTGGGGGAAGAAGTAGTGGATACGTATGAGAATGGGGCATTTAAGACATTGCAAAATAAATTACCAATGCCTGAAAATGTAAAGCAACTAAAAGTGAATGATAATACACTGACTTTGACATGGGATAAAAACAAATTACATGAGAGCTATAAGGTTGTTTATAAAGATAAAAATGGGGTAGATAGATTTATTCCTTTAGGAAAGGAAAATACAGTAACTCTAAGAGAATTAAACCCAGATGAAAATTATACATACAGTATTGTGGCTGTGGGAGGTAATTTAGAAAGCGACCCCGTAACTGGTGGGTTTATGAGTAGTTTATGCCGTGGTTTAATTGAGACACCAGTAACAAGAATTGTTGAAGGCACAACCATTACTCTAACCACATCAAATTCTTGTATTCATATAATTAGTTGGAATGGAGTGAATACTCCCACAAACCAAAGGAATATATCAATTACACCAACTGTAACAACGATATATGAAGTAGAGTGTACAATAGAAGTTAAAAATGGAGAAACTAAAATTTGTAATGATAAAATAGAAATAACAGTTGACAAAAAATGTACTGATGTTGTGGCAAGAGCAACCACTTATGATATTATACAAGGAGAAGAAGTAGGTTTAATTGTAAAAGGTTGTAGCAGCGATATAGTTTGGAGAGATGAAAGGTTTACGACTGTAAGTACAAATAAAATTTGGATAAATACTCCCACTAGTTCACAAACTTATTCAGTTTATTGTAAAAATAGTAGTGGCGAAAATTGTGCTTTTCAATTACCTACAATAAAAATTAAGTGTCAAATAAAACTGCTTGAGAATGATTATGACGCAAAAGAAAAACTTTTTGTTCCTTCTGGCTCAAAAATAATAACTCTATTAGGATGTGATAATGGCATTATTGATTGGTCTTTTTCCAAAGAAGGACAAATCGAAGGTAAAGAACTAAAACCTAATCAGTATCTTATTTCAAACATTAAGCGGAATCGAGAAGCTAAAATCAAAGCTTTTTGTACGAGATTCGGAGAAAAATGTGAATCAGAAGAACTAACAATAAAAAGACCAAACGTACTTTGTGGGGAGTATGCAGCCGATGACCCTCACAAATTATCAATTGAAGGGGGGCAGGTCAAAATTACTTCAAAATACTATAATAACGAGGCCGATGCAAATTGTTCACGAATTATTTGGTCTGATGGAAAATATAGTACTGAAAATTCTGCGGGTTCAGGTGGAAGTCGCCAGCATATCAAATACTTTACAATCCCCACAAAACCCACAGTTTTCGAAGGAGTTGCATATGTTTATGGGATAGGAGGACTTGATAGTAAAAAAGAATGTTTTTTAAGCATTCCGTATAATCCTGTTATCAATGAAGTTCGAAGCAATACAATTCCACAAATACTTTGTACCCCTTTCATTGCAACAGCAAGTAAAACCAATTTTAATTGCGAAGAACCAATTACATTAAGCAGTAAGTGGTGTGGCGTAACAGAAAAAAACACTGGTGTAGTTACTTGGGAACCAGCGATTCCCCTTAATGGAATCGTAATGCCAACAGCACGAGAAATAACTTACAAAGCTACATGTAAATTTAATGGTCAAAACCTTACAAGTGAAGTAAAACTTATGCGTAATCCATCAAAGGTGTGGATTACTTTAACTGATAAATCTTATCAAGAACTTTATGGCAATCATATCATTGCGGGTAATACCGTTACGCTACAATCCTCAGGATGCTACGATGATAATTGTAATAAAGGCAATTCGGAATATTACTATCAATACTATTCTTCTAATGGGATTGCATTAGGGTTTAATAAATTAGCATCTAACTCGATTCTAATTAATGGAGCATATTAAAGTGTTGAATTTAAAACTATCTGCAAGGCTATTGGTGCAGAGGGGCAAACAAAAGCATTTGAAATTATTGTACCTAATCCTTGTGATTTTAGTGCTATTGTTGATGGTAATCATAATAACCCTCCAAACGTTTCGGGCGGATTGGCAAGTATTACTGTGTCGGGATGCGACTTAGGAAAAATTTCTTGGAGGAACTCAAATGGTGGGCGTGGCGACATTAATTCAAATAAGAAGATAGAGGATAATTTCTCAGGAAGTATTACTTACAAAATTGCTTGTAATATGAATGGACAAGTAGCCAACCAACCTTTTTGCGAAAAAGAAGTGATAATTTATAGAACTGAAGCAAAACCTATCATAAAAGATGACACTAAATGTTCGGATTTCTTTCAAGAGGCAACTTACGAATATAAATTAGGTATGGCGGCAGGCGTACAAGGCTCTACCCCAACCTATACACCAAAAGAAAAAGCAATTTATGCGGGTATTGATGATTTCTCTGCAAATGAGGTTTTACTAAGACTGGTTTCGAGTAATTGCCCAAGTAATGTAGTTGCTTGGTATGATAGTAAGGGTACAAAAATTTCTGATAAGAATATTGTAAGTATTCCATTTCCAAGCACTTCGCCTGCTGTTTATACCTCGGAATGTACTATAAAACTTAATAATGGGAATACACTAAAATGCCCATCGACCGCTACGATTCACTTCCGCCCTGACTACATAAAAGATTTGAATAGAATTCTTAAAAATGAGAGAACCGCAACCTTACAGAACACCGAATTTAATAATGCACGACAAGATAATTTAGTATCTCAGACAACCGAAACAACCACCACAAACTGTGGCTTCATGACTACCCAAAAAGCCGTAGGCGACATTCTCAAAAACCTAATTTGCGATAATGGCAAATTGATTATCGAAGCACCTATAACTACCGAAAAGGTAGAGATACTAAAAAATACCATTCTCCAAAATCCTATTTTTGAAGATAAAGGAATTACTTTGCCAGCCATAACAGATGAGTTTTTAACAAAAACATCCAACGAAGTCACTTGTCAAACTGCCATTGAAGGCTTAGTAAAAGATGTAAAAGGCACTTCTTTGAAAGAAGATTTTAATAATTTAGCAACTGACCCTAATTTGATTGATGAAGTAATGACTTCTTTGCTACCTTGCTTTGGAATATTTGATGACTGTGATGACATTATACTTTTGCTTAAAAGAATGCACGAAGTAAAATTGAGTAAAGGCAAACTTTTTGGTAAATTTAAGTTTAAACAAACAGGTAAAACCTTTACAGGAACAAGCTTCACAATTGATGGAATTGATGTTGAAAGAATGAATCTTATATATTTAGGAGAAGCAAATAAAGAATATTTATTGACAATGGCTGAATATGAGGTTACAGAAACAGGCTTTATTATTAAACAAAATGGTGAAGAAGTTATCAAAATTGTTATATCTTTTGATGATAATAATAGTTCCGTAAAAAAAGATTTAAAAAACTATTTGTTTTGGAATAAAGAAAATACAGACCCCAATGCAATACATTTGCCATTAGATGATACTTGTTTGAGGAAATATACATGTAACTCAAGTTGCAATTGTTCCGAAAAAACTACAACTGGAACCTACGGCTGTGTGAGATGTTCTACTAAAACAAGTGAATGTCCAGATGAATGCCCTAATCATGCACATTACGGTTTAGATTTGTTTGCAAATGATAATACTCCGTGCTATGCAATTGCCGATGGAGAAATAGTTAACTCTGGATCTAGCGTGAGTTATGGGAACTTCATTCTATTAAAATGCAAATTAAATGATAATATTAGATTTGTTTATTATGCCCATTTAAACAGTATAACAATTTCAAGTGGAAAAGTAAATAAGGGAGATGAAATCGGATTAACTGGACACACAGGTGATGTTGCTAAAGATATGTGTGAAAAAGAAAGGCATCTACATATCGAAATTCGTTTAGATGATACCATAAATTTTCGAAAATTTTCTACGAATGAAGACCCCAATATATATATTAGGTTAAACTGTTATAAATAACTTTAACGAGATAACAAACAGCGAAAATGAGTAAATACTTTCAACGGGGAATATTAATATACAGGGTAAGATGTTGATTATCAATTAAATAGAAAAATTATTAAGATGAAAAAACTAACTATTTTAATTATTCTTTTTGTGCCATTGAATTTAGTTGCACAACAAAAAGAACCCTGCAATGTAATTTACAAAACTAATTTATATTTTAAAAAATATAAATTTAGAGAGGAAATTAACTGCAGGTTTGATAAAAAGCTATATAATTTGAAAAAAGACTCAATTAGAGTTATAAATGGAGTTGATGATAAAGACACAGGTCAATTTATAAAATATTTTAAGGAAAAATATGGTAAAGTATTCAATAAAAATATTGTAATTTTTAGTATGTTTTCTCATCCTCAACTTTTTATTGCTGAATTAAATAAAGACAGCATTTTAGTCTTATTTGAATTGAAAATAGAAAATGATGATGATGAAAGAAATTATGATGATGTATATAATATTTCATCAGAATTCTATTTAGTGGACATCAACAAAGACAAACAACCTGAATTATTAATGCTGTTAGTTGATGAAGGAGGTAGCTTTAGAATTAAAATTTATAAATTTGAATTACTGAAAGAAAACAAAATCCAAATAAAAAGAGTGTTTCGTTCAGAAGAAATGAGAAATTATTATAACGAATCCTATTGTGAAGGAGAACAATGCAAGTTTATTGATTTGATAAATGATAAAATATTTATTAAGACTTCACCCATGTCTACTATGGACAAAAATGAAGATTTAAACCTTCGTTTTTATGAAAAAAGAAAGTTATTAAAGTATAATTTAATTAAAATGTCATACGAAATATATTAGACAGTACGGTTTTCCCTATTTGACCGACAACACCCTACGCTTAGAAAAACAACATCACATCCCAACGTTGGCAAATTTGGATGTCCAAGAACTGTATCTGGTGCTACTTGCAGTTATGATGATTATCCAGACCTTATCATGGGGAATAAATCTCATCATGGATTAGACATTTTAGCAGAGGTTGGTACCGAATTAAAATCAATGTATAACGGTAAAGTCGTAGATTTTGACAACACTTGGGCAAAAAAGAAAGAATCAAAAAATGAAGATGATAATGGCTGTGACTATGACGCTAATGCTTTTGGCAATTACGTAATACTTAAATATGAGTTAAAGGAAGGGATTACAGGAATAGATGGAAAAAAGTACAATACTATATATGCCAAATTCTGTCATTTAGATGAAGTAGATAATAATATTAAAAAAGATGCAGACATCAAAGCTGGTGAATTGCTTGGTACTTGCGGATGTTCTGGAAATGCAGGTGCTTTGAAAAATGTTGAGTTTCATCTTCACTTAGAAACTAATGCCACTAATAGTTTTAACACAAGTACTGGTGCAAGAAAAATAAACCCTGAATCATTATCCAAAAACGGAATAAAAAAATGAATAAACCAATATTAACTTTAGTAATCATGTCTTTTTTGATGAGTTGCAAAGCTCAAAATACTTTTAGAGTTGTTGATAAATTTGAAACTCCCATACAGATTAAAGATGTTTGTTTTAATGGTGTTTGTTTGCATGATAGCGTAACCTATGCATTGAAAGTATTAGGGAAACCCAATGAAATTCTGTTAGAGAAATTAACTGAGCCTGTCGATGGTCGTATCTATTTATTTAAGCATTATCGCTATTTTGATGGAGAAAGCCAAAAGAAATATTTTCAATTTACAGAAAATACTTTGTCCAAAGAGGGCATAATAATAGATTTTATGAATGCTGGTCACTCAGACTTTAGGTTTGGCAGAAAAAAGCAGTTTTACATTGGTCAAGATACAACAGAGCTAAAAAAGATTATCCCATTGCTATACATTCAAGAAAGGCAATTAGATGATTTCTATATTAGGCAAAGATTAAAGAGTATTAAAAAGAGTTTTGAAGAAGTAAAACAATCCAAGAAATTTAAAACAGACGCTACCTTTAGAGAAGCAAAAATTAATGAATTTAATGAAAGAAAAAGAATTATTGAATCGGATAAATGTTGTTTAGAAATTTCAATAGATATTGAAAATAATAAATTTGGATATTATAGTATCATTTTGCGATATGGAAAGACCTTGAGTTCAATGCGTTTTTATAGGGAATATTAATTTCGTTTTTCAGGTTGTCTATCTAACCCAGTTTATGCTAAATTTTGTCATCTGGATGAAGTAGATGCCACTATTGAAGTAGGAGAAATTCCGCAAGCAGCATATTCAGGTGGAGCAGACCAGGTTCTTTTATCATTAGGATATCCTGAAAATTGGGTTAAAAATGTAAAAGATTTAAAAACTGGAAGAATATATACCTTATACGAGTTCAAATTAGCGTTTCCAAACCAAATCAGATAAAAAAATGAAAGAACTATTAAGAATGAAACTTGAAAGAGAGTTGGAAAATTTGATTACACTTATTAATCAAAAATTAGGTTCAAATCCTTATATAGATTTAGATAATTCTTTAAAAATAGTATTGCAGAAAAATTACAAGCAATTTCCATTAATTAAAAAGAAAATAAATTATGTTTTTATGAGGCTCTATGATTCTCAGCTTTATGTTGGAGATATTAAACTTACTAAGGACTTAATTAATAATACATTAAGTGAAATTATAAAGTTTGACAAAATTCCATAAAAAACACAATTCTTCAAAATCCTATTTTTGAAGAGCAAGGAATTACTTTGCCAGCCATAACAGATGAGTTTTTAACAAAAACATCCAACGA
>NZ_CALCZQ010000046.1 GCF_937903345.1 uncultured Emticicia sp. | reverse complement strand
AGAATTTAAGTAAATCTTTTACAATAAACCGTGCGGCCAAATTAGCACACCTCAATAACATGCTTTATATTAGCACTATGTATCGGTGCTTCGGCAGTAACCAACTCTTTAATCACGTCCACTAGGTCTTTTATTGGAACATCATGTATTTCATAAAATAGTTTTGATGTATTGAGATTTATTTGAGTATAAGGTTTGCCAATTGAGTCTATTTTCTTTTCCTCAATTTCAATTATTGGTAAATCAATTTCAGCCGATTTATGTTTGTTGGTTTTAGGTTGTGATGCATTATTGGCGTTTAATATAGCTATAATGTCAAGCAATTTATCGACCTCTTTTTGAGGATTCCTAAACCAATCTGTACTCCAAATTCGGTGAATTTTCCAACCCAAGCCTTCCAGAACGTCCTGTCTCAGCCTATCACGTTCTCTTGCAGATTTAGACCCATGAAACGCTGCACCATCACATTCGATACCTAATATATACCTACCTTTTTGATTGGGGTGCGGAATGGCCAAGTCAATAAAATACCCAGCAGACCCGATTTGGGTATGTACCTCAAAGCCATTTCGCTCTAATTGCCGTTTAACTCCAGCCTCAAACGGTGAATCTGTTCGATTTTCTCCTACATACTCTGTGGTTAATTTCCTATTTTGGGCATAGTCTAAGAAGGCCTTTAGCATTTTTAGCCCAATAGGGTCTGTTTCATTTACAGAAATGTCGCCCGCTGTAAAGTTTGAATAAACGATACATTTTTCTTTTGCACGTGTAAAGAGTACATTCAGCCGCATTTCACCACCGGGGTTATTTACAGGGCCAAACCTACGGTTTAACTTACCTTCATCATTTTTTCCATAACAAATGCTTATGATTATGATATCTCGCTCATCTCCTTGTACGTTTTCAAGATTTTTAACAAAAAAAGGCTCGGAGGATTTGTCTGCTGCACTTAAATATCGATCTAGTTCACCATTTGTCTTACGTTTTATAAGAATAATGTTTTCTATACAATCCTTCTGTTTAATGCTAAAGGCTACAATCCCTATCGAACTTTTTGATGGATCAGGTTCTTTTTTTATCTCGTTAATTAACCTTTCAACTATTAATTCAGCTTCTTTTTCATTTTTTTGGCCTGAGTAAATTGTTTCTGGGCAATGCTCAAAGATTAGTCCATTATCTCCTGAACTAAAATTGGGGCTTGGTAAGCAAATAAGATTAGATTCATAATAAAGTTTATTGGAAATAGCTATTAAAGATTCATGTTTGCTTCTGTAATGCCAATTGAGCATAGTGTGCATAGCGTTTCTCGCTACAAAAAGATCTAACACACTGTCTACATCTATTACTGTATTATTGTTTTCTTCATCAAATGTTTCATCATTTTCAGAAACATTATCAAAAAATGATGAAGGTGGAAGTTGTTTATCATCACCAACAATTATTGCCCTTTCGCCTCTAAGTAAAGCCCCAAACGCTTCTACAGGCTTAATTTGACTAGCTTCATCAAAAATTACGTAATCAAAATTAAATTCGTCTGGTGTTAAATATTGAGCTACAGAAAGCGGACTCATCATAAATACTGGCTTAATAGTGGAAATGGTATTTCCAGCTTTAGTCAATAACTTTCTCAAAGGCATGTGCCTTCGTTTCTTTATTAGCTCTGCACGCAATATGTTCATTTGCTCACCTAATGCAGCATAGGTAGGTATACTATTAAGGTACTTATATTTAGTTTTTTCCCTGTTGAATTTATTAATAAAAAACAAATCCAATTCTTTGAATGTGTCAGCATTTAATGCAATATCTTTATTAACAATTTCATTTAGGTTAGTTTTGTCTAATTGGCATATTAATAAAGATTTACGCCATTTTGGGTAGGAATCATTCGTAGCCTTATCTTCTAAAGTTTCAATGTATGTTAAAACTTCCTTTCCACCATTATCAATTAAGTTTTTGCGAAGTATATTCCATTCTAAAGTTAAATTTATGGTATCAAAATTATTCATAATCCCATTCATTTTTAAAATAACCTGTTCAATAGGCAAATTAAGTAGTTCTTTGGTGATACACTCATTCGGCAATAATGTACTTATTTCTGAATTAAAATTGTTCAATTCAGAATTTTTGCTTTTTAACAGTATTCCTGTGGATTTTAACTTTTCAAATTCAATTTCCGCAGATATAAGTACATTACGAGAATCGAAAATTGATTTTTCGGCAAAATCATATAGTTTTTCCACAAATTGAAACTCAGCTTTTGCCGCCAGCCAATCAAAGTTTTTTGTAAAATCATATTTTGCTTTGAAAGCATGCAAGACCGAACTTTGCATAGCCTCCATTTGCTCTATAATTTCCTTTTTAAGAATAATAATTTCTAAGATTTCATATTCTTCTTGTATACTTTTTGGCTTAGATTTTAATACTGAATAAAGCTTTAATCGTGCCTTTTTTAAATCACCTGATAAGAATTTTAAAAATGAATCTTTTTTTGATTCATATATTGATTTCTCAAAATAGAAATTCTGGACATGAGCATTTTTAGTAATAATATGTTCATACTTTTCTTCTATTTCTTTGAGTTCTTCGCCACATTTAAATAAAATAGAGAGTTTAGTTTTGCATTCTAAAGTTTCTTTAATGTTGATTAATTCAACACCTGGAGAGGTTTCTAAAAGCGATATCCAAGTTGTCAGGTCTTTGAGCTTTTCTAGATTTAGGCTTTCAGTAAAACCCAAAACAGACTTAATCTTTAAATATGTCTCGTTTAGTTGATTTATGCAATTTTTAAGCTCCCTAAATAAACCAGTCAGTTTTTCTTTTATACCAAAATTTATTTGTAGGTTTTGAATGCCATAAAATGGTAAATTTTTGATTAGACCATTGGTATTTGTGAATTCAGTTGCTTGTTTGACTAGTTTGTCTAAATTATGAATTTCTTCTTTTGACCAATTATCTTTGATTCCAGAAATTGTTTCCAAATTAGGGAAATTCATCTTTAGCTCGACTAGTTCAGCTATCATTTCGTACACCAATACTCCTGAAACAGAACTAAATATTATATCATAATAATTGTTTAAATTGGCTATTTCTACCTTAAGTTTTTCTATTTCGTTATTGTCTTTCAGTCCTCGATTAGTTTGGGCGGTAAGTGAAGCGTTTATAGAATCTAATACATCCTTTCTATTTGCTTTGTGGCTATGTAGTTCTAAATAAGTCAATTCTAGGCCAACTTTATCTAATCTATTCTTTACTACATTCAAAGCTGCTAATTTTTCAGCTACAAACAATACTTTTTTATTTTTTTCGACACAGCTTGCAATAAAATTGGTAATTGTTTGTGATTTGCCAGTTCCTGGGGGCCCTTTAATAACCAAACACTTTTTATTTAATCCTAAATTAATTGCTTCAATTTGCGAACTGTCCGCATCTAAAACATTTCCTATATCTTTAACTAAACTTATATTATCTTCTATTGCATTAATATCTTCAAATTGACTATAATCTTGAAATGATAAATCACCACTGTTTGATAATAATCTTGATATAAATTGATTATTGGATGGTACATTGTTTTCATTCCATTTTGTATCATCTAGATCATGATACATCATAATTTTTAGAAATGAAAAGAGATTTAATGTGATTTTATCTTCAATAACTTCCCATCTTTTTATCTTTGATATCGAGTTTTTTACATGAGAAAAATACTCTTGAATATTTTCATAAGTGTTTTCAACATAGTCGTATTTTGGAAAATTTATATCAAAATCATGTTTTAATTTGCGTTCTAGCGTATAATTAGGTTCGATATTGCCTTCTGCAAATTTTAATGAAAAAGAATCTTCACCATGGTCTGTTGATTTTAATAGTTCAACAGGAATAAGTATTAGAGGGGCAAAGAGTTCGATTTCGCTTTTTTCATCTTCGAACCACTTTAAAGCACCAATAGATAAATAAAGAGAATTAATTCCTCGCTCATCTGTAAATTCTTTGGCTTCCTTGTAAGTGTTTTTGAGTTTTTTCTGAACAGTCTTGTGATTTGAATTAGCTATTATGCTGGCATGTTTCTTATTTTCATTATATGTAAATGGATTTTTAATTACGATATCTTCATAATCATCAGCCGTTTCTAAATCAAAGTTTAATATCTTTTCTTCTTCAATTAAATAGTTAAATATTAGATTAGATTTTATACCAATTAAATCGAGTCCTTTCGCTTTAAAGTCACGTAATTTAAGCAAGTTATTGGAAAGGGATAGATTTAGTAGCTCTTTGCGTATTTGGTTTAACATTATTGTTTTTTAGGATTTTATGTTATTTCCCAAATATAATTGATTAGTTTTTATTATTTGCAGGATTCAAGTAACAAATGCTACATTATATTTGCCTGCTAATAAGCAAATTACAGAATCGGGCAAAATGACTTAGTGCATTTTAGGTTTACACTTTTTTTGCGAGTTTTTGATAATTATTTAACCTGCTTTTTTGTAATAGTTTTCTGTAAAAGTTTGAGGGCTTTGGTAACCAAGCGAAGAATGCAATCGCTGTCGGTTGTAAAACCCCCGTTGGGCGGAGTGTTCGATAAGTTCGGCTGATTTTAAAATCAGTCGTTGTGTTAGCCGTTGTTACAACGGCATCAGAGAATAAGCAAATAAAAGAATAAAAGATGAGTCAAGGTTATCAAATTATCAATCAGTCGGCAATATATTACTTGACATTCCAAGTGGTTGATTGGATAGATGTTTTTTCAAGGCAACGCTATCGAGATATTATACTTGATAGTTATCGTTATAGTCAAAAAGAGAAAGGATTATGGTTATATTCTTATGCAATCATGTCGAACCATATCCACTTAATTGCTGCTTCCAAAGATGGGGAATTGTCAGATTTGGTGCGTGACATTAAGAAATTTACAGCATCAAAGATATTAAATACTATTAAAACAGAGCCAGAAAGTAGGCGAGAATCGATGCTGAAACGTTTTGAGCGGTGCGACGTTTCGCTTTGCGGCACGAAGCAAATATGACAACTTCGCAACGGTGCGACGATTCGCTTTTGGACACATGAAAATCATGCTTTTGAGATTTATAGCGATAAGTTCTTCTTTCAGAAATCTGATTGGGCGGCATTCCGCTAGATTCATCAAAATCCAGTACGTGCGGGTATCGTAGCTAAAGCCGAAGATTATTTGTATTCTTCGGCGAGTAATTTTATTGATAAAGGTGGTTTAATTGATGTCGAATATTATGGAACAAGAGTGATAGATGCTACCAAAAGTATTACTTATTAGGTTTTTTTTAGGGTAAAAATCAATTTTTGCAATTCCTTTCTAAGAACGGTAAACACAAAGACTGAATTAAAATTCAGCCTAACAACTCAGAACATTCAGACGAACGGGGATTTACTGAAATAATGAGTTTTCATTTTATTCCACTATTGTTACAGTCAGGATTTGCACATTGCATTTTTAATTTTATTTCCTTATTATAAATTTCCTTAATTTTATTTTTTAATTTTTTCCATTCATGCGGACTAAATGGTTTTTATTATGTCCCATTTCTTTTTTTTAGTTTTTCTAAATTATGATTCAATATTTCTATTGAAAAATCAAATTCCATAATTGTATTTTGCATATTATCCAATATAGTTTCAAGTTTATCTCTCAACTCCTCCATTTCATTAATTTCATCCTCTAATTGTACTAACTTATCCTCTTGCATTTCTGTTAGATTAAGCTTTAAACTTAAATTATTTACTTGTTTTTGAAGCGTTTCAACCTTTTTGTCTATTGGAGCCTTTATATCTATAATAGTGTCTTCAATTTTACTAAGTTCATAGTATATTGACTCTAATTTTTTTGTTAGCGATTGTTCCATAATTTTACATTTTAACTATTTCATTTTCAATTTTAATTTTACCTATTGATAAAAGCTTCTTAAACTCTTTATCTATTACACCATAAATTCCTTCAGTAAGTCTAATACCTCCATTTAACTCTGAAAGTACATATTTAAAAAGCTCTTCTTTACTTATTGTAACTGCTTGAGCCAAAGTAGTGGTCAAAACCAACTGTATTTCTTCTGGTGCAATCCACTCAATTTGTTTCTGTTTTTCGGGCAGTGAATGTCTTTTACGATAAAAATCGACAACTTGATCATTTAGATAAACGAAATCACTTTTTATATCCCAGAACCCATTTTTTTTACCAACTTTTAGAGCATTGTTAAAAGTGTCTTCAATTCGACCTCCAATTCGTCCAATCCCTAGTTTTTGAGTTATTGAGATTGTCTAATTTTTCCGCACACAAAACTCTCTTAATTTTGTGTTCAAATG
>NZ_CALCZQ010000045.1 GCF_937903345.1 uncultured Emticicia sp. | reverse complement strand
ATAATGAAAAAATTATTAATAATAGCACTAATTGGAATAAGTGTTTCTTGTTCTGATTCGTTTTTTGATATTAAACCGCAAGGTGCTGCATCTTTGGCTTCATTAAGTAACAAAAATGGAGTAAATGCTGTGTTGATTGGTGCGTATTCATTGCTTGATGGAGTTGGTGCCGGAAATACTGGCCGTCAATCAACTATTTCGAACTATGTGTTTGGTGGAATTACAAGTGGTGATGCTGTAAAGGGTACGGATATTGGTGACCAGCCTGAGCAAGAGTATATCGAACAATATAACTGGTTATCTGATAATACATATTTCTTAGGAAAATGGCAACATTCTTATGATGGCGTTGCTCGTGCAAACGAAGCAATTCAATTGGTGGGAAGTCCGGATGTAAAAGACATGACTGATGCTGAAAAAAACCAAGTAGTAGCAGAAGCAAGATTTTTACGTGGACACTATCATTTTGAAGCCAAGAAAATGTGGAACAAGGTGCCATACATTGACGAAAAAATCTATGTTGCAGCTGATCCAAATTCAACAAAAATTCCAAATGACCAAGATATTTGGTCAAAAATTGAAGCTGACTTTACTTTTGCTGCTGCCAATTTACCAGCGGTTCAGGCACAAAAAGGAAGAGCAAGTCAGTGGGCAGCAAAAACATATTTAGCCAAAGCTTTGATGTTCCAAAAGAAATATGCTGCTGCAAAAGCAATATTGGAAGATGTTTATAAAAATTCAGGTAAAAAATTGATGCCTAATTATCACGATAATTATAGAAATATTACCAATAATAATGCGGAATCAATATTTGAAGTTGAATTTTCTATTAATGATGGTACAACTGGTAATAATGGCAATGCAGGTGACAACCTAAACTGGCCTTATTCAGCCAATTCGCCAGGACGTGGATGTTGTGGATTCTATTTGCCATCACATAATTTGGTCAATGCTTTCAAAACTGATAAAGAGGGTTTGCCTTTAATTGGTTCTGCTCCAGATGGAACAGCCGATACTTACAATCAAGTTGATTTATCTAATGATCAAGGTTTGAAGTCTGACCAAACATTTAACTTGGACAAAACAGTACCAGTTGACCCACGTTTAGATTGGACAGTTGGACGTAGAGGGGTAAACTTCTTAGATTGGGGCCCTATGCCAGGTTATTCTTGGATTAGAAATCAGAATTATTCAGGCCCATTCATTGGTAAAAAATGGATGTATTATTTGGCTGATGAAGGAAGCTCAACTCACTCGACTTCTAAACGTAACGTAAATAACAATTACCGTTTATTGAAAATGTCTTCTGTGATTTTATGGTTAGCTGAGTGTGAAATTGAATTAGGTAATTTGCAAGCTGGCGAAGACTATGTTAACATGGTTCGTACACGTGCAAAAAGTGGTTCAGTACAAGATGCTTCAGTCAATTATGTCGTAAATCCGTATCCAAAAGGTACTTTTACGACCAAAGGTGCTGATTATGCAAGAAATGCTTACCGCATGGAAAATCGTTTGGAGTTTGCTATGGAAGGTCACCGTTTCTTCGACTTAGTTCGTTGGGGTATTGCTGAAAAGTATTTGAATAAATATGTTTCAGAAGAATCTAAAAATGGAACAGACAATACTGGAAGAACCTATAATAAGCGTGGATATTTGGTTGGAAAAACATTTACATCTAAAAATGCTTACTTCCCTCTACCAAATGACGAAATTTTGAATAGCCAAAAAGATGGTAAACCAACATTGACTCAAAATCCTGGATATTAATATTTAGATTTCCTTCTTTACAAAATTGCCAAAATACGATTGTATTTTGGCAATTTTTTTGTTATTTACTTTATGTTTAACTTTGTTTACTGCCAATAGATTTTTATTTTTGGTATATCAACGTATTCAAAAATATCCTACCTATATGATTCTTGTTTCTGTTACTGAGTGGCTGTCTTTTATTGGACGATTTCATCCTTTGGCCGTTCACCTTCCAATTGGATTTTTGGTTTTAATTGTACTTTTTGAACTTTTGAATAAGTACAGTAAAATTACAATTTCATCTGAAATATTCACAATTTCTCTTTTGATAACTGCTATTAGTGCAAGTTTTGCTAGTGTGTTGGGCTACTTTTTATCTGAAGAAGGAGGATATAACAAAGAAATTTTGGAAGAACATCAGTGGCAGGGTATTGGTCTGGCTGTACTAACTTGGCTTTCTTACCTTGTACATTTAAATTGGCCTAGGAAAAAGATTGGGTTTGTTAAACATTTATACTTACCGTTATTAGCGTTTTCATTCGTTTTGATGATAATAGCCGGGCATCATGGTGGCAATTTGACACATGGAGAAGCATTTTTAATTGAAAAAACACCAAATCTTTTTCTTAACTGGTTAGGTATGCCCGAAAAAAGTGATATTTCCAAAAATGAAGTTGCATTAAATGTAATGAATCCGACCGAAGCCCAAATATTCCAAGACATTGTTAAACCAATTTTTAAACAAAAATGTGAGCAATGTCACAACTCAAGCAAGATGAAAGGAGATTTGCGAATGGATGAGATTAAGTTTTTTATAAAAGGAGGAAAACATGGAGTAATTTTTAAGGCGAACAATGTTCAAGGAAGCGAATTTATTAAACGCATCTTATTGCCAGAATCCGATGAAGAACATATGCCTCCAAAAGGTAAAACACAAATTACAGAAAATGAACTGATTATTTTAAAATGGTGGCTTGAGCAAGGAGCCTCATTTGACAAAAAAATTTCGCAAATAACTGTCAGTAATGAAGTTAAACCAATTTTAACAATATTTGGGATTGGTGATAAAATGGACATTTTAAGCGAAATAAAACAAGATAAATATACGGTTGAAGAAAGTATTTTGGCAAAAAATGTCGAAGAAGTAGATAAAAATGCCATTGAGAAAGTAAAAAAATCAGGAGGGTTAATTTTGCCATTATCGCAAAACAATAATTATGTTGAAGTTACTTTTTTGAATAGCCCTAAATTTTCAGACAAAGATGCTTCTATAATTGGGATTGCACCAGTTCAAACTTTGTGGCTAAAGTTGTCAAAAACTCAAATAACTGATAGTTCTATTGAGTTCATAATGAAATTGCCTAACCTTACAAGATTGCATCTTGAAAATACTAAGATAACTGATAATGCTATTAATTATATTATTGGTTTACAGAATCTTGAGTATCTTAACCTTATAGAAACTAATATTACAGACGCATCAGTTCAGAATTTAAGTAAACTAAAAAACCTTAAAAAACTTTACTTGTGGAAGACAAAATTAACTTTATCTGGAGTTGAAACACTAAAAAAAGCTTTACCCAATTTGGTAGTAGATTTAGGAATAACAAAAGAACAAATGGCAGAATTTGAAAAGGCTAAAGCAAATGAAGTCAGCGATGATGTATACAAGAAAAAATAAAATTATCAAGCAGAAAAAAAAAGGATTGATTAAAGTCAATCCTTTTTTTGCTTATTTACAATTTCTTGAAGCTCGTTTAATTCATTTTCAATTTCAGAATAACTCGGGTAAATATAGTCATAGGGATCATAATTTTCGTTTGAAACTACTAATACAATAGCGTTTTCTGAAAAATTCTCTAAAGTATGCCAATCTAGAGGCTCGAGAATTAATACTTTGTTCGGTTTATCAAGACCAAAAACCATTTTTTTATTTGGTGTTTCTACATAAATTTCACAAGTACCCTGTAAACATATTAATGCCTGCCATGCTTTTATATGTCTATGACCACCCCTCGTTTCACAGTCAGCGTTTGTAATATAAAATATACGTTTTAGAGACCCAGGTAATATATTTTCAAAAACTGTTAAATCTCCTTTGGCACTAGTATGTACCGGTAATGTAAAAATTTCAGGCATTGAATTTATACGGATTTTAATAAATATTTATACGAAAATGTTTAAATATTCAAATATGAAATTTGTAAATAAATATTTAAAATTATTTGACATTTAATTATTTAATTTATTATTGTTCAAAGTAAGGTTTTCAATTATAATTGAAGCATTGTTATAATCATAACATAAAAATATATGAATAAATTTGTTAAAACAATTGCTTTTATTTGAAACTCATAGTTTTGTTTTTTTTCTAAATAATTTAAAAAAATAAGAATTAGTAAATGAACTTTAGATTCTATCTATAAGCCTCCAAGGTTTGGATTGTTCCATCTGTATTGTATTTTAATTCAGTCACTTTCACGTTTCTTAAATGAGTTTTGCCCGAAATTTCAGTATCATGATAGTATAGATAAGTTTTACCTTTGAAATCAACAATTGAATGATGGTTTGTCCAACCCAAAACTGGTTTTAATACAATTCCTTTATAGGTAAACGGCCCATACGGATTATCTCCAATTGCATAACAGATATTATGGGTATCACCTGTCGAGTAGGATAGATAATATTTTCCTTTATATAAATGTACCCATGCGGCCTCAAAGAATCGTTTATCATTATTGTCTTCCATAAAAAGATTTCCTTTTTCATCTACAATTTTGACTACTTTCACTTCTTCGGCGAGGCTTTTCATATCGGCCGATAGCTTGGCAATTCTTGGTAATCTTGCAACTTCCCCTTTTTTAGGATTATTTGCTTTTCCTTGATATTCGTTGTCCTTCCAACGTTGTAATTGACCTCCCCAAATCCCCCCAAAATACATATAGTGATTCCCATCCGAATCTTTAAAAACAGCAGGGTCAATACTATAGGTGCCTTTTATTGGCTCAGGTTCTGCTTTGAAAGGTCCAACTGGACTTTTACTTGTAGCAACACCTATTTTAAAAATGTCCTCTTTATCTTTTACTGGAAAATATAAATAATAGGTGCCGTTTTTATAAGCTGCATCAGGTGCCCACATTTGTCGGCCAGCCCACTTAACATTTTTTATATCTAGTGCAACTCCATTAACCTTAACCTTAGCTTGCGGCGATTCCATTGATAAAATTCTGTAATCTTTCATATCAAAATGTCCGCCTTCGTCGTCTTCTTTTGTTCCTGTATCAATATCGTGTGAAGGGTAAATGTAGATTTTTCCATTAAAGACATGGGCAGAGGGATCCGCTGTATAAATTTGAGAAACTAAAGGCTTAGAAATGGGTGTTTTTTCTTGCCCAAAAATATTATATACGCTCAAAAGTAAGAGAGACGTAATTGGAATTGTAAGATTACTCATTTTATGAATTAATTTATGTTAATGACAATTATAAAAAGTTCTATTGAGGGTGTTAAATTAGGATAAAGGATAATACGAATAGAAAAATTTACAAACAGTTAAATATTTGTTTATAAGCTTGTTATTCTAAGCAGCTTTGTCGAATATTTACCCTAAACAACTTAAAATCCAATTGAATTTCCTCCGTCAACTGGAAGAGAAACTCCTGTGATGTATCTTGCGGCATCGGACGCCAAGAAAACCGTTGCCCAACCAATATCTGAGGGTTTACCAAATTTACCAATCGGTGTTCTATTTAAAGCACGATTCATACGGTCAGGGTCGCTACCCATGGCAGTTTTCATCATACTTGTTTCAATAAAACCTGGAGCAATCGCATTTACTCGTACATTTAGTGGTGAAAACTCCGATGCTAATACTTTAACCATGCCCTCTACACCAGATTTTGATGCTGCATAGGCCACAACACGGTCGATACCGTAGTATGCTGCCATCGAAGAAATCATGATTATTGAACCATTCTTTCTGGCGAGCATACGTGAGGCACAGCTACGTGTAAGGGCAAAAACCGCACTTAAATTGGTTGTAATAATTCGGTTAAAATCTTCATCAGAAACTTCTAATGCCGAGCGTTTCATGTTAACACCCGCATTGTTTACCAAAATATTGATTGGGCCGTGACTTGACTCAATATTATTTACTAATCCATCTAATGAGGCTAAATCTGTAACATCATTGACAAAATAATAGGCATTTTTTCCTAATTCAGCTACGGCTGCTTTTAATGGTTCTTCTCTGCGGCCAGTAATGACTACTTTTGCCCCCGAAAAAATCATACATTTGGCAATTTCAAATCCAATTCCACTACCGCCACCGGTTATCAAACATAATTTGTCTGTGAGTGCAAAGGCTGTATGATGTGAAATGTGTTTACTCTCTTCTGTAAAAATTGCTCTTTCTGTCATCTTAAATGATATATTTCTACTATTTTTTTAATTTCTTCAAGGCTTCTGATTGGTGGAGTAAGTGAACTTGGAATTGCCATTTTTGAAAATTCTTTGAAATATAAAACACAAGCATCTCTCCACCAAATTGCTTCTTTTTGTTGAATATTAAATCTTGCATTTACACTGGCAAATGTCTCGGTATCAATGAATGGTTTTAATTTTTGCCAATCTTTTTGCATTTTTTCAACCTCAACTACACCATTGTAATATCTGTAACATAGTTCTTCCCAAAGTGTGTTTCCTGTATTGAGTTTTTTACTCCATGCAATATGATGAAACCATAATATATAATTTAAATCACATTTTTCTGCATTCCCCCATGTTTCATTGATTTCTTTAGCATATAGTTTTATGGCGTTGCTCAACTTTCCTGTTCTATCGAAGCCTAAGCCAATTGAGTCAGCTCGGTGATAATAAATGGATGTCCAATCTGGTCGGGCAGCTTTGGTTAGCCAAGGTTCAGGGCCATAATGATGGCCTTCCCCCATCATGTGATGCAATCCAAGCGGATAGGTATAACTTATATAGGTTGGCAATGATTTTTGCATCATTTCATTGATTTGAACTTTTGCTTTTTTGTCATTTGTCAATGTCATTCCAATCCACTCATTAGCTATTTTTTCAGAACTAAGCGTATAATCCCATGCTAAACGACCGAAAGCATACCAATTCGCTTGATTAAATGGGTGTCCGCACCAATTGGCATCTGAACCTGTGTTTGCCACCCCAGAAATTAATGAATTTTGGTTATTGTATAAACTGCCGTCAATGACCTTAGCAAGGGTTGAGCCTTTTCCTTTGGCATAAGTGTCTGTATCAAGGCATTCTTTAAACATGGGAGCCAAGTATGTGAGGTGGGTAGATTGACCCAAATATTCTTGGGTAATTTGAAATTCCATCCCAAGTTTAGTATTTGGAAAACTACCAAACATCGGATGAAATGGTTCACGAGGCATGAAGTCAATTGGTCCATTTTTTACCTGAACAATAACTTTTGTGTCGAATTTTCCATCAAGTGGTTTAAATTGTTCGTAAGCCTCTTTAAATCTATCACCATTTGGGTCAGCATTATAGACAAATGCTCTCCAAATGACAATTCCTGAAAATGGCTTCATTGCTTCGGCCAACATATTTGCTCCATCAGCGTGCGTACGGCCATAGTCTTGCGGTCCTGGTTCACCTTCCGAATTAGCCTTTACCAAATATCCGCCAAAATCTGGGATGTACTGATGAATTTCTTTCGTTTTTTCATTCCACCAATTTCTTACCTCACTGTCGAGTGGGTCGGATGTTTTAAGACCCCCAAGTGTCCGTGGCGAACGAAAGTTTACTGAAATAAAAACTTTGATTCCATATGGACGAAGCACATCGGCTACTGCTTTTATTTTTTCTAAATATTCGGCTGTGAGAAATCTTGAACTTGCATTTACATTATTGATGGAGGTTGCATTGATACCTATAGATGCATTGGCACGTGCATAAGCAATGTATCTTGGGTCGATTCTGAAAGGTAATTCGTTCCATTTCCAAATAGATGAACCTGCATAACCACGCTCGACAGTTCCATTGGCGTTGTCCCAATGATTAAGCATTCTTATTTTAATTTTTGGACTACTTACAATATTTTCATTCAATGATTGTCCAATCTGAAGGCGTCTTAATAATTCAAAAGCTCCGTATAATACACCTGCTTCTGATTTTGAACTAATTATTAAACTTCCTTTTTGAGAAAAAATGGCAAAACCATCTTTGGCTAAATTACTTGTAAGTGATTGATTATTGGATACTTCAAGAACTATACCGCCAGTTTGTTTGCTATTTTTAACTATTTTTGTTTTTGAGCCTAAAAGGCCAACAAAACCTGATTGAAGCTCTTCAGCGGCTTTTTGTAATATTGGATGATAAGTATTTGATGAAATAAATTGTGTATATTTTTGATACACCAACTTTTGTTTTTGGTCTTTTATCAAGTCATATTTCAACCATAACCTTGAACCGTCGTCGGCCATAGAGAAAAACGAAATGATAAAAAATAGGAATATGAAAATTCTTTTTTGCATTTTAAGTTGATTGAAAATATTTTATTTATTTGTTTTTTGGCTCAAGTAAATCCCATTGATTTCCGTATAAATCAGTAAAAACCGCCACTGTACCATATATTTCTTCTTTGGGTTCTCTCACAAATTTGACACCTTTTTCTATCATAATATGGTAGTCTCTCCATAAATTATCAGTATAAAGAAATATAAAAACTCGTCCGCCTGTTTGATTGCCTATTCGACTTTCTTGTTCGGTATTTGAAGCTTTTGCTAATAAAATGGCTGTTTCAGTTGCCCCTTTAGGTTTTACCAAGACCCAGCGTTTTTCTGCATTGAGTTTTGTATCTTCAATTAATTCAAAACCGATTTTTTGAGTATAGAAAGCGATAGCATCATCGTAGTCATCCACTATCAATGAAACATGGGCTATGTATTGTTTCATTCGCTTAAATTCCTTTCGATTGCCAGTTGAAGGCCTCTTATTTCTGCCAAGCCTTTAAGCCTTCCAATAGCCGAATAACCTGGATAGGTTTTTCGTTTCGTAATTCCTTCCTGTAAATCATCGAGCATTTGGAGGCCGTGGTCTGGTCTAACGGGTATCTGATAATTTACTTGACCTGCCGCTTTTCTCCGATTTTGTTCTTCAATGACAGCCTTCACAACTTCATACATATCTACATCACCTTCTAAATGAGCAGCTTCATGGAAGTTCATCGAAGAGTCGCCTAAGAGATTTTTATCTCGTTTGGTGGTTCGTAAATGCAAAAAATGAATCCGATTTCCAAATCTTTTCACGATTTGTACTAAGTTATTATCGCTTCTTACACCCAAAGAACCTGTGCAAAAGGTGATACCGTTGGCAGTCACATCACAGGCTTGCATCAGCTGAGCCAAATCATCTTCGGTACTTACTACTCTCGGCAAACCTAAAAGGAACTTTGGAGGGTCGTCTGGATGAATACATAAATTAATGCCTAAATTTTGAGCAAAAGGGCTGATTTGTTTGACAAAGTAATATAGATTGTTACGAAGTTCGGCATCGCCAATGTTGGCATAATTATCAAGTAAACCTTGAAAAGTGTTTAAGTTGAAAGCCTCTTCCGAACCAGGTAAACCCAGTAATGCTGTATTTTTTAGTGTTTCGATTTCTTCAGAAGTCATCTGTCCAAATTTTTTTTTGGCAGATTCTCTAATCTCAGGCTCATAATCTTTCTCGGCATTTGGACGTTTGAGAATATATAAATCGAAAATAGCAAAGTCTTCCCAAACAAATTTAAGTGCCTTTGAACCATCGGGCATTTCATAATTTAGGTTGGTACGTGACCAATCAAGAACTGGCATAAAATTATAACAAACAATCTTAATTCCGCATTTGGCTAAGTTTTGTAGCGATTGTTTATAATTTTCGATGAAAATTTCTCTCGATGGCAAACCTTTCTTTATATCTTCATGTACAGGAAGGCTCTCCACAACTAACCACTTTAATTCAGAATAGCGGTTATTGTCTTTTTCAATGATATTTATTCTCTCTTTGATGGCCTCAACTGGCCAAGTTTCTCCAACTGGAATTTGGTGCAAGGCCGAAACAACGCCTATGCAGCCCGCTTGTCGAATATCCATTAGTGAAACTGGGTCATTTGGCCCAAACCAACGCATTGTATGTAGCATTTAGAATTACTACGGGATCGGCCCGTGCGATTTTGAATGATGATTTACGAATTTATACGCTCATAGTTCTTCTTCCATATTCGTCATTCGTAAATCATCATTCGTCGTTATTTTATTAAGCTTATTTTTTGGGCATTTTTCTGTGCTTTAAGAGCCAATTCTGTTGCCAAAAAGCAGTGTTCTTGGGTCATAGCGGTTTCGGTACGATTCAAAATATCATCTACTAATTGTGGTCCATAAGGAAGTATTTGAGCCGAACAATCGAAATATTTTGTTTCTTTGTTATCCGTTAGAAATAAATGGCTACCACCTTCACGACCAGCAAGGTCTATGTTTTTTCTGATTTCGATAAAACCCTCAGTGCCAAGAATTGTCAATCGTCCATCTCCCCAAGTTTTCAAGCCATCCGGTGTAAACCAATCAACCCTGATATAGCCCATTCCGCCATTTCCTCGGAGCATAGCATCTCCAAAGTCTTCAAATTTAGGAAATTCAGGGTGATGAACATTGCCGATTTGTGAAGCTACAACTTCAGCTTTAGTTGAGTTTGTGAAATGCAAATATTGGTCGAATTGGTGCGAAGCAATGTCGGTTATGATTCCACCAAACAAATCTCTATCAAAAAACCATTCTGGGCGTGTTTTGGTATTCATTCTGTGCGGCCCAAGTCCAATCGTTTGAATGACATTTCCGATGGCTCCAGCTTTTACTAGTTCTCCAGCTTTTACAGTTGCTTTATTCTCAAAACGTTCGCTGTACATAATTGAGTAGATTCGACCAGTAGCTTTTTGTACTTTACGAACCTCTGCCAATTGCTCGAGTGTAGTTATACCTGGTTTATCAGACATGAAATCTTTACCCGATTTCATAACTCTAATACCCAATGGTGCTCTTTCGGAAGCGATTGCCGAACTTAATACTAATTGAATTGATTTATCATCTAAGATTTCTTTTTCATCTTTGGCCAATTTGGCATCAGGATATCTTTTGGCAAAATCAGCAATTAAATTAGCCTCTTTTGCAAAATAAGTAACTAACTGACCACCGCCTTTTTTTACTGCTTCAACCTGACTATAAATATGGCCATGATTCATACCAATAACGGCAAATTTTATGCGAGGAGAATCATATACTGTTTCGCTAAAGCCTTTTACAATTTCAGTGCTATAGTGTCCAAAATTATTATTTTGTAACATCGGAAAGGCCATTAATCCAGCCGCTGCAGACGTACTTTTCTTTAAAAAACTACGTCTATCATTACTTTTATTCATTTTAGTTAAATTTTAACAAATTAGATTTTCAAGTTAAAAGTTTGAATTTATAGAGACTTAGGAGCTAAAAACTACCAAAATCATTCATAATTATTACATTTTGATGTAGTTTGTACCGTAAGGCTTTCTTTGTGTTCGAGACAACATCGCATTAGCCTCACTATCGTTTACAAACTTCTCAGTTGTTGGATTCCAAGTAAGTTTACGAGGAAGTTTCATAGCAATATGGCTAATCAAACAGACTGTACAAGCTCTATGACCTATTTCAACCGGTGAAATTGGCTCTTTTCGGCTTTGTATGCAATCAAGCCAATTACCGTGTTGTTCGTCACTTTTATATAAATGAATTTCTTTTTCACCAATAACGGATTCTAATATTTTGGGGTCGCTGGCATCAAGTGCTTTGCTGCTTTTGGCTTTTAAAACTGGGTCGCTTGCTGAAGCAACATAATCACCACGAGAAACAAAAATCCAGCCTTCCGTACCCTCATATCTGATACCATTAGGAAAACCACCACTTGTGTACATCGTAACGCCGTTGGCATAATCGGCTTTTACCATAAAATCTCCATGTACATTCCAAAGGCCTGATTTTGGAAATTCAGCAACAGCTTGCACTGATGTTGGGCCAGTGTATTCGGTATCCATTCCCCAAGCGGCCGAGTCGAAGTGGTGTTGTCCCCAACCAGTAATCATACCTGCACCGAATTGCTCAATACGTAACCAACCTGGGCGACCATAGCCAACTTGTGGATGCACGCCAGTTTCTGTGTATGGAACTTCAGGCGTTGAGCCCAACCACATATCATAATTGAATCCCTTAGGCACCGGCATAGCTGGTGCTGATGGGCCAGATGGGTCGCCTGGTAAGCCTACTTTTACTGTATGTAATTTACCGATTCGGCCATTACGTACCAATTCTGCTGCAATTCTAAATTGTGGCGATGAGCGTTGTTGGGTTCCAACTTGTAAGATTTTACCTGTTTTTTTGATTATATCGCTCAATAAACGTCCTTCGGAAACTGTCAACGAAGTAGGTTTTTGTAGATAAATATCCTTTCCTGCCAAGGCGGCTTCAATGGCTGGTTGAGCGTGCCAAAAATCAGGTGTACTGATAATTACTGCATCGATATCTTTATTCAATAGCATTTCACGATAATCATCGTACATCTTTACATCTACATAATTATTTTGCCCTGTTTTTTTCTTGTAATAATTCTCAATTAGTAATTTTCCGTCTTTAAGGCGATTACTATCTAAATCACAAACTGCCATTAGTCGAGCAACATCGTGTTGCATTGTACCAACCATATCGTGCTCACGGCCAATACGTCCGCAACCAATTTGTCCAATATTGATTTTATTACTTGGGGCATTTTTGCCAAAAACCGTTGAAGGTACGATTGTTGGAATGCCAAACGCTGCAGCAGCTACGCCTGTGATAGTTTGACCAATAAATTTTCTGCGTTCCATTTATTTAATTTTTAAGGTTGAGTTTGATGATTTGAAAATTTGTGAGTTTGGTGATTTTGAATATGAATAGATTGTGTAAGTAATGTACATTTTCAAAACTTCAAATTATATATATTTTATTCTGATTTATATTTTTCAAATTGTTCGGCAATTTTGGCGGTTGTTGTATCGCCTGAATGAACCAACACTCTATACTTTAGTTTGATAGTTTGTCCTTTTTTTAATGTAGTTTCTTTGTCGTTTTGTGGCCAATACATCGGGGTAGGCGAGAAAAAGCCATAATCACGCGTAAACCACGGTGCAGGATACCATTCATTTGATGGGTGCTGCATAATTGCCATCCCTTCTTGGTTATCGCCACGTTTGCCATAAAAATCAATCCAAGAAGCTTTTTTTCCAAATGTTTCTTTTTCTCCTTTTTCACCGTTTGAATTAATCATTGTACCACCGTTTATCACAGCCAAATCAGCGTCCATTCTACCACTAAAAAGCGAGTGGTTGGTTTTTTCAATGATTACGTCCATGAGCATCTCAAGCGTAACATCGAAATCTATTTGGTAAATATCTTTTGATGGTGCTGTAATCGTTATTTTACGAGTATCTTTGATAGGAGCATTGGCATTTGGTCTTCGCCAAATACATTCGTTTTCAATAATTACCTTGTCGTTTCCTGATTCAATTATATCAGCTCTTATCGATATAATTTGACCTCTTTCGAGTCCTTCTTGCCAATAATTACCTCCATTTACTTCATCACAACCGAAAAATAATGAACTGTGATGCGGGTAATTGGCATTTCGCATCGATGTTACGCTGGCATTCGATGGACCATTTACTGGAAAGAAAAATGGATATTTTTCGTCTTGTGATAAAATATAGCTCGTAAATAAATTTTTGTTAACGAGGATATCAATTTTGGAATTGAATTTTTGGGCTACAATTTTAGTTTGGGCGAATGTATTAGATAAACTAATTATAAATAATATTACTGAAATGATTTTTTTCATAAAATGTTATTTCTATATGAGATGATTGGTTGTAAAGCCATTTTTATTGAATTGATATACTTTAAGCTAAATCTACTTTTATTTTTTCTTAGCCAATTCTAATGCCTTTGTAGTTGTATAATATTTAACCAACATATTTGGCACCTCCCACTCAGGCATTTTATTTTTAGATTTATAATCCAAGAATCTTTCCATTACCTCTCCAAAATGTGCTTCATGTCCCGTACGATAGGAATCTGGAATTTCGACTTTCCATTCGTTTCCAATTTTCTTTAAATTTATTCCGGCATATTTGCTTTTTATTCCTTCAAATGCCTTATGAAGCTCATTTTCGTTTAAGTTGGTTGGTTTTATATAAAGTTGAGGAATGAATTTCTCTTCTTTTCCTTGTCTGATTTCTACATTTGCCTTTGTCCCCCTGATTACCGAATAATGTGTATCGCCTCCTTCAGATGCACTGTAATTCCATAAAGCACGAAGTTTTGTATGTACTCCTCTCAGACTATAATTTATTTCGCCGTTGGCATAAACATTTAAAGTAGTGTCATTTTTTAAATCTTTTTTCAAAAAGTCAGGAAAAGTTTTTGCTCCAGTAATCAATGAAAATTGGCTCAATGTCATTGGCGTTGGCCAACGAGTTGCTGAATTGAATTTGATATCTTTATTTGATAATATTTTATTCGGAAAAATTGTCCATTGAACTAAATCGACTAAGTGTACCATTACATCAGCAATTCCTTCACCTTGCTGATTTACATCCATAAACCATGTTGGTCGTTTTAGCGGGCTTCCCGAAACATATTTATAAAAAAAATGAACACTTTCTGTAAAAACTGCTGGATTGTCTGGTGATCCTTTTTCCAATTGCCCAAATATAGCAGGTATTTGAGTTAGTTCTTTTTGTATGATAGTTGTGATTTCCGACCTTTCTGTCATTATATCGTAGAGTATTACATTGTTTTTCTTGGCAACTTCAAATGCTTTTTGTAGCTGTGCATAGCCTTTATTATCAATACACATTGGTTTATCTCCTAAAATATCAATTCCAGCTTCGGTAGCTTTTAAAATGTATTCGGTTTTCTTTTGATTATTTCCAGCAATTACCAACAAATTGCCGTTTTTCTCGGAAATCATTTTTTCTAAATAGTCATTTCCCTCATAAACATTTTCTTTCCAGTTGGTAGGGTTTTTAGCACGTGTATTATAGCTTTCAATTCTTTTTAAATGGTCCTGCAAATCTTGTCCAACTGGAGCATACACTTGAACGGCCGATGATACATTATTATAGGTTTTGTTCTGAACCAAAGCTGCATGAAAATGACCCGGGTCGAGGGTAATTAATTGAATTTGTTTGTTTTGAGCAAACATCTGATTTACTCCGAGAAGCATTAAGGTAGAAAGAGTGACTTTTTTTAACATGTTTGATTGATTTTGTCGCCTAAATTCTGAAAATAATTTTATATTTTCTTAAATAATTTTAATTAAAATAAAATTTGTACCAATTAATCAGTAATTTTTCATTATTTGATATCTGATTGCACTTTTTGAGGCAAACTAAGCCAAATGATAGTTGTACTTTATAATAAATACAACTTCCTAAATTAGTCTATCTTTGTTTGAAATAATTTATTAATTATGATTGTGTATGAAAGGTTTTTTATGGTAGAATCTTTGAAAAATACAATTTATAAAATTCTTGCCAGACGAGCTCATTTTTGCACAATGTTTACAATTATCTACTTTAATTCGTTTTTTATCTAATAATATCCTTAAATTTAGGATTAAAAAAAGAATATTCTTTCTATTTTTTAGTTTACATAACCTTAAACTATTGGATACGTTTTCGGAAACGTTTATGTTAGTTAAATTAGCTGTTTATTTTTTTTAATATATAATCTTTAAATGAATTCTTTAAGTGTTTAAAATAACCGAAATATAGGTGTTTAATTAAGAATAAAAATTGGGTTTTATTAGAAAAATATAAATAGTAATGATAGCGTGTACGCAATGCGGTAAAGTTGAAACAATTGTAAGGTCTGGATTTGCGAGAGGTAAACAAAGGCTTTATTGTAAAGATTGTGAGTTGTATTTTTCGGTAAATCCGCCTAATCATTATGCTAGAAAAATGCATCATCATACAACGATTGTAGATATTACAAAAATTTTAGTTATTTCGCCTTCAACTGTTTCAAGGGCTTTAAATAATAGTCAAGAAATCAATGAGAATACTCGGAATGAGGTAATCAGCGTTGCAAACGAACTTGATTATCGTCCAAATTTTCTTGCTCAAAGCTTAGATCGAGGAGAAACTCATACTATTGGGGTTGTGATTCCTGACATACAACGACCATTTTTTGCAGGGGTTGTAGCTAAAATCTAGAATGTAGCATCGGAAGCTGTTTAGAGTAATGATTTGTCAATCTAATGAATCGCATAATACCGAAACGCTAAATGTGCAAGCATTGATGGCAAGCAGAGTTGATGGACTTTTAGTTAGTCACACCAAAGAAACCAATTCGTTTGAGCATATAAAATTACATTTAAGAAAAGGCATTCCTATAGTTCATTTTGATAGGGTGTGTGACGAACTCGAAACCGCCAAAGTAATTCAAGACGATTTTGAGGGAAGTTTTGTTTTGGTTGAGCATTTAATAAAACAAGGTTGTAGGCGAATTGCTGCTTGTGCAGGGCCCGAAGACTTATTGATAAGTCAAAAAAGATTAAATGGCTATAAAGCTGCTTTAAAAAATATGGTTTGCCGATTGGTGGCATCAATGATTAATCATCGCTAACTATATATAACCAGTTTCCGTTTAATGTTGGAGAAGCAGCAGCAACAATTTTTATAGACAATATAATTTATAAGGAAATATTTATACCGTTTACGAAGCTAATTAAAGGAGAATTAAATATCAGACAGTCATCGAATAAAAATCTAATAAGTTAACAAATAAAGACAAACAAATATTCTAAACTATTTTATGAAATATAGAAAATTAGGTAAAACAGGATTTGAAATCTCCGAAATTAGTCTTGGTACATGGCAGGTGGGAGGAGTTTGGGGTGATGAATTTAGTCATGAAAATGCCGATAAAATATTGAATTCAGCCCTTGATGCGGGAATTAATTTTATTGATACGGCTGATGTTTATGGTGATGGAGAAAGTGAAAAAGTAGTAGGTCGATTTGTTAAAAATCGCTCTGAACGCATTTATGTGGCTACAAAATGTGGTCGTCAGCTTAATCCGCATACAAATGAAGCATATCAACCTGCTGTATTACGTAAATTTGTCGAAAATAGTCTTAAAAACATGGGCCTCGAAACCCTTGATTTGATTCAGCTTCATTGTCCACCAAGCGAAGTTTTTTATCGCCCAGAAATTTTTGAATTGTTTGATAGATTAAAAGACGAAGGCAAAATTTTGAATCTCGGAATTAGCGTCGAAAAAGTTGAGGAGGCATTAAAAGGAATAGAATTTGATAACGTTACGACGGTTCAGATAATTTTTAATACTTTCCGCCAACGCCCTTCCGAATTGTTCTTTGAACAAGCAAAAAAGAAGGATATTGGAGTAATTGTAAGAGTTCCTTTGGCAAGTGGTTTGTTAACAGGTAAATTTTCTAAACAGTCAACATTTACAGCAGGCGACCACCGAAACTTCAATAGAAATGGTGAAATGTTTGATAAAGGCGAAACTTTTTCGGGTATTGATTATGAAACAGGTCTTGCGGCAGTTGAAGAATTAAAAGCATTATTTCCAAACCAAACAAATTTAGCTCCCATTGCTCTAAAGTGGATTTTAGGCTTTGATGCCGTAAGTACAATTATTCCTGGTGCTTCTCGAAAAGAGCAAGTTACGGCCAATGTTAATGCCTTAGATTTTCCAGATTTGAATGCTTTACAAATATCTCAGATGAACGCGATTTATGAGAAACACATCAAGAATTTAGTACACCATTTATGGTAAACTATTTCATTACAAAAATATTAGTCAAATATTTGGTTTAATTTCAAGAAAATATTTCATTTAATGAAGCTATTAAGTTCTGTTACAAAAACTATTGCCTTTTTTATGGTGGGTATTCCGTTGGTTTATGCTCAAAATCCAAATATTCGCCTTAATCAAGTTGGTTTTTATCCTACTGCTGCAAAAACAGCCGTCTGGGTAGGTAATAAGCATGAGAGTTTTTATATGTGTGATGCCATCAGCAAGGATACAGTTTTTAAAGGAAAGCTATCGACACAAAGAGTAAACGCCATTTCTCAAAAAACTACCCAAATTGCAGACTTTTCAGCATTTACTAAATCGGGAAAGTATTTTTTGTGTATTCCAGAAATTGGTGCTTCTTATACCTTTGAAATTAAAACCAATGTGCATCGTGAAGCTGCAAAGGCAGCTCTAAAAGCATTATATTTTCAAAGAGCTTCTACTGCTTTACCAGAAAAATATGCAGGAAAATGGCATCGTGAAGCAGGACATCCCGACGATCAAGTGTTGATTCATGCCTCGGCTGCAACCTCTCAGCGTCCCGAAGGAACGCTTATATCTTCTACCAAAGGATGGTACGATGCTGGAGATTACAATAAATATATTGTTAATTCTGGGATCACAATGGCAACCTTACTTTCCCTTTATGAAGATTATCCTGACTTTTTCAAACCATTTGAAACCAATATTCCTGAAAGTAGCAATAAGATTCCTGATGTATTAGACGAAACATTATGGAATTTACGATGGATGCTTACTATGCAAGACCCACAGGATGGAGGTGTTTATCATAAGCTAAGTAACCCTAAGTTTGATGGAATGATAATGCCTGAAAAGGCCAAAAAACCTCGTTATGTAATTCAAAAAAATACAATAGCAACTTTAGATTTTGCTGCTGTGATGGCTCAAGCATATCGAATTTTAAAAGATTACAAAAGAGAACTTCCTGGATTAGCCGATTCTTGTCTGAATAGTTCGATCAAAGCTTGGAATTGGGCAAAAGAAAATCCTCAAATTGTATATCGTCAGAACGAAATGAATAAATTTTTTGAGCCTGATATTGTTACGGGTGCTTATGAAGACAAAAGTGATGCAGATGAATGGATATGGGCAGCTACTGAACTGTATATTACTACAAAAGATGATAATTATTACAAAACAATTGAACTTTACCCCAATAAACCGTTTTTGATTCCAACTTGGAATCAAGTACAATTATTAGCTTATTATTCACTTCTCCGAAATGAAAAAAAACTTACAGATTTGGCTAGAAATGATTTGCC
This sequence comes from uncultured Emticicia sp., assembly GCF_937903345.1. Taxonomy (GTDB): domain Bacteria; phylum Bacteroidota; class Bacteroidia; order Cytophagales; family Spirosomataceae; genus Emticicia. Next base: position 73,620 of record NZ_CALCZQ010000045.1, on the reverse strand, counting down.
AAATTTAAGGAAAAGGCTATCTGATTTTGGTGATGAATTATTGTTAGGTATTGAAAATCAGGCTTTTAATACGGTTATGGGAAAATCTGCCAAAGATTTTATGTGGGGAAGCAGCTCTCACGCAGCCAATCAAGGAATTGCTCTTTTGCAGGTTTATAAAATAAATGCTGATAAAAAGTATCTCGCCGCTGCTTTAGGTAATTTAGACTATTTGCTGGGAAGAAATGCAACAGGATATTCTTATTTAACAGGTTTTGGTACTAAACAAGTAATGTTTCCGCATCATCGTCAGTCGGAAGCCGATGGTATCAAAGAGCCAATTCCAGGTTTACTTTCTGGTGGGCCAAATCCCGGACAACAGGACAAGTGTGAAGGTTATCCAAGTAAAATAGCGGATGAGTCATTTTTGGATGTTTCATGCTCATATTCAACCAACGAAATTGCAATTAACTGGAATGCACCAATGGTCTATTTATCCGCCGCTATCGAAGCTTTGCAAAAGAATTTTTAATGTTTTACCCTTTTTACCCTAATTTTTATGAAAAATTTTGAAATGTTAATGCTACTAATGTTTTTGGTTCAAAGTGTTGTTTTTTCACAAGGGAAACTTATAGAATCAAAAGTTTACAAATGGGACGATTTGGTGGTTGCAAAAAGACCACAAGGTGAGGCTCGTCAAATTTTGGAAGGAACAACGCCGCATTTTAAGCTTTGTAAAGTTCATGCTTCTACGCTTCTTCCAAAAGGACGAATGCGACCAGAAGCCTACAGACAAGAAAATGAAGAGTTAATTATTGTGAAAGAAGGTGAATTGACCGTAACCATTGAAGGTAAAACCAAAGTTTTAAAGCCTGGTGGAATTGCTCTCATTATGTCTGGAGATATGAGAGAAAATGTTAATATGAGTGAAAAAAACACTACCTATTATGTATTTCAATTAAACTCTGTTGAGCCAGTAGATATTGAAAGAGGTAAAAAAGCAGGCGGTTCTCTACTGCTCAATTGGGACGAGATTGCTTTCAAAACTAATACTAAAGGTGGTCGAAGAGATTTTTTTAATCGCTCAACAAGTATGTGTAAACGCTTTGAAATGCATGTTACTACGCTCAACGAAGGATTGATGAGCCATGATGCACATCAACATAATCCAGCTGAAATTATCTTTTTAATAAATAGCCAAGACAACGAAAAAGACAGCAAAGCACAAGAAACTATCAACGGAGTTTGGCAAGACTCAAAAGTTGGCGATATTATTTTTTTACAATCAAACGATTTACACGGAATAAAAAACGTTGGCAAAGGAACATGTACCTACTTTGCTTTTCAGTTTGAGTAGAAATTGGACTAATAGGATTTATGAATTAGAAGTTAAGTTTTTCATTTAATCCATTATCTTTACTCTTCAAAAAAAATTGCATGATTTTAATTATAATGTGTTAGTAATTAATATTTTACAAGTGTAATGTAAAGGCATTTAAGCCATATTCAACCTTAAACAAACCAATCGAAATGAAAAAACTTTCAATTTTTACAATGCTGTTTGTGCTTACTTTCTCTCAAGAAATTTTTGCCCAGCCAAATAGCAAAAACATTTATACTTATCCATTTGGTGTACAAGCCTATACATTCAGAAACCATTTTCCGAAAGACGTATCAGGGACTTTGGATAAAATCCAGAAAATGGGCATCACCGAAATAGAAACAAGTGGAGCAAAAGGAGTTACAGACGAAGAATATAAGAAAATGTGCGATGCTCGTGGCATTGCTATTCCTTCGATTGGAGCAGGTTATGACCAATTAGAAAAGCTTTCGATGGATATCGTTAAGAAAGCTAATGTTTTCGGTGCAAAATATGTGATGTGTGCTTGGATTCCTCACAAAGGCGATAATTTTACGATTGAAGATGCACAGAAAGCAGTTGAAGTATTTAATAAAGCTGGTAAGTTTTTAAAAGAAAACGGCCTAACTTTCTGCTATCACCCACATGGCTATGAATTCCGTTCTTATGAAAAAGGTACTTTACTTGATTATTTGTTTAAGAATACAAATCCAGCATATGTGTCGTTTGAAATGGATGTTTTGTGGGTACTTCACGGAGGAGGAAATCCAGTAAAATTATTAAAAACATACGGTAATCGTTGGAAATTGATGCACGTAAAAGATTTGAAAAAAGGTGTCATTGGAAATTTCTCAGGCAATACACCTGCCGAAAATGATGTAGTTTTGGGAACTGGCCAAGCTGACTGGAAAAATATTTTCAAACTCTCTAATAAGTTTGGTATCAAACACTATTTCATTGAGGACGAAAGTGAGCACGAACTCGAAAATGTGCCGTTGAGTATTGAGTATTTGAAGAATTTGAAATGAAAATTGAGAAGCCAAGCGAGAGTTTGGCTTTTTTTAGAATATTCGTTTTGAATAACCAATTTAAGTATTATTCATCTTGTAATTGTTAAAAAATATAAAGTTTTTTCATAAATTGAACCCAATACCATTGAGCTTCACCAAAACCTATATACACATGAAAATTAAAATTTTTAGTATAATCTTCTCACTATTAAGTATTTACAGCACTGCTCAAAGTTACAGTTCAAAGCTTTTCGATAGCATGAAATGGCGAATGATTGGTCCTCATCGTGGCGGTAGAACTGTTGGAGCTGTCGGAGTTCCACAAAAGCCCAACGTTTTTTATATCGGCGTAAACAATGGTGGTGTTTGGAAAACAACGGATTATGGCCGTACATGGTTGCCAATTTTTGACGACCAACCCACTGGTTCGGTGGGTGATGTGGCCGTTGCCCCATCAAATCCAAATGTAATTTATGTAGCTTCGGGTGAAGGTATTCAACGACCAGATTTATCCGTAGGGAATGGTGTTTACAAATCGACAGATGAAGGTAAAACTTGGATAAATACTGGACTAAAAGATGGTCAGCAAATTGGCGGTTTGGCGATTGACCCAACTAACGAAAACCGAGTTTTTGCTGCAGTTTTGGGACATCCTTATGGACCAAATACGGAAAGAGGTGTTTATCGAACAAGCAATGGCGGAAAAACTTGGGAACGAGTTTTGTATAAAGATGAAAATACTGGTGCAATTCAAGTAACAATCGACCCGAAAAATCCTAATGTAGTTTATGCTGATCTTTGGGCGGCTCGCCAAGGCCCGTGGGAAAATGGTGCTTGGCAAGGCCCCGAAAGTGGAATGTACAAATCAATAGATGGTGGCACAACTTGGAAAAAACTAACCAAAGGTTTACCAACTTATGAACAAGGTTTAGGTCGAATTGGATTTTGTATTGCCCCAAGCGACCCTAATCGCCTATATGCAACCGTTGATTCGCCCGAAGGAGGCGGAGTTTTTAAATCAATTGATGCGGGTGAATCTTGGTCACTCGTCAGTCAAGACCCAAGAATTTGGGGGCGTGGAAGCGATTTTGCCGAAGTAAAAGTGCATCCGACAAACCCTGATATTGTTTTTAGTGCCGATGTCGACACTTGGAAGTCAGAAGATGCAGGCAAAACTTGGACAGCCTTTCGTGGGGCTCCTGGAGGAGATGATTATCACAGACTTTGGATAAACCCAAATAATCCTGATATTATGCTTTTGGCAGCTGATCAAGGAGCAATTATAACTGTCAATGGCGGACAAACTTTTTCTTCGTGGTATAATCAGCCAACGGCACAGTTTTATCATGTTAGTACCGATAATGCTTTTCCATACAATGTTTATGGCGGGCAGCAAGAAAGTGGTTCGGTCGGTGTTACTTCTCGTGGAAATGATGGAATTATTAGCTTCCGTGATTGGCATCCAGTAGGAGTAGAGGAGTATGGATATATTGCCGCAGACCCACTCGATCCCAATATTATTTATGGCGGAAAGGTTACAAAATATGACAAACGAACTGGGCAAACACAAAATATTGCTCCTGAAGCAGTTCGTTCTGGAAAGTATCGTTTTATTCGTACAGCCCCAGTTTTGTTTTCACCAGTTGATAAAAAATCTTTGTTTTTTGCCGGAAATGTGTTGTTTAAGACCAAAACAGGTGGTGATTTATGGGAGGTAATAAGCCCAGATTTGACGCGTGACACCTATGATAAACTTCCTCAAAGCTTCAATGTTTTCACTAATGAGGCTATGAAAAAAATGCCCCGACGAGGAGTGATTTATGCAATTGCACCTTCACCAAAAGACATTAACGTAATTTGGGCTGGAACAGATGATGGCTTGATTCATATAACAAAAGATGGTGGGAAAACTTGGCAAAATGTAACTCCACCAACACCGAAGGGTGAGCAAAATGATTTTTGGATTTGGTCGAAAATTTCGCAAATTGACGCTGGGCATTTTGATAAAAATGTGGCTTTTGTGGCAGTTAATCGAATCAGACTCGACGACCAACGTCCGCATATTTTCCGTACAAAAGATGGCGGAAAAAATTGGAAAGAAATCGTTAAGGGTTTGCCCAATGAACCAATCAATACAGTTCGTGAAGATCCTTCTCGCAAAGGATTGTTATTTGCGGGTTCTGAAAATGCCGTATATGTATCGTTTGATGATGGTGAAAATTGGCAATCATTAAGGCTAAATATGCCTGCAACTAGTATTAGAGATTTGGTAATAAAAGACGATGATATTGTGGTAGGTACGCACGGACGTAGTTTCTGGATTTTAGATGATATTACACCTTTACGCCAAATGTCTGATGAGCTTACCAAAACTGAAGCATTTTTATATAAACCACAAAATACTCATCGCGTACGTTGGAGTACTTACACCGATACACCAATTACACAAGAAGAACCACAAGGGCAAAATCCTCCCGATGGAGCGGTCATTAATTATTATTTAAAAGAAAAGGTTAATGGAGTTGTAAAATTAGAAATTTATGATTCCAATCGTAAACTTGTCCGAACCTTTACGAGCAATGATAAACCTTACGAATTGCCAGACCTGAACATTCCACATTATTGGATTCGTCCGCAACAAATTCTTTCGGCTGATGCTGGTTCTCATCGTTTTATGTGGGATTTGCATTATCCTCCGTTAAATTTGCCTCCATCATATCCGATTTCTGCAGTTTATCAGAATACTGCTCCTGATGCTACTTCACCTTGGGTGATGCCTGGTAATTATATCGCTAAATTGTCAGTTAATGAAAAATCTAGCGAACAATCTTTTTTAGTAAAAATGGATCCACGAGTTAAAACTTCAATTGTTGATCTAAAACTCCAACATGATTTGTCATTGGATTGCTACGAAGGAAGAAAAAAAATTGAAGCGGAATTAGAAAAAATAAAAGATTTGCGTCAGAGAATCAGAATGACTGAAGAGGGTTTAAAAAAGTTTGATTCAAAAGAAGCGGAATTAAAAAAGATTCAATCAGGTTTAGCATCCATTCATAATATTTTACAAGATGCTGATAGTAAACCAACTACGCAGGTTGTGGTGAGTGCAAAAGAATTATTAAAAAGTCTGACTGATATTTTAAAGTGAAGTTTATAAAATTTAAAAAGCCACAGTCTAGTTAAGTTGTGGCTTTTTTATACCTTTAATACTTAAACTAAACCTATGAAAAACACTATTTTGGCACTGGCTGTGTTATTTTGTTTGTCTTGCGAAAAAAAGAAAGAAGCCACAAACTCCTATTATCAAGAGCAGCATCGCCCTCAATTTCACTTCACGCCCGAAAAAGGTTGGATGAATGACCCCAACGGTCTCGTATATTACGATGGTGAATACCACCTATTTTATCAACATAATCCTGATAGTACCGTTTGGGGACCAATGCACTGGGGGCATGCAATCAGCAAAGATTTAGTTTCATGGAAACATCTACCGATTGCTCTTTACCCAGATTCGCTTGGTTATATTTTTTCGGGAAGCATAGTAGTTGATGAAAATAATTCAACTGGTTTTCAGAATGGAAAAGAAAAACCTTTGGTTGCGATTTTTACCTACCATGATATGGTGAAAGAAAAAGCAGGGAAAAACGACCGAGAATCGCAGGGAATTGCTTATAGTTTGGATAAAGGCAGAACTTGGACGAAATATGCCAATAATCCTGTTATTCCAAATAAAGGCGATGCCGATTTTCGTGACCCAAAAGTGTTTTGGCATGCGGATACTAAAAACTGGATTATGCCTTTGGCAGTTGGAAAGAAATTAGAAATCTTTACATCACCAAACTTAAAAAACTGGCAAAAAGCAAGTGAATTCGGCATGAAAGAGAGCATAAATGATGGTGTTTGGGAATGCCCAGATTTGATTTCTTTCAAGACCGATAATGGTAAAGAAAAATGGGTTTTAATTCAAAATATTGGTCGGGGTGCTATCAACGGTGGCTCTGGCACTCAATATTTTGTGGGAAATTTTGATGGAAAAATCTTTAGCAACGATAACTCGCCAGAAAAAAAACTTTGGTTAGATTATGGAGCGGATAATTATGCGGGAGTTTCATGGTTTAATGCACCAAACAACGACAGAATTTACATCGGTTGGATGTCGAATTGGGATGATTATGCAAATATAGTTCCAACCTCAACTTGGAGAAGCGGTATGACAGTTCCTCGAAAATTATCTTTAGCCAAAACTCCTGAAGGCTACCGCTTGATTCAAATGCCTGTCAAACAACTTGAATCTTTACGGATTTCCAGCACAAAGATTCCAAAACAAAAGATTATAAATATCTTGCCAATTGAAAATAAATCAGCTTTGAATGAGCTTGATTTGACTTTTGATGTAGCAAAATCAACCGCAAGTGAGTTTGGTTTTATTTTGTCAAATTCTGAGAATGAAAAATTGATTATTGGTCTAGATAAAGCTTCAAAGCAAATTTTTATCGACCGAACTAATGCAGGAAAATCTGATTTTACTTCAAAATTTGCCAAGAAACATACTGCACCTTTTATTGATGATAACGTATTGACAATCAAGGCTTTAATAGATAATGCTTCAATTGAAGTTTTTATAAATGGCGGAAAAATTGCCTTAACAGATTTATTTTTTCCTACCAAAGATTATACAAAAATTGAACTTTACAGTAAAGACGGAAATGTCGAATTAACTTCCGGTACATTATTTCAATTGAGATCAGTTTGGGCTAAAAAATAGATCGTTTTAGTATTCAAAATTCTATTTTACGAATTTTAAATTTGGATGTTCCTGCCATATTGATTTTTATTATTACTAGAAATCAGCTATCAATTAATAAAATGTCAAAGAAAAGCATAGTTTGTTTTGGAGAAGTATTATGGGATTTGCTTCCTTCTGGTAAAATTGCCGGTGGAGCTCCAATGAATGTGGCGGTTCATGCCAATCAATTAGGCTTGAATGCTCTAATGATTAGTGCAGTCGGTAATGATGAACTGGGAGAAGGAATTACGTCTTTTTTATCAAGTAGAGGTTTATCAGTAGAAAATGTTCAAAAAAACGAAAATCAAACGGGTATTGTAGAAGTAACGTTAGATGAAAAAGGTAGTCCGTCCTATAAAATTATAGAATCCGTTGCCTGGGACTTTATTCGCTTAACTGAACTTGCAAAAAGTACTATCCAAGCAGCAGATGCTCTAGTTTTTGGGAGCTTAGCTCTAAGAAATGAAATCTCAAAACAAACACTCTTACAACTACAAGTAGGTGCCAAACTGAAAATTTTAGATGTTAATCTCAGGAAACCATTTTATTCACCCAAATTGACTGATGAACTTTTTCGAATTGCTGATATAATAAAAGTAAATGACGAAGAATTAGAAATGATTTGTGCTTGGTATGGACAATTTGGTAATCAAATAGACAATGCTAGCTTCCTGAAAGAACGATTTAAACTCAAAGGAATCATTGTGACGAGAGGTGCAAATGGTGCTTTTTTTATTGATGAAAACTATGAAATGTTTGAACATCAAGGTTTTAAAGTAACCGTAAACGATACAATCGGAAGTGGTGATTCATTTTTGGCTGCATTTATAACCAAATGGCTCAACGGTGAAACGCCAGCTGATGCTCTAAAATATGCTTGTGCGGTAGGTGCTTTTGTGGCAACGCAAAAGGGTGCAACGCCAATAATTTCGGAAGTAGATATTCTGAAAATTATGGATTAATACTTGATAAGAATTTATTTTGTATAGCGATAGGCCCAAGCAATCAAGACTATTTGTAGGGGAAGTCTAAGCCATAATAACCACTGTGGTATTTTTTTGAATTTACCCGAAGTGGCCATATAGATATTGGCAGGAAATACAGCAATGAATAATAAAATTATTCCCCAAGCGGCTAAAAATTGTGTTTGGCTTAAAAGCAGACCAATTCCCAAAATAATTTCTGCAATTCCGCTAATAATTACCATTTCTTCGTGTTTTGGAATGTATGGAGGCATTGCTTTTATGAAAAAAAGTTTCTTAGTAAAGTGAGAAATTCCTGCAAAGATCAAAAAACCTGCTAATATATAAAGAGCAATTGTCTCCATAAGTCTCATTATTAAATTTATTTATCGCAAATTAAGCCAAAAAATAATTTTAATAGTTTAATTTACATATAATCTTTATAGACAAAAATAATAAATCATTATGAATAAAGTTTTCTTTTCAAGTTTTACCCTTTTATTTTCAATAATTTTCACGTTTTGTTTTGCACAAAAAACTAAAACAGAAGCATATTTTCCTGCTTACAACCAATGGATTTCTAAGAATCCTACTGAATTTGGACTTAATATTGATAAAATAAATGAAACCATAAAATTTGCCCAAGAGAATGAAATAAAAAACCCACGAAATATGGAAGTGTCTCATTATCAGTCTTTTGGAAAAGAACCATTCGGTTTTGCAATTGGGCCTTTTGCCGAGCGTGGTGAACCTACTGGTTTAATTATTCACAAAGGATACATTGTTGCTCAATGGGGAGAACCAGACCGATGCGATATTACACACAGTGTGACAAAAAGTTTTTTATCAAGTGTTGTTGGCTTGGCTGTCGATCGTGGTTTAATCAAAAATGTAACGGATACGGTTGCTGCCTACGTTCCTCCAATCGAAATTTATGGAAACCCAGTCAATCGTTCAGCTGAGGATTTTGGAAAGCCAGAATTATTTCAACTTTTTGATACACCTCATAATAAAACGATTACTTGGAATTCACTTCTTCGTCAAACTAGCGATTGGGAAGGTACACTTTGGGGGAAACCAGATTGGGCTGACCGCCCAGACAAAGATGCTTCAAAATGGCTAAATAGACCCAGAAATAAACAAGGAAGCGTTTATGAATATAATGATGTGAGAGTTAATGTACTTTCTTTAGCGGCACTAAGTGTTTGGAGAAAACCTTTGCCACAAGTTTTGAAAGAGAACTTAATGGATAAAATTGGTGCCTCAAATACTTGGCGTTGGACAGGCTACCGAAACTCTTGGATTGTTTTGGATGGGCAAGCAGTTCAGTCTGTTAGTGGAGGAGGACATTGGGGAGGAGGTATGTTTATCAACGCCTACGATATGGGGCGTTTTGGTTTGCTATCATTGAATAAAGGAAAATGGAATGATCAACAGGTTTTATCAGAAAATTGGGTAAATCAAGCCCTGACGCCTACATCCGCTCAACCCACGTATGGTTATATGAATTGGTTTTTGAATACGGATCAAAAACTATTACCAAGTGCTTCGGCAAAATCATTTTACCATCTTGGAAATGGAACTAACATGATTTACGTTGACCCAGACCATGATTTGGTGATGGTTGTAAGATGGATTTCCACAGAGGCAATGGATGGCGTTGTAAAGAAAGTGTTAGCAGCATTTCCAAATAAATAAACTTATGTTTTTTAGTTATAACTTTCTATTCAAAATAAATTTAAAATGAAAAAAATCAACCTAATTTTATTCTTCTTATTTTTAGCTAGTGGTGCGTTTGCTCAAGTAAAAAAAGAATTTTATGAACTTCGTACCTACGAGTTAAAGTTTGGTTCGTCACGTACAAATATTGAAAATTATTTTAAAAACTCTCTTTTTCCTGCTTTAAATAAATACGGAGTAAAAAATATTGGAGCATTTGGCGAAATGGGACTTTCTGACCCTGGGAAAATTTACATATTAATACCTTATGCTTCGATTGAAGAGTTTTCGAGAGTCAATGAAAAAATTAAAGTGGATGAAGATTTCTTAAAAGCAACAATAGAGTATAATGCTTTGCCACCCGAAAAAGCACCATATGCTCGTTATACATCTTCAATTATGAATGCTTTTGACGGAATACCGCAATTGATTAAACCAACTGCTGATCAAAAATTATTTGAATTAAGAATTTATCAAAGCTATTCAGAGGATGCCGCTCGTCGCAAAAGAAAAATGTTTAATGATGAAGAATTGAAAATTTTCAGAGATACCAAACTCAATTCGGTATTTTTCGGTGAGGTTATTGCAGGTGAATACATGCCATGCCTCACTTATATGTTGGCTTTCAAAAACTTGGAAGAGCGTGATGCCAATTGGAAGGTTTTTAGTGCAAACCCAGATTGGAAACGTATATCAAGTGCTGCTGAATATGCGAATTCTGTTTCTCATATCATCAGAGTTTTCTTAGTACCTTTGCCTTATACTCAACTCTAATATCATGAAAAAATATTTCATTTTCCTATTTATGATGTGCTTTGCCTTATTATTAAAAGCACAAAATGAAACCTATGCTGAGAAATTAGGTTTTCCTAAAGGAGCTAAAGTCTTAATTATGCATGTTGACGATGTTGGTATGTCTTATGACTCAAACGTTGGAGCAATCAAATCGGTTGAAGAGGGTATTGCTAATTCAATGAGTGTCATGATGCCTTGTTCTTGGGTTCCATCCTTTGTTCATTACCTAAAAACTCATCCACAAATTGATGCAGGATTACATCTTACCTTAACGTCTGAATGGAAAGATTATCGTTGGGGGCCATTGGCTGGAAAGCCAATCGTGCCTAATTTGGTTGATTCGGAGGGAGCAATGTGGCGAAGTGTTGAAGAAACCGCCAAACACGCCTCAGCCAACGAAATTGAAATAGAAATCAGAAGTCAATTGGAAAGGGCAAGAACAATGGGTTTTGAACCAACCCACTTGGACTCACACATGGGAACATTGTTTGCACGACAAGATTATTTAGAACGCTATTTCAAAGTTGGTATTGAAAATAAAATACCCGTTATGTTTCCTGGTGGACATGATACCATGATTATGCGTGATGGTGCCTCTGGTTTAACACTCGAACAAGCTCAAAAAATTGGAAAAATGCTTTGGGATGCTGGTTTACCTGTTTTAGATGATTTGCACAACATAAGCTATGGCTGGACAATGAACAAAGTAAATAATCCGGACGAAAAGGCTTTGCAGAATTATAAAACCCAAAAATACATTGATTCATTTAAAGATTTACAGGCTGGTGTAACTATGGTGATTATGCATTGTACTTCTCCAACTGAGGTTTTTGAACATATTTCAGATTCGGGAAATACTCGTCGAGGTGATATGTTGGCCATGCTTGACCCAGCTTTAAAAAAGTATATTCAAGATAATGGAATTATATTGACAACTTGGAGGGAATTGAAACAAAGAAGAGACAAAATAAAATAAATTATTTTTTGCAATGCCCTTTCCAAATAAAGGGCATTGTTTTACATTTTGCCAAAAACTTCATTTATATCGAACCCTCAACGATTTCTGCTTTTTTGTGCTTGGCGATGTTCGTCAATTAGGTATTTTACTTGCACACCATCTTTATAAAATGGAGCTAGTTTCTCTTCATTTTTTATTATTTTTTTCAAATTTGTTATTTCTCTTTTGAACTTATTTTCTAAACTTTGATTTCTATCAGACCCAAAACGTTCGTAAAGCGAAGACCCAAAGAATGAGCTTTGACCAAATGAAGTTAATTCTGCAAGTTCATGTTGCAATTCTGCAACTTGTTGATTTAATAGTTTTACATAATATTTGAGGTTTTCATCGTTGCTATGCTCAAAATCTGTTCCTAATAGTTCGAGTCTAAGTCGAAGTAATTCAAAAAGGTCATCTTTTTCATTTGCCTCTGTGATACGGTGCATCAAAAGTGTTTTGCGTTCTTTTTCCAGTTCATCTTTCTCACGGTCAGGGTGAAATGCTTTCACTAATTCCATATAAATTTGTCTGCTCGTTTTGTTCAAATTCTTTACTTCTTGTCGTTGTTTTTCTTCTTTTTCGATTTGTTTAGCTGTTTTCTTTTTATTAGCTTTTTTGGCTTCATCGGCTGACAATTGTTGGTCGAGGTATTCTTGAAATTTCTCAGGTTCGTTGAAATCTGCATCGTCCTCGATTTTCATTCCAAAAATTGAAGAAAATGAGTCTTTTAAATTGTCAGTTGCATTTTTATTAGCCTCTTCACTTGCCTCTTCAAAACTTATACCGTCGTTATGTCGAGTAAAAATATCGTTTAATTCAGGCGATTCTGTTCTGATTATTAGTTCACTCGCACGTGTAAATATCATTTCGGTAAGAGTATCATTGTCACGCTTTTTGAATATATTTTGTTGAAAAAGAGCATCTAGGTAAATGATTTCTTTAACCTGCACCTCGAACAGTTTTTTTTCCAAAGGGTAAATTTCAGAAGTAATCTTTACATGAATTACCTCTATTTCAGTTTTTACAAATCCAATTTCTCTTTTCAATAAATCTATTTTCTGAATACTTGAATTAAATTGTTTTTGAAGCTTTGTTAAAACCGCAAAATTTGGGGTTTTAATTTGTACAAGATCTTGCATTGATATAAATAGTTGATAATATTGTGCTAAGTTGTTGTATTTAATTAGTCTAAAGAATAAGGAAACTGGAAGTTTGATCCCAATCGATGTCGTGTTTCGATGCAAATGATTAGTTTACCACCAATATAGTACTGGGAAAAGGGTCAAATAAGATCAAAAGAGTATAAAAATTATAGCTATTTATAACAATCAGGAAAAGTTATTTGTTCTCTTAAATATGTAGTTAAGTGAACTATTGATATTTAAAATGTTTATAATCAATGTTTTAAAAATCATGGTTGTCTGCTTAATGTTAGACAGATATCATTTTTAGGTGCAAGTTATTAGAATAGATATGTTTTATCAAATAAACTTACTAACAATGTAATAACCCCTGATTTTTTTTAAAATTAATTAATTTAAATAGCGGATTTAAATTTCAAAAATATTTGAGTTTAAATTTCGTTATATTTGTTTCAAATAAGTATTAATGTTTTCGTATTATATGTTAGCACTCAAAAATATTTTAAGTTTAGTATTTGTTTCTTCAATTTTTTTAAATTGCTCTAAAATTGAGGATTTTAAAAGTAATGATGCAATAAATAAAGGTGTAAGCTATCGAATTAAAACAAAATTGACCCTAGCAGAATCACAAAACTTTACAATTGATGCCCCTCAAACAATTGTTAATGCTGGACGTATATGTATTGAAGGTGATTATCTTTTTATAGGAGAATGGGGCTTAGGAATACATGTTTTCGATAATACTATACCTACCAAACCTGTAGCATTGGCTTTTTTGAGTATTCCTGCCAGCACCGATTACTTTGTTAAAAATGATGTTTTGATAGTTGATAATGGAAATGACCTTGTTTCTTTGAAAATTGATGCTTTGGATAAATTGAAAAAGAAAGAAAATACCTTTGCCGATCTTAAGCGTAGCCTTCTAATAAATAAACGAACCGCAGAAGTTTTTGTTTATCCAAATTATCCTATTCAACAAAATGTATATTTTCAGTGCCCTGTTAAAGAACATTTTGTGGTCGCCTGGGAAAAAGGAGAGTTTTCTAATATCGCTAATTGTTATCGTTAAAGATATAAATTTCAAAAATTTACTATAAATTTAATGTCAAAAATCCCTCATTTCCTTGTAACGCTGCTGTTTTTACTGTCTTGCAAAGGTTATCACGCTCCTGAGCCTGTACATATAGTTGGTAGTCAAAAAGAATTTCAGCATTTTCATACTTCAAGTAATTCTTCACAATACTTTGTGTTGGCAAATCGAACAATAAGTTTTTTAAATGTTAATACTCCTTTAATTTTAAATCTTAGTTCGGTTGCACCACTCGAAATTGATTTTGAGAAAGTGGCTGGCAATACAGATACTTTGTATGTGCAAACTGCTTCGGAATTGAAATTGATGCACCTTGACACAAAAACTTGGCTTGAATTGGGGGCAATAGGAGACTTAAGGCCTTGCGATAATTTTTTAACAATGAACAAATTCATTGTTATTGCCAAAGGTAATGATGTTTGTAGATCAAGCAATGAAGTGCCAACTATAACAGTTTATAAATCTGATAGCCTAGCAGGCCCAGTTCATAGAATGATAGCGAGCAGTTCTTTAGGTACAAGAAGCTTTGCCTTACAGCGTTATGGAAAAAACTTGTTTGTAGCTAACCCTGTTGATGGTTTAACTATATATGAAATTTCGTCAACTGGCAAACTAACAATAATCTCAAATTATCCGCAGATAAAAACGGACCGTATTGATGTTTTTGAAACAAAAAAGATTGCCATTGTTAAAACCTTAACAGGAATTACGCAATATTCATTAGCCGATTTGAAAAACTTGAAAGAACTTAGTAGTTTAAAATGAAAAACAGCGTAATTAATAAATATTTTGTATATGGTTTTTTAACATTTTTTTGTTTAAAAACTGCGGTTGCACAAAAGTATAAGCCAATTTCTTTTACGCGTCAACCTATTTTGTTGTTGAAGTTTACACCACTGCCTTTGTTCGCAACCGAAAATGCGTTTCAGATTGGTGCAGAGTTAGCTCCACCAATTGGCAGATTTAGTTTTAATTTTGACTACGGAACAGGCAAAGGAAAACTGAATGTTGATAAATATATTCGAAAAAATATGCCGGATATGAAAACTCAATTTTATAGGGGTGAAATTCGAGGGTATTTTTCTGATTGGTATCCTTTTTATGCACTTGATAGAAAACCATTTGGCCGTTATTGGGCACTAGAATATGCCCAAAAAAAGATAAATCGTCAAGAGGTCAATGCAGTGGCGATTGGAGCGGCAAGTTTACCAAATTATGCAATATTTGAAAAAACAGATGTCCTACAAACAGAGCAAATACTCAATATTAAATGGGGTAAAAATTTTCTTATCCATCGACATTTCTTTATTGATGCTTATATAGGTGCTGGTGTAAGAAAATATAAAGTATCAAGTGATAATGATTTGATTTTACACAGTGGTTTTATATCGAAATGGAAGTTTTGGGAAGTAGGTAGTAAAGGATTTTTGCCAAATGCAACAGCTGGATTTCGACTTTGTTTAGTAATTTAATTGATACCTTCAATGAAAACTTTGCCTCTCTCTAAAAATTTTAAAATATATTTTATAGTATTTATTTGTACAATTAGCTTGGCCTCTTGTTGGGCTCCAAGGTGTCCAATTCAAAACTGTATGTCGAAATATGAGCATAAGCATACGTTTTTGGTTTCAGGTTATTTTTCTACTCGGAAATTAAGTGTACCTACATTCCATTTTATCTGGGATAAGAAAAAAGACAATTTAGAAACAATGAAATTAGAAACTCAACCTAAAAACCAAAAACAAGGTATAAGAAAACGAGGAAAAAAAATTAAATTGTTTCCTTGGGAAAAAGGATATAATTAGAAAGCTTCATAAAGTCCAATTCAAAAGTTGACTTATATTTAACATATCATGCCTTTTAAAAAAATCAATAGGAAAGGTGTCTAATATTTAAAAATCTAGATTACAATTTATCCACCCTTCGTCAAAGCGGGTTGGGAAGTTTTTTCTGTAAAAATTAATAGCTGGTTCATTCCAATTAAGTACTTGCCACATCATTCCTGTGCATTCTGTATTTTTGGCTTCTTCAATTACTTTTTCGAATAGAAGTTTTCCTAATCCATAACCACGCATTGACTCAGTAACTACAATATCTTCAAGGTATAAACGCTTCCCTTTCCAAGTCGAATATCGGTAATAATATATTGAAATACCTTGAATAACGCCATCGACTTCGGCAACAAAGCAACCAAAAATTTTGCTTTTACCAAATCCATCTTTGAGCATCATTTCAACAGTGTTTGTTACTTGTTGAGGCTCTTTTTCATAAACTGCTAATTCATAAACAAGCTCATATACTCGCTGAACGTCTGCTTTTCTTATCCGTCTTATTTTAATTTTCATAGAAATTTGGTTTTTAGATTTAATTCAACATTCCTTTTAATCATTATTCACGTAAGTTTCCCATTTTTCAAGAACCATTTTAAAATCATCTGGCAATTCTGTGTCGAACTGCATCCATTCTTTGGTTCGAGGATGAACAAAGCCCAAAGTTTTTGCATGAAGTGCCTGACGAGGTATTACCTCAAAGCAATTTTCGACAAATTTCTTGTAATTAGAAAACTGTTGACCTCTTAAAATTTTATCTCCACCATAATCTGAATCGCTAAAAAGGGTATGTCCTAAAAATTTCATGTGAACTCTTATCTGATGCGTTCTACCAGTTTCTAAATTACATTGGAGGAGTGAAACATAACGGAAATCTTTCAGAATTTTATAATGAGTTATAGATTCTTTGCCATACGAAGCATCCAAAAATACTTCACTCAGTTTTCTATTTTTGGGGCTACGTCCGATAAAATTATGGACAGTTCCTGAGGTTTCTTTCGGAACTCCCCAAACGAGAGCATAATAGGTGCGTTCTATTGAATGATCAAAAAACTGTTTGGCAAGAAAAGTCATCGCAAAATCATTTTTGGCAATGACCAAAAGCCCCGAAGTATCTTTATCAATTCGATGCACTAAACCAGGCCGAATCTCACCATTACGGTGTGTCGGCAAGTTTTTTAGATAATAAATCAAACCATTAACTAGTGTTCCGGACCAATTACCAACCGCAGGATGTACTACCATACCTGCCGGTTTATTGACAACCATTAAATCATCGTCTTCATAAACAATATTGAGCGGTATATTTTCTTCTATCAACTCGAAAACTCTTGGAGGGCTGGGCAACGAAAACGTAATTACATCCAAGGGTTTTACTTTGTAGCTGGCTTTGACTGTAATACCGTTTACCTTTATTGCTTCTGCATCAATTGAGTTTTGGATTTTATTGCGAGATATATTTTTCGTAAAATGGGGTAAATATTTATCTAATCGCATCATGACTTGGCCTTTATCAACCACAATTCGTTGATGCTCAAAAAGTTCGTCTTCTTCGCTGTCAAAATTGTCTTGTTCTTCGTTCATTATCTTTAAATTTACGGCAAATTTAAGATAAAATGAATGATATTTCTGTTAATAGTGCTTTTTCTGAGCGAATAAATCAAATTTTATCATTGCCTTCGCCCCTACAAAAATTGGAAGACCAGTTATTTGCAGCAAATGGATTAAAAGTTTTTGTGAAAAGAGATGATTTAATTCATCCAAAAATTTCGGGCAATAAATGGCGAAAATTAAAATACAATTTAATTGTTGCTCAGAATCAAGGAGTAGAGCAAATCATTACTTTTGGAGGAGCATACTCCAATCATATTTATGCGACGGCTGCGGCAGGAAAATATTTTGGTTTTAAGACCATTGGAATCGTTCGAGGGGACGAACTGAATGAAAATTCGTCAGAAACATTAAGGTTTGCTTCTGAATGTGGAATGAAACTTCATTTTGTGACACGAAGGGAATATCGAGAAATGCGTGAAAATCCACAAAAACAAAGAGCAATTCAAGAACTTACAGGTTTTGATATAAATGACTCAAAAATAGTTCCTGAGGGCGGTACGAATCGCTTAGCTTTAGTAGGAGTGGGAGAGATGGTTGAGGAAATTTTTGAACAATTAGGTTCAGCTCCTGAATATATTATTTGTCCCGTTGGCACTGCTGGAACGATTTCAGGAATTATTTCTCAAACCAAGTGCCAAACTAAAGTTATCGGTGTTTGTGTTTTGAAAAATGGTCAATATCTATTGAATGAAATTGTAAATCTGACAGAAAAGTTGAAAGAGAAATCCAATCAAAATTTTGAAATTTTATGGCACGAACATCACGGCGGATATGCAAAAAAAACACCTGAATTGATTGAATTTATATCAAAATTTAATATTAAACATGATTTCTCAATAGAACCAATCTATTCGGGTAAAATGTTTTTTGCCTTTTATAAGTATTTTTCCACTTTATTAGAACCTAATTCGAAAGTTGTTTTAATTCATACTGGAGGGCTCAGGACTTTATTTTGAGCTACCAGCGTTAAAAACGCTTTTTTCATTTCCATAAGTTGTTATTCCATTGGAAACCACAAAGGCACGGTAAAAATATAGCGTTCCAACAGTTAGATTTATCGCGTCAATTGAAAATGTAACAGGAAAATTTGTTGGGCTATCTTGAATTGAAGCACCAGTTTTACAAGTTATTGGAAAGGTATTTGAATAATCATTGATTAGATTCCAACAAATACCATATTCCGTAATTGGATAACTTCCTTTTGTAATGATTATTGATTGAATTCTTTGAGAAGTTGCTGAGATTGAGGTTGAATTTCCTGTTGAAAGTGTTGGAAATCCACCAATTTCTAAATTATAATTTTTCACATCGCCATAAGTCACCACACCATTTGAAATAATATAAGCTCGATAATATAGTTCGATGCTTGAACTTAAACTATAAATATCAACCGAATATGTTTTGGGAAAAATCGTAATATCGTCAAGTATTTTAGCCTTTGAATGGTCGAGTGTTGGAGTCGTGAATCGTTGCGACCAACAAATTCCAAATTCGGTAATTTTATCTGCATTTCCACCAAATTCAACCAACCCTTTGATTTTAACCGAGCTTGTAGTGGTAGTATTCGCTTCTAAAGTTTTTATAGTAGGTTGAGTGATTGCTACCGTTTTGAAGGTGAGCATGTTTCCATACGAAGTTACGCCATTTGATACGACAAATGCTCGAAAATAATAGTTTGTATTTGGAATAAGATTTATGACATCTTCGGAATAAATTGTCGGATAAACGCCTAAAGTCCCTACTCTGCTTGATTTAGAATCGCTTATAGTTGGAAGATTATTGCTTGCAGACCAGCAAATACCATACTCACTAACATCAAAAGTTCCTTTGGTTTCAATTATACCTTGAAGTTTTGCTGTTGTGGTAAATACTAAGAGTACAGCCTCCGTTTTTATTGTTGGTTGAATTAAATCCGCTGTTTTAAATATTATTACTGGTCCAAAGAAGGTGTTTGTGGAAATGGTTGCATAAGCTCTTGCATAATAATTTGAACTGATCTTTAAGCCTTTAATTTCCTCAGAAAATTTTAATGGTACTACATTTGCAGCCGTAATCGCACCGAATGAAATTTTAGAGTCAGCCAAAGTTGGAATCGCATTGTTTTCAGAAAACACAAATCCATAATCAGAAATATATTGATTGCCAATATCAGTTATGGCACTGGAAAATCTTATGGTGGAAATGGTGGTTTCTGAAACTGTGATTGTGTCTAAAATTGGTGGAATTGGAACAATTTCTTTCGGTTTGCAAGCAATAACTAATATCAAAAAAAAGAAAGTAATTATAGCTTTTAAGTAAGTTTTCATATTTAATGATAGATTTTATTTGGGGTTGTGTAGTTTTAGTTTTGATTTCTTAATACCGTATAATTACATTAACTTAGCATCTTTTAATACCATACAAATATTCATAGAAATTTATTTATTATTTATGAGTTTGAGCATATAATCAATAAAAATTCCAAAAAAAGAAAATTTGCTTAACAAAATTCAGAAGCTTTTTAATGGATCAAATTTCAAGGTTAATTTTAGTATGAAATGTTTTATCTTAATAATTCCAAAGATATTTTTTGAGAAATTGTAAATTTAAAATTTATGTGATAGATTTGATTTAATTCAATTTAATCTTTTTCTTCAATGCAAATAGAAACCTTTCAAAACGCTGAGCAACTCGCCACCCACACTGCCAATTATATAATTAATTTAGTCAGAAATAAACCGAGTGCCACTTTAATTCTAACTTCTGGAGATACTCCTGTTTTGACATACAAGAAAATAGTTGAACTAGCTCAACCTTCTGATTTTGATCAAGTTACAATAGTTGGCCTTGATGAATGGGTCGGAATTCCAGCAACGAGCGAAGGCAGTTGCAGATACATTGTTGAAGAAAACTTGTTAAAACCACTTGGAGTTAACCCAGCACAATATACTTTTTTTGACTCAATGGCTACTGACCTCGAATCAGAATGTAAGCGGGTTGATGAGTTGCTTAATCGTAAAGGAGGGGCAGATTTAATAATTGTTGGGGTTGGTGTAAACGGACATATTGGTCTGAACGAACCTGGATATAGTTTTGATAATTATTGTCACATAACTCAACTTGCAGATGTAACAATTAGTATTGGTCAGAAATATTTTAAGGAAAATACAAAACTTACACAGGGTATTACTATTGGCTTAAAACATCTTTTGGAAGCAAATGTTGCGATTTTGATTGCAACTGGCCAGCGTAAAGCAGAGGTTTTAAAACAAACTATTGTGCAAGATCCAAGCGTTGAACTACCTTCTACGGTCTTTAAATTACATTCAAACGCTTTTGTTTGGATTGATGAGGCAGCAGCTCAGTTATTATAATGCTAATTTAATGTCTCAAAAAAATATAAATATACTGTTTGTAGCCTTCACCATATTTTTGCCAATATTATATGGAGTCTTTTTTATACAAAATTTTTCAGTACCGCTTTCGGGTGGTGGCGATGTTGATGAATGGGAATATGTGGGCTATTATCTTTCTCAACACATTAGTTTTATACCTTTTCCGAGTTTAGAATTTAATAATAATCAAACTTTTTATCCATTTGGAACAACTCAGGTTTTTTCAGATTGGTCGCTCGAAAGCAATTATTGGTTTGCTTTTTTTTATAATAATTTCGGTCTTGGGGCTTGGCTCAACTTCTATTATATTCTTAGCCTAATTATTTCATTTTTAGGTACTTACCTTGTTATAAAAAAAGATTTTGGTCAGAATAAAGCCTTTTTTGTTGGCTTTATTGTTACATTCTTCAATTTTTACGCCCTCAATAAATATCCTCATCATTTCAACCATAGTACAATACATTGGGCTGTTTTAAGTTTGTTTACTGACTTTATTCTTGTTAAACGGATAGTTTTGAGAGAAAATATAGCAGTCAAATGGGTTTTTTTAAAGGCTTTTGTTTTGCTCGCCACGCTCGGAATGAACCTCGGTTATATATGTGGTTTTGCCCTTAATAGTTTTGTAATTTGTTTGTTTCCTGTGGTGGTAGTTTTTTTAATTAGGATTCTGAAAGGCGAAAATCAACTAAAAAAATATTTTATCGACTGGTTTTCTGAGTTAAAGAGATCTCCGTGGTTTTATTTAATGTTGAGTATTCCGTGTCTAATTTTTATTTTTTTGTATCTACCTTTAGTTTTGCAAATTTATTTTGAAGCAAAGTCTTTTCATTTCGATAATGCCAATGCACCACATTTTTGGAGCCATCCGTTACGAATGTTACTGCCTTATTTTCCAGGGTTTAGTGCTTTACAGAATCCATTTACTCACATTTTAAAGGATATGCCTGAAGGTTTTGGTTCTGGAAGTCCAGGTTGGTTGTGCTTGAGTTTGGGGATTATAGGATTTTTCAAAAATAGAAAACAGTTCTGGTTGGTATTTTTTCCTTTGATTATTCTTTTGTTGATTTCTATATTTTATCATCCAAATAAAATTCCTACGCTTAAAGTTTTTCCATGGGGAGCGTACAATCGAGTACCATCAAGGTTTACGTCTATGTTACCTGTTGTTTTTTCGTGTTTTTTCCTTCCTACTGATTTAAGGAAATTGTCTTTTCATAAAATTTTGTTATTTTTTATTATAACTTTTTTTATCCTCGAAATATCAGTAGTTTACAAATATCGATACTCACAAAAACCTTATGTGTTTGACAAAAATTTTTTTTGGTACATGCAAAAAGTAAAAATACAAAAAGGTGAAGCAGTAATGGATTTTCCATTTTGTATTGTTGGGGGTGATGGCACTGGCCTCAGAGAAAACCTTTGTCCGATTTTTCAACGAACATGCAATATATATGCTTTGAGCCGTTTTCATGAAAAGAAAGTAATTGGAGGCTATTATAGTCGCGTTCCTGCGTCAGGTGTTAACGGATTTGTTGGTGTGGGCATTGGCAAATGGGTAATACCAAATGATAGTACATACATAGACGGTTGGAGGAATGCAAGCAAAATTATTAATTCATTTGATAACAATCAATTGGAGCATTTTTTGAATTATTTTAAATACAATGATTTTGCCGGAATAAACCTAAGTGTCGACTTGATTCCTAATGAAATGTATAATCAAATTACAAATGCTATTGGTTCTCCAACACAAACTACCATGTTTCCAGGTGCTGGCAAAATAGTATTCATACCCAAACCTGAATCATGGCAAAAATTAGTTAATAAAGAAAAAGCAAAACAAATGAAATTTCCTTGTGGTTGTGATTAATGAGTTTTTTAAAACCTTGATCATCGCGACTTTTGAGTTTATCGGAAAACAAAGTCTTTAACTCATTCAAAGTCTTTCTAAAGTGTTTCGATTATAATATTATGATTGGTATAAATACAAATATCTGCTGCAATATTTAAACTTTCTTGTACCATTTGTTCAGCAGTCATGCCCTCAGCATGCCGTTTTAGGGCTATTGCTGCAGATTGTGCATACATACTTCCAGAGCCAATCGAGGCTATTTGATTGTCTGGTTCAAGTACATCACCTGTACCTGATATAATCAACATTTCGGCTTCATTTGCAACAATAAGCATAGCTTCTAATTTTCTTAGAAAACGGTCAGTACGCCAATCTTTTGCCAATTCGATAGCCGCACGCTTCATGTTGCCTCCAAAAGCATTGAGTTTCTCTTCAAAACGTTCGATTAATGTAAAAGCGTCTGCAGTTGAACCAGCAAATCCCGCGAGTATTTTGCCACCGTATAGTTTTCTTACTTTCCGAACATTACTTTTAGCAATGGTGTTTCCCATTGTTGCTTGACCATCAGCCCCAAGAGCTACTTTTCCATTGTGAATTACTCCCAAAACTGTGGTTGCGTGTATTTTTTGCATTAAATTATTTCGATTCTTTTTTTACTAATTTCTAAATATTATTCTCTAGATCTAAAGAATAAATATAATTAATCTTATAAGGTTTCGTGAGATTGACTATCACTTTTGCCTTAATTCCACTAATTGCAGTTGTTGAACTATTGTCTAAATAAAATAGCAATTCATTGAGAGTATGCGTTACGATAACGTGTTTCTATCATGGTAAATTCCTGCAAAATTACATTTTTTTATGTAAGTTTGTTTTTGAAGGAAACTTCCTATCAAGCCTTGATGTAAATACATGAAAATAAGCCAGTTGTTTCAATTGATTTGATGTATTCTTGAATACATTTAATCTCAATTTTTGAAATATCAACACCATCTGCTTCGTAACAATCACTTTTAAAATGAATAGCTTTGGTTTTGCTATGCAATTTATAAAAACTTATAATTTGTTGTTTAGGTGTTTCTTTGGTTTGAGCAGATACTATAAAACACGAGAAAAGAAAAATCCCCCATAGATAGATTTTTAGCTAGCTATACGGAGGATTTTTCTTTTTCATGTATATTTTATATCTCTTTGAGATTGATTAAACCAATAATTTATAAGGTTCTTCGAGTAGTTCTTTCAATGTTACTAAAAAGGCTGCACCAGTTGCACCATCAACTACTCGATGGTCGCAAGTAAGGGTAACTTTCATCATACTAGTAGCATAGAATTGTCCGTTTCTAACTGCGACTATTTCTTTAATACCACCAACTGAAAGAATACAAGATTCGTTTTTAGGATTATTGATAATTGAAGTGAATGATTCAATACCAAACATACCTAAATTACTTACTGTAAATGTATTTCCTTCCCACTCTTTTGGTTGAAGTTTGCCATTTTTAGCTTTAGCACCCAAATCTTTAGTTGTGGCCGCTAAAACCGAAAGTGGAAGAGAATCAGCAAATTTGATTACAGGCACAACCAAACCTTCTGCAATTGCCACTGCCATGCCAATGTGCACGTGGGCATTTCGTCTGATGTGGTCTTCTCTCCAAGATGAATTGACATTTGGATGTTTTTTCAAAGAAACGCCGCAAGCTTTCAATACCATATCGTTGAATGAAATCTTTACTGGAGATACTTGATTCATCACTTCACGTGCCTGAATGGCTTTATCCATACAGATTTCCATTGTTAATTGGAAATCTACTGCCGTTGATTGTGATTCGGCTAAACTTCTTGCAATTGCTTTACGCATTTGCGTTAAAGGTATTTCTTCAAAACTTTCTACACCAGACGCTACAGCAACTTGTGTGGAAGAAGTTGCTGCTTTTGTTTCAATTGTTTTTGGTGTAAAATTATCGACGTCTGATTTTACAATTCTACCGCCTTCCCCTGAGCCGCTCACCTCAAATAATTTGATTCCTTTTTCCTCAGCCATTTTTTTGGCAAGTGGGGAAGCAAGAATACGCCCATTGCTATTTGACAATTGGACAGGAGAATCCGCCAGAGGTGCTACCAATGGTTTAGTGGATACCGATTTGGGCATTTCTGTTGCCTCTGGAACTGGTGCAGCGACTTGGCTTGTTGTACTAATTAAGGCTTGGTAGTTTGCTCCTTCTTCGCCAATGACCGCAATAACAGCATTTATTTTTGCCGCCTTTCCTGCTTCTACACCAATGTATAATAATGTTCCATCTTCGTAAGCCTCTAGTTCCATTGTAGCTTTATCGGTTTCGATTTCAGCCAAAATATCTCCAGATTTTACTTTATCGCCAACTTTTTTCAACCAAGTGTGAATCACACCTTCTGTCATGGTATCGCTCAAAAGTGGCATTGTTACCACTTTAGCTTTAATATTTGAAGTATCAATTGCAGGAGCAACGGCAACTGGGGCATTTTCTATAACTGCGACTGGCTCACCAACAGATGTTATTGCTGGACTACTGCCGTTTAATAAACTTTGATAATCTTCGCCAGGTTTACCGATTACTGCCATAATAGCATCAACAGGCACTGCCTGACCTTTTTCAACTCCTATATAAAGTAGCGTTCCGTCATAATAAGACTCCATATCCATGGTAGCCTTGTCTGTCTCGATCTCAGCTAAAATATCACCTGATTTTACTACATCACCAACTTTCTTGTTCCATGCCGCAATTACACCCTCTGTCATGGTGTCGCTCATCTTGGGCATTCTGATTACTTCTGCCATTTTTTAAAAATTTGCTTAGATTTTGGATAGTATCATTTTTCAACCCTCAAAATTATAACAAAGTTTTGGATGTCCTTAAAAAACTAATAAGAAAGTTTGTAATAAGTTTAATTTTGCCTTTTTTTGCCCAATATTTATTAAAATAATATCAAGTATGTGGCTATTGCTCCTATTTATTATCAATTCAATTCTTTTAATTAAGGTTATTTCTAATTTTTCATGGCGTTTATGTTTTTGTTTGTCTCTACAATTCTTTGCTTTACTCAGTTGGATTTATGTTGAATCTTTAGGATTTTTTGATGAAATTGACTTTCAATCATGTTTGATTTTTTGGGGTTTCTCGACTTTTCTTCTTTTTATTTTTAATTATATCAATCGAAGCAGATTGTCTAAATTAGAATTTACGGAATTAAAAAAAAATAAATTAATTTGGTTTGTTGGAGGGATTTTCATTTTAACTTTTCTTTCAGGTATTTTATATGCTCCAAATACAATCGACTCGACAGTTTATCACTTAACACGAATCGAGTTTTGGATTCAGCACAAAAATGTCAATTATTTTGCTACTCAAACCGATCGCATGTTATACCAGCCTCCATTGGCGGAATATATGATTTTACAGTTGAGAGTATTGCAGGATTCCGATACTTTTACTTTTATAATTCAATGGATATTTGCACTTGGGGCTTGCCTTGGCGTAAGTTTACTTGCTGAATTCGCAGGTGGTAATAAAAAAGTGCAGTATTTAAGTTTTTTCATTGCTGCAACCATCCCAATACTAATCTTGCAATCATCTTCCAGTCAGAATGATGTTACAGTGTCATTCTTCATTGTGATGGCCGCATACTTTTTGCTGAAAAACTTAAAAGAAAATCAAACATCTTCTGTCATTTTTAGTGGATTTTCGATTGGTGAAGCAATTCTGACTAAAGGAACAGCCTATGTTTTTCTTTTTCCAATATGTATGTATTGGGGAATAATGAAGCTCATTAAGATTTATAGAAACGAAACTAAGTTTTTGACACAATTGGGCTTTTTAATTTTATTACTTGCTCCTTTTCTGGTTATTTGTGGAACATTTTATTATCGAAATTTCATGCTTATTGATTCTCCTTTGGGGGTTTCTAAAGAATTGTTTTACGTCTATAATAATCAATCACATTCGCTAACGTGTTTTTTATCGGTATTATTACGAAACATTAGTTTACACTTTTCGGTGCCAGGTCTCCATGTAATAACAGAGAATTTTATTTATTTTCTGCATAATAATATTTTGCATTTAAGTGTTAACGATCCAAAAACCTCATTTACTCCTTTCGATTTGCCAATGTTGGGTATGACCGAAGACAATGCAGGAAATTTTTTGCATTTTATGTTGATAATACCTGCTATGTTTTTTGTTTATAAAACTAAAAATTCAAGGCTAAAAGCCATTACTTCTTTTGGAATATTTGCTTTTTTTCTATTTTGTTTTCAAATAAAATGGCAGATTTGGCACTCAAGACTTCACATTCCAGTCTTTTTATTGTTGTGCGTGCCAAGTGCTTTTTTTATTAACGAATTGAGATTTTCGAAAATAATCATTGGCCTTTTTGGTTTTTCGGGTGTTTTCTTTGCATTATTTTGTTATAATCGTCCTATCATTAAACTTCCACCACTTACTACCAATACATATTTTACACAGCCTAGAATTGCACAATTTTACCACATGGAAGAAAAAAAAGGTCAGGATATGCAAGCTTTAATTGGGTATTTAAAAGAAAAAGGTTTTAAAAAAATTGGAGTAAAGTCAGAAGAAAAGTATGGCAATGATATTTTATACCCAATAATGTACGAATTGCGGAAGCAGGCTATGTTTTATCCTGTACAAATGAATAATAAAACTAAAGTCTTAGATTACTCAGTAGATAATTATGACGCTGTTTTGTTTTTTACTTTTACTCCGCCCAATATATTAAAAGTTGATAAGAATTATAAAAAAATGACAGTCAATGCGGAAAATTTGTATATTTTTGCACCGTAAATAAGCACTACTTAAGCCAAATCAATGTCTGTTTTAAATAAATTATCAGTAATAATTCCTGCCTTTAATGAGGCAAAAACTATTCAAATTGTTTTAGAGAAAGTGGCTAATGTTCAATTATTAAACGGCATAGAAAAAGAAATTATTGTCGTAAATGATTGTTCTACAGATGATACCGAAGGTGAAATACTAAGATTTAAAACTACCTCATCGATTAATATTGTTTATCTAAAACATGAGGTAAACAAAGGAAAAGGAGCGGCATTGCATACAGGTATTAAAGAAGCAAAAGGAGATTATTTGATAGTACAAGATGCTGACCTTGAATATGATCCGGAAGAGTTTAATGTTTTATTAAAGCCTGTAATTGATGGTCATGCCGATGTTGTATTTGGGTCAAGATTTATGGGTGGAAATGCTCATCGTATTTTATTTTTTTGGCATACAATCGGTAATAAACTGCTTACATTTCTATCAAATATGTTTAATAACCTGAATCTGACTGATATGGAAACATGCTATAAATTGTTTAATTCAAAGATGGTTCAAGGCTTAAATCTTAAGGAATGTAGGTTTGGATTTGAACCTGAAGTAACTGCCAAAATTGCCAAAATTAAAGGAATTAGGATTTATGAAGTGGGTATTTCGTATTATGGACGAACTTATGAGGAAGGAAAGAAAATCAATTGGAAAGATGGCTTTAGAGCCTTGTATTGTATTTTAAAATATGGTATCTGACAGATAAAAAGTTTTATCACCAATATATTTAAAGCCTTGTTGATATAAAATTTTATATCATCGAGGCTTTTTTAGTTTTATTTGAAAAAGAATTCTGATTGTAAAAAAATTTTACCGGTTTTAGTGTTAAAGAATTATTATTTAAATTTGTATATTGTGACTAAATCTATGAATTTTTGCCTGCCTATGGCCTCCTGCTCATAGCTTTATTTAAGACCAAAACCCTAAATTGATGTCGATTATCCCGTTTATTGAAGAAGAAATTATTGACCAGTATTTGTACGATGAAAATCCACGCCCTTGGATTATTGGGTTTAGCGGAGGAAAAGATTCGACGATGTTATTGCAGTTGGTTTGGAATGCCCTTAAAAAAGTACCCGCAGAGTTATTGACCCGTGAAGTTTATATTATTTGTAATGATACTATGGTCGAAAACCCACATATTGTAGATTTTATTAACCGGACACTAACAAATATTACAAAAGCCGCCGCCGAACAATCAATGCCTTTTATTGTAAGGCAAACTACGCCACGATTAGAAGAGACATTTTGGGTAAATTTGCTCGGTAGAGGCTACCCAGCACCCAATAATACTTTTAGATGGTGTACCGAACGCTTGAAAATAAATCCAACTACGAAATTTATCAAGAGCAAAATTGATGAAAAAGGCGAAGTTATTATATTGTTAGGTACAAGGTCGGCAGAAAGCCAAAACCGTGCGAGGTCGATAAAAAAACACGGTGTAAAAGGTCAGCGACTACGAAAACATATTTTGCCGAGTGCCTTTGTTTATGCCCCAATCAAAGATATTGAAACAATGGAAGTTTGGCAATATTTGCAACAAGTGCCGCCACCGTGGGGAGGAACAAATAAAGAATTGGTTACGCTTTATAAAAATGCCAATTCGGGCGATTGCCCTTTGGTGATTGATGAAAGTACGCCAAGTTGTGGCAATAGCCGTTTTGGCTGTTGGGTTTGTACAGTTGTGAAGCGAGATAAATCAATGGAGGGTTTGATTGGTAATGGCGAAGAATGGATGTATCCCTTGCTTGATTTGCGTGATGAACTTGTAAATGGCAGAAATATCCGTGAAAATCGAGAGATTTTAAGACGCCACCGAAGATTTAAAATTGCCAAAAGTGAAGTTGATAAGAAAGCATCTAAAACCGAAGACGATAACGACGAAGAAAGAGAAGATGGTTCGTGGGGGGCATATACTCCCGAATACCGAGCAAAAATCTTGAAAATGGTGCTTGAAGCACAAAAAGAAATACAAGAAACACAAGGCGAAACCATGCAATTGATTAGCCATCAAGAACTCATTGCGATACAGGTAATTTGGTATCGTGACGGAATTCTAAAATATATAGTAGCTGATATTTATAATGCAATTTTTGATATTCAAATCAAAATGAGTAATTATGAAGAAAAGAAAAATCAAGAAATACAGCTTCTTAAAGAATGTTTTGAAGATGAAATAGATTTTGAATTTATTCAGAAATCGCCCAATGTTTTAAGAACAAAAACATTGATTGTAAAAAAGCGTGGTCTTTCTAATGATATTGAAAATTTAGTTGAAGAAGCTGTGAATAGACAAAAATTAAAAAGTTTATATGGTGAAGAATTTAGCGTATTATAAAGATAAATTTGAAACTTTAAGGGTCAATAAGAACAAAACTCGTGGAGATGCTCCTCACAAGCCAATTTTACTTTTGGCAATAATAAAACTGTTTGAAAAAAAAGCTATTGGTGGAAACAGAATATATTTTGATGAAGTTATAAATGATTTTATGACAAATTGGCAAGCGTATGTTACAACTGACCACGACCCAAGAGTAGCACTACCATTTAGCCATCTGCCTTCAAGTGGTTTTTGGAAATTAATACCAAAAGAAGGATTTGAGTTTACTATTAATTTGGTTGACTTGGAAATTATAAAAAATATAAAAGCTACTGTCGATTATGCAGAAATTGATTATGAATTATCTGTTTATTTTAGTGACCCAAAAAGCCGAAATGAATTAAAGGATTTACTTTTAGAAAAGTACTTTCCCCAAACAAAAAATATAAATCCTTATGAATCAGGCAATTATGATTCAGATTTAATAAAGGAAATCTTAGAAGAAAGTCCGTCAGAGTACAAAAACATTATTTTTGAAAGAGAAAAGATTTTATCTCCTGAACTTTTTCAACAAGAAACTGTCGGAAGGAATGCAGAATTTAAACGAGTCGTTCCACGTATTTATGGATATGCTTGTTGTATTTCAGAAATGTTTGTAACATTTGATGGAATTCAAATGATTGATGCCTGTCATATAGTCCCATTTAGTGAAAGTTACAATGATACAATTTCTAATGGAATTGCACTTTGCCCAAACTTACACAGAGCTTTTGATAGAGGTATGATTTCAATTGATGATAACTATAAAGTATTGATTTCCAATAGATTAAAAGAAAATAGCTCTAATTATTCAATTAAAGAATTTTCAAACAAACAAATTCTTCTTCCCGAAAATCCAAAATATTATCCTTCTCTCGAAAGTTTAGCTTCGCATCGTGCAAAGTTTGGCTTCTAACTAATCTTTTAAAATTTTATTTGTGTTCTCTTTTGACGCATTAATTAAGTTATTCATAAAGTAAGCCGAAACTCTATCCTCTTCACCATAAGGTTTAAAATATAATTGCCCATCCTCTTTCTTGTACACTTTTCTTAGAACCACATCTACTTGAACATCCAAGTAATCACCTTCAAATATTTCATTATCGAATTTGTCAAAGCATCTTACGTATTTTTTCATAGGATTTGTTTGTATAGATGTAAAAGTAAATAAAAATTAAAAATTTCCAAAGGCGAACAACAAATGTACGCCACTGCTTTGCTTCATGGTTTGGTGGCAGAATCTGAAATTGAATTTCCTGTTTTTATTGATTCGCCAATGCAAAAATTTGATAAAGAACACGCCGAAAATATCATCAAATATTTTTATCCAACAATATCCGACCAAGTTATTTTGTTTCCATTGGTCAATAAAGAATTGACCCAAATGGAGTTCAAAATGCTCGAAACGAAGATTGCCAAAGCGTTTTT
Source organism: uncultured Emticicia sp. (assembly GCF_937903345.1). GTDB lineage: Bacteria > Bacteroidota > Bacteroidia > Cytophagales > Spirosomataceae > Emticicia. The sequence goes on along the minus strand of NZ_CALCZQ010000045.1, from coordinate 42,447 downwards.
GATTACTAACGTCGAACCCGATAAATCAACATTTTTAGAAACAACGCCACAAGAGTTTTTCAAGACTTACAACCACCTTTATAATGCAGATTAACGTTTCCACTTCCGAAGAAACCGAAGCGATTTTGGGCAGATTATCCCAACGTTTCAGTTTATCTTCCAAAAATATATTGATGCGGATTGCCCTTACGTATTCACTCACAAGAGGGCGAAAACTGCACGAAAATAAACCCGAAGATACAAAGGGCAACCCGTACAAGGAAATTACGGTAGTTGGTCATTATCGTTCGTATTACGTTGCCTTGATTTGTCAGTTTTATGGCATTTATAAAACCGATTCTGATATTCCGAAATACTTCAAACTACACATTGATGATGGTTTGAGACAATTGGACAAACTGTTTACTGAAAGTTCAAACTATAATTTGTCAGATTTTTTATTGGAGCATATCGAGCGTGGCATTGATTCATTAGAACAAGCCATTACTACTAACGAAGCAATTATTTTTGATGATAGCGTCCGTCGAATAAAAGTTTCCAACAAAGGCTATTTTGAAGGTGCTTTAAAATTGCAGTTTGGCAAGGACTTAAAAAACAACAAACCGATTTTTGCTACCAGCAACGGCTATGTGTGCATAACAATGCACACATAGCCGTTGCTGGTAATTCTGGCACAGGAAAAACCCAATTTGCCTTAGAAATTTTGCGGCAGTTTGTGGAGGTTTCGAGCGGTGCAGTCAATTTTATTTACCTTGATTTCAAGGGTTTGAAAAAAGATGATGTGGCGGCCCTCACGCCTTTTTTCGAGAAGACCCAAACTACTTTTATTGATGCTCCACAAGTGCCGTTTCCGCTCAATCCGATGTCGTTTATTGATACCGTCAATGAGAAAAACAAAATCATGGGCATCAATAAATTGGTCGATATTATTGCAAATTACTCGAATATTGGCAAAAATCAACAACAAACCCTCCGTGATGCCACCAAAGATGTTTTTCAAGGTGTAAAAAATGGCGAATATCCATCATTCAGAGATATTTATGAGCGAGTGCTTGAAATGGAAGGCAGCAAAGCCAGCACGCTCAAAGAAATTTTGGAAAGTTTGAGCGAACTCGACCTTTTTGAAACCAAAGTCGATGCCAAGAAAAGTATTTTCAACCAAAATATTTACCTCAGTTTATCAGGCGATTTGCCTAATTCTATCAGATTTACGTCGGTGTTTTTGATAATCAATTATATCTACAACAATTTTATGAACATGGAAAATGCCCCCGTCAACGACAAAATGCAGGGCATTCGGTATGTGCTGTTGATTGACGAAGCCCACGTAATTTTTAAAGACCGCAAAGCTCAAGATTTACTCGAAAAGATTTTGCGAGAAATTCGCTCAAAAGGCGTGAGTGTGATATTGCTTTCGCAAGGAATTGAAGAATTTAACCAACAAAGTTTCGATTTTTCGAGTATGTGCGAAACGGCATTTTTGATGGAAATAAAAGAAAAAACCAACCTAAAAATGATGTCAAAATTCTTAGGACTAGGCGAAAAAGAAAATACGCTACTCGCCCGCAACATGGAAAATATCCAAAAAGGGCAAGCAGTTTCAAATTTAAAGGAGTTTAAGAAAGCTGAACTTTTTGAAGTTGGGCAGTTTTGGAAGAGTTTGTAGAATCAATAAATCAATATATTACAAAGATGAAAGAACTTATAGGTACAGAATGGCTTTTTTGGTTTACTCCAACTCAAAAGAGTAAAATTGAAAGTTTATATATTAATCACGAAGAAGATGTGAAAACCTGGATGTTTTTTTCAATTGCACTTCCAACATTAACATATTTATTTTCAGTATTAGCTAATATTTTGATTGTTCCAACTTGCCAATTACCAGAAAAATTGAGTAGTATTTTAAATAACGGGTCTTTACCAATTATTTCATTTGGTATTGTATCGGCTGGCGTTTCTTACTTAATGGAACAAATCGATGCTGACAATCTTGATTTTCATCAAATAAGGAGGAGGATTATGTCAGTTGCAACAATATTACTATTTCTAACTGCTGGATTGTTTATTTTTCAATCTATATTACCAAATATCTCAAAACATTCAGAATCATGGAAACACCTAATTTCTTTTATAGTATCTTTAATTTTGATTTGGTTTTCTACTTCGGTTGGAATTAAAATGTATTTTCTACAAGGCTCTTTCGTCAATGATTTTAAAGCGTCAGTTGATGACAAAAAGAAAGATTTAAATAAAAGAGATGATGAATTCCATGAATAATATACTACCCATTTTATGCCAAGAAGTAAAGCAAAATTCAGTTGAATTTTTTCTTGGTAAAATAAAGGCAAGCGAACTCATAGAATTGGTTTCTGTTACAAGCAGAGCAATTACTGGTTTTAATGAAGATGGAAAACCGCTGTATAATAATGAGAATTATATTCAACGTGAACCAAATACAACAAGAGTAAATAGTATAAAAGATTATTTACTTACAGATGAAGATGCCTGTTTTCCAAATAATATCTTGATTTCAATTCCTGCAATTCTATTAGCAGAAGAACCCAAAAATAGTAAAGTCGATTTCTTAGGTGATGAACTTTATACGCTTAAAATTGATAAGAATCAAATTGATACTTCTTCAAAAGAAACACCTTTATATCTGCAAATTTTTGATGGACAACATCGATTTAGGGGTATTCAAGTCGATATTGAAGAATTAAGACAAAATAAGGGAAATCCAGAGAGATTATTGCAACTCGAAAATTTTGAGTTTATTGTTTCTTTCTTTATTGAAGCTGAGATTGAATTTCAAGCAATGTTATTTTCAATTATAAATCGAACACCTGTCAAAGTTTCACAGGATTTAGTTTTTGATTTATTTGGTCTTACTACAAAAGATTCTCCCCAAAAAACAGCATTGGCTATTGTATTACAACTTAACGGCTTAAAAGAAAAAAAGGCAGCCAAAGAAGGTGAAATTGATAGAATTGCTCCTTTTTTTAGAAGAATTCGGTTATTAGCTCAAAAGGAAAAAGGGTTTGATTCACCAATATCACAAGGAATATTCATTAGAAAAATATTAAGTTTAATTTCACCTACTTTACGAAAAGCTGATGAAGAAAGACTATATGAACGAGAGAGATTAGAAACTGGGGGAAATGATAGAACTATTTTTCGTCAATGGTATGCTACAAATAAAGACAATAATATTTACAAAACTTTACTTAATTTCTTTATTGCAGTCCGAGAAACTTTTGTCGATGAAAATGGTAATAGTTATTGGGATTTCGGAGTAACACCTGATAATGCATTACAAAGAACAATTGGTTTTACTGCATTAATTGAAATACTAATTCTGATTTTTCCTGATTGTATGAATGAGAAAAATATATCTATTGATTTTTTCAAAAAGTATCTTCAAAAAGCTAAAAACATAAAACTTGTTGGAGATGAAAGACCTTATCCGTTTACAAGTATTGGGGGCAAAAATTTAAAAAATGATTTGGAAAAATTGATTTTTGATAATGTAATAGTCTGAAAGACTTAAACTTAAATAGCCACGAGTGCAACTCGTGGAAAGAAAAACGGAGAAAAAAACCAACCCTGCAAGGGTTGAACAACAAAGTTTCTAATCTGCAAAAGTTCTTTTTCGCACTAAAAGAAAAGATTGAGATTTGAAAATAATATTATTTCTACTATCTTCACAGCATAAAATGTATAAAATATGACAATCATTTTAAAGAAAGGAATGTCACTCAAAGATGTTGACAAACAAATAAACAGTTCTAAGCCTAAGCAAAAACTGCATAATTTTGATAAGTATGTCGGAATGCTAAAACTAAAAAAAGACCCAATAGCCATTCAAAAAGCGATGCGTGATGAGTGGGAATAAAATGGTAATTGATACCAACATTGCTTTGTATTTATTGGATGGCGATAAAATGTTAAAGGAATATCTTGAAGATAAGGTTTTTTATTTGTCTTCTATCACCGAATTAGAACTGCTTGGTTATAAAGGTATTACAGAAACCGAAGAAATAGCTATCGAGTTTTTCTTGGAAGAATGTTCTATTGTCGATATGAATAGAGGTGTCAAAGATATTACCATTAATTTACGTCGAAACTATAAACTGAAATTACCTGATGCAATTATTGCCGCAACGGCTATTTTTCTGGGTATTCCATTAATATCCGCAGATTGGCATTTTGATAAAATTGAAGATTTAGTTTTTATTAAATATCAGCCATAAGTTGGTTTAATACTGCCATTTGGAACGAAATGCGTTCCAAATGGCAGTATTTCAATTCCAAGCCCTCAAATTCTCCACCACTTTGTGCACAGCCGCCACCACGGAGGATACTTCATCAGTCGTATTGAATCGCCCAAAACTAAAACGTATGCATGAAAATGCTTCGGTTTCGGTCATGCCCAAAGCCATCAACACATGAGAAGGCTCAACCGATGCCGAAGTACAAGCCGAATCATTTGAAACCGCAATATCTTGCAAACCCATAATCAAAGCATCTGAATCGCAACCTTCAAATTTGATATTGGTCATGTTATACAAACGATTTTCGGCATTGCCATTTACTTCAGTATTCGGAATTTCGAGCAAAGACTTTTCTAAATCATCTCTTAATGCTCCAATTCTTTTAGTTTCGGCTTTTATTTTTTGCTGACAAAGTGCAGCTGCTTGTCCCATGCCCACAATTCCTGCCACATTGAGCGTTCCCGAACGACGACCGCCCTCGTGTCCGCCACCGTGAAGCAAGGCTTCGAGTTTGATGCGTTTTTGTCGGCGTTGCCTTACAAACAAAGCACCAACACCTTTTGGTCCATAAAATTTATGTGCCGACATCGCCATTAAATCAATGTCGAGTTCGTCAACTTTAAAATCTAATTTTCCAACGGCCTGCGTGCCATCGGTCATAAAAATTGCACCAACTTCATGCGTCAATTTTGCCAATTCTTCAATTGGCTGAATTACTCCTAATTCGTTATTAACTAGCATCACCGAAACCAAAATAGTATCAATTCGGAGTGCCGCTTTAAAAACTTCAATATCAACCAAACCATCTTTTTTTACAGGAAGAAAAGAGATTTCAAAGCCTTTAGTTTCGAGGTATTTACAGACATCCAGTACGGCAGAATGTTCAGTTTGAAGCGTAATAATATGTTTACCTTTGTTTGAATAATTTTCTGCTACTCCCTTGATAGCTAAGTTGATAGCCTCAGTTGCACCCGATTTAAAAACGATTTCGTGTATTTCTGCACCAATAAAATCAGCCATTTGTTGACGAGCATTTTTAACAGCCTCGCTTGCAATGAGTCCGAATGCGTGAGTTGAGCTTGCATTGGCAAAATTATCGGTCAAGAAGGGCAACATTTCCTCCAAAACTTTTGGGTCGATTTTGGTTGTTGCGTTATTATCAAGATAAATCATAAGTTTCAAATTTACAAAACAAATAAGGCATGAACATTAAATTTCATGCCTTGCATATTTCTTTTATGAATAATTTTCTTTCAAAAACTCTTGCCATTCATCAACCAATTTCCCTTTCAAAACTCTAGGAAATTTATGTTGTCCTCCAACTTTTCCTTTTAGTTTCATCCAGTCATAAAATGCTTGGCTAGGAAGTGCTTTTACGAAGATGTTTTTTAAGCCATGTTTGCGTTCAACTGCATAATCATCATTTAATTCACAAATCTTTTGGTCAATCAGTTCACATAATTGTTTATCATCAACTTTATCATCGGTAGCTATGTACCATTGATGGGCAAAAAGTGGAGGGTGTTTGATGCCAATTACGGTAAATTCTCTAATATCAAGCCTTAAATCTTTTGATACTAATTCAATGGCGTGATTCATATTATCTACTGAAAGATGTTCGCCACAGAGACTTAAGAAATGTTTGGTTCGACCAGTTATCTTTATTTCCATGCGTTTTTTATCGATAAATTTTACTGTATCGCCAATTAAATAACGCCAAGCACCAGCACAAGTAGAAATTAAAAGGGCATAATCAATTTCTTCTTCCACATATTGAACCATTAAGGTTTCGGGATTGGAAACTAAGTTGCCATCTTCATCGAAGTTGTCTTCGTTGAACGGAATAAACTCAAAGAAAATTCCTCGATTTAGCACCAAACGTAGATTTCCATCTGGACGGTCTTGATATGCCAAAAAACCCTCCGAAGCCATGTAGGTTTCGATGTAAATTACAGGCTTGCCAAATAATCTTTCAAGGCCTTGTTTATATGGTTCAAGTGAAACGCCACCCCAAGCAAAAGCCGTCAGATTTGGCCATATTTCATGAATATTTTTGAGTTTGTATCGATCAATAATTTGTTCTAGCAAGATGGTATGCCATGCAGGTACACCTGCTAAGAAACCTATGTCCCAGTTTGGAGCATTTACAGTAATATCTTCAAGTTTATTTTCCCAATCTTTTAGTGCTGATATTTTCTGTCCTGGTTTATAAAAATTTTGAAACCAGATAGGTATTGTACCTGTTGTAATACCACTTAAATCGCCTTCATAATGAGAGTCCACTTCGTTTAGAGCAGTACTTCCACCTAACATCAAATAGCCTTTTTCGTATAAATCCGCTGGTAGTTCAGTATATTGTCCAAGTGTAATAATTTGATTGATACTTGTTCGTTGAATGGCCTTAATCATATCTTTTGTTACTGGAATTGCCTTTGAGGCGGCATCAGAGGTGCCTGAACTGAGGGCAAAATACTTTACTTTTCCAGGCCAACAAACATTTTTTTCACCTAACCTAGCTTTATACCACCACTCATTATAAATTTTTGTATAATCATATATTGGTACATTTTTTTTAAACTTATCATAAAACTCGTCACCATTTTCAAAAATTGCTGAGCTTAGTATCTCTTCAAAATTAAATTTTTCGCCAAACTGTGTATATCGAGCTTTTGATAATAATTTAGTGAAGGCCTTTTTTTGCCATTTAGCAGGTTTTAACTTCCTTATTTGCTGAATTGTACTCGTAAATTTGATACTACTTTTTAATAGTCTTCCTAAAACTGCCATATGCTTTGTCTTATTTTTTTATTTATTGGCTTTCAATCCCAAAAATAGTAAGATTTTAATAAAAACGAGTAGAAAAACTGTATTAATGTCTATCTACTTGTTATTTAAAGTGCTTTAAATCAGTGACTTGAATCTTGAAAATTATAATTTCCAACGTTTTAAATCTTTGATTGATTTATGAGCTGTCATATCATAGTGTACTGGAACAATAGATACGTAATTATTTTCAAGTGCGTATAAATCCGTTCCTTCGGTGTTAGGCTCATGGTTTACAAAATCTCCGCCCATCCAAAAGTATGGTCTGCCGTGTGGGTCAGTTCTTGCATCAAACTCTTCGTGCCAATAACCATTAGTTTGGCGACAAATTTTAATTCCTTTAATTGGATTTTCAGAGTATTTCGGAAAATTGACATTTAGTGCTACATTGGCAGGAAACTCATTTGCCAAAGATTTCTCAGTAATCCTTTTTATCCATCGTTTTATATGCGAAAATTCAGCATCATATTTAAAATCATCAAGCGAAAAGCCAATAGACGGAATGCCTTCAATTGCTCCTTCTACAGCTGCTGACATGGTACCGGAATATAAAACTGAGATTGAAGAATTTAAACCATGGTTGATGCCGCTGACCACCAGGTCAATTTTTCGGTCTTTCAAAAAGTGATGTTTTGCTAATTTTACACAATCGGCTGGAGTGCCAGAGCATTCATATGCCTCAACATTTTTGTATATTTTATTTTTCTTGACATGAATTGTACTATCAACTGTTATTGCATGACCCATTCCCGAATTTGGGCTATCCGGTGCAACTATAAATACCTCTCCAATTTTCTTCATTACTTCAATCAAAACTGAAATGCCTTTTGATGTAATGCCATCGTCGTTTGTAACTAATATTAGTGGTTTCATATTTTTGTGTTGCGAACCTGGTTTTGGTCAATTCAAATTCTCAATAAATTAAATACAAATTAACAAAATGATATGCAAGCATACCATAAATTTGAAGGCAAATTTGAAAAATTGATAAATTTAACATACAAAATTGCCACACACAAAGATATTAAAGTGATTAGAGAAATTGATTATTAAACTTAGGTTGTTGTTAAAGGACTAATATAAAAGACTTAAGAGGTTTACCAAGTCGATAAAACTATATCTATTAATATTAATATCACATTGTTGTATAGATTAAAATTGTCTAATAGCTTGTGAAATATTTTAGAAAATATTTGGCCATAACTTGTGATAAATTAAATTTAAATCGGTAGTTTTTTTAGCAGAGAATTTGAACAATTTTTAAGCATTATAATGCAGTATTTATCAGATAATGTAATGTTATTTGCTAAATATTAATTGTTAATAAAAAGGATTCTTTCGAACAAAAAAAGTATTTTATTCTAATTTTAAAAAAAACACATTAATCAATAAAATGTGAAGATTTTTGGAAGGAGGAATGTAGATTTGATCTTTAACCTTTGCTATAAAGTTCGATTAAAAAAAATGTTGTTTTTGAAATTATAAAATAATATTCAATATAGGGAATTTTGGATAGATGATTTTATGATGCGAAAAAATTTAGGTTAATTTTTCAATTCGATCAATATAACGTTGAAAACGCTCAAGGTTTTTAGAAGGTTTCCCAGATTCTATATATTCAATTAAACATGGAGTCTCTTCTTTAAGAGATATTAAATTTAGTTTTTCCAATATGTTTTTTAGATGCCGAGCTGTGCCTTCATTGCCATCAAAAAGACTTAATTCTGGAGCCAATTTGTAAAATATTGGTTCAAAATAAGTAAAATGTGTGCAACCAAGTACTATTGAACCAAATTTTGAAATATCAATTTGTTGGAGTGTTTCCTTAATATAATCTTCGGCTGGTTGCCCAAATTCTTCTCTTTCGGCGAGTTTAACTAATTCTGGCAAAGCCATTCTTTCAACAATCCTATCTGCATTAAGTGAATTGATCAATTTTTGAAATCGAAACGAACGTAAAGTGATTGGAGTGGCACAGACTAAAATGTTTTTTTTTTGCGAATTTAGTTTACTTTTATCATGGTCAACGGCAACTTTTACAGCTGGCTGTATTGCAATAATCGGTAAATTTAATCTACTCCGTAAATCTTCAATACAAACATTGGTAGCAGTATTACAGGCCAAGACAATGGTTTTTACTTTTCGTTGTAGAAAATAATTAACTGCATTTGCTACGTATTCTTTTATTTGTTCTTCACTTTTGGTGCTATATGGTACGTTTTCAGTATCGGCATAATAACAATATTGCTCATTAGGTAATTGTCTAATAATTTCATGTAATAAAGTTAATCCGCCAATTCCAGAATCAAATACACCAATCATTTATTTAAAAGATTTGTTATCGTTAGAATGGAAAATCAGTTTCTGCATCCAAATTTCTTGGTTGATTCGCCTTGCTACCAAGTGTTACAGTTCCTCCTGTACCAATGTTTGGGGCTACGTTTTTCTCAAAATTATCCAATGCACTAGCAGTATTTATTGGTTTTGGTGCATTAAAATCACCAAAATTATCTTGTCCAGGAAGTGGAGTATAAAAACCATCCAAGTCAGTAAACTTGGTGTATTTACCTATAAATTTGAGTTTTACAGTATCAACATCACCACTTCTGTTTTTGGCTATGATTACTTCGCCAATTCCTTCTGTTGAATTTCCTTGTTCGTCTTGTGTTATTTTGTAGTATTCTGGTCGATACAAAAACATGACCATATCGGCATCTTGCTCAATTGAACCCGATTCACGTAAATCGGAAAGTTGCGGACGTTTATCACCTCCACGAGTCTCAACAGCACGACTTAACTGTGAAAGAGCAATTACAGGCACATTGATTTCTTTTGCAAGGTTTTTCATTGCCCTCGAAATTGCTGCAATTTCTTGTTCACGATTTCCTTTTCCTCCGCCACCACTCTCCGCGGTCATTAATTGCAAATAGTCAATGATAACTAAGCCAATGTCAAACTGAGCTTTCAATCGACGACACTTAGCACGCATTTCCAAAATTGATAGGGCGGGGGTATCATCAATATATATTGGAGCTGAAGACAGGTTCTTTATTTTTTGGTGAAGTTGAACCCATTCATGATTTTCTAGTTTTCCTTTTCGCAGTTTGTTACTGTCTATTTCAGCTTCTGCCGAAATCAAACGAAGCATCAATTGAGTTGCAGACATCTCCAGTGAAAACATCGCTACAGGAATTCCCCATTCTACGGCTGCGTTTCGCATAGCAGAAACCACAAATGCAGTTTTTCCCATAGCAGGCCTTGCAGCTATGATTGTAAGTTCGGTATTTTGCCAACCACTCGTGATTCGGTCAAGTGCCGTAAAACCACTTGCTACACCGGTGAGCCCATCTTTATTATTCTTCTTTTTTTCTAACTCTTCAATGGTTGCACGCATAATTGTGCTTGCATCTGCATAATTTTTTCGAATATTTCTTTCAGAAATTTCAAAGAAGTTTTGTTCAATTTTATCTAATAAATTAAATACATCAGTAGTATCTTCATAGGCATCTTTCAGAATCTCACCCGCAATTTTTATCATATCACGCTTGATAGCAGATTGTGTAATAATACGTGCATGAAATTCAATATTCGCTGCCGAATTAACTTTATTTGTTAATTTTACCAGATATGATGCTCCACCAATAAATTCAAGTTCACCATTACTTCTCAACTGAGTTGTAACTGTTAGCATGTCAATTGGTTCTGATTTACCAAATAATTGAAGAATCGAATTGTAAATTCTTTGGTGGGCTTCTTTGTAGAAGCTTGATGGTTGAAGAATATCTACAACTGAAGTTAAAGCATCTTTTTCAAGCATTAAGGCACCCAATACCGCTTCTTCTAGCTCCATGGCTTGAGGGGGTAGTTTGCCCGATTCGTTCCGGAAACTTTCTAAAAAAAGATTCTTTCCGAAACCTCTTTGGTTGTTTTCACCACCAGTAGGATTATTTTGATAGGTTTTTTCCATAATATTAATACAATGTTAAGAAGAAAAAAGGTGTTTAAAAATACCGATCTGTTTTTAAACATCATGTGTGTTAGATGTAAGTCACTGATAATCAATAAATAATTATAGATTAGAGTTTTTTTTGTGGAAAAATAAGCAAATTTGTGAATAATTTTTGACCTTTGGGAAACAAATGGAAATCATTATTGCCAATATTTGGGTCGCTAAAATTAATTTCTCACATTATTTAAACATTATATTTTTTATTTTGACAGATAAAGTATTTACATTAGAAGAAGAAATTTCATTAACTGATTTTCTTGGGGTAGAAAACGTCAATATCAAAGAACTTGCTGGAGCATTTCCAATGAGTAAGATAATTTCTAGAGGAAATCAGATATTGATAAAAGGCAATACTGAAGAGGTTAATCGAATCTCTGATGTATTAGAAGCGATGATTGAACATTTGCGAAAATATAATCGTATTTCTATAGATCAAGTTAAAAATTATATAAAAGAAGATTCTGATTCGGCAACACACCTAACACCTGATGATGAAACAATTTTGGTTGGGACAAAAGGGAATGCTATCAAAGCAAAAACAGCCAATCAAAAAAGGATGGTTGAAGCATCTCGGAACTTTGATATAATGTTTGCGACAGGTCCGGCTGGAACTGGAAAAACATATACAGCCGTCGCATTAGCCGTCAGAGCTTTAAAAGACAAGCAAGTAAAAAAAATAATAATAACTCGGCCAGCAGTTGAAGCTGGAGAAAATCTTGGATTTTTGCCTGGCGATTTGAAAGAAAAGATTGACCCATATCTCAGACCAATTTATGATGCTCTTGAAGATATGATTCAGTCAGAGAAATTAAAGTTTTATATAGAAAATCGAACGATTGAGATTGCCCCCCTCGCTTACATGCGTGGACGAACACTCAATAATGCCTTTATCTTGCTTGATGAAGCCCAAAATACTACTCCAATGCAAATTAAAATGTTTTTAACTCGTATGGGGCCGCTTTCAAAGGCAATTATAACAGGTGATAAAACCCAAATAGATTTGCCAATAAAACAAAAATCTGGTTTGAATGAAGCCTTGCATATTTTAAAAGACATTAAAGGAATTGGCTTCATCGAATTAGATGATCGAGATGTTGTTCGACACAAATTGGTTAGGGATATACTAAAAGCCTACGAAAAGGCTGAAGGCAATTAAAACGTTTTGGGCGGTTTTGCAACCAATTTTATTCTTCTCTTCGTCTATTAATTTATGAAGAAAAAAATTTTTATCTCAGTATTTTTTGCCACATTATTTTTGGATTCTTTGGCACAAAAAGTACGATCCTGTGCGAATGAATTCTGTGATTCAGTTGCTAAGACTTCCAATGCTCAATATTCAATCAGAAAAATGAGATATGAACAAGAACTTGAAAATCAGATAAACTTGCAAAAGAAATTTCGGGTTGCCGCTGAAATTATTAGAATACCAGTTGTAGTGCATGTTATTCATAATCAGATTAATGGCTTAATTGCAGGAAGTAATATTACTGACGAACAGATTTATTCACAAATAAAGGTACTCAATGAAGATTATCGTAAAAAAGAAGGGACGCCCGGATTTAATAATAATCCGGTTGGAGCTGATGTAGAAATTGAGTTTTTTTTAGCAAATATTGACCCGTCTGGAAATCCATCTTCTGGTATAAAAAGAGTGTATTCTCCAAAAACAAGTTTCAATATTGTAAATGATAATGAGCGACAAGCAATATCAAATTTATCTTATTGGGATAGCAACAAATACCTCAATGTATGGGTCGCACCTTTGAGTTCGGGTATTATAGGATATGGGGAATTTCCGTTTTCTGAAACGATTGAAGGTTTGGATCTAGATTCTGATGAAAGATTAGATGGTGTTTTTATTGATTACACTGTTTTTGGTAGAAAAATTGGAACTAACAAATTTGGTTTATATAGTTTTGGACGAACCGTGACTCATGAAATTGGGCATTGGATGGGTTTATATCATACTTGGGGTAACCAACGCTGTGGAACTGACTATGTTGCAGATACTCCCGTGACGACTACCTCAAATATTTCAGCTTTATGTATTGATGTTTTTTCAAATTGTACTGGAATACGTACGCGAAATATGATTGAAAACTATATGGATTACTCTCCAGATTCCTGTATGAATATTTTTACACAAGGGCAAAAGCAACGCATAAGAGCAGCACTTGACCTTAGTAAACGTCGCAAAAGGGTATTGAATTATGCAAAGTTTCAATTGCCACCATCAAATGTATTACAAGTAAATTTTGAAAATCCTTTACCTATTTCAAGTTCTCAATTTCAAGTACTACTGCCTGATTTTCAGGACTTTGACTTAGTAATTCGAGATATTTTTGGCAGAGAAGTTTATAACCAATCTTACAAAGATTTGCCAAGTACAATTATTACCCTACCTAAAGGAAATATAACACCTGGAGTTTATATAATTAGGGTTACCTCAAAACTACAAGTTGTCCAAAAGAAATTAGTTTTCTACTAACCTCTTCTAGACTTCCTCTTTAAGTATTTATTTAAGTCTCCAAATTTTTGAATAGGCACAGTAACCTCAACATTATCCCATAATAATAGCGTATTAAATCCATTTTTTATTTCTTCATATTTAATAATAAAACCTTAGTACATTTCGTAATTGTATTTTACTGTTGTCTCCTAAATTAGAATATTTTTTCTTGCATCATATTCAAAATCGCCCCATTGGCCAAGTTCTGAATGTAAAATTATTGTCCATTTATCTTTATTTGGAATCGAAAATAGAGTTTAAGTTCCGGAGTTTAATACCGATTCTCCAATTTGAATATTTGTTGTAAAAGTAATTTCTGTAGCTTCATTTGCCCCCGTTCTCCAAGGTTTTCCATAAGGTACCACATTACCAAATATCATACGCCTCTTCATTAATGGCTGTCCATAAGTACTTTTCACATAGAGTTATGTTCAGTAGTTTTTAGATTAGTAATCATAATTGAACTATTTCTTCTTTGTGGTTTAATGATGCTGTCGTTCTGAATATTCGCTGTGGCAAAAAGTGGGAAAAGAGAAATGAACAGAAAAAGAAAGCCAACGATCGGCGTATGGTTTGATTAAGTTTTCATAATTTAGCGTTTTAATTTTTTTCTTAGCAAAAAATGATTTTTGTTAGGTTTTTTACAAAGTAACTACCACTTTATGGAAAAAGTTGTAAAGCAACGCCCAGATTTTGATGAAATATTTATGGAATTGGCCGAAAACCTTGCCCTTCGTTCACATTGTGTTAAGGCTCAAGTTGGTGCTGTGCTGACAAAAGATACTCGCATTATTTCAATAGGATACAATGGGCCTCCTGCGGAGACCCACAATTGCGATGAAGAATTTCCGGTTCACGGTTGTCCACGTGATTCCAAAGGTAGTTGTTCATTAGCACTTCACGCCGAACAAAATGCAATTCTTTATGCCTCAAAAAATGGAGCAAATATTGAAGGAACAACACTATATGTTACTCTTTCACCATGTATTGCTTGTGCTAGAGTAATATTTTCGATGAAAATCAAGAAGGTATTCTTTGCAAAATCATATGCCCAATATAAAGGAATACCAAACGATGAAGGTGTTGAGTTTTTGAGGAAATTTGGTGTGGAAGTTATCCAGTTTGGTGTCTAGTTTGCTGTATTCAGTTATTGGGGAATAAGATTAATATCACGATTTCCCCAATAACTAATCCTAAACTAATTAATGCACTACTCCACCTTCACCATGTACGTGTCCGTGAGCAATTTCTTCTTCACTTGCCTCTCTTACTGCCAAAATTTTTCCAGAAAAGTGCATATTTTGACCGGATAATGGATGGTTAAAGTCTAGAATTACGGTATCTTTGGTAATTTCTATAATTCTACCATTCATTCTATTTCCGTCTTCATTTGAAAATGGAATCATATTTCCAATTTCCAACATTCCTTCCGGAATTTCACCTTCTTCAATTTTGAAATTTTCAATCGGAAAATCAATAATTGCCTCTGGATCTGGATCACCATATCCTTCAGTGGCTTGGATCGAAAATTTAAACTCATCGCCGGCTTGGAGACCATTTATTTGGGCTTCAAATGCTTCTGGTAAACCGCTTATCCCTTGAATGAACACCATCGGCTCATCGTCTTGCACGATTTCGAGCATTTCTCTATTGTTTTCGTCTCCTATTTCTAATTCATAGATTATCTTTACAACTTTATTTGCTTCAACTTTCATCAATCAATTTTTTGATAGTTTATAGATGTTATTTTTCTAACTTTGTCGCAAACGTACACATTTTAGATTATTTTAATGAATTTTTTGGCACATTTATTTCTTTCCGGCAAAAATGAAGAAGTCATGGTAGGAAATCTTTTAGAAGATTTTGTGGTCGGAAGAATCGAGCATCAAAGAAATGTAGTTTATAATCAAACACTCAAAAATGGAATTTTACTCCATCGTCTTATTGATACTTTCACAGATACGAATCATGCTGTAAGCGATTGCAAAGTAGTTCTTTATGAAAAATACCATAAATATGCTGCAGTTTTGATTGATATTTTTTTTGACCACTATTTGGCCATTCATTGGCAAGAGTATTCAAATGAACCTTTTGATGAATTTCGGCAAAGGGTATATACCACCTTTCAAAATCATTGGTCGATATTACCCGATAAAATGAAACCAATGATTGAGTCGATGATAAAACATGATTGGCTCAATAATTATTCTGAATTTTGGGGAATCGAACGTGCCTTATTAAGTATTTCAAGACGAACAAAATATGAGTCGAATATGCAGAAAGCTACAGCAGATTTGAAAATAAATTATCAGTTGTTTGATGAAAAATTTTGTATATTTTTTCCAAAGCTAATGCTTGAATGTAATCAGTTTTTGAGCGAAAAAGGTTATAATAATTTAAATATTTAGAATACTTCAATGTCAGATATTTTAAAATCAATCAAAAAGGATTCAATTAAACCTTTGTATTTTTTACATGGCGAAGAGCAATTTTATATTGAACAAATTGTAGAAAAAATACAAAGTTTGGCAATTCCTGTTCACGAAAAAAGTTTTAATGAATTTGTACTCTTTGGGAAGGATTTGAATGTTGGTGTTTTATTAAATTATGCTCGCCGCTTTCCAATGATGGCTGAAAGGCAGTTGATAATTGTAAAGGAAGCTAATCAGATACAAGGTATTGATTTAAAAGATAACCAGAAACTCATTGAAGATTATGCACATAATCCACTTATTTCAACAATTTTGATTTTAAGTTTTTCTAACGCTCAAGATGAAAGAAAAACTTGGGTTAAGACTTTTGCTAAGAAAGGTATTTTACAAAACTTTAAAAAATTATACGATAATCAGTTGCCTGAGTTTGTCGCTTCATATTGTCATGGTAGGGGAGTTAAGATCAGTATGAAAGCCATCCAATTATTGATAGAGCATACTGGAAATGACTTAAAACGATTGACTAGTGAATTGGAAAAGGTTATTTTGAATGTGAAACTCGGTGATGGAATAGATGCTGATGCGATTCAAAAATACGTTGGAATAAGCAAGGAATACAATGTGTTTGAATTGCAAAAGGCCTTGATTCAAAGAGATGTAGTGAAGGCTAACCAAATAATTATGTATTTTGGAAATAATCCAAAAGACAATCCAATTCAACCTATTTTGACAATTCTATATATTTTTTTTAGCAAAGTTTTGTTGATTCATGGTTCAAATGATAAATCTGAATCGGGAGTTGCATCGCTACTTAAGGTAAATTCTTTTTTTGGAAAAGATTATTTAGCGGCTGCTCGAAATTATTCTTTATCAAAATTAGCTTTTGTTATACATTGTATTAAAATTGCTGACTTAAAGTCAAAAGGTGTTGAAGCAGGTGAAGAAAAAGAAATTGATATTCTTAAAAAATTAGTTTTTGAAATCCTTCATTAGTTGTGGTGCTAATAACCAGTTTGAAGATTAAGTAGTAAAAAGGTCATAAAAAAAAGAGCCCCATCTAGGAGACCCTTTGAGTGTTGCGGGAAGCGGGATCGAACCGCCGACCTTAGGGTTATGAATCCTACGCTCTAACCATCTGAGCTATCCCGCATTATTTTTATAATATTAAATACGAGTTTTATTATTGTCTTTAATAATATGTTGCAAAATTACACAAAGTTTTCTTACATTGCAAAAAAGAATTTGGTGCAAGTTGAAGTTTGCGAAAAGTTTATAGAAAATCTTGGAATAGTTACTTAATAAGATTAAATCGAGTTCGATTTAGGTTGTATTTTTAAATTTTACGAAATATGGAAAAATTCAAATTTTCTCGTGAATACGAATTTAGGGCGTCACCTAAAGTTTTATATCAGTATTTTAGTACACCTGCTGGTTTGCAACAATGGTTTGCTTCTAAAGTTAAATTTACCAGTGACGCTAATTTTGATTTTATTTGGGATAATGAAAGTCATCCAGCTCGTATGTCTGTTCAACGTATTAATAAGCTTGTAAAATTTGATTTTTTGAAAGATGAGCAAAAAGGTAATTTTGTTGAATTCAAACTCGAACAAAGTGAACTAACTAATGCTACATTTTTGAAAGTTACGGATAATTCAGATAATAATGATGTTGAGGAATTGGAAGATATCTGGGATGATATGATTTATAAATTAAAGGAGATTGTAGGTGGTTGAAAATGTAATGTTGTTAAATAAACTTAATGAACTTGTCAATATGGATTTCCTGTTGGAATTTTGTGTTTCAAAATCATTACGTCTTGAATGAAAAAAATAGATATTTTAGTGATAAGGTCTTTCATTGGCCCATTTATATTAACTACCTGTGTGGTAGTTTTTATTTTTTTGATGCGTTTCTTAATGCTTTATTTCAATGATTTTGTTGGTAAAGATTTAGGATATGATGTGTTTGGAAAACTTTTTATTTACTTTTCTCTCATAACTGTACCAATCGCATTGCCTCTTTCGGTTTTGTTGGCCTCGTTGATGTGTTTCGGTAATTTGGGTGAATATACAGAATTAACAGCAATTAAGTCAGCTGGAGTGCCTATTTCTAGAGTACTATATCCAGCTATGGTTTTTGCATTTGGCGTAAGTGTTTTTTCTCTTTGGTTTAATAATACAGTCAATCCTTGGGCTAACTTAAAAGGGTATAGCCTTTTATACGATGTAAAAACTACAAAAGTTACCTTGAATGTTAAGGAAGGTATTTTTTATAAAGAAATTCCTGGATATAGTATTAAGGTATTAAAAAAATATTCAGACGGTAAAACACTTAAAGGTGTAACAATATACAATCATGCTAGTAATAATGGAAATGTAAATGTCACACTCGCTGACTCAGGAAAAATGTACACGATGTATGATAATACATATTTAGTTTTTGAACTTTTTAATGGTACAAATTACGTTGATTATAAATCTAATGATGGGAATTACG
Organism: uncultured Emticicia sp.; assembly: GCF_937903345.1. Classification (GTDB taxonomy): domain Bacteria; phylum Bacteroidota; class Bacteroidia; order Cytophagales; family Spirosomataceae; genus Emticicia. The sequence continues at coordinate 23,907 of NZ_CALCZQ010000045.1, read as the reverse complement.
ACGAAACACAATTTGTAAAAAACAGTTTTAGACAAAATAAAATGGTTTTTTCTCTTGAATCTTTCGGAATGCGTAGAACCGACGAATCACAGTTTAAATACCACGAGTACATGAAAAATATTTCTCAATTAAACGAACAAGTTGATTCTGTCGCTATTGATATTGAAAAATCATTGAAATCTCAAATTACCAATGCGACCCAGATTTATAATTTTCAATTTAAGAAATATCCTATTGATACCTCAAAATTTGCTCGTGAAAAGAAACCAATTCTTGGTGGGAAGTGGGTTTACGAAAAATTAAAACTTTTAGAAACAACTAATGGAAATATTGAAACGTATGAGACATCAGTTTCACAAGCAAAAAACATCCGAGACCAATTTTCTACGACGATTGATATTATTAAAACTAAAAAACGTGAAGGTATAAAAGCAGAAGTCGAAAAATGGCATAAGTTTACAATGGCATTTGCTTGTTTTGTGATGTTTTTGATTGGTTCATCCCTTGGATCAATTATAAAAAAAGGCGGTTTTGGTATGCCAGTTTTACTTTCAATTACATTTTTTATATTGATGTATGTGTTGATGCAGTTGGGAGATAAATATGCCAAAGAAGATATTTGGCCTGTACTATTAGGTGTATGGATGCCAGATATAGTGTTATTAGGCTTTGGAGTTTATTTCCTTTCAAAAGCCACTAATGATGCCAGATTGTTTGAAAGTGATATTTATGATGTGTATTTCGATAAACTTAAAACTCTATGGCAGAATAGGAAGTTTTTAAAATCGAACAAAAATGTAAGTATTTAATATCAAAAAAGCCATGAAGTTAAATTTCATGGCTTTTTTTGTTATTAAATACTTTGAATTTTGACTTGCGTTCTCATGTTCATATTGCTATCAATTATTTCGACTATGTGTTCAAAATCTTTTTTACGTTCGACAAAATTTAGTTCATTTACATCAACAATTATCAGTTTTCCATGTGTATAAAGATTGGCGAAGTCTTCATAAAGTTTATTAAGACTAATCAAATAATCAGGGTCAATATTTTTTTCAAAATCTCTTCCTCTTTTACTAATTTGTTTTTGAAGTTTTGGCAGGTCGGCTCTCAAATAAACCATCAAATCAGGGTGTGTAATTGCCTGAGTGATTGTATTGAACAGACTCTTATAGGTGTTATAATCAGTAATGTTAAACTTCCCCGATTCATATAGGTTTCTTGCAAAAATATATGCATCTTCGTAAATGGACCTATCTTGAATAATTGTTTTTTCTTTGGTTAAGTCTTTTATTTTTAGTACTTGCTCAAATCTGCTATTAAGAAAGTAAATCTGTAAATGAAAAGCCCATTTTTCCATGTCTTCATAAAATGGCGGCAAGTATGGATTTCCATCAACAGCTTCGTATAATACTTCCCATCCATAGTATTCTGCCAACATAGTGGCTAATGTGGTTTTGCCGGCACCTATATTGCCCGTAATCGCAATGTGCATTGTACTTTATTAGAGTTAGCATAAAATTAATTTACAAATTAAGACCTATTCTGATAAAAATCATAGAATAAAAAAATATGTTTTGTAATTTTGCAATAGTTCAAATCAAGTTTACACCTTGAAAGATTGAAAATCAATGAAAAAAAAATCAAATACAATTACTGAAAACTTAGAACACTCATCTCTAAATTTTCAGGTTTTGCTTTATTATATTTATTGTCCGATTGAAAATATAGTGGATTATCGAGACATTCATCATCAGTTTTGTCTAGAAAATAACTTGCTTGGTCGAATAATTATTGCACCAGAAGGTCTTAACGGCACCATTTCTGGTAAGTCCTGTGACACTGAGAAATATATGACTTGGTTAAAGTCTGACACAAGGTTTGCAAACGTTGATTTTAAAGTTGAAAAAGTTAGCAAGCATGCTTTTACAAAACTTTACGTAAGAATCAAAAAAGAGATAGTACATTCAGAGTTGCCCGTTAATCCGCTTGAGCAAACTGGTAAACATCTTAAACCCGCTGAATTTAAGGAATTGCTCAAAAGTGACCCTAACGTCGTTTTGGTTGATATGCGATCTAATTACGAGCATTCCGTTGGGAAATTTAAAGGTGCAATAACATTCGATATTGAAAATCTAAGAGAATTACCTGACCATGTGAACGAAATTGCTCATTTTAAAGATAAGAAAATTGTAACCTATTGTACTGGCGGAATCAAGTGCGAAAAAGCTAGTGCCTATTTACTCTCACAAGGTTTCTCTGATGTTTATCAACTACACGGCGGAATTATTAAATATGGTTTAGAAGAAGGTGGCGAAGATTTTGAAGGAAAATGCTACGTTTTTGATAATCGACTTACGACAGAAGTAAATTCTGTAAATCCTACTATTATTTCTAAATGTTATATCTGTGGAACAAATTCGGATAGAATGGTAAATTGTGCAAATCCTGATTGTAATGAACATTTACCAATTTGCGAAAAATGTGGTCATGAACTGGAAGGTGCTTGCTCAAATGCTTGCAAAGAGAATCCAAGAAAACGACCTTACGATGGTACTGGCTACTATGCCAAGACCACCGTTGGCTATAAACCAGAAATTGCCTTTAGAACACGAAAGAATACCAAAACAATACATATTGTTGAGGAATTAGGATTGAAGTAATAAGAATTTTTAAGGAAAGTTAAAAGGATTAAAGATTGAGGATTGTAAATGGAAGATTGTTGAATGTTTTTATTGCCGCTACAAACTTTCAACAATCCCTGATTTATAATCCTCAATAAAGCTTATTTAAGATTTTTCTTTATTAAAGTTAATCGACTAATTTTGATTTTTCAAATCCAGTCTCACCACGTTCTCTACATGATGGGTATGTGGAAACATATCCACCGGTTGAACAACAGAAATCGTGTATTTTTCGCTTAGAATTGCTAAGTCTCTTGCTTGCGTAGCTGGATTACAACTTACATAAACAATTCTTTTTGGTGCTGCTTCCATAAGGGTTCTCACAACTGCCTCGTCCATTCCGGCACGAGGTGGGTCAGTAATTACGACATCTGGCTTGCCATGTTGAGCAATAAATTCATTTGTTAAAAATTTACGCATATCTCCAGCATAAAAAATCGTATTATGCAATTCATTCACATCTGAATTGATTTTTGCATCTTCAATTGCTTCTGGAACATACTCGATACCAATTACTTTTTTTGCATTTTTTGCAACAAAATTAGCAATTGTGCCCGTACCAGTATATAAATCATAAACCAATTCTTCTCCAGTCAATCCTGCCAAACTTCTTGTGATTTTATATAATTCATAAGCTTGTTCGGAGTTAGTCTGGTAAAAAGATTTCACCCCAATTCTGAAAATCAAACCCTCCATATTTTCCTCGATATAAGGTTTTCCAGCATAAGTATGAACCTCCAAATCGAAAAATGTATCATTTCTTTTTTGATTTAAAATATAATTTAAAGAGGTAATTTCCTTAAATTTTACATGCAAATGGTTCATTGTTGCCTCAATTTCTTGCTTATTATTTTGAGCAAATTGTACCATTACCATTAAATCTCTAGTTGTTGAGGTGCGAATCATGACGTTTCGCAAGAAACCTTCGTGAGCGATGTGGTCATAATAAGTATAATTATTAAAATTAGCGAAATCTCTCAAAGAATTTCGAATCTCATTTGATGGGTCAGTCTGATGAAAACATTTTTCAATCGGAAGGACCTTTTCAAAACGTTTGGGTACATGAAAACCCAAAGCATTCTTGCTCATGTCTTCGCCAGTATTAACTTCGTCTCTTGTTAACCATCTGCTGTTGGAGAAAGTATATTCTAATTTATTCCTATAATACTCTGTTTTTGCCGAACCTACAATTGGATTAATGGGAGGTAGGTCAAGTTTTCCGATACGTGCAAGCTGATCGCTGACTTGATTAAATTTTAGCTCTAATTGTTTTTCATAAGGAACATGCTGCCATTTACAGCCTCCACATACACCAAAATGTTGACAATGAGGGGCAATTCTATCGGCTGAAAACTCTAAAATCTCGATTACATTTGCTTCTGCATAGTTTTTCTTCCTGTTATTCACAAAAAGTTTTACTCTATCACCTGGATGTACATTGCTTCCCTCAATAAAAATTACCTGACCATTGTGTTTTGCAATACATTTACCTTCAGCGGCAAAGCTTTCAACTACAATCGAATCAATTACAAATGTCTTTACTTTTCCCATTATATTTTTTCTTTTGGAATCGTATATTTTACGGTTTCCCTTTAGTTTTAATACACAAAAGTATTTAACTTAGCTTGAAGTTCAAAATCCAACATTTGTCTTGCAATTTTAGTTTTTGTAAATATAATACTATATGAAGCTTATTTGTTATGAAAAGACTTATCCTTTTTGTTGTTTTTCAAATTATAACTTCACTTTGTTTTGCCTCCCATATTGTTGGGGGTGAAATCGAAGTCGTGCTGATTAAAAATCCAGTAATAGGATCTGGCACGCATCAGGTTATTTTAAACCTGTATTTTGATGCCATAAATGGTCGTACTGCCGCAGAAGATTTGTCAATAACTTTGCAAATCTATCGAAAGAAAGATTTAGTAAAGATGGGTGATGTTACCTGTCCACAGATGTATCGGCAACCGATAAAATATGTTGATCCTTCTTGCCAAAAAGGTGATTTATCGACCTTACTAATGAAATACAGTAATACAATTAACCTTTCAGTTGATAAATTTTCGGACCCTGAAGGCTATATGATTGTATGGGAACGTTGTTGTAGAAATTCTATAATTACCAATATTCAGAACCCAAGTAATGTTGGGATGGTCTTTTATACTGAATTTGCCCCAGTAACAATTGTTAATTCAACACCGCATTTTAGAGATATTATTGCTGACTATGCTTGTATCAACCAAAACTTTGAAATGGATTTTAGTGCAGCCGATTCCGATGGTGATAGTTTGGTTTATACTTTAGTTGTTCCTTGGATAGGGAATTCTTCGACAATTCAATCAAACCCTTCTAATTTACCTAGTAATAATTATAAAGAGGCTTCTTGGGTAACAGGCATCAATATTAATAATGTGATTCCAGGTGAAATTCCGTTACAGGTTGATAGCCAAACTGGAGTATTGAACGTAAAACCTAATAAACTTGGGCTTTACGTTTTTTCTGTGAGGGTTGATGAATTTCGAAAAGGAAAGCGTATTGGTCGAATGAAACGTGATTTTCAATTGAAGGTGATTGATTGTAGTTTTAATTCGCCACCTTATGTGTTGGTTGCACTTCAGAATTCGAAGAAATTTTTTAATGACTCAGATGTTATTACTATTAGAAAGGGCGAAAAACGATGTTTTGATATATTTTATTCTGACCCAGATATCAAGCAAAAAGTAACACTTTCTGCTAAAGGTATGAATATTGATGTCAAAAAAAATTTATTGCCTTCTACGAGTAATGTAGAGATCACTTCTAAAGATACGCTAAAAACAACTTTTTGTTTGGATGATTGTATTATCACAAAAAATAATGTTCCAGCCGAATTCTTTATAAATATTAGTGATAATGGATGCCCAGTTCCTCAAAATCGTTCATTTAGAATGCGGGTCCAGTTAGAAGAAAATCAGAACACAAAGCCAAATATTACAACATCACTGCTTGGAAATCCTACAGTAACTTATGGTGATACGCTAAAATTTACGGTTTTTGGGAATGACATTGATAATGATACCTTAGGCTTAAGTTTAATTGGTCGGAATTTTAATTATGGAAGTTATGGTTTTGTTTTTCCTTCAAAACAAGGTATTGGCAATGTAAATTCTATCTTACAGTTTATTCCAAATTGTGAAGCACTCAAACAAAAACAAATGCTTTTAGATTTCATTTTAAAAGACCAACGGTGTGGTGTCAGTTCTCAAACTCTTTATTCAGTGCCAGTGGAGGTTAGAGGAAAACAAAATAATTCTCCTATAGTCCTTACTACCCTAACAAACAATAACGTCGAACTTATTTTAAATCCATACATTAATAACGAATTAACTTTTAATGTTTATTCACAAGATATTGATAATGAACTACTTATACTCACAGGAACCCCTAAAGGCTTTGATTTTAAAAATGTATCGATGTCGTTTGTGAACAAAGATGGCAAAGGGGAAGTGAGTAGCTTATTCACCTGGAAGCCAACTTGTTTTATGCTTGGAGGGAAAGAATCGAAAGAATTTTTCATTAATTTTGCCACAAAGGATAACAACTGTTTACAATTGCAGGATTCAGTAAGCGTGAGATTAATTTTGAAAGATAATTCAGTTATTGAAAACCCAATAAAGCCATTTAATACTTTTACACCAAACGGAGATGGCAAAAATGATTATTTTAGTTTAGGTTCAATTCCCGAAGATAATTGTAAAAGACAGTTTGAAAAATTCGAAATTTTTAATAGATGGGGCAAAACTGTTTTTTTTACTAAAGATCGAAATTTCAAATGGACTGCCGAAAATGAGCCAACTGGTGATTTTTTGTACGCACTAACTTTTACAGACAAAGTTTATAAAGGGCTTATTCATTTGATTCGTTAGTTTTAATCTCTTTCTAATTGTTTTTAATCTCAGATTGGAACAAATTCATAATAAAAAGCATTTTAAAGTAAATATAGTTGTACCAATCTTTGGTGATAATTTATTGTTTAAATTATTTTTCCCATGCTAACAAATAAAGTTGTAATCATTACAGGTGGTTCGTCAGGAATTGGTAAAGCACTTGCTTTTGAACTTGGAAAAGAGCATTGTAGATTGATTATTACTGGTAGAAATATCGACAAATTAGAGCAAACCAGCCACGAACTTTCAAAACAAGGAATTGAAAACCATTTCCTAGTAGCTGATTCAAGTTTAGAATATGACAATAAAAGAATTGTTGCCGAAGCAATTTATCATTATGGTACTATCGATATCGTTATCAACAATGCTGGTATTACGATGCGTTCAATGTTTGAAGATGCCAATATAGATGCGACCATCCGTAAAGTAATGGATATTAATTTCTTTGGCACTGTTTATCTTACTCAAGCGGCTTTGCCCTATATAAAAAAGTCCAAAGGAACAATAGTAGGTGTCTCCTCGATTGCGGGTTTTAGAGGTTTGCCTGTGCGAAGTGGTTATTCCGCATCAAAATTTGCAGTAAATGGTTTTCTCGAAGCAATCCGTACAGAACTTATGAAGACAGGTGTAAATGTTCTGACTGCCTGTCCAGGATTTACATCATCAAATATACGTTTTGCTGCCATTGATTCTCAAGGCGAGGTTAGTCAAGAAACCGTTCGTGATGAAAAGAAAATGATGTCATCAGAAGAATGTGCTTTGCACATTGTGAAGGCTATCAAGAAAAGAAAACGTTCCGTTATTCTGACGAGCGAGGGTAAATTAACAGTATGGCTTAACAAGTGGTTTCCAAGGATAGTTGATAAACTAGTTTTTACTACATTATCAAAAGAAAAAAACTCACCACTAAAACAAACCAGCAAAATTCTTTGAATACAAAATTTTAGCCCTTAAAATTAATATTTTCACACTTTTATTTAACTATCCAAATATCACTTTCTTTTAGGTAGCAAAATTTACCCTCCCATAAAACCTGATACCATATATCATCGGTTTTTATAACATTCAATCTATTTCCTTCGCCGATAGTACCAATAATCTGTGAAGCTGCTGATGGGTAGTCACGTAAATATACCTTTTCGTTTTTTATGATAACAGATTTATAATTATTGGGTAGATTTATCAAACTAGCCAAAATTAATAAATAAATTAAAAATATTATTTTATGCCTAAATGGAGAGAACTGATTGTTTTTTTTCTTCAACACCAATACTGTAAAAATATAAATTCCTAATAGAAGAAAACCACCCCAAACATAATTTGAATATTGGCGATAAAAAAATAAAAAATAATTTAAATCGTTTTTTTCATATCCACTAAATCCATTTTCATTCGCAACGTAATACATTTTTTCGAAAACTTTTTCGTCTGGTTTTTTAAAAAAATATAGATTAAGATAGTACAACTCTTTTACAAATTCACCTTTTGATTCCGAAATGTTTGCAAGTTTTAAATAAACTTTGGGGTTCACATTTTGATTATTAGTTAAAATTTCATTATAAATATTTCTTGCCTCATCATTTTTTTTTTGAGTAAATAAAGAATCTGCTTTTTTATTTAAACTTGTTTGTCCTTGACTATCAAGTACTTGAGTAAATAGTGTAAAAAGCAATAAAAATATTTTCAGAAATTTCAAAAAGTATGTTTGCATCGTATTGTTAAAAGTACTAATTTTGCACCACGATTTAAAAACATTGGTACGGAAAAACAAAGTTAATACAAAACAAATTACTTTCATATCTGTTTAAATGTTATATGTTTAAATCAAAAATATAAAGATTCCGTAGCTCAGTTGGTAGAGCAATACACTTTTAATGTATGGGTCCTGGGTTCGAATCCCAGCGGGATCACACAAGCCTCTCAAACAGAGGCTTTTATTCTTTAAACTATAAACAAAAATAAATATTTGGAAAAATCTTGGACCTTATTTAGATTTGTGAAAATGAATAAAGATAATAAAAGGCGAGGTGGTGAAATTGGTAGACACGCTACTTTGAGGTGGTAGTGGGCGAAAGCCTGTGAGAGTTCGAATCTCTTCTTCGTCACAATAAGTTTTGAATTAAAAAATCTTAAAGAATTTTTAGCTTAACTTTAACATTTGTTATTTAAAAAGCCTTTTCATTTGAGACAGGCTTTTTTTGTTGGCCAATTTTTTGAGCGATTTATTTAAATTAATCATTTATAATAAGTGTTTATATTTTTGGTTGAGTTAATCGTTTTTTCCTTTACTTTCAGGTTAATAAATCAACAAATTTAATCTTTGTTTTCAATTTTCATTATTTATTGAAAACAAATGCTTACATTTGCAGTTGTTTTTCATAATTATTAATCTAAGTTAACATCAAATGTATTTAACTACGGACAAAAAGGAAGAAATCTTTGCTGAAAAAGGCTTCCAAAAAAAAGCGACTGATACTGGTTCAGCCGAGTCTCAAATTGCATTATTTACTTTTCGTATCGCTCACTTAACAGAACACTTGAAATCTCACAAACATGACTACTCGACAAGAGCAGGTTTGTTGAAATTAGTTGGTAAGCGTCGTAGATTGCTCGATTATTTGTTCAAAACAGATATTACTCGTTACAGAGCAATTATTGCCGAATTAGGAATTCGTAAGTAATAATACTTGTCAGGGAATTCTCTTCGGAGTGTTCCCTGATATTTTGTTTAAAAAAATCTTCAAAATATTCAATTTTATCCCCGCGGAATTCGGATAATAAACAACCACGTCGAAAGCGGATACGTGGCCTTAATTAAACTAAAAAATGTTTAACATTCACACTAAGACCATCGAAATGCCCGATGGCAAAGTGATTACCCTTGAAACTGGAAAGCTTGCAAGACAAGCAGATGGTTCGGTTGTGGTGAGATGTGGCAATGCAATGCTTTTAGCAACTGTAGTTGCTGCTCAAGAGCACAAAGAGGGAACTGATTTTTTACCTCTTTCAGTTGATTATCAAGAAAAATTTGGTTCAGCGGGAAAAATACCAGGAAGTTTTCAACGTCGTGAAGGTAGGCTTTCAGACAACGAAATCCTGATCAGTCGATTGATTGACCGTGCATTACGTCCAATCTTTCCAGAAGATTATCATGCAGAGGTTCAGGTTATTGTTACTTTAATTTCAGCTGATGCTGAAATTCAGCCCGATGCCCTTGCCGCATTAGCTGCTTCTGCTGCAATTGCAGTTTCTGATATTCCATTTAATGGCCCAATTTCGGAAGTACGCGTAGCAAAAATCAATGGTGCGTATGTTGTAAATCCAACAACTACGCAAATTAAAACGGCTTCTTTAGATTTAATAGTTGCAGGAACAGTTGATAATATTATAATGGTTGAAGGCGAAGCAGAACTTTGCACTGAAGAAGAAATGATTGAAGCAATTAAAATTGCTCATGAGGCCATTATTGTACAAGTAAATGCTCAAAAAGAATTTGGTGAGATTGTTGGCAAAACAGAAAAGCGTGTTTACAATCATGAAACACATGATGAAGAACTACGTGAACGTATGAATAAGGAGCTTTATGACAAGGTTTATGCGGTATGTTTGGAAGGAAATAATAAAAAAGAGGTAAGAAAAGAAAAGTTTGGTGAGATTCTCGACAGTTTTATTGCTTCACTTACAGAAGAAGAACGCACTGCCAAAAAGCAATTTATCAAACCTTATTTTGGCGATATTCAATATTATGCTTCAAGAAATATGGTTCTTGATGAGCGTACAAGACTTGATGGTCGTAAGCTTGACGAAATCCGTCAGATTGTTTGCGAAGTAGATTTCTTGCCATCGGCTCATGGTGCTGCCTTGTTTACAAGAGGTGAAACTCAATCATTAACAACAGCAACACTTGGAACTAAACTTGATGAAATGATTATTGATCAAGTGATGGTATCAGGGTATAGTAAATTTTATTTACATTATAATTTCCCAGGTTTCTCGACTGGAGAAATAAAACCCAATCGCGGTGCTGGTCGTCGTGAGATTGGTCATGGAAATTTAGCTCAACGTTCATTAAAGAAAATTCTTCCAGCCGATTCTGAAAATCCTTATACAATTAGAATCGTATCCGATATTCTAGAGTCAAATGGTTCGTCATCAATGGCGACTGTTTGTGCAGGATGTTTAGCTCTGATGGATGCAGGTGTTCCAATTAAAGCTCCAATTTCGGGTATTGCAATGGGTTTAATTACTGACAGTTCAACCGGAAAATGGGCAGTTTTATCAGATATTTTAGGTGATGAGGACCACTTAGGAGATATGGACTTTAAGGTGACTGGTACTGAAAATGGTATCACAGCTTGCCAAATGGATATTAAAATAGGTGGTTTATCGTTTGAAGTTTTAGAGCAAGCATTGATGCAAGCTAAACAAGGACGTATTCACATTCTCGGAAAAATGAAAGAATCAATCGCTGTGTCTCGACCAGAATTGAAACCTCATACTCCACGTGCGTTTACTATCGTTATTGATAAAGAATTTATCGGAGCGGTAATTGGGCCAGGCGGTAAAATCGTTCAAGAGATACAACGTGAATCTGGTGCAACAATCACAATCGAAGAAAAAGAAGGTAAAGGTTATGTTTCAATATTCTCATCAAATGGTGAGAGTATGGATAAAGCCAAGAAGAGAGTTTATGGTATCGTAGCTACGCCAGAAGTTGGTGAAGTTTATGATGCAAAAGTAAAATCAATTCAACCATTTGGTGCTTTTGTGGAGTTTATGCCAGGAAAAGAAGGTTTACTTCATATTTCTGAAATTTCATGGGAAAGATTACCAAGTATGGATGGTGTTTTAGAAATCGGCGAAGAATTACAAGTGAAATTACTTGAAGTGGATCCGAAAACTGGAAAATTCCGTTTATCAAGAAAAGCCCTTTTGCCAAGACCTGAAAGACAATAATCAATTAACAATTATCAGTTTCTTCATGAAACTAATAATTGTTTAATGATAACTGATAATTGACACGCTGAACATTTAATAAACTTTATTTGTTCTATAGGTCAAGGTTTTTAAGTTTTTTATGTTATAATTGAAATCTGTTGGGCTATTGCCCGTTAAAAATAAGATATGCGTCAGCTAAAAATTAGTAAGCAAATTACCAATCGTGAAAGTCAATCTCTCGATAAGTACCTCCAAGAAATTGGAAAAGTAGATTTGCTAACTCCCGATGAGGAAGTTATTCTTGCACAGAAAATTAGAGAAGGAGACCAATATTCGTTAGAGCGTTTAACAAAAGCAAACTTACGTTTTGTTGTTTCGGTTGCAAAGCAGTATCAAAATCAAGGTTTATCGTTGGGCGATTTAATCAATGAAGGAAACTTAGGTTTGATTAAGGCAGCACAAAGGTTTGATGAAACTCGTGGTTTTAAGTTTATATCTTATGCCGTTTGGTGGATTCGTCAGTCAATTTTACAAGCTTTGGCCGAACAATCTCGTATCGTTCGTTTACCTTTAAATCGTGTTGGCTCTTTAAATAAAATTTCAAAAACTTTTTCTGACTTAGAACAAAAATTTGAAAGAGAACCTTCACCAGAAGAATTGGCAGAGGTTTTAGAAATTACCGCTGCGGAGGTTATTGATACTTTAAAAATTTCTGGTCGCCATGTATCCGTTGATGCTCCATTTGTTCAAGGAGAAGAAAATAGCTTGTTAGATGTGCTTGAAAATGACAGCGAGGTAAAACCTGACCAAGGTTTAATTGACGACTCGCTACGTAGAGAAGTTATGAGAGCTTTGTCAACTTTGACACAACGTGAGGCTGAGGTTATAACTTATTATTTTGGTTTGAACGGTGAACAAGCCATGACTCTGGAAGAAATTGGTGAGAAATTTAATTTGACTCGTGAACGTGTACGTCAGATTAAAGAAAAGGCTATACGTCGTTTACGTCAGACTTCACGAAGTAAAGCATTGAAAGCTTATTTAGGTTAAGATTTTATTTTGAATATTTGAATAATGATTCAATTATTTTAAAAATTATTTTATAAAAGGTGCGTTTATCGTGCCTTTTTTTGTTTATTTTCATAAATTTTATTTTGAAATGGCAATTTTACAACCGCTTCATAACATTGCAGAAATGCTTTCAAGAAAAAATGTTACAACGGCTATCCTTTGTCCTGGTTCTCGAAGTGCTGCTTTAACAATCTCTATGGTACGCCATCCGGCTATTGAAACATTTAGCATTAGTGATGAACGATCGGGTGCATTTATTGGTTTAGGTATGGCTCAGGTAACAGGAGAAACTGTTGCACTAGTTTGTACTTCAGGAACTGCTGCTTTTAATTTTGCACCTGCCATTGCAGAAGCCTTTTTTCAAGAAATTCCTCTAATAATTCTGACGGCAGACCGACCCGCTGAGTGGATTAATCAATATGATGGGCAGACCATTTTTCAAAGAGAGATTTATGGAAAGCATGTAAAGAAAAGTTTTGAATTACCAGCTGATTATTTAAATGCTGATGCTGTTTGGCAAATTGAAAGGATTATAAACGAGGCTATTAATCTCACCCAAGTTCAACCTAAAGGCCCTGTACATATCAATATTCCTATTCGAGAGCCTTTTTATCCAACGGCTTCTGAAGAAATTACTTTTAACAGCAATGTTAGAATTATTGAGCGTGTTGAAATTGAGAAAAAGTTGTCAAATCAGTTTTGGAATAATTTTAAACAGATTTGGCAAAGCTGTGAAAATAAATTAATAGTGGTGGGACATCGTCAAAGTTCCAAATTAAATGAATCACTGGAAAAACTTTCTAATGAAATGTGTATTCCTGTTATTGCAGATATTATTTCAAACGTAAATAATATTGATTCGATTTTAGCGGATGTTTTCTTGTCTTCTGAGAATGAAGTATTAAAAAATAAATTAAAACCAGATTTATTGATAACATGTGGGAAGTCAATTATTTCAAAAAATTTAAAAATATTCATTCGTAAAAATCAACCAACTTATCATTTTCATATTCAAGAAAATCCAGATTTAATTGACCCGTTTCAGACATTGACTCACAAGATTGAAGTTTCACCAGAATATTTTTTCAAACAACTTTTTGAAGATTTAGACTTTTTGAGATTTAAAGAAGGTGAAGAAGAATTCGATTATCAATATTTTGAAACTTGGAAAAATATATCTTTAAAAGCAAAACAAAAATTAAATAGTTTTTTAAATAATATTGAATATTGTGAGTTTAAAGTCATTAGAAATATACTTGACAAACTGCCTGAGAATTCGATATTCCATCTAGCTAACAGTATGGTAGTAAGATATTCAAATCTCATAGGTTTAGAAAAGGGTAAAAACATAGAGGTTTTCGCTAATCGAGGCACAAGTGGTATTGATGGTTCATTAAGTTCGGCTTTGGGTAGTGCTTTAAAGACAGATAAAATTGTTATATGTTTGATTGGAGATATGTCATTCTTCTATGATAGAAATGCCTTTTGGAATACATATCTGCCTGATAATCTGAGAGTTATTCTAATAAATAATCACGGTGGCAATATTTTTCGAATTATTGATGGTTCAAATAAACAGCCAGAAGTGGGTGAATATTTTGAAACCAAACAAAATTCTTCAGCTGAGTACTTGTGTAAAGAATATGATGTAGAATATCAAAAAGTTTTCGACGAAATAAGTTTAGAAAATGCATTAAAATTGCTGCATCAGAAAACTAGTCGACCTGTAGTAATTGAAGTTGAAGTTGATGGTTTTCAAAACGTTCAAGTATTTAATAACTACAAAAAATTATTTGCAGACTTTGGTTAACATTTCAATGGACTTAGCTTCATTTAGCTTTTTTCCAATTGTCCAGTATTCACAAGCCTTCGATTTGTTACTGAGGTTTTGTTGTGTTAAACCCAAATAATAATTCAATAATTCAACCGACGGATCAATTTCTTCTGATTTTAAAAAATATTCGTTGGCAATCGTAAAATTTTTATTTTTATAATAGTAAACTCCTAAGTTTCTGAAAGTCCATGCACTTTTTTTGTTTTTTTCATTAATTAAATCTAATATTTCTTTTCCTTCTTTTAGTTTACCCAAGTTCAATAAGTAGAATGCCTTATTGTTATGATATATTTCATTTTTATTCATTTCGATAGCTTTTTCTACTATTTGTAGTGCTTTTAAGAAGTCCTCCTTTTGTGCATATATTAAACTCAAATTGTTAAGTGCAAAATCTTGTTTTGGATTTATGTTGATCGCTTTCTCAAAGTTTTGTTTTGCCGCGTCATAATTTTTATCAATGTATTGCATATACCCTATGTTGGTATATGCTTTGTCATTTTTAGGATTTAGTTTTATCGCAACCATAAGATTTGAATTTGCTTCTGTAAAGTTATTTTTTTGTATAAATACAGTGCTAAGCGTAACAAAGTAAAATGAAGAATCTTTATATTGGTTTGAAATTTGTTTCAATAATGTTAAAGATTCTTCTAATTTGTTTGTATTTGAATAGGCTTCAGCTAAATTGAATTTTGCCATGTAAAATTTGTCGTCAATTGTTACTGCTTTTTCAAAATCCTGTATTGCACCTTCTATGTTATCTAATTCGAGTTTTACTCTTCCACGGTTGTTGTATGCATCAGCAAATTTTGGTGTTTTTTCGATTGCTTCAGTATAAAACTTTATAGCTTCTTCAAAGTTTCCTTTTTTGTATGCTACATTGCCTTGAATAAAAAATAGTTCGGTATCTTTTTCTGATCTACTACAACCTATTATAATTAAATAAATAGGCAAAACAATATAGATATATTTAAAAGTATTAAAAGTAGTATTCATTATTTATATATAGTTTGTATTATTAAAAATGTCAAATTGTTTTTTTGATTCCAAAATACTTTCGTAACATTGTACTTTAATTATTAAATTATTAGAAAGTGAAATTTATAAAAGAAATACCAAATAATTATTGCAAAGTCTCACTATTTGCCTGGAACAATAAATTTATTTTAAAGTTTGAGGCGGGTATGTACGAACAAACATACAAAGTTAATGAATATGATGTATCTGGAGAAGATGAAATTGAAGAAATGCTGGTTGATACTTTTATGATAAATGTAGTATCCAGATTTAAATCAATGGCTAATGATTTTGAATCGATTTTAGATTCTGTAGATTAATTTTTTCAACTTTCATACAATAGAAAAGCTCGCTATATTGCGAGCTTTTCTATTGTATGAAATATTATTTAATAAATAACCATTGCTTGTATAGGGATTCTTGTTCGGGTGTTGAATTTTGTATTTTTTCAAGTTTAAATTTAATTGTTGGATTTGATTTTAAAACCAAATTATAACTTATTTCTTGTCCAAATCGTTTTATTTTTACTGGTATTACATCACCAATTTTTTTGTCTGAAATTGCTTCTGATAGGTTAGCAGTTTTTATATTATTGATTTCTAAAATTTCATCATTTACATTTAAACCACCATCGTAGGCTGAGGTGCCTTTCTGAATACCTGTTATTTTCCCATTCTGAGAAGTAATTCCTAAAAATGGAGTATTTAAAGTTTCTCTGCTCAAATACAATCCCACGTATTTATAATATTCATTATAATCGATGGGTTCAGCCTTCCATACATACTTATCAAAGAATGATTCCATATTTTTACCCGATACTAATTCACAGGCTTTTTGAAATTCTTCATCTTTAAATCCTCTTTTTTCTTTCTTATAATACTCGTTCCATAAGTAACGAAATACATCATCTAATGATTTTTGACCTTTGGTTTCTCCCAATATGTAAAGGTTTAATAAGGCACCTAAAACACCGCCTTTATCATAATATGAAATTGTACTATTTCTTGAATTTTCATTTGGTCTATAATATTTAATCCAAGCATCCCAACTTGCTTCGGCAACTGGTTGTATTTTATTTCCTTCTTGGTTTTCTATTCCACTGATTGCAATTTGTTCTCTCTTAATGTAATCCTCAGGTTTATATATACCAGCACGCAGTAAAATATTATCTTCATAAAAAGAAGTAATACCTTCTGAAACCCAAAGCATGTGTGTGTAATTTTCGTTTTCATAATCGAATGGCCCAAGTGCTATTGGACGGATTCGTTTTACATTCCAAAGATGAAAATATTCATGTGCTATTAAACTCATAGAATTTTTCATTGTTTCTTCATTTACATAAGAATTTGGTGAAGTCTGGCATGTAGTTGAGTTCAAATGTTCAAGTCCACCTCCAATACCCGGCAATTGATGTATTATAAATGTGTAATTTTCGCATGGGTGTTCACCAACAATGCTCGCCGCAGCCTCTGTTACTTTTTTAAAAGTTTCTATTGTTAATTTTTCATCGCCTAATAGAGGGGCATTGCTATACAGTGCAATTGCATGTGGAATACCTAATGACTTAAAATATAATACCTTGTGCGTACCAATTTCTATCGGACTATCTACTAAATTATCAAGATCTTGAGAAAAATATATGTTATCTTGTTCTGAAACTTTTTTGAGTCCAGTAGAAATTGTATTCCAATTTTTATAAGGTTTAATTCTCAGAAGCGAAGGTGACATTTTCAATTCGGGTACATATAAAAACATGCTTGCACCATTTAAATATCCATGAGAATCATCCAAAAAACTATTTCTAACACTTAGTTCGTAAGCATAAACTTTGTAACTGATAACTATTTTTGAGTTTTTACCATAGACTCGCCAAGTATTTTTGCTAATTTTATCAAATTTCAAATCTTTGTTACCATCTGAAACTTTCACAGATTCTACGTTTTTGGCATACTCTCTGATCAGGTATGAACCAGGAGTCCAGACGGGCATTTTGAAATCTACAAAATCTTTTTTGTTTATAGCATCAATTTTTTCAATATTATTAACTGTCATCATTACCTCAAAATAATGAGTCCAAGGTTCAGGCATTGATAATTCATAGGAAATATTTGTATTTGGAATAGTGATTTCTTCATTGATTTTTGCATAGCATAAATTAAACCAGAAGAAAATTAAAAATAAAGGGAGTTGCCTCAAAGGAGTTTTTTTCATTGAAAATTAAGTTTTTTTCTGTTGTTGAAACGGTTAAAACAATTTTTTTATAAAAATATCGTTTTTTGCATTAAATTACTTCATTTTTCTCTTAAATATAAAATTAGCATTCTGTTTGATTTAATATTTTTGCCTAACTTGGTTTTTGTTTTACTATCCTTAATTCCATGAAAAATTTTTTTGCTCAAGGGCGTCTTTCCACTGGGCCACGCTTCGCATTACTTGTTGGTACTTTCTTACAAGTTAGTTATTTTTCGCATTCGCAAAATACGATTGCCTACACCGACCCCGAATTTCATTACAACAAAGGGATTGAACTTTTTCAGAAAAAAGTTTATACAGCCTCGCGTGAAGAATTCAAATATTACATTCAATCCTCTGAAAAAACACTCAAAGAAAATGAGTTTAATTTGACGAATGCTGAATATTATTCTGCATTGTCAGGTGTATATGCAAAGGCGATTGATGCTGATATTGAAATTGAGCGTTTTGTTGTCAATCATTCTGAGCATCCTAAAGCAAAAGTTATTTACAATGATTTAGGAAAGTATTTTTATGACCAAAGAGATTATAATAAAGCGATTGTTTATCTCGAAAAGGCAACTAAATATTCTAGTGATACTCAACAATCACTTGAAATGAAGTTTAAATTGGCAGTTTCTTATTATCAAAAGAATAATTTCTTGCTTGCATTGCCTATTTTTAATGAGGTAAAAGTTGTTTCTTCAGATTACCAATCTCATGCCTCTTATTATGCTGGAGTGATTAATTATAAAAATGAAAATTTTGATGCAGCACTGAGCGATTTAAAAAGAGTTGAGAATGTGAATCCATATCGTATTGAAATTCCAAATTGGATTGCCAATATTTTATATATTCAAAAGAAAAATGATGAATTATTGGCTTATACTGAGCCCATTATCGAAAAACCAAATGGTAAAAAGATCGATGATATTTGTTTAGTAACGGCAGAGGTTTGCTATTTCAAGGATGATTTTGTAAAGGCTGCAATGTATTATGATAAATTTAAAAATTTCAAACGTGGTTCAGTATCGAATCAAGTTACTTTCCGCCATGCGTACAGCCTTTACAAAACCAATGTATTTGATAAAGCAGTGGAGAGTTTCAAGAAAATTGCATTTCAAAATACAGAAATTGGTCAACAAGCAGCCTATTATTTGGGTATATCTTCTTTAAAAGTTAATGATATAAATGCTGCCTCAGCGGCTTTTGAAAGAGCAAAATTATCCAGTTTTGATAAAGTGGTTAAAGAAGAAGCTCAATTCAATTATGCTAAAGTTTCAATTGATTTAGGTAATAATCAACAAGGGATCAATGAGTTACAAGACTACCTGAAAAACTATCCAAATGGAAAGTATGAAGATGAAGTAAATGAGATCTTAAGTGATGTTTTGTTTGACTCAAATAATTATACTCAGGCAATATCTTATATTGAAGGTTTAAAGAAACGCACAAATAAAATCAATTTGGCTTATCAACGTCTTTGTTATAATCAGGGAGTTTTGGATTTTAATGCTGAACGTTATCAGCGTTCGATTCTGTATTTTGATAAATCCTTACTGCAATCAATTGATGGTGAATTGAAAAACAATGCCATGTTTTGGAAAGCTGAGGCTGCCTATGCAGTGAAATCTCCCGAAGCTGAGTCTTTATATAAAGATGTACTCACAACTTCAAATGAGGTTTTTAAACAAAAAAGTCGTTATGGTTTGGCATACTTAAACTATAATAATAAAGATTACAGACAAGCTAGTAATTACTTCAAAGAGTTATTGAAAGGAAAGCGAGACGAAAGTAGTCGCCAAAACTTTGAAGATGCTTTGGTCAGGATTGGAGACTGCAACCTTGCGACTAAGAATTATAATGATGCCATTAATTATTACGATCAAGCAATCAGAGAAAACAAAACTGAAATAGATTATGCTATGTACCAAAAGGCTCTAACGCTCACCTTTTTGGGTAAAAATCAAGAAGCTCAACAACTTTTTGATAAACTTTCCGCTCAATATCCCAATTCTCGTTTATTTGATGATGCCCTATATCAAAATGGTGCTTTGGAACTTGATAAAGGGAATAACCAAAATGCCATTACGATTTTAAGTAAGATGCTTCGAGAGCGTCCAAAAAGTTCTTTAATCCCAAAAGCATTAGCAAAAAGAGCTTTGGCATACTCAAATATGAAAAACTTTGAATCGGCAATTATTGATTATAAAATTATTTTACAACGTTTCGGAAGTTCTGATGAAGCTGATAATGCTTTATTAGGATTACAAGAAAGTTTAAATTCTGTTGGCCGTCCAGAAGATTTCTCAACAGTTGTTGAAGAGTACAAAAAAGGAAACCCAGAGAACGGTTCTGTGGAAAATCTAGAATATGAATCAGCAAAAAATCTTTATTTAAACGAAAAATACGATAAAGCTGTCGTCGCATTTCAAAAATACATCAAAAACTATCCAAATAGTAGTAATAGTTTTGAAGCAAAATACTATATCGCTGATTCTTATTATATTTCGAATGACAAACCAAATGCTTTGAAATTTTATTACCAAGTAGTTGCTGAAAATCGTACGACATTCGTGACCAAATCTGCCTTAAGAGCAGCGGCCATTGAAGTTTTAAATAAGAGTTATCGAAATGCAATCACAAATTTCAGAACAGTTTTGTTTTCGTCACAAAATAAGCGAGATATTGTTACTGCTTGGCAAGGTTTAGCAGACACTTATTATATTACAGGAAATCAAGACTCTGTAATAGTTTTTTGCCGTGAAATAATAAACAACGGTGGAAGTATCGTAATGGGAGCGACCAATAAAGCTCAACTTCAACTTGGTAAAGCATTTATGCAAAAAAATGATTATCCCAAAGCAGAAGAGGAATTTAAGAAAACAATTGCAATGGCTAAAGATAATAATGGAGCGGAGGCAAAGTTTTTTATTGGAGATATACAATATAAATCAAAAAAATACAAAGAGTCCATTAAAACATTGCAAGAGTTAGCCCAAGATTTCTCGGAGTTTGTTTATTGGTACGAAAAAAGTTTCTTACTTATTACCGACAATTATATTGGCATGAACGATTATTTTATGGCAAAAGCAACCCTCAAATCTGTTATAGAAAACTCTGATATTCCAGAAACAATCGATGCAGCAAAAAAGAAACTAAAAGACATTGAAAATAAAGAATAGACTGATGGTTACCTATTTTATAAGATCTCAATATCAATAAGTTAGGTGGGTAATCTTAAAAAAACTAAAAATATGAATTATCTAAAAATAAATTATTCGTTGCCGCTAAATAAAATTAAAATTTTTAAGATTTTGTCAATTTATGGCATAATTTCATTAAAAAGCACAAGTATTTTTGCACAAATAGATGATGACATCATCATTACAAAAGATCGAAAGGTTGAACTTCCACCAGCTAATCGTGTCTTTGAAAAAATACCTCCTGTAAAAATCAATCCAGAAGACCGACAAATGAAATATTCTTTCTTTGACCGTAAATTAAAAGGTATTGAAGAGGTTAAATTTAATCCATCAGTAGTTTCTCCAGATGGAGGGAAAAATAAAGATATTGAGGAAAAATATAATAATTATTTAAGTCTTGGAGCAGGAAATTTTGGTAGATTTTTTGGCGAACTATTCGTCAATTCGGCACAAAATAACAACCTGATATTTGGTGTACATGCGATGCACAACTCAACAATTAGAGGCCCAATTGATGATAAAAATTCAGCCAATATGTATGATAAGGCTGAATTAACAGGTAAATATTTAGCCGAAAAATTTCAAGTAAATGGCGGTCTTTCATATAATCGTGACCAATTTTATTTTTATGGTTATAAGCGTCCACGAGTTGAGTTCGATAGACAAGAAAATCTCCAAATTCTGAATACTTTAAATTTTAATGTAGGATTTGAAAATATAGAACCAAATTCGAGAGTCGATTATGCTTTAAAAACAAATATTCGTTCATTAAAAGATAATTATTCTGCTCAGGAAACCGATTGGACAACAACTTTCAATGCTTATTTTCCAATTATCAAAGATAAATTTATTGCTGTAGTTAATGCCGATGCCAACATGGCACAAAGAAGTGATGCCGAAGTTGATAAAAGAAATTTATTTAGAATTGAACCATCATTTAAAGTAAATCTAAATCGTTTTGGGGCAAAAATTGGCTATAAAGCAATAAATGAATTTGATGAAATGAAGAAAATTAATCGAACAACAGGATACCCAACTGCTGAACTTACCTACAAATTCCCAAGCTTGATTTATGTTTTTGCTGGTTATGACGGCAATATTGTTCGCAATACACTCGGTAGTTTATTAACCGAAAATCCGTATCTAAAACCTCAGACCAAACTATTGAATACAGAAAAATTACAAGAATATTATGTTGGTGGGAAAGGCGACATTATTTCTGGGCTGAGCTTCAATTTTAAAGGCTCAATGGGTTATTATAAAAACTTGTTCTATTTTAACAACTTCGCTCCCAAAGCTAACGAAATTTTATCCGATACTGCTAAATTTGCTGTTTTATACGATAGTTTAAAAACACAGTATGTAAATTTAAATGTGCAATTAAATTATCAACTGGCACAAACCTGGCGTACATATCTTCGTACCGAAATTAATCATTACCAAAGAAGAACCTTCGAAAAACCTTTCCATCGTCCACTCCTAACCGTAAGATGGGGAAATACTTTAATAGTTTCAGATAGATTAATAGCAAACTTGGATTTAGTTTATATCGGAACCACCTTTGCCAAAAATCCAACAACAAATTTAATTGTAACGAATAAAAGTATTTTTGATATGAATGCCGAATTTGATTACCTGTTTGGGAAACGTTTCACTACTTTTGTGAAATTAAACAACATTTTAGGTAAAAAATATGAACGCTATCTTTATTATCCACAACAAGGTTTAAATTTTCTTGTAGGAGTCAATTTTTCGTTTTAACTTAGCATAATAAAGGACTCCAAATTTATAATTTCTCTTATGAGACCAGTTGCTGACCATATCCGTACCTTACTTTACGAGCACGATTACGTGACCGTACCAAATTTTGGTGCGTTTATAGCAAATTATTTGCCTTCAAGTTTCAATGAAATTAGTGGATCATTAATGCCACCACAAAAAAGAATCGCTTTCAATGGTGTTTTAAAACAAGATGATGGTTTATTAGCTACACATATTGCTCGTCGTGAGAGTGTAACGATTGATGAAGCGAAACGAAAAATACAATCTTTCGTGACTGATATAAAAGATTCTTTAGCTAATAAAAAAATATTTAGTTTTGATAAAGTTGGTGATTTTGTATTAAACGAAGAAAATAGTTTGGTTTTCGAACCAGATAGAACAAATAATTTTTTTAGCGAAAGTTTTGGGTTTGATAGTTTATTTCCTCGAAAGATTGCGAAAGAAAAATATACTTATAGTCAAAATTTTGAAGATGATGCAGATGAACTTTTGATTCATAAATCATCATATTCGAGTACTTCTATTGTAAAATCAACTGGTTGGACATACGCACTTTATTCTATTCCCATTTTACTTTTATCAATTGGTTTATTTGTAGTACTTTTCTTGAGCCCTAAAAGCAGTGGTGATACCGCCAAAAGTAGTTTTAATCCTTTAGACTATTTTCCTGAAAAAGATGAAGTGGTTCAAAAAGCAGCTTCGAAAACTTCTATTATAGATTCAGAAATCATAAAGCCAAACTTTGAAGAAAGTCCATTAAGCTTAACAGAATTTAATCCTGAACCTTCAAAACCTCTTGCTATAATTGAGGATTCGCCGAAAGAAATAGAAACAAAACCTGAAATAACTAAACCTGTTTTAAGACCAAATGATAATAATGTTGTTTCTACAATAAATAATACTAATAAACGTTATTTGATTGTTTCAGGTGTTTTTAAAAGTTTAGAAAACGTAGAAAAGTTGCAATCTATTCTTAGTAAGAATGGATTTTCTCCGATGGTTGTGAAAGTAGGTGAATTTTCGAAAGTTGTTGCTGCAGAAGCAAGTTCATACGTCGAAGCTTCTCAACTTGCAGAAAAACATAATAAATTGATCGGAGAACGACCTGCAATTATGATAGCAAACTAATCTATTCGTTAAATATCAAAAACCTGTAAGCAATATACTTACAGGTTTTTTTTATTGCTTATTTAATTCGTTGAATTTATTAATTATTATTATAT
>NZ_CALCZQ010000044.1 GCF_937903345.1 uncultured Emticicia sp. | reverse complement strand
TTGATTTTACTAAGTATTTGCCCACATCAGAATAAAAAATAAAAATTATTTTAAAATATATATTTTCTCAATCTAAATAGCATTTTCTTTAAAAAGTCAATAATTTATTTTTAATCACATAAAATCCATTTATTTCAATATCTGTTATCATTTCTCTTGCTTTACCCGTTGTTTGAGATAGACTAAAGCCTATTGTATATTTATCAGTACATTGCGGAATGGGAGAGTTGGCTGTATGTATAAATAAGATAAAATTATTAGCACCGTTGAAAGTTTCAGTGATTTTTAAAGGTTCAAAATACATTCTTCCTAAATATTTTTTAATTTGACATCTGTTGAAACTATATTTAAAAGAATTTTGAATGGAGAAAGATAATTGCTAAATATTGTATCTAATGCTGTAAGTTTAATTTTGCAATAGAGCGGGTAAAAGGGTTGGTGCATTTCATCGATATAATTGCTTATCAACATTAATTATAATAAAGCCCTAAGTGTGTTCAATCATATACTTTCTTTTAAATCCCACTGCATATAATTACGTCTTTTTTATAACTGAATCTTTGGGTACTTTTAAAATTGAATCTAAGGCCTGGATTGACAAAAAGGATGCAAAAAATTAAGAAACATTTTCAAGCCGCTTTTTTTCTGCTTGAAGTTCTTTACATTGTGGTTTAATATCAAAACTTATCATTTCGCCTTTATCATCAAAACCTACGTTGCAACATTCTAAAAAACGTTCTTTGAGTTTTACTCTACCCCTTTGAATTCGTGCTTTTGTATTTGATAGCGATAAATTTAACTTTTCAGAAATTGTTTTTTGGTCAAATTCTTCTAGGTCGTACATAAAAAGTGGAATAGCATATTCTTCAGGAAGAAGCTTTAAGAGTGCTTTCACGTACTCAGATGCTTCCCCGATAAGTGACTGCTCGTTTTCTTCATATATTGGGTCAATATCAAACGGCATATTTTTATTAGCTTTTTTGTAAAAGTCAATAATTGTATTTTGGGTTATTTTGTAAAGCCACGATTTTAAGTGTAGCACAGTTTTTCCTTTCGAACAAAACTGATAGCATTTTAATAAAACCTCTTGCAAAATATCTTTGGCATCGTCGTTATTATTCACTCTTTTTTGAATGTATCCAAGTAATGAAGATTTGTAATCTTCCCAAATTTCAAATATGTTACAGTCTTGCATTTTTTATTATAAATTTAATTATGTCAGAATAGATTTGCAGCTAAAGCTCATGTAGAGCTAATCAAAGTAACAATCTTAGTTCTGTCTTTTGTTAAGACAGGTTTTTCTGATAATTGAAAAATACTTTTTTCTAGCTCAACATTATGAATCATAGGCAAGTATCCAAATTATCTAACGGACTTTTTATTTGGTCAAAGTCTTTGGTTATTATTTGTATTTAAACTTTATTATTTTTTAAAACTTTCGTTTGTCAGCAATTTATTTTTGGATTGAATAAAGCCACTTTTCAAGCAATATGAGGCAAAACCATAATAAAAGTACGAACCTTTTCAACTTTTTTGTGCATCTACGAAAAATTCATTATCTAAACATTTGTAGAATACCCTATTTTGATTTTCTTCTTCAAAGTCTTCAATCAACAATTCGATTTGCCGAGGTTGTCTGAAATATTGTTTAAATAAGTAACTAGACAAATTAATCGACAAATTGAAATGATGTAATTTATTTATAATTTATATTTTATCGCTGCGGTGAAGTATCTCTTGTCTTGAATCGTAGTGGCGAACAGTCTCATTTTTTGTGTATCTTATATAAAAAACTATTATCTTCTATAATTTTCAAAAGAATTAGTAAGCGATATCTAATTTTGTCTAATTATTAGGTATAACGTTGTTTATTGGCCTTATTACTATCCAAAAAGGTTATTTTTTTTGACATTTTGGACTTATTTTGGACCTTAAGTAGGCAAGGGTCAATAGCCAGGTTTCACAGTATGGTAATAAAGTACTCTCTTTAGCTGTTCGCAAATTTGTCGATTAATATTATATTGTTACTTATTAACTTGTCCAGCCCGAACTAAAGATTGGATTTTTTCTTAGCTGAAGTTTGCTTGGCCAGCCCCAATAATGTCAAACCTAATGTTTAACTAAACCT
Organism: uncultured Emticicia sp.; assembly: GCF_937903345.1. GTDB lineage: Bacteria > Bacteroidota > Bacteroidia > Cytophagales > Spirosomataceae > Emticicia. The sequence goes on along the minus strand of NZ_CALCZQ010000044.1, from coordinate 7,867 downwards.
TCGGTAGCTTTTCCCTAGTAAAATTCATAATTTTGAGTCGTTTTATGAATTTTTTAAATAAAACTTAGCTCGACAAAAAAAATGTTAATGAGCTACGGCAAAATTCGCTTTTCAAGCGTGCCAGCCAAGAAGTGCCTGGCTTTGAGGAATTTATCCGTCGCGTTGAACGGAGTATTTCTGAAATGGGTCTTATCCCGAGTACCTTCAAAAACTATTCGATGCATATTGCTGCCATCGCTCTTCTTTTTGGCAAATCTCCAATCGAACTCGACCAAGAGTAGGTGCAAGAATACCTATTCAAGCTGCAAAAACGCTCCAAAACTCCTTCTCAAACCTATTTCAAGCACACCGTTTATGGGCTCAGATTTTTATTGAAATCTGACTGACTGCCTTATAGTTACCTACATTTTCCAGAGATAAAAAAGGAGAACAAACTGCCTCTGGTATTGAGCAAGCAGAAGGTTTGGGCGATGCTCAAAGCCTATACATAACTCCATAAAATAAAAAGGGGGTTGGTTCAAACACATCGTTGCCAAAAGACTGGGCATCCTCGTTCCTTTAAACATCGGCCTCATGGCTTGGACTTGAGCCACCACGAAACCTTAGTTGTTAGCTGATTTTTTTATTCTCGGAATGCAAGTTAAACCATTTTGATCTAATAGGAATTATCAACAAGCCAGTTGGAATGCCTATTAGGCAACCAACCAAAAAATCACTCAACCAAAGTTTGAAAAAAGTAAAGCAATAACCTGAATGTACCAATAACATTTTATCTGTCAATACAAAAGTCTTCATGATAGAAACAGAAATGACAGAAAAAAAAATAGTGCATTTTTGAAAATGCACTATTTTTTTTAATATTTATTAATATATGGTCGGGTTTTTCATTATTTATTTCCTGTCAATAATTTAAACACTTTTTTTATTAAAAATTTTAGTGTTAAAATTAATAGGAAAATTACCAAAAGGATAGTTGCTAAAAATGAAGTAGGATAACTTAATATTGAGGATATTAATTTAACCTTTTTTCGCACGGCAACAGCATCCTCAATTGATTTTTGATTGTAGGAAACCGTACTGTCGTATTTATAAGTTAGTAATTTAGGCATCATGCCTGCTTTTACAGCCCCTTCTAAACTAAATATATGCACTTCTCTCACTGTCTTAAATGCAATATTCATATCATGCACAAGTTGTCCGTAACTTAATAGTCTAGAGGTATCAATCCCGCCTCCTGTACTTCCTAAACCTGCGGCATATAAATTTACGTCAGCACCATATATTTTTAAAATACCATCGCCATTTTCATTCAGTGAGCTATACAGCATAGGAATATCTTTGTCAGTATTATAACGAATAAATCTGGCCATTTTTTGAATGGAGGTAGAACCATTTGACACTTCGTCGTCAATATATGGAAAATAATACCCTTCTACTTCATAACCATCGGTTTTAATTTGTGCTATTAATGAATCGTATTTTAATTTTGCACTTTTTAAATTACTATCATCTTCATATAAACGAGCAAACATTTTATAGGCTAACTTAAAAGGATTTGTCTTGGCCAGTTTCAAATCGTTCATGTCTATTTCAAAATCAAGACCTATGCCTTTTAATTTAATTTGGTTTTGCTTTGCCCAAGCTTTTATTTCATAATACCTTTTTTGAGACAAGTCGGCATTAATGCTGTTAGAAAAGTACCCATCAGCCTCGCTCAATACTAACCATGCAACAACGGGTACTCCTGCTTCGTTTAGTTTTTTCATAATAGCCGCACGTTCTGGCGTTAAATCCAAAGTGCCCATTCTAATTTCTCCATGCAAGGCTTTTAGATTTGGAATGATGGTGCTATCTTTAAATAGCTCAACTAATTCTGGGGATTTTAATTCATTAAAAAACGAAATAACTCTTTGTGCCTTTAATTGAGAGAAGGAGAAAAGAACAAACGACAGGGTGATGATTTTTTTCATAATCTGGTAAAATGAATACGAAATATATAAATTTAAAATTATAAAAATTAGTTTTAATCCTATAATTAGACTGAAATGTAAAAAAAAGGTCAATAAATTGACGCACACGATGAATGATTGGTGTGGTATGGGTAATTAATGATAGTCTGCTCCTATATCGCCCATTCAATATCAGGTTATGTTCTACTGGTCTGTATGCAAATCAACCCATTTTGATATAATTGGCACTATCAATAATCCAGTAGGAACGGCAATACAGCAGCCTACCAAAAAATCACTCAACCAAAGTCTGAGAAAGTTATCAGAATAGCCTAAATGTACCAATAACATTCCTCCCGTCATTACAACGGTCATTGCTATGGAAACTGCAATATTGGAAAAAAATCGAGCCTGTGATTTTGTAAAATGTATCATAAATTGGAAAATAAAAAAGTCTGCGAATTGATTGAGTTCGCAGACTTGATGTAATATTTATTTAATTTCTGGTCGGCTATGCCATTCGTGAAATAAGGCTTTTGGGTCTCTGTCGGCTCTTATTTGTTGGATTTTTTTCAGATTAGCGTCAGACAAAAACGGTGCAGTTCTTTTGTGCAAACCTTCATCAGCCAATTGGATTCCAGTACTCATATGGTTCATTTTACTCATCATAGATGCAGCCCAATCGCCATATTTTGATGTATCAGCAGCATTTTTCCAAATGGCATATAACGCTATGTAAATATTGTCTTCATTTGAATAAGCCATATCGGATTGTATTTGATCAGGATGCCAATTGAGCCAAAGCATGTGCGATGGTGCAGGAGGCAAGGTTTTTGCAATTTCTTTGATGTATGGCATTAAGTCTTCCAATGGGGCATGTGTCCACATATTGTCAACTCCATAGTGATGGTTTTCTGGATAGTGGCTCATCACCGTTTTGTACAAAGCGTTAATACCTGGGTCAAAAGCTGGTGTAGCAATTATGGCTTTGTTTTTAATTGGGCTGTTTTTCATAAATGCCATTGCCTCTTCAAATTCATCTCTTGTATCTGCAAAAATGGGTGCGGCGGCCTCAATTCCACGTCCAAATATTCCTGTCATTTTATTACTCATTATCATTTGAAACTCTACGGCTTTTGGTATGCTTGGTCCCACTTCGTATGCCCAACTATAAACATCTTCCAAATGTTTCATATAAAATTGATGGACAATAATGGCTCTATATTTAGGCAATGGATAAAGTTTTAAGTGAAAACGAACCACTACACCAAAAAAGCCACCACCTGCACCACGTGCCGCCCAAAACAAATCCGCATTTTCGGTTTCGTTGGCATGGATGTATTCTCCATCGGCAGTAACAACATCAATGCCAATAACACTGTCACAGGCTATTCCCAATTTCCTGCCGTTCCAACCATAACCGCCTTGCAACAGATAACCACCAATGCAAACACCTTTACAATGTCCCGCTGGGAAGAAAAGATTATGCTCATACAATTCCAACATCAACTCACTTCCACCAACACCTGGACCTGCGGTTGCCGTCATTTGTTTTACATTAACTTCAAACTGATTGAAGTTTTTCATCATTATCAAAACGCTGTTGTCTCTAATATGATTGGCACTAAAACTATGACCACCCGAACAAACCGTAAGCTTTTTACCTTGCGATTTAGCATATTTTATGGTTTCTATAATATCTTTAACCGACTTGGCTTCTACCACCTTAATAGGTCTTTTGCCTGGATCCATTTTGTTGAACAATGACCCCATTACCACGCTTTCAAAATCTTCGTCGGTTTGCTCAATTACTCTGCCTTCTATGTCTAATTTTTCAATATTTTGGTTCATTTCGGCATACAATTTTGGTAAAAATGCTGCCAAATGATTCATTTCTTCAGAACAATGGATAACTATTTTACGTCCAAAATCTGGAGCTAAAATTTTTATTTTTTGGATAAATGAAGATGCCAAATTTGGCAAAATACCTTCTCTTCTAATTTTAATGTATTTTCCGCCCATCCAAAAGCGTGATCGCATCTCTGAGCCACCTTCTACTGCACGCACCTGATGCACTAAATAGCCAAAGTCTATGGGGTATTTTGAGTGTCCTATCCTTGCACATATATAAACAGCCTTTGAAGGGTCTTTAATAGCATCATAAGAAAATCCAAACTCAGTAGGTTGTTTAAATTGAATAAGCCCTTCCGCAAACTCATCAACAATATATTCTTCAATAACTGAATTTCTGCCAATGTAAGAAATATCATTTCCACCATCTTCCCAAACGGCACTTATGTGTGATTTTGGATGCCATAGTTTGTAGCGGCTGTCTTGGCTACCGTGCCAGCCAAACCACCAATCCCACATTTCAGGTGTTATACCAGGCATTGCTGTAACTATTGCGGCATGGATAGACCTGTCTGGTTCGATGGTGTAGCCTGTTTCCAATTCTTTATAACCTTCTTCTTCCAAATACTTGGCTTCGGAAAATGGAGGCAAAGTACCTGCTGGAAATGGTGTATTTTTTAAAGCGTATTGTACTTGTGGGGCAAGCTCAACGATGTTTTCGTCGTAATATTTACCGTAGAACTTTTTAAAGTCTTCAGGCTGATAGCCTACTTTTTTCTTGTTTGCCATATTAAATTTTGTTTAAAAAATTAATAGAACAAAGGTATAAAGCGATTTTGGGTGAATCACTTGAACTAATTCAAGAAAATTAGGTGAAGTGCTTTATTTTATGTCAAAAGCGGTAAAATACTAAGGGAGTATAAAACTCAAAAGCTTCTACAAAACACCATCAAAAGGACTTTTATACTTAGGGCCCCTTCAAAACGCTATTTCGCTTTAAATGACCACGTAACTTTAGTGATAGACACCAACTCGCCCGTTGCTTGAACACCGTGTGAAACCATCGTAATCGTTTGCGGCTCCTTCGTTTGAATGGCACGTTCGACGACTTCAAAGACTTCTGCACCTTGTTCGCAGGTAAAAGTGGTCTTAGAAATGGCTTTTTTTGTAAAATCCATTTCAATATGACTTACCAACATTGAAATCTTGCCACGCCCTTCGATTGCCAATATACCCAAAGCACCCGTAGAAAGCTCTGCTGCCGCCGCTTGTGCCGCAAAATAGATGGATTTGAAAGGGTTTTGGCTGCCCCAAAAATAAGGCAATGTCACTTCACAGCGTTCAGTATCCGCTTTTTTAAGACGAACACCCATAAACCACGCAGCAGGTAATTTATAGAAAAGAAAAAAGCCCATTTTAATTGGATTGTTGATGTTCGCCAAATGTCTTACTTGACTTTCTGAGAGGGCGAATATTGAGGGGGATGTAATTTTACTTGTCATAATTTACCGTTAGGCATCGCATGATACCGCTTATTTTTAAATTGTTATTTACGCCCAAATCATATTATCCTTATGCTCACAATATGCTTTCAACTGGCTGGCATATTTTTGATGAACATAAAAACGTTTCACTTTCAAAGTCGGTGTCAATAAGCCATTTTCAATTGTAAATGGCTCTTTTGCTATCACAACCGTACTCACTTTGGTATAGCGTGGCAGTATTTCATTGATGAAAAGCTTTGCCTTTTCTTTTTCAAATCTATAGAAATATTCGATTAATGTTTTTTCATTCATGATTTTACTTGCTTTTTTTAATAAAAAACTCGTGTTCTTCTGTAAAAAAAGTGAGTTCATCTTCTTTGGATTTTAGATGTTAATGGTTCTAAATTCATCAATAACCTCCTTTACTGATTTTACTGAGGGGATATTTCCAACGCCTTTTCCAGCTTGCCAATACTGCACGCTGTCGTCGAAGGCGGCTTTGTTGTATTTTTTTAAGCCTCGACTCATCAAATACATACGAGCGTATTTTTTGAGTTTCTCATATTTCAGCATAAAATTGATAATCGGACCGGTTCGGAGACCGCCTTTCATAATGTCGTCCGTTTTTATCATGGAGGAATTATTACCCGCTATTTTGTTCGTCCAAACAATATCTTTTTCCTCAGCATTGACTATTGCCTGTTTGTAAGCATTAGACACTTTACATTCATGGGTTGCCAAAAATCGGGTCCCCATTAGCACGCCTGCATATCCCATCTCTAATGCTTTTTGATAATCTTCTTTGCTACTAATACCACCGGCACATATCAAAGGAACATTAACATCCTTCAGGTCTTCGATAAATTGTTCTGCGGATTGAACGCCTGTTTGACCACCTGCTCTCCAATTGAGACAAATCAAACCATCAACTCCAGCATCCATCATCGCCAAACTCACCTTTTTATTATGTACATCATGATAGACCTTTATTCCATTCTCTTTTGCTCTTTTGATAACCTCGTGTGGTTTTCCCAAGGAAGTCAAAAAGAATTTGATGTCTTCTTCAATCGCTATTTCCATCCACGTTCTCATCTGCTCGTGATATTTTTGGTTAGCACCCCCGAAAATGGTGAAATTCACCCCAAATGGCTTTTTAGTGAGTTGCTTTATCAATTGCAAACCTTTACGAAAATCATGACCGTATAATGAAGTCATGGTAACGGGCTGAACCACGCCAAAACCGCCCGCTTCTGAAACTGCTGCAATCAATTCGGGATTAGAACCCGGATACATAGGTCCGCAGATGATTGGCACTTTTGCACCAGAGTCTTGTAAAAATTGTTGAGTTGTTAGTTTCATATCTTCTTAATTTTAAATTCTATACAGAATTAATATGGCAAAGGTATGATGTGCTTTTTGGATAAGCACTTGAATTAATTCAAGAAATGTTAGATGCGGTGTTTTAATTTACTCAACCATTCGGAAGATATGCCCATAAACTCGGCAATGAATTTTGAAGGCACTTGCTGAACCACTTCTGGGCAATGAGTAATTAAGTAACTGTAAAGCCTCTCGGAGGTATAAGAAATAATTTTCAATTTAAAATCATTTTCTTCCTGCAAAGCTTGGGTAATCAAAGAATGGTAGAATTGAAAAAAGTTTATATCCTGAAATATAATTCTATCAATATCTTTTTTGTCAAATTCAATAACTTCCGAATTGGCAATCGCTCTCAATTCGCATTGGGTTTTAGTTTCCGAAAAAAAACTGTCTACACAACTCATAAATGGGTGGAAATCTTCTAGGTAAAAGTTTATCGTTTTTTCGATTTCCAATTCTCTATCAATGTACCTACATACAAAACCACCTTTCAACACAAAATAAGCTTTATCACAAATTGTATTTGACTTTATCAATAGGCTTTGGCTTTTAATATTCAGTAATTTAGCTTTACTGAGAATGTTTTCAATTTTATCGGGTGCTATATTTGAGGCATGGAGTGATTGTAAAAATTTGTTCATTTTTTATGCAATGGTCTTTAAAATATTAGCTAAAGGGTATATATACGAAGCCTTAACCTTAGTTGCGTACTTATCTCATATAGTTGTAATTCTAATAAAGATGAAACATATTTTTTCTTCTTCAAAATTATGAATTAAACTCAAATATCCAAATTATCTAACGGAATTATCTAACGGACTTCGTTATTTGGTCAAAGCCTTTGGTTGTTATATAAGTATAAATTTCGGTTGTTTTCGAGCTTTCATGGCTCCAACAAGCTTAATATCTATCGAATTTCAGTGCCATTTTCCAACAAATGTGTGGCAAAACTATACCTAATTGTATCCACATTAAGATCTTTCTTTATGCCTTCACTAAGCTTTAAATATTTGTTGAATTTATGATAATCAGCGTTTCAACAATGTATTTTAGATCATAAGTTGGATAGAAATTGATTAATTTCTCATGCATTTTTTTATAAATTTGACTTGTTTTTGGGATATATCTTGGTTCGTTCAATTTTAAAAATATTCATCAAGGAAGTATCTATGATTAGGAATCATTTTAAATCAATTTAAATCA
>NZ_CALCZQ010000043.1 GCF_937903345.1 uncultured Emticicia sp. | reverse complement strand
ATAGATAATCCAACTGGAAATATATATTTGGATGATGTAGTGACAATTGCTCAAAACCCTTTGGTAAAAGAAATGATCCCACTTTCTATGGGCGATAATTATCAAGGATACAGGATAGTTGGTACAAACAAAAAATATTTTGAACATTTTAAGACCCAAATTGCTTCTGGAAAAATGTTTAAGGGCAATTTGGAAGTGGTATTAGGAGCTTCAACCGCAAAAAATGCAAATTTGAAAGTTGGTGATTCATTTGGCAGTTCACACGGACTGGATTCTGAGGGTGAAAAACATGAACAAAGCGATTATAAGGTAGTCGGAATTTTAGATTTTAATAATTCGGTTATTGATAATTTGATTTTGACAAGTTTAAATAGTGTTTGGAATATTCATGAACATAAAGATGCAAACCATGAAAATAATGCGGCTGATAGCACTATAAGGCGAGAAATAACCAGTGCAATTATTAAATTTCGTTCTCCAATGGGTATGATGACGATGCCACGTAATATTAACCAAAATTCAAAATTACAAGCGGCAGTTCCCGCAATCGAGGTCAATCGTTTATTTGAATTATTGGGGATTGGTATTGAAGGTTTGCAATTTTTGGCAGCAGTAATTATGCTTATTTCAGGAATAAGCGTATTTGTTTCACTATACAATTCATTAAAAGAGCGAAAATACGAAATGGCATTGATGCTTTCTATGGGAGCAAGCCGAACTCGATTATTTTTGATGTTGTTATTAGAAGGTATTCTTTTATCTTTGCTTGGTTTTATTTCAGGAATTGCTTTGAGTAGAATTGGCATCTATTTAATTTCAACTGCTTTAAACAAGAAATTTCATTTCGATTTGAGTCTATTTAGTTTACAAACCGGCGAAATGTATTTATTTGCAGGGGCGTTATTAGTTGGAGTTTTAGCTGCCGCCCTACCCTCAATTGGTATTTACAGAATCAATATTTCAAAAACATTAGCAACTGAATAACCGATTTATTTCTAGAACTTTACACTTTCAAAATCAATAAAATGAAAAATTTGACGACGAGAATCATACTCTGCATTTTCACCTTATCATTATTTTCTTTTACCAATGCTGAGGAGCCTACCAAAATTACTTGGGAAACACTTCGTGATGTAACTTTTAAGAAAAAATGGAGTGCCGAGGAATCAATGTTTATCCTCTATCCCACATTCGGCCAAAAAGTAGCCAACCTAAAAGACAAAGAAATATTGTTGACAGGCTATATGATTCCAGTAGACGTTGATGCCAACGTATATGTGCTTTCAGCTAATCCGTATAGTTCATGTTTTTTTTGTGGTGGGGCAGGACCAGAATCGGTTGTTCAAATCAAATTCAAAAAATCAACCAAACGCTTTAATACAGATGATAGAGTGACTGTAAAAGGGACTTTGAAACTCAATGCTGATGATATTAATGAATTAAATTATATTTTGGTAAATACCGATTTGGTAATATAAAAATATGCTGTCGTTAAAAAATGAATAGCGTCGAATGCAAATTCAGACGCTTTTTTATTTAATAAAATTAATAATATTTCGTTTGATAGACAGTATTTTATATTTTTGGGATATTCTTGCAATTCGTATACTAGAAAAAAACAATGAAAAAACTACTTTTATGCACAACTATCTTAATGTTAGCTGCCAACTCCGAAACTTTCGCTCAAAATGATTTTAACTGGGCAGTAGGTTTTAGGGTTGGTGAACCTCTTGGTTTTAATCTAAGAAAATATTTCCAAAATGGAGATAAAGGATTTGATGTAAATATTGGAACTTATGGTTTTATTTATAATCGCCAAAGAAGATACAATGCTGGAGAATACAAAACAGCGGGCTTAATGATTCAAGGACATTATTTGTGGCAACTTGAAATTTTCAGAAAAGATTGGGCTCACGTTTATTACGGATTTGGGGCTCAAATAAATAATAGAAGTCATTATGCAGATATCCTAAAGGGACAAAAAACAGACCACACTAAAAAAATATCACTTGGTCCGAGCGGATCTGCTGGTTTTGAGCTAAAAATTCCCGATCAACCATTGGCATTTTTTTTTGATGCAGGACTTTACGTAGAGGCACTACCATCGCCTTTTTTTATCAATCCGCAAGTGAGTGGAGGCTTGAGATTGAATATAATAAAGTAATAGTACCAGATTTTATATTATCTAAACTCTGTTTAAAGTTAAGATAAATTGATATTAACCCCGAACGCTTAATAGAGCGTATTTCGCATAGAACACTGAACCAATTATGATTGCATATCTCGACGGTAAACTTGCCTATAAGGACCCATCATACGTCATAATTGACGTAAGTGGGGTTGGATACCAGATAAAAATTTCTTTACAAACTTATGCCGCTTTACACAATACTGGAGAACGTTGTAAGCTACATACCCTTTTGATTATCAGAGAAGATTCTCATACCTTATTTGGTTTTCACGATGCCGAAGAAAAAGTTTTATTTGAAGACCTTACCAGTGTTTCGGGCATAGGCCCAAGTACTGCATTAGTTATGCTTTCATCTTTGTCATCTACAGAAATTAAGCAAGCATTAGTAAGCGAAGATGTAAAAACTATACAAAGTATTAAGGGTATTGGCCTTAAAACTGCCCAAAGGGCCATAATTGAGCTGAAAGATAAATTGAAAAAAGACAACCTAATAAGTGGTATATCACCAAATATATTTAATACTGAAAACGCTAAAGTTCGAAATGAATCGCTTGCGGCTTTGGTAATGCTCGGAATAGCAAGAGCTACTGCCGAGAAGAGCATCGACGTAATTTTGAAGCGTGAAGGCAATGATATTACAGTTGAACAGCTTATTAAACTGGCTCTAAGATAATAACATCAATTAAAATAACGCATAATAATAAATCATAAAAACACATCCATCGTTATTATTTTACTCAAAACTAAAAAACAAGCTAAATATTAAGTCTTTATAGAATATTGGCAAGGTTTTGGTCGTTTAGTTATTGATACTCCTTTTGAAATTTCCTAAAACTGTATGTTCAGACAGCTATTAAAAATTAATCGTGTTACTTTTTTACTACTTTTTTGCCTTTTAGAATTGATAAGTAACAACAACTTATACGCTCAAATTCGTAAGAAAAGTACAGCCCTTTTAGAGAAACCTAAGACAGATTCGCTTACACTAGTAGTGAAGGATACTGTTTTAATTCGATCAGGTAGCCGACAAAGTTATCGATGGCAAGATCGCTATTTAAATAGTTATGCTGCTAAAGTTCCTCAATCGCCTTTTTATTTAAAAGATTCAAAAAATATAATTACGGATTTTAAACTTTCGCCAAACGCAAAAGAAATCTCAATTATTGAAAAAGTAGGTAAAAGAATTGATTATAAAGTTCCTCAAGCAATTACCTTCAACGAATATTCGAGCATTCAAAACGCTAGTATTCGTCGAAGCATTATGAGAGATTATGAAAATCTTCAAGACGGCAAAAGTGCAGTCAGTGGACGAGGGCTTAAACCTTTACTAGAAAAAAATCCAATAGTTGATCGAATATTTGGAGGAAGTCTTCCCGACTTAAAACCTAATGGATTTGTAACACTCGATTTCCAACTTATCAAACAGTTTATTGATAATCCTTTCTTGCCACTCATTCAAAGAAAACAAACACTTTTCAACTTTAATGAGCAAATAAATATAAATTTTAATGGAAAAATTGGCGATAAACTGGGCGTTTTGACCAATCTTGATACAAAAGCTGCCTTCAATTTTGAAAATCAATTAAAGTTAAACTTTAAAAATCAGCCTGAGGATATTCTCCAAAAAGTAGAAGGAGGAAACATCAGTATGCCTGTAAAAAGTCAATTGATTCCTGGGGTGCAAAACCTGATGGGTGTAAAAGCTGCGTTCAAATTTGGAAAACTGGATGTAACTGCCGTTGTGGCTCAACAGCGTTCCAGAACCGAATCTATTGTATTAAACGGAGGTCAACAAAGTCGAACTTTTGAGGTGCGTTGTGATAACTATGAACAAAATAGGCACTTCTTTTTGTCTCAATTCTTTAGAGAGAATTACGAAAAATCACTTAAAAACCTCCCTTTAGTTCTTTCTAATGTCAAAATTACTCGTTTGGAGGTTTATGTTACCAACCGAACAAACAATATTGAGTCAATGCGAAACCTAACGGCATTTACAGATTTAGGAGAACTACCAAATGCAAATGAAAAATATAATATAGCTGATAACAAAGCAACCCCTCTTTACGATAAGTTGAATGATAATCCAAGTTTTAGAAAAGTAGATAGTACAGGAATTTTAGCAAGTTTGGGGCTAAAAAAAGGTATAGACTACGAAGTTTTAAGGGGTGCTAAACGTTTAACAGAACGTGAGTTTAAGTACAATTCAGAATTAGGATATATTTCATTGGTATCTGAACTTCGTAATGATGAAATATTGGCAGTAGCTTACGAATATACATACAACGGAAGAACTTATAAGGTTGGAGAATTAACAGAAGACTACGCTTCTCGTGCTGAAAACGAGACGATAATGCTAAAACTCATCAAATCTTCTACCATTCGTAATCGTATAAAGATTCCTGACCCCAAAAATCCTTCAAAATTAATCGTCAATCCAATGTGGAATTTGATGATGAAAAATATTTATTCACTAGGTACACCTGGAGTTGGTAAACAAGGATTTCAGCTGAGAATCATATATAAAGACGACCGCACTGGTATGGATACGCCAAACCTTCAAGAAGGACGTAAGTTGCAGAATATTCCACTCATAAGAGTAATGAACCTTGACCGTTTGAACCCAAACAACGACCCGCAACTTCCTGATGGTGACGGTAATTTTGACTTTGTGGAAGATGTTACGATTGATACAAAAATGGGCAAAATGATTTTCCCTGTTCTTGAGCCATTCGGTAAAACACTAAAAGACAAGTTTGATGTTGATGAACAAATGCTGCAAGAGAAATATGTTTTTAACGAATTGTACGAGGCAACTTTGGCTGATGCTCAGCAAGTTACGACTAAAAACAAATTTTTTATACGAGGTAGTTTACAGGCAAGTAATTCCTCAGAAATTTCACTTCCTTTGGGAGCTTCGGGGCAATCAGTTAGAATTTTTGCAGGTGGTGTGCAATTAAAAGAAGGTGCCGATTATACGATTGAACCGCAACTCGGTAAAATCAGAATCACCAATCAAAGTATCTTGAATTCTGCACGTCCGATTCGTATTGAGTGGGAAAAACCAGATTTATTTAATACTCAACGTAGAATTATGCTCGGCACAAGGCTCGACTATAACCTCAACAAAGATATTCATATCGGAGCAACAGCCATGACGCTGAGAGAAAGCACTCCAGGCTTCTTGACAAGAGTTGCGATTGGTCAAGAACCTGTTAATAATACAATTATTGGTGTTGATTTAAATATAAGAAAAGACTCACGTTTTTTGACGAGAATGCTTGATGCACTTCCTTTAATTCAAACCAAAGAAATGTCATCAATTCAGCTTACAGCTGAATATGCCAAATTGATTCCTGCAGTAAATGACAAAAGAATAGGTGGAAACGCCATGATTGATGATTTTGAATCCACTCGAAATATCAATGACCTCACCCGACAACCCACTCGTTGGAGGCCGGGCTCAACGCCCGAATCGTTTCAAGGGAGTGCCGTAAATTATGATTACAATTATCGTAGAGCGAAAATATCAGTTTATACAGTTGACCAAACTACTTATTTTAGTGGTGGTTTTGGAGCAGGGGTGCTTCCTGAAAATGTAACCGCTGATGCCAATAATAACCTCTACGAAAAAGCTTTTACACCAAATCAGATTTTCACCGGACGTTCGTTACCTGCTTTCAACTCGTCTATTCCACTAAACATCCTTGATATTAGTTATTTCCCCTCTGAAAGAGGACTCTATAACTATAATACAAACTTGGATAAAGAAACTGGTTTTTTACCAAATCCAAAAAATAATTTTGGTTCTGTCATGCGTGGAATCACAGCTGATAATGATTTTGAAAATGCCAATACCGAATACCTAACATTCTGGATGCTCAATCCATTTGCTGATATTGTTCGTGATGGTTCACCAAACGGCAATAAACGAAATACAAAAGGTGGAAAACTCTTATTTCATTTGGGCGATGTATCAGAAGATTTTATTCCAGATAGTCGAAATAACTTTGAAAATGGACTTTTACCAAGTGGAGGATCTTCTTCCCAGCCAGTCACAACTCGTTGGGGAAAAGCTCCGAGTGTTCAATTTATAACCGACGCTTTTGACAATCAAACCGGTTCAAGAGAAAAGCAGGATGTTGGTTTGGATGGACTTTCTAATGCAGAAGAAAAGAATTTTCCGCATATTAAACGTTATTTAGAAGACATAAAGGCCAAAGTAAGCACAAAAGTTTATGAAGAAATTGCAATAGACCCTTCAGGTGACGATTTTAAATTTTTTATAGACGCCGATTATGATACTCAAAATAAAAACCTTCTACAACGTTTCAAAAATTATTTGGGGGTAGAAAACAATTCACCGCAAAGCAATAATCAATCCAATAATGTAGCTACTCCTGCAAATTCAGTAACACCTGATAAAGAAGATATTAACGCAGATAATACGGTGAATGACGTCGAAAATTTCTACGAATATGAAATTGACCTCCGCCCTACTAAAATGGAAGTAGGACAAGGGTTTATTGTAGATAAGGTAACTGTGCCTGGAACAGAAGCAACCTGGTATCTTTTCAGAGTTCCTGTCAAACAATTTACTCGTAAGTTTGGAGATAGTAATGGTTTTAAATCAATACGTTTCATGCGTACTGTATTAACTGATTTTGAAGAACCTGTTGTATTGCGTTTTGCATCGCTTCAGCTAGAATCGAATAGTTATCGTGCTTATGATAAAAACCTTAGCACTGCAGGTCTCACCGAAGTTCCTGAGCCTTATGACGCTAAATTTAAAGTTGGTGTGGTAAGTATCGAAGAAAATGGTTGCTCAGATGATGGACAAAACTGTAATGTAAAAGAGGGAAAGACTCCATACGTGGTACCACCAGGTTTTATTCGTGACCAAGATGTAACGCAACAACAGTTCAACATCAAATTCAATGAGCAATCAATCTCGCTGGGAGTGACCAACCTACGTGATGGTGACTCGAGAGCTGTTTTCAAAAACACCCGGGTTGATATGCTTAATTACAAACGTTTACGTTTATTTATACATGCCGAAAATGAAAATGATTCAGAAAAAGAAGTTGGTGGAGCATTCATAAGAATTGGAACAGATTTAAAAGAGAATTACTACGAAATTGAGATCCCCCAGCTCAAAATGACTCGAAAAGGAGCAATTAATGAAACCGATATTTGGCCAGACGAAAATGCAATAGATATTGCTCTACAAGAACTTGTCGCTTTAAAAGGAGAAAGAAATCGGATAGCAAAAAATACATCTGTACTCTACTCTAAAGCAACAGAAGACAATAAATTTAAGATTTCAGTTGTAGGAAATCCTGATTTAAGTACAGTTTTAACTATTATGCTAGGAGTTAGAAATCAAAAATCAGTGGATGAATCCGCTAATACCTTTTTGGTTTGGATGAATGAACTTCGTGCTTTTGGATTCGACCAAACTTCGGGCGATGCCGCCTTACTGGCTGCCAATATCAAATTAGCTGATTTGGCTACCGTAACTATTAATGGTAATTATAAAGGTTATGGTTTCGGAGGTGTGCAAGATAAAATATCAGAAAGATCAAGAGATAATGGTACTGGAATTGGCATAGCATCAAATATTGAACTAGATAAATTAATGCCTGAAAAATGGGGTTTAAAAATACCATTCTTTATCAATTTTGATAAACAAACCGTAAAACCTCACTTCAATCCGCTTGATCCAGATATGCCTTTGGAGGTTGCTTTAGCAAATATTGCCGACCAAAATCAACGAGAAAAATACCGTACACTTGTGGTTGATGATAATACTCGTAGAGGTTTTAACTTCTCGAATGTGCGTAAAATTAAGACAAAAGAAGGCTCAACATCACACTTTTATGACATCGAAAACTTTACTTTTACCTACGCTCAAAACAATGTAAGTCGAAGCAATATTTTGATTGATGAATATGCACTGAACCAATATAAAGGCGGTTTTACCTACCAATTTCAGCCAAAACAAATCAATTGGGAACCTTTTAAAAGTAAAAAAACGCTTGACCGTCCTTTCCTGTATTGGTTAAATGACCTAAATTTCTCGCCATTACCAACGGTTATGGCTTTTAGAACTGACTTTGATAGAAGTTTTGCCAAAACTCAGTTACGCAATTCCGATTTGACAACAACTGGTATTATTCCAATGTTTGAAAAATACTTCTTGATGAACAGAATGTATGATTTACAATGGAATTTGACAAAAAGTATTTTGTTGAATTATTCAGCTTCAATGAATGCCTTGATTGACGAGCCACAAGGAGATTTGAACACAAAGAGAAAAACTGATTCACTTCTAACCAATTTAAAGAGATTCGGTCGTGCCAAAAACTTCAGTCAGGAAATGCGATTTACCTATCGTTTACCACTTGATAAATTTTTCTTGCTCGACTGGATGACGGCCGATGCCAAGTATAATAATCAATTTAACTATCAAGCAGTTTCCTTTAATATACTTGATGAATTTAATATTCCCTTTGGTAATACAATTCGTAATGGGCGAGATAAAGGTGTGCGTGGAAAAGTTGACTTTGTAAAACTTTATAATAAAGCCAAATATCTTCGATTTGCAAATAGTCCAAACCCAGTAAAAAAACGTTTTACTCGTAACCCAGGAGACGATGAGAACATCGAAGTTTCGACCAGTAATTTAACCAAGACCTTTACTCGTTTGCTAATGAGTGTGCGTGGAATTGACTATGATTATTCAATTACAGAAACTTCTATTTTACCAGGTTTTATACCAGCTCCACGATTCTTTGGATTGGCTACAGAAAATGAATCAGCCCCAGGTTTAAAATTTATCATGGGTAAACAAGATCCGTTTTTTCAAGTAAAAGCTGGCGAAAAAGGGTGGTTATCTCGAACAACAGAGCAAACCCAACCATTTACCCAAACTCGACAAAAGAAATTTAGTTATCGCACTACCATCGAGCCAAGCAAAGATTTAAGAATACAGATTAATGGAAACATGAGCCGCGGCGATACTTATCAAGAATATTATACAGCAGATGCGAATGGTAGCTATAGTGCCAAAAGTCCTGTCAGAAATGGAAACTACGGCATGTCGTTTTGGGGATTCAGAACGGCATTTCAACGCATGAGTACGGATAGTGGAAGTAATTATCAATACAAAATTTTTGATAATATGATAAAATACCGCAATCAAATGATTGAAAATCAATTGACCTCTGGAAACGAAAAATACATCAAAAACTCGCAAGATATTCTGATTCCAGCCTTTTTTGCTGCTTATAGCGGTAAAGCAGACCGTGCAAGAATTGGATTTAATCCTTTCAATCCCAATAATAGAAAAATCAATTTACCACTTCCAAACTGGCGAATTGATTATAGCGGCTTAGCAAATTTAGAACCATTCAAACGTATTTTTAGCTCAATCACAATCAATCATTCTTATACCTCAAACTTCAACGTAGGTAATTACACTTCATCTTTAGAGTATAATAAAACTGATATTGCTATCAATTTGGCACAAAAAGGCTATCCACTTCCATCAACTGATGCACTAAATTCATTGGGCCAATTTATACCTGTATTTGTGATGAGCACGATCACGATTGATGAAAAATTTGCTCCTTTCATTGGTATTCAGTTCGTAACAAAAAGCAAAATTTCTGGTAAATTTGAATACAACAAAGAACGTAGAGCTTCACTAAATTTATCAAATTCACAAATAGCTGAATATTCGAGTGATGATTTTGTATTCAATTTTGGTTTTAGGAAAAATGGTGTAAAATTGCCATTTAGAGGTAGAGATGGATCCGTAATTACGCTAAAAAATGATTTAAACGTACAATTTAATCTTACACTGAGAGACATTAAAGGTATTCAAAGAAGACTCGATGGCGACCCTCAACCAACACAAGGAAATTATAATTTCCAAGTAGGTCCACGCATTTCATACCAAATCAATAAAAGAATCTTAATGAATTTCTACATTGACCATCTGGTGAATCGTCCTTTTGTAACTAATTTTTCATTCCCACGTACAACTACGACGGGTGGATTGAACGTGAGATTTAGTCTTTCAGAGTAAACAAAAAGAGATTTGAAAACTTTTGAAAGTTCAAAAAGTTTTCAAAACATACAATCTATCTCAAAACTTTTTAAGCTACATTTTTTAAGTTTTGCAACATTTGCTGTAACTTGCATCAATAATTTAAAATTTTTATCAAAAATGAATTTTCCGGCAGACTTACGCTATACAAGCGAACACGAGTGGTTGAGAATTACCGAGGGAAATATTGCGGTAATTGGGGTTACTGATTTTGCTCAAAGCGAATTAGGTGACATTGTATTTGTAGAAATAGAAACTGTTGGACAGACTTTTGCCGCGAACGATATTTTTGGTACAGTTGAGGCAGTAAAAACTGTTTCTGACTTATTTTTACCAGTAGCAGGAAAAATAATAGAGGTAAACTTGGCTCTTGGTAGCAATCCTGAATTAGTAAATAATGACCCTTATGGTGAAGGGTGGATGGTGAAAGTTGAAGTGACAAACCTCGCAGAAATTGAAACTTTGATGGATTCAGCAGCTTATCAAAATATCATTTAATCTATGAACCAAGATATCAGATAATACAGAATTAAATGCCCTCCTTAGGGCATTTTTTTTGATTTTTGAATCAAGATTATATATTTGAACCTAATAATCCGACATTCGTGTAATCGTCTTTAGTCTATCTAGAAAATGAGAATTTTATTAAAATCAGCAATAATTATAGAAAGTTTGTCCGAATTTAATGGACTAACAAAGGATATTTTAATAGAAAATGGCATTATTCAGCAAATTTCTGATGAAATAGAAATTGTTGCTGACTATATTATTAGTGGAGAAAACTTATACGTTTCGGCGGGGTGGGTCGATATGAGGGTTTCTTCAAAAGACCCTGGTTATGAATCGAAAGAAGATTTAATAACTCTTTCAAAGGCAGCTATGACTGGTGGTTTTACCGGAATAGTGACCTTGCCAAATACAATGCCTGTTGTTCAAACCAAAGAAGCAATTGCATACGTTAAAAGCTTTTCATTATCACAACTCATTAATATTTATCCGACTGGTGCAGTCACAAAAAATTGTGAAGGCAAAGATTTTACCGAAATGCTTGATTTGCACCAATCAGGAGCAGTAGCGTTTACTGATGGTGAGCACACGCTTTGGAATGCAGATATTCTACTTAAAACTTTACAATACCTCGCTCCAATTGATGCTTTGTTAATGAACCGCCCTGAAGAACAATCACTAACAATTTTTGGACAAATGCACGAAGGCATCGAAAGTACCTTACTTGGTATGAAAGGTATCCCATCAACTGCAGAAGAATTAATGTTGATGCGTGATTTAAAATTACTGGAATATTTTTTAGGCGAAAATTTTTATCCAAATAATAATAGTTGTTTACATTTTTCAACGATTTCTACAAAAAATAGTGTTGAATTAATTCGTCAGGCAAAAGCCAAAGGACTCCCTGTAAGTTGTGATGTTGCTGCTCACCAATTGGCATTTACCGATAAAGATTTAAGAGAATTTGACACAAATTTTAAAGTCAAACCGCCATTTAGAAGTCAAAAAGACATTGATGCTATACAAAAAGGCCTTGAAGATGGAACGATTGATGTAATTGTTTCTGACCACAATCCACAAGATGAAGAATCAAAAAATCTTGAATTCGATTTAGCCGACTTTGGAATAATTGGACTCGAAACTACTTTTTCAGTAATAAATACATTTGGTAATCTTTCCATTGAAAAAATTATCGAAAAATTAACAACCAATCCACGTAAGCTATTGCGTTTAGAAAAAATTTCGATCAAAGAAGGTAATCCAGCAAATTTAAGTATTTTCGACCCAGATCAAGTTTGGATCTATGAGTCGAAAAATATTCAATCAAAATCGAAAAATTCGCCATTTATAGATAAAAAGTTAAGAGGGAAAATAAAAGCAGTTATCAATAAAGGCAAGATTTTCATTAACAACTAACAAATATGTTTAAAAATAAAATTTTCAGATATGCATTTATTTATGGGTCTATTGCAGCACTAATATGTATTGCAGTTGCACTCATTCAGTATTATGGCATAGAAAAAAGTCCATTTGGGCGATATAAATTGCCTGCATTTGGCATCAATATTATCTTCATAATAGTAGCTACCTGGGTTTATCGTGCTAATAATTTAGGCGTTTTAAGCTTTACAGAGGGGTTTTCCATCGGTTTTATGACCAATTTAGTGGCGGCTATTATTACAGGCTTACTATTTTTTATTTTTGTACAGTTTGTCGATAAACCGTATGGAAACAACCAAGCTATAATGCTTTGGGTACAGGAAAACATAAAAGGCATTGAAAAAATAAAAGATGTTCACATTAAAAATTTTGGCAATCAAGAATACAACTTATTATTGAAACAAGCTCAAGAAATACCAACCGCTGGCTATGTTCTGTTAGATGAAATAGCAAAAAAACAACTATGTATCGTAGGAATAACTATAATTTCGGTAATTTTTAGAAGACATACATTCAGAATTTCATAGATTTTTTGTTAAATTTACTAACCAATTACCTAACTATAAACTTAAATGGAAAAGCCGTCTACCGCTCGTATTGCCCTCAAATGGGGGATTGTAAGTGCCGTTATGATAATTATTTATACCGTAGCATTATATATTTCTGGTTTATTCAAGACGCCTGCGTTATCATGGATTCCATTCATATTTTTGCTTTTTGGTATTGTGATGTCTTTGAGAGAATTCAAATTAATGAATACTAACTTTATCAATTTTAGTGAAGGATTAGGTTTAGGAACTCTGATGAGTGCAGTTTGTGCTATTATTGCATCAATTTTTAACTATATCTATATCACATTTATTGATACAACAATTTTGCAACAGATGAGAGAATTACAAATTGAACAATTAGAACAACAAGGATTATCGTCTGAACAAATCGAACAAGCCATGGAAATAGCAAGTCGTTTTGCCACACCAGGACTTACCTTACTATTTTCTATGATTGTCTATGTAATTTGTGGCTTTATATTTTCATTAGTCATATCTGCTATTATTAAAAATTCTAAACCTGAACTCGATTTTTAAATTAGTTTCAAAATTCAATTAAACATTTAAAAAGTAAGCTCAAAAAATGATTGCAATATTCAGAAAAGAACTCAATGGTTTTCTCAATTCCTTCGTAGCCTACATTGTTATTGGAGTATTTTTAGTAATTGTTGGTTTTTTTACATGGTTTTTCGATTCTAATGTATTAGACTATGGCTATGCCGACCTCAATAATTTCTTTCAGCTTGCACCATTTATTCTTATTTTTCTGATTCCGGCTATTACGATGCGTTCACTATCAGAAGAATATAAAAGCGGCACAATTGAGTTATTGTTTACAAAACCCTTAAGTGAATGGCAAATAGTTAACGGAAAATTTATCGCAACATTTCTACTGATATTTATTGCCTTGCTTCCAACATCGCTCTATTATTATTCAGTTTATCAGTTAGGTAGCCCGCAAGGAAACATTGATTCCGCAGCGGTTGTTGGTTCTTACATTGGCTTACTTTTACTTGGGGCAACATTTGCAAGCATTGGTTTATTGGCATCCTCAGCTACTGATAATCAAATAGTTGCATTTGTAATTGGTTCGGTTTTGTGCTATTTTTTATATGATGGTATTCAGCAACTAGCCAATGTTTTTAGTGGAACAACACAGTTTTTCATCGGCTATTTAAGTTTGGGCTACCACTACGAAGCCCTCGGTCGAGGTTTAGTAGATTCTAGAAATGTCATTTATTTAGTAAGTGTTATTTTCCTTATGCTTTTTCTTACCAAACAAAACTTAATTTCTAAGAAAAATTAATAATTCATCACTTCATTAACTTGCAATGCAATTACCTATTTATCAAATAGATGCCTTTACTGATAAACTTTTCGGAGGAAACCCTGCAGCTGTGGTACCACTAAAAACTTGGTTATCTGACGAGTTAATGCAAAAAATTGCTTTAGAGAATAATCTTTCGGAAACTGCATTTTTTATACCAAATGAAACAGGTTTTGAGATTCGTTGGTTTACGCCAACAGTGGAGGTAAATCTTTGTGGACATGCAACTTTAGCTACATCGTTCGTTATTTTTAATGTTTTGAAATACCCAAATGACACTATTGAATTTAGTTCAAAAAGTGGGATTCTGAAAGTTAGAAAGTACGATAAGTGGCTTGAGCTTGATTTTCCATTGCAAGAAACATTTCTTTCAGAAGCTCCCGAAGGACTGACCGAAAGCATCGGTAAAAAACCAAAGGAAGTCTATCGAGCTTCTGATGATTATATGTTGGTTTATGGTTCACAAAAAGATATTGAAGAGTTAAAACCAAATTTTGGAACATTAAAAGACATCAAAGCACGAGGTATTATTGTAACTGCGAAAGCAAAATCTAAGAAAATTGACTTCGTTTCTCGATTCTTCGGCCCGGGTTCAGGTATTGATGAAGACCCTGTTACAGGCTCTGCACACACAAAATTAGTGCCTTATTGGTCTAAAATATTCAATAAAAACGAATTAATAGCCGAACAAATATCAAGTCGAAAAGGATATTTAAAGTGTAAACTTCATGATGATCGTGTTTTGATGGCAGGAAAATGTAAATTATTTTTAAAAGGAAAAATAATCATTTAAAAAAACACAAATGTCATTTTGAGGCACTTAAAATTATATTTCATTTTTTTTAATTAATATTTTGATAATAATCGTAAAACATTTATATTAAAAGACTTGACAGCCCCTACTTCGATTTTGTACCTTTGTAAATATCATCACTTAGGTTAAGCAATTTTTCTTCGCCTAAATTTCTTCATGCCAGATAACAATTACCCCAATACATGAACGAAATCTAACAATATCTCTGTAAAAATCAGAGTTGGGAATAAAATCACAATGAAACTTTCAGAATTTAAAATTGACCTTCCGCATAGCCTTATTGCCATGCATCCTTATGACCAACGTGATAGTAGTCGAATGATAGTGGTGAATCGTAAAACCAAAAAAATCGAACATAAAATGTTTAAAGACATTGTTGATTATTTTGGAGAAAATGATACCATGGTGGTAAATGATACCAAAGTATTTCCTGCACGGCTGTATGGTTCGAAAGAAAAAACCGGTGCGAAAATAGAAGTTTTTTTACTTCGTGAATTGAATCGTGAAATGCGTTTGTGGGATGTTTTGGTAGACCCTGCTCGCAAGATTCGCGTAGGTAATAAATTATATTTTGGAGATAGTGATTTAGTTGCAGAAGTAATTGACAATACAACTTCTCGTGGGCGAACTATCAGATTTTTATTTGATGGCTCACACGAAGAAATGATGAGAACGGTTCACGAATTAGGTGAAACACCATTACCAATTGACATCATCAAACGACCAGTCACCGAAGAAGATAGAGAGCGATACCAGACGATTTTTGCTGAAAACGAAGGAGCAGTAGCGGCTCCAACAGCAGGAATGCACTTTACTCGTAATGTTCAACGACGCATGGAATTGAAGGGTTCTACTTTCTGTCCAATTACTCTTCATATTGGTATCGGAACTTTTCGCCAAGTAGATGTTGAGGACTTAACAAAACATAAAACTGATTCTGAAAATTTCTTTATTCCAGAAGAAACATGCGATATTGTAAACAATTCAATCAATAAAGAAGGGAGAATTTGTGCGATTGGTACAACTGCGATGAAAGCAATCGAATCTTCGGTTTCAGCAAGCAATCATTTGAAACCTGTAAATAATGGTTGGACAGATAAGTTTATCTTTCCACCATTTGAGTTTAAAATTACAAACGCTCTACTTACTAATTTGCACTTACCAGAATCAATTTTATTGATGACAGCCTGTGCATTCGGAGGACATGAATTGGTTATGCAAGCATACCATGAGGCGATCAAAGAAAAATACAAATTCTTTTCTTATGGTGATGTTATGTTGATAATTTAAACTATTCCTACCGTAGTCGATTTTCCGAACCGTCTCTAAAGAGGAGCTAAACAAAAAAATGAAAAATATTCATAATAATACTTTATCCTCTTTAGAGTTTGGGGTTCATATTTATGCTATAATTGTAGCCGGCGGAAACGGTAGTAGAATGAAAACAGACATTCCTAAGCAGTTTCTTCCTTTAAATGGAAAGCCAATTTTAATTCATACTATCGAAAAATTTCTCCAAATACCTGCAATCGAAATAATCATTGTTTTACCAAAAAACGACATTGATTATTGGGATGAGATGTCGAAATCAAATGAAACAATTCAAAAGTCTAAAAATTCTATCAAAATTACTTTTGGTGGTGCTTCACGATTTCAGTCGGTCAAAAATGGATTAAACACCATAAAAACCGATGGATTAGTCGCTGTTCATGATGGAGTTCGACCACTTGTTAATTTCGAAATAATTCAAAATTCTTATAGAGTTGCAGCCGAAAAAGGAACAGCCGTAACGAGCGTTTGGGTAAAAGATTCGGTAAGACAATATAACGAAAAAGGGGAAAGTATTGCTCTAGACAGGACTAAATTGAAATTAGTACAAACACCTCAGACATTTCAAGTAAACCTGATAAAAAAAGCTTTTGAGGTAAGCGAACAATCATTTTTTACCGACTGTGCAAGTGTTTTAGAGTTTTCAGGCGAAAATATTACGCTTATTGATGGTTCTTACGAAAACATAAAAATTACTACTCCTGAAGATATAATCATAGCAGAAGCCTTTCTGCGAGTACATGAGTAATCTATTCACAAGTATATTCAAATTTCGATTTACTTGAAACGGCTTTCCCTTGATTTTCTAATATAATATTCATTCCTACTGGAAAACCTTGCTCATTATAGGTAGTTTCTCTGCTTGTACGAATATCTGGAACTTCTTTAAACTCTAAACTTTGAATGGCGTAAAACTTTGTTCCAATAATGTTATTACTTCCAAAAGGAATAAAATTATAAAGAGGACGCAACAACCAATATAAACCTATGTCAGGAATGCCTGCAAAAAAATTGCGTTTATCATCAAAAATATGTTCATTTACCGTTGCAGGACTTCCAAAGTCTGCTCGGGTGATTCTAAACGGATTTCCTCTTGCATCATATTCAATTGAACGATTTAAACCTACAAGATTTAAACTAATTGCTCCCGTAGGTCTATTTTTTTCGTCATATTCCAATATAATCTCATTAGTCTGAAGATTATTTGTTAGTTGAATCACTTTTTCGACATTTCCTTTTGCATTATATATTAAATTGAATAAAATAATCCTCGTTAAATTAGATTCATCACGAATCTGAGATATTTTGCCCATTGCATCAATTACATAAATAATTCTTTGTCGAGCCGTTGTATCTATGCCATTTTTAAGGTCATAACTATAAATTTTTTCAATTCGGTTGTTTTTAATCGAAATCAAATCGTGGTGAATAATATTTGTTGCTGGATACTCAGTAATGAATTTATTTAAACGACATAGAGGAGTTATTTCTATTTTCTGGCATGACAATAAGCATAGACTCGAAAAAATAAATGTACAAATCAGGATTTTCATTAGTTAGGATAATTATCTTAATAGGAATTCATTCAATTACTGATTTCTTAAAAAAACTCATTAAAATAGTGCGGTATGTGCAGTTTAGCTTCAAAAGAACTTACAGATCAACCATTCGGGCAATAAATTTAGCAACAATGCTATTATACGATAACGCTTAGTGACGTAAACAACTTTCTTTCGAGCCGCAATAGCAACTGCAATCTGCTGAGCGGCTTTTTCTGGAGTTGCGACCCAAAACATTCCTTTATTTTGCTTAGTCATTGGGGTATCTACAAAACCTGGACGAATATCAGTCACATAAACATTCGGGTTATATTTAGATGAACGCATTCGTAAACCTGACAGATAATTTGCCATAAATGCCTTTGAAGCATGATACTCAGGTGAATAAGCACTGCCTGTTTGAGAAGCTAAAGATGAAACACCAACTAAATGTCCACTACCCTTTTGAGCGAAATATTTATAAGACCACTGAGCAATTGCCGCAAATCCACGTACATTTATATCAATTGTATTCATTTCTTGTTCATAATTGGCTTTTTGAAAACCAACTCCAGCATTAATAATAACTAAATCAATTCCATCAAGCAATTGATCGGCTTCTTGCATTTTTTGACGAGACTCATCAGTATGAGCTACATCCATTTCTAAAACATGAATTCTCGCACTTGGAAATTTATCTTTGATTTCTTGTAATAACACAGTTCTACGTCCTGAAATAACCATTTCATGCCCGAGTGAAGCGTAAATTTCGGCTATCGAACGTCCAATTCCTGTTGAAGCACCAATAAGTACAATTTTCATTGTTTTAAAATAAATTTTATTAAAAATTCGGATTGATTAAAAGCTATCCGAATTGTTATTTGTTTAATATCTTTGTTTTTCAAATGTAATAAAATCATCACAATATAAATATTATTTATGCAAAAACGTCTGACTGCTGATGAATATATTGCGGGAATATTATCTGGGAATAGAATTATTTTAAGTAGAGCCATTACTCTAATAGAAAGTCAGTTAGAAAATGATAGAGAAATTGCCCAAAAGGTGTTAGAAAAAATCTTACCTCATACTGGAAAAGCAATTAGGATTGGAATTACGGGTGTCCCAGGAGTTGGGAAAAGTACATTTATCGAGGCTTTTGGGAAACATATTACAACAAACAACAAAAAAATTGCCGTTTTGGCGATTGACCCATCAAGTCAGTGTTCCAAAGGCAGTATAATGGGTGATAAAACTCGTATGGAAGAATTGGCTCACGATGATTCAGCATATATTCGTCCCTCTCCTTCTGGAAATATACTCGGAGGTGTTGCCAACAAAACAAGAGAAACCATGCTTTTGTGCGAAGCAGCAGGTTTCGAGGTAATCATTGTTGAAACAGTTGGTGTTGGTCAATCAGAAACGCTTGTAAAAGGGATGGTTGATTTCTTTTTACTATTGATGCTTTCGGGTGCTGGCGACGAATTGCAGGGGATTAAACGTGGAATTATAGAAATGGCCGATGCCATAGCCATCACAAAAGCTGATGGAGTTAATGGTCTAAATGCAAAAAATGCCCGAATTGAATATAGTAACGCTTTACACCTTTTTCCACCTAACTCTAATAATTGGTACACCCCCGTTCTTACCTGCTCTGCATTAGAAAAGATAGGATTAATTGAAATTTGGCAAGTAATTATAGACTTTGAAAAACAAATGAGAGAAAGTGGTTTTTGGAAGAAGAATCGTCAAGAACAAACTTTAAATTGGATGAATGACCACATTAAAAATCAACTAGAATTGCAATTTTTTAATGATAAAATTGTAAAAGAAAACATCAAAACAATCTCAAAAAAAGTACTTTCGGAAAAAATTTTACCGATTCAAGGAGCTAATATACTTTTAGAAAAATATTTTACAGGTTTCTAATCCTTTTACAGAAGTTTAATAAAGTTTCGAAAAAAATCATTATCAAAT
Source organism: uncultured Emticicia sp. (assembly GCF_937903345.1). GTDB lineage: Bacteria > Bacteroidota > Bacteroidia > Cytophagales > Spirosomataceae > Emticicia. The sequence goes on along the minus strand of NZ_CALCZQ010000043.1, from coordinate 25,530 downwards.
AAAATTGGTTTCTAAAATTTTTCAGGTTCAAAGCTTAATATTATCGCTTAGAAAATATTAAGTAATCAAATCTGGCTCAAATAATGTTAAAATTTTAATTATTTTTGACAAATCCTATCAAAATTTAATTGATGCTTTCTTACATGGTAGAATTCAGCTTAAATAACTTAGTAAATACTCAAAAAATACGTATTTTTGTACTTCGTAGCCTTCATATAAAGATTCGTTGAAAATTTCTGACTACTGAAAAACCTTATTTATGTTCTGGTATAATCTCTCAAAAATTATTTTAAAAAATCGAAAGACTTGGTTATTCGTGGTGTTCGTTACAACCCTTTTTATGGGTTTTATGGCCTCCAAAATTACAATGTCTTATGAACTAGCAAGAATTCTCCCTAAAAGTGACGAAAATTTCAAAATATACGAAAACTTCAAACAACGCTTTGGTGAAGATGGCAACGTAATGGTGATTGCAATAGAATCCAAAAAAATTTACGAACTCGAAACCTTCAATCAATGGTATGATTTGAGTAAAAAAATCAAAAGCATTGAAGGGATCAAAAATGTATTATCAAATACAAATTTGTTTGGAATCGAAAAAGATAGTGTTGAAAAGAAATTCAACTTCCCCCCTCTTGTAGCCAAGCGTCCAACGACGCAAGCTGAAGTTGATGCCATCAAATTGAAAATCGACAAATTACCTTTTTATAAAGGTGTAGTTTACAGCAACGAAGGTAATGCACATTTGATGGCAGTAACTTTTGACCAATCTAAACTTAACAGCAAAGGTCGTATTACTATTTCAAGAGAAATAGAAGCTGTAGCACGAGAATTTGGAGTAAAAAGCAATATCGATGTACACTTTTCTGGAATGCCATTTATTCGAACCAATTTTATTTCAAAAGTTTCAAGCGAATTAATACGTTTTCTAGGATTAGCTTTTTTGGTTACAATCGGGATTCTATACATCTTTTTTCGTTCAATACGCACAGTTCTTTATACCTCATTGCTTGTAATTATTTCTGTAATTTGGTCGGTTGGATATATTGTATTATTTGGCTATAAAATTACAATTTTGACTGGGCTAATTCCACCATTAATTATCGTAATTGGTATTCCAAATACCATCTTCCTGGTCAATAAATATCAAGAGGAATTCTTAAAGCATAACGATAAAATTCGTGCTTTGGCGGTTTCTATCGAAAAAATAGGTAAAACCACTTTCTTAGCTAACGTTACTACTTTTATTGGTTTCTTTGTGTTTTACTTTACAGGAAGCCCGCTATTATTAGAATTTGGTTTGGTTGCAGCCATCGCTGTTATGTCAACTTGGGCCATTTCTTTAATACTAATTCCAATATTTTTTAGTTATTCAGCTCCACCGAGTGCTAAAAATGTAAGACACCTTGATAATAAAAATCTCACGGCATTTTTGAGTTATGTGAACAGAATAGTACATACCAAACGTACCAATTTGTATTGGTTTATTATAATTTTGGTATTAGTTTTCACCTTTGGTATGAGCCGCTTAAAAGCTATTGGCTATATTGTAGATGACCTTCCTCAAAATGACCCTATTTATGCCGATTTAAAATTTATTGAAAAGCACTTTCATGGAGTCGTCCCTTTTGAGGTCGTAATTGATACAAAAAAAGAAAATGGTGTTTTGAATCCGCAGGTTTTAAATAAAATTAAAGTGATGCAAAGAGAATTTGCTAAATATGATGATTTTACAAATCCTATCTCTTTGGTTGAAGCCATAAAATTAGTTTATCAAGGTTATCGTGGCGGAGATCCAAAGTATTTTCAATTACCTGGTACCTTTGAATTACAAAAATTAGCCGAATACGTGGGTACAGTAAAAGGAAAAGAAAATCTGGCAACTCCATTTATTGACAGTACCAAACGATTTACACGTGTGAGTTTTCAATGTGGTGATAATGGTACCGTTAGGATCAAAGAATTGGTCGATAATTTGCAACCCAAAATTGACACAATCTTCAATTATGATCGGGAAGCTAAACAATGGTTACCTAGAGAAGAGCAGATTAATGCAAAAATCACAGGAAATGGGGTAGTTTTTATGAAAGGAAATGATTATTTGCTCCAAAATTTGATTGAAAGCACACTTTGGGCAATTGGGTTGATTTGTATTGTTATGGCTACTCAATTTTTTGATGCTCGAATGATTCTTATTTCAACAATTCCAAGTATTTTGCCGCTTATCATTACGGCTGGTGTGATGGGCTATTGTGGAATTCCACTCAAACCTACTACGATTTTAGTATTTAGTATAGCCTTTGGTATATCTTCGGATGGAACAATTTACTTCCTCACTAAATATAAAGATGAACTAAAACATCATAATAAAACGGTTTCTCAGGCAATTAACGGAACCATTATGTACACTGGAATTAGTATGTTTTATACCGCTATAATTTTGTTCTTTGGCTTTGGAATATTCGCAGTTTCAAATTTCAAGGGTACCGTTTATTTAGGTAGTCTAATTTCAATTACATTATTGATGGGTATGATTGCTAATCTAATTTTACTTCCTTCATTATTATTGACTTTAGATAAGAGAAGAAACAAAGCATAATGATAAATTTTCATTCAGAATCAATCGATTTTAAGGTTATCAACCCAATTAAAACAAAGCGATGGTTAAAGTCAGTTATCAAGGACGAAGGTTTTGAACTGTTAGAAATCAATTATATTTTTTGTAATGATGAGTATTTACATAAAATAAATGTAGAATATCTTGATCACGATACATTAACTGACATTATTACTTTTGATAATTCGGAAGAAGATGAACTAATTGAAGGTGATATTTTTGTGAGTGTCGAACGCATAATAGATAATTGTAAAGATTTCAATACGACCTTTGAACAAGAATTTAGACGTGTCATCGTTCATGGTTTATTACATCTTTGTGGTTATTTTGATAAAACCGATGAAGATGAAAAACAAATGCGAGCCAAAGAAGATTATCATATTAGGCATTGGTAAAAATACAACTTAAATTAATAAAGGGCAGAAGATTCTGCCCTTTATTAATTTCAATACATGAATTTAACAGGAATAATAACAGATTACTTTTATTTGAAACAATCAAAAAATACACTTATAAAAGTAAATTAAGAAATAAAAATGTGAATAAGGAATGGAGACAATATTAATAAACAAATCGAAGAGATGTAACTTATTTGTTTTAGCATTTTATAGCTGCGTAGTATCTTCTATTGTCTCGAATTTCTGCGGCGAACCGTCTCCTTACTTTTTTAAAGCTAATTGCGTTAACAAAATAAAAAACTAATAATTATTTTTGGAATAAATATTTGGCCTGCAAATTTTAAAGTGCGACATAAACTTATATAATATTGATTATTGATCTCTTCAGTTTAAGAATCTAGTATAAAAATCAAAAGCATATTTTTTTTACACTTAAATAAAATTCTTATTCTTTAATTATATATTTTTGAAAAAAAATAATACCTAATCATTTATAAACTTACAATACAATTATGGCAAACCGAATCGGTGGTTATTTAGCAGGAGCTATTCCTGCGAATGTAAAGAAAAAAGAGGCAGGAAAGCTTAGCTCTCTCCCATCAAAAGTTGATTTAAGAGAACACCTCACCGAAGTAGAAATGCAGGTAGGAAATAGCTGTGTTGCAAATGCTTTTGCGGGTGCTTATGAATACCTAGCCAAGCGAAACAATGGAGATTCTGCAGATATTAGTCGATTGTATATTTATTATAACGCACGTTGGCTGGGTGAAGCAGCCGATAAAGATTGTGGTTCTATGATGTATAATGCCATCGAAGGCTTAAAAGAATACGGAGCATGCTCAGAAGAATTATGGCCAAATGACGATACCATGATTCTTGATGAACCTGATCAGACTGCTTACGATCATGGCTCAAACTTCAAAATAGTTGATGCCGAATATATCGAAACAAACCTTGAAATCTGGAAACACACATTGGCCGAAGGATATCCAATTTCATTTTGCATCAATACATTCGAGTCATTTGATAGTGCCACAAAAAATAGAGGTCGAGTACCTATGCCAAAAGCTTCAGACAATGTTCGTGAAACGCATGGCTGGCATGCAATGCTCTGTGTTGGCTATTCTGACCCTGACAAAGTTTTTATTATAAGAAATTCATGGGGAAAAGATTGGGGCGATAAAGGTTATTGTTATATTCCATATGACTATGTAATCAATAACGACTATAATGGACATGATTCTTGGATAATAAAGTCTGTTGAAAATCTTGATTTTAGTGAAGGCGTATGGGATGAATCTGAAGAATCAAGTTTTGTGGTTGATGGAATGATATACGTGACAGATTTTTGGATAGAAACTGAAGATTGCGAAGATTTTGCCACAAAATTAGAAGAACTCTGTTTAGAATACGTGGAAAACGAAGAAGATTTTTATTTCGATTATGAAACGAAAGAAGAAGATGGAATTGAATATACATACATAAATAATTTTGAGATTTTGACCGAAAATCCCGATGATTTTATTGCTGACCTAGAAACACTATGCGTAGAAAATGCAATAGAAGAAAATTACAGCTTTAGTTATGGAGATGGTGAAGCAGAGGAGGAAGAGGAAGAAGAGGAGGAAGAAGAGGAATAGAAAATTATAAGAAACGTAAATAAAGTATTAACAATTAGCACGACCTATAAATTGAGTAAAAATCAAAGATTCAAATAGGTCGTGCCATTTTTTTTCACAAATTCGATATTTTCCCTATCAATACTTCATTTATTTTCTTGTAAGATTCAAATGTCCAACCTGCGATATGAGGTGTAAAAATAACTCGATTAGAAGAAACTAGTTTATCAAAAACTAGTTTTTGTTCGATTGAAAGCTTTTGTATTTTTTCGTTTTCAAGTACGTCCAAGCAAGCACCCTTAACGCTGCCTTTTTCAATATTCTCAGCTAAATCGGATAAAGAAACAATTTCGCCACGAGAAGCATTTATAAAGAATATATCATTTTTGAAATTTGAGAAAAAACTATTATTTACCCATGCATTTGTTTCATTTGTCAGTGGAATATGCAGACTCAAAACAGAAGCGTTTTCAAAAATATTTTCCATTGACGATTCTTCTACAAACTCATCCGAAAAATCAGTTTTATATTTATCAAAAGCCAATACTTTACAACCAAAAGCCTTGAATCTTTTTGCCGTTTCTGATCCGTTATTTCCATAGCCGATTATACCAACCGTTTTTCCCATCAACTCAACGCCTCTATTTTTTTCTCTTTGCCAAAACCCTTTTCTTATTTCACAATCAGCTATCAAAATATTATTCATCAAACATAAAACCATACCCAAAACATGTTCGGCCACTGCCACACGATTTCCTTCATTAGCAGCAAAAAGTGCTATATTTTTCGCCTTCACAATGTCAATATCAATTAAATCAAGTCCAGCACCTGCCCTACCTATAAATTTAAGTTGATGTGCATTTTCTAATAATTCTGCATCGACAAATGTTTTACTTCGGATAATAAGACCAACATAGTTAGTTATGTTTTCACAAATTTCTTTTCTTGTAATTTTGGGTTGATACTCCGCCTGATAACCAAGTTTTTGTAGCATTGGCAGTATGCTAAGATGAATTTCATCTGCAATGAGCACCGAACCTTTATTCATAACATTGTTTGTATTCACAGGATTTTTTTTATAATTTGATTGTCATTAACTTGCAACAAAATTAAGGTAGGTTATCGGGATACACCTAATTTTATATTCTTTTTTATCAGAAATAATCTTAGTGGTCCAAAAATCATTTAAATTCTTTAGCAAAGTGAGCGAAATTCAAAAACCAATTATTGGCATAAGCATCGGAGACTTCAATGGTATAGGCCCTGAAGTAATCCTAAAAGCAGTCGGCGGCAATCGACTAAACAAAATTTGCACACCGGTTATCTATGGTTCGGGTAAAGTAATCAATAGATATCGTCAAATGCTTGACTTCAAAGATTGGCAGTTTTTTACGATTCATAAAATCGAACAAATAAATCATAAACAAGTAAATGTAATCAACTGTATAAGCGATCAATCCTTGGATATTCAACCTGGTGTAATCAGTCCGGAAGCAGGGAAATTAGCGTTTGAATCATTAAAAAGAGCAGTTGAAGATTTAAAAGCAGGAAAAATTGATGCTTTGGTTACTGCCCCAATCAACAAACACAACATACAAAGTGATAATTTCAAATTTCCAGGGCATACTGAGTTTTTAGCTCATACTTTTGGTGTAAATCAAGAATTAATGTTTATGGTCAGTGAAGACCTAAAAATCGGTGTGGCTACCGCCCATGTTCCTTTAGATCAAGTAAAGAAACATATTAATAAAGAACTGATAATTAGCAAATTGGATCAAATAAAATCATCTTTGATTCGTGATTTTGGTAAACAAAAACCAAAAATTGCTGTCTTAGGACTAAATCCACATGCCGGTGAAAATGGTTTATTGGGCATGGAAGAAAAAGACATTATTCAACCCGCTTTAGTTGAATATAAGAAAAAGGGAAATTTAGTTTTTGGACCATTTCCAGCCGACGGATTCTTCGGAACAGCAGCTTGGAAAAATTATGATGCGATTTTAGCAATGTATCACGACCAAGGCTTAATGCCATTCAAAATGATTGCCTTCGAAAATGGTGTAAACTTCACTGCCGGCTTACCAAAAGTGCGTACTTCACCCGACCATGGAACAGCTTACGATATTGCAGGAAAAAATATTGCTGACGAATCTTCAATGTTAAACGCCATCTATATGGCAATTGATATTGCCAAAAATCGCAAGGATTTAGCAGATTTAGAAGCTAATTCGATGAAAAAGAAAACCATTGTACTTAAAGAAGCAAGCATGGAGGACTAAACTAACCTCTTTTTAAAAATATTTTATTTTTAAAACAAAAGAAGCTGGATTAGGAATAAAAAATAGACAAATAATATTCCTCAAAATCATATAGCGATAGAATTGTTTTCGAAGTATAATCTACGTTCCTATCTATATTTTAAATGAAAAAGTCAATAAAGTTCCTTTTTCTCGCAGACGATAAGAAAGAACTTTATTGATAGAGTTTTACAATTTTCAGTCAAAAACATTCAAGTTTATATTTCCCGATGAATACTTTCTAGATAGCCATTTGATTTTTGCTAGGTAGTCGAGTATGTAAGAGAGTTCGTCAAATCTAATCAGTTCAATTAGCTTATCGAAACCAATTCGATTTCAAAAATCAAAGCTTGTCCAGCTAAAGGGTGATTCCCATCAAGCACTACACTGGTAGCAGAAACTTCACGAACAATTACAGGCATTGATTCTTGGCCATTATGCATGTTAAGTGTTCCGCCAACTTCTAAGGGAATATCATCAGGAATGTCTAAACGATTAAAGGTAAAAATCATTTCTTCGGATGCGGGTCCATATGCGTCCTCAACTGGAATATGTACCGTTTTTTTCTCGCCAACAGTCATATCAGTTACGCCCGAATCGAATCCTGCGATAACCATACCACTACCCACTTGAAACTCTAAAGGCTCCCGCCCCTCCGAACTATCGAACACCGTACCATCGGTTAGCGTTCCTTTATAATGTACCGCTACATTATCGCCTAATTTTACCATTGTTTTAAATAAATATGACGGGGAGCCCCGTGCGATTTTGAAATATGAATTATAAGATTGAAAGATTTGATATACTGAGATAATAGAAAGCAAAATTCATATCACCAAACTCAAATTTTTTTTTAATATGCTCTTGCAAAAACTACTCTTTTAGTTGAAGGATTTCCTGTAAGTATACATTTTCCTTCTTCCAAAACTGCATCCAGTGGAATACATCGGATTGTTGCTTTTGTCAAATCCTTGATTTTCTCTTCAGTTTCCGAACTTCCATCCCAATGACAAAGTAAAAACCCACCTTTTTCGATTTGAGCTTCAAATTCTGCCCATGTATCAATTTTAAACATATTTTCCTGACGGAATTTAAACGCTTTCTGATAAATAGCCGATTGAATTTCGTCGAGTAAATCTCTAACATAGCTTGCTACTCCTTCCAATGGGCGAGTTTCTTTGGTGAGTGTATCACGTCGAGCAACTTCAATCTGCCCAGCCTGTAAATCTCTCATACCAATTGCCATTCTAATTGGAACACCTTTTAGCTCATATTCAGCAAACTTCCAACCTGGCTTATAATTCTCATTATCATCATATTTGACAGAAATACCAAAAGATTTCAACTTATCAATGACAGGTTTTAAGGCAATCTTGAATGCGTCAGGCTCTAATTCCTTATTTGGAATCGGAATAATAACTACCTGAAATGGAGCTAATTTTGGTGGAAGTACCAAGCCCAAATCATCAGAGTGAGCCATAATTAAGGCTCCCATTAAACGTGTACTGACGCCCCAGGAAGTTCCCCAAACGTGTTCGAGTTTCCCTTCTTTATTTTGGAATTTGACATCGAATGCTTTCGCAAAATTTTGACCTAAAAAATGTGATGTTCCTGCTTGTAAGGCTTTTCCATCTTGCATCATAGCTTCAATACACAATGTTTCTTCCGCTCCGGCAAAACGCTCATTGGCCGATTTAAAACCTTTGATTACTGGCAACGACATCCATTCCTCAACAAATGTGGCATATACATCCAACATTTGTTTAGTTTCATCCATTGCTTCTTTTTCGGTAGCATGAGCGGTATGCCCTTCTTGCCATAAAAACTCAGCTGTACGCAAAAACATACGAGTACGCATTTCCCAGCGAACAACATTTGCCCATTGATTTATCAAAATTGGCAAATCACGATGTGATTGAACCCAATTTTTATATGTATTCCAAATAATGGCTTCACTTGTCGGACGAACGATAAGTTCTTCCTCCAATTTGGCTTCAGGATCAACGATTAATTTACCAGGATTATTTGGATCTGATTTCAGACGATAGTGAGTAACCACTGCACACTCTTTTGCAAAACCCTCTGCATTTTTTTCTTCTGCTTCGAATAAACTTTTTGGCACAAAAAGCGGAAAATAAGCATTTGTATGACCTGTTTCTTTAAACATATCATCGAGTGCTCGTTGCATTTTTTCCCATATAGAATACCCATAAGGTTTGATTACCATACATCCACGTACAGCAGAATTTTCGGCTAAATCTGCCCGTTTTACCAGCTCGTTGTACCACTCCGAGTAGTTTTCACTACGTTTTGGAAGTCCTTTACTCATGTTTTTTTTATGAAGAATGTAGAATTAAAAATTAAGAATGAATTTGAACAAGTTTAAGGAACGTTCAACAGCCCATTTCGTATTTCAGCTAAATTATTTAAAAATAATGTAAATATTTTGAGATTATTTCGTTTTAATTATTAGAAAAACCCAATTAAGAATAAGTTTAAGTAAAATTATAATAAGATATTAATGCTTAAATCGATTGCAAAGATAGGTTTTTATATTAAGTTTGTAAAATAATGTTACCATACAATATTTAGTTTATTTAGATGGTGATTTTATAAAAATGGCAGCTTACAGGATATGTAAAAAATATTTTAAAGCACGTACAACCATTTTCTACGCTGTCGCATCATATACATAGAAATGTTTAAAGCCCATACTTAAATTACAGTAAAATGAACACTTTCAAATCAATTCAATATTTTTCAGTAGCAGTTCTATTGAGTGCATGGGGATGTACTTCTAACAAGCAACTCGTTACCAAAGGTGAATATGATGATATTTATGGCACGTCGAAAGATGCTCCACAAGTAGCTTATACACCCCGACAAACCCCAGAATACCTTGAAAATCAACGATATCAACCAGAAGAGCCGCAGCAGACACAAGAACAAGAAAATGCTACTGGGACTGATGAATATTATGATGAGAATTATTTAAATTCTCGCAAAGTAAATCGTAATAATAATGGCAGTACAGGTTACAAATCTGGATTTGCCAATGGCTATCAATCAGGATGGAATGATTACGCTTGGAGTCAACCAGTTGGTTGGTTAAGTCCATTCAATCGATTTGGCTATGGCAATGGCTTCGGCGGGTATGGAACTGGTTTCGGTAATAGTTTCGGCATGGGTCTTGGTTTTGGAGGATTCAATCGTTTCTCAGACCCATTTTGGGGTGGAAGCTACGGGTATAATTCATTTTATAATCCATATAACTCCTTTAATAGTCCGTTTGGCTTTAACTCATTCTTTAGTCCTTACAGCTCATGGTACAGCCCTTATAGTTATTATTCTTACGGTGGTTATTATGACCGTTTCGGTGGTTTTGGGAATAATTATTACACAAATAATTACTATAGCAACATCACATCGGGTGTAAATGGTGTAAGTAATAGTCGAGTCCGGACTTATGGCCCACGAGATGGCGGAAGTGGTTCTGGCACATATAATCGTGGATTTACAAATGCAGCAGTAAACAACAGTGGAAATACAGCTGATGGTCGTCGTAATTCTTATGGCACTACAAACACAGGTAGTGTAGATGCATCTTCAAGAAGAGCTAACACTAGCTCATCATGGAATGGAAGTTCGGCAGGTAACGAGTACAATAGAGGTAACTCACGCAGCTTTGGTGGAAGCACCAATAATTCAAGTACCTCAAATGAGACATATTACGCTCGACCACGTAGAAATGGCAGTACAGAAGGAAGTTCAAATCCAATTAATAATAGTACAAACAGCAATTCATCTGGCGGATACAACTACTCACGACCAACTGGAACAAGTCGTTCTTCTGAAAGTGGTTGGTCAAATGGCAGCGGGAATGGAAATTCTTCTAATTCAAGCTACTCAAGAGGTTCTTCTACTCAATCATCTGGCTGGAACAATAGCGGAAGCAGTAGTTCAAGCTCATATGGTGGCAGTAGCAGTAGTAGCTCGAGTAGTAGCTCAAGTAGTACTAGTTCTGGAAGTAGCCGTGGTCCAAGATAATTAATTTAGGTTTGTTCATATTCTTTTTTGAGATATTTATAAAATCCATTCGAGAACCTCGTTGAATCCTGGCGTTTGGCGAGGTTTTCTATTAAATAAAACCTAATTAAAAATTACCCTTTCTATGAAGTAATTATACTAAAGATTAAAAATCTGGTTTATTTTTCTTCAAACTTCAGTATTACTACAATGAAACTTACACAAATTTTTATAGCCTCTGCTTTGATTTTGGGAGGAATAGAAGCAGATGCACAACTAACTCTTGGTGGTCATTTTTATGGAGAAGATGCATTTAGATATACACAATCTAAAGTTACTGGTTCAGCTCGTATGCAAGGTTTAGGAGGCAACTATACTGCATTGGGAGCAGATGCAGGAAATGCTTCATCAAACCCTGCAGGTTTAGGTTTCTATAATCGTTCTGAATTGAGCATCACGCCCATTTTTAATTCAATCAATTCGTCCTCGCTATATGCTGGCTCTACGAGCAAAGCAAATACTTCAAATGCAAATATAGGTCAGTTAGGACTTATAATGAGTAGTGGTGGAAGCGGAACGCGTAAAAAACGTTCAAGTTTTGCTGTAACCTATTCAAAGCAAGTGAATTTACTTTCTAATTTTAGTTATGCTGATCAGAATAATAGAAGTTCAATGGGAAACTATTTTACTGAAAAAGCAAACTCTTTAAATATAAGTGCAAAAACGCTCGATGATGAATTTGATAAAAATACTGCAACCGCTTATTATCCAGAAGGAATGTATTATTGGACATATATGATTGACCCTGATAGCAAAAACGATACTAAATACACAACGGCTGAGACGAGTTTACCCGTCAATCAATTAGGTAATAATTCAAGTATTGGCAATCAAAGTCAATGGAATTTGGCATATGGAGTAAATTATGATGATAAAACTTATATTGGTTTTAACGTGAGTTTTATGAGACTCAGCCATGAGAACCAAAATAATTATTCAGAGCAGTTTCCAAAAGGAAAAGTCTTTAATGGCTTTGATTATAGAGAAGATTTGACTTCAAATGGTAGTGGAATCCATTTAGGTGTTGGTGGAATTTTTAAGGTCTCTGATAATATCAGCTTAGGTGCAAATATAACCTCTCCTTCATGGTTAACAGTTGATGAGGTCTTTAATTCAAGTATTTCAATCAAGACTACATTCTTTAAACCTGATTATTCGGAAGTAAGAACCCGTGAAAATGAATTTTCATATAAAATTACAACTCCGCTCAAAGCAAGCGGTGGTGCTACATTCTTTCTCCCTGGAAAAAAAGGGTTCATTACAGCCGATGCAGAATACGTAGCTTACACAGGAATGAGTATTAAATATGCAAGTTATGATAACAATGGCTATGTAAATGGCTATGATAAAGCGTCAAAAGAAGATAATAGAATAAAGAATACTTATAGAGATGCTGTAAACCTAAAGGCAGGAGCAGAATATCGTATTGAAAATATCAGATTGCGGATCGGTGCAAAATATATGCCTGACCCCTACAAACAAAAAATAGATAATCTAGACCGTTCACAAATAATTTTTAGTGGTGGTGTTGGTTATCGTTCAGCCAAATTTTTTGTAGATATAGCTGGAGTATTCAATACTTTTACAACAGCATACACACCCTATGAGTTGGCCAATACAGCCAATTACGCATCAGCAAATATCACAAACAGCCAAAAAAGTTTTGTAATTTCAGTAGGTACATTCTTCTAATTCAAACCTCTTTTAGTGTTTCAACCAAAAATTCCCTAATAGTTAACAACTTAGCTTTTAGGGCATTTTTGTTTTTGTTTTCATCGCTTTTATTGCTGATTTTACGTTTTACTCCCTTTAATGTAAGTCCACCTTTATCGGCATTTAATATAATATTTCTTAAAATCTCAATATCTTTCTCTGTAATTTGGCGATCTTGCCCATTTCGTTTGAATCTGAGATTAAATTTTTTTTCGTAAAATCTAATTCTTGAGATATTCACACCCAACATTTCAGCAACTTCTGAAGTGCTATAATAGAGTTTAGTCATAGGGATTTGCAAAATAATGTTTCAATGCTCAAAACTAAGCTTTTTTTACCAAAAAAGAATTATTAATACTATTTGAATCTATAAAAAGAGTTTCTCAAACAAATACTTTTTGAGTATTTTTGATGTATAGAAAAAAGTTTACACAGTTATGGTTATCACTCAGTCAGGCAAAGCTCCTGTAAACGACATTGAGATTTATTACGAAACTTTCGGTGTAAAGCAAAATCCTGCAATTTTGCTAATTATGGGGCTAGATGCTCAATGTTTAATTTATGGAGAAAACATAATCAATCCTTTGGTTGATGCTGGTTATTATGTAATAAGATTCGATAACCGAGATATAGGACTTTCTACCTGGATGAATGCCACTTGGCACAGGAGCCGCCCATACACCCTCGAAGATATGGCAAAAGATAGCATTGAATTACTTGATTTTCTACAAATCAAACAAGCTCATATCATCGGAGTATCAATGGGTGGCATGATTGCTCAACATATCGCCATTGATTTTCCTGAAAAAGTTTTGAGTTTAACATCAATTATGTCTTCAGGTTTCACGCTTAACCCAGACACTGCCAAAAAATTTAGCTATAAACTTTTATTTTATTTTATGCCTTTTTTAATCAAACGGTTTTATTTCAAAAATAAATATTCCAAACATAAAGTAAGCGTGAGTAGTTATTTGGCAACTTATCGACTATTACGAGGAAAACGTTTTGAGTTTAACGAAGCCTATTTTAGAGAAGTTTTTACAGAAAGTATTGAACGACGAAAAGGGCAAAACCCAAGAGCAAGATATCAGCAGTTTTGTGCAATTGTAGCTTCGGGTTCACGGCTAAAAAAACTCGGCCAAATCAATGCACCAACTTTAGTCATACATGGCACTGACGACCCACTTGTCAATCCAAAACATGCAGAGATTTATTCTACTCTTATTCCAAACTCAAAACTTTTAATGATTGAAGGAATGGGGCATGAACTTCCAAAAGGTGTTTTGACAGCGGTTTTACCTGAGATTATAAGGCATATAAATTTTTAGTGATAGAACAATTTTTGAAATTGTTATACATTTACGAACACAACTCAAAAAGTTGTACTACACTTTAGCTTTAAAAATCTATTTTTTAAGCTATTTTTGCACCTCAATTCTGGCAACTGCTTATCAAAAATTTTTATTTGGGAAATTACCCCCAATTCTCAATAATGAATAACCAGTAACCAATAATAAATAACCAGTAACAAAAAACCAGCAAAATGACTTCGCACGAAATACGTAAGGCTTTTTTAGATTTCTTCAAAAGTAAAGGACATTTAATCGTTCCATCGGCACCTCTTGTAGCAAAAAACGACCCAACTTTGATGTTTAATAACTCAGGAATGGCTCAATTCAAGGACTTTTTTTTGGGAAATGGTACACCACCATCAAAACGTATTGCCGATACACAAAAATGTCTTCGAGTAAGTGGGAAGCACAATGACTTGGAAGACGTAGGTTTTGATACCTATCATCATACCATGTTTGAGATGCTCGGTAATTGGTCATTTGGTGATTATTTTAAGAAAGAAGCCCTAGAATGGTCATGGGAGTTATTAACAGAAGTTTATAAACTACCAAAAGATAGAATTTATGTGTCTGTTTTTGAAGGAAGCGAAGAAGATGGCGTACCATTCGACCAAGAAGCATTTGATATTTGGAAAGGTTTGATTGGCGATGAAAATCGTATTATTCTAGGAAATAAAAAAGACAATTTCTGGGAAATGGGTGATACTGGCCCTTGTGGTCCTTGCTCGGAAATACATATTGATTTGCGTGACCAAGCCGAAATTGATTTGATTGGCGGAAAAGAATTGGTGAATAACGACCATCCGCAAGTGGTTGAGATTTGGAACAATGTATTTATGCAGTTTGAGCGTAAAGCTGACAAATCGTTGATTTCACTTCCTTCCAAACATGTAGACACAGGTATGGGTTTTGAGCGTCTGTGTATGGCGATTCAAGGAAAAAAATCGAATTATGACACCGACGTTTTTCAAAATATAATTCAAGTAATTGAGCAAATGTCGGGCAAGAAATATGGTGAAAGCGGAATACCGCCCGAAGGTACACTTTCATCAGATAGCTACGTTGATGTGGCGATGCGTGTTATTGCTGACCACCTTCGAGCGGTGGCATTCACCATTGCCGATGGACAGCTGCCATCCAATGCAAAAGCGGGTTATGTTGTGCGTCGTATTTTGCGTCGTGCGGTACGTTATGGTTACTCTTATTTGGGTTTCAATGAGCCATTTATGAGCAAACTTGTGCCAGTTTTAGCTGAGCAATTTGCCGATGTTTTCCCAGAATTGAAGGCTCAACAAGATTTCGTGACTCGTGTGGTGGAAGAAGAAGAAAAATCTTTCTTACGTACGCTTGAAACAGGAATCAGAAGGTTTGAGGCTATCAATCCAGAAAATGGAATCATTAGTGGTGATGTTGTATTTGAATTATCTGATACTTTTGGCTTTCCGGTTGATTTAACTGCCCTTTTGGCAAAAGAAAAAGGCTTAAAAATCGACGAAGAAGGTTTTGAAAAATCATTGTTAGAGCAAAAAACACGTTCAAGAAAAGATTCAGCGAAAGAAGCAACCGATTGGATTGAGCTGAATGAAGGTGCAGATTTTGAATTTGTGGGCTATGACGAAGTTTCGACTGAAGCACAAATTATCAAATATCGTAAAGTAAAAACCAAAGTCGGTGAAGAGTATCATATTGTGCTTGACCGCACATCTTTCTATGCCGAAATGGGAGGACAAGTGGGCGATACTGGTCATATTATGATTGGAGACCATTCGGTAAATATTAAAGATACGAAGAAAGAAAACGACCTTTTTATACATATTTCGACAGATAAAGATATCGACGAAATTTTGCAAAATGCCGGAACTGTTGTGGCACATATCAATGAAGAACGCCGTGAGAAAATAAGAACTAACCATACTGTTACGCACTTGATGCTGGCGGCGATGCGTAAGGTTTTGGGTACACATATCGTTCAGAAAGGTTCGTACCAAGATGATAATATCACTCGTTTTGACTTCTCGCACTTTGCTAAAGTTACTGACGAAGAATTAGGACAAATTGAAGACATTGTTAACGAGAAAATACGAGAGAATATTCCTCTAGAAACCAAAGTAAATATTCCGATTGCCGATGCGATTGCATTGGGTGCTACCGCAACTTTCGGCGAGAAATACGGAGATTTCGTGCGTGTGGTAATTTTTGATCCAAAATTCTCGGTAGAACTTTGTGGTGGAACCCACGCATCGTCAACTGGTAAAATTGGTTTATTCAAATTCCTTTCTGAAGGTTCGGTTGCTGCGGGTGTGCGTCGGGTGGAAGCATTGACTGGTGGAAAAGCAATTTCAGTTATCAATGAGCAATTATTTATTAATACGCACCTAAAAGAAGTTCTTAGAAACAATGATTTGATAAAAGCCGTTGAAAATCTTTTGACCGAAAAAGCAGTTTTGCAGAAAAAAGTTGAAGTTTTGGAAAACGAAAAACTCCAGGAATTGAAAAATGAATTAGCTAAAACTGTGGTCAATATCAACGGTGTAAATATAATTACGGCAAAAGTAAGCGTTCCATCGGCTGAGGCTTTGAAACAATTATGTTTTGATTTGAAAAATATAGTGGAGCGTTTTTACGGCGTGATTGGTGCAGAATTTGGTGGAAAACCACAAATTGCAGTAATTATTGATGAAGAAGTGATGAAAGAGAAAAATCTTCACGCAGGAAATATTGTAAAAGAACTCGCTAAAGAAATGAAAGGTGGAGGAGGTGGTCAGCCTTACTTCGCAACCGCAGGAGGTAGCGATGCAAGCGGCCTTGAGCGAGCAATTGAAAATGGGAAAAAATTTATCTGATAATTTGAGCGAATTTTGTGTTTGTCGCAAGATTCGCAATTTTTTAATAAAATTTTATTCCATTAGGGTATCTGGCATGTAACCTTCATGACATTTTACCATCAAACTCAATGGTTTTTTTGTAAGCTAAAAAATCATGTTCATCAACTTTATACAACTTTTAAAACCAGTCCAAAGAGTAAGCTTATTATATTTAATCACTCCCTAAATTTCAATGTAGAATACCTTTGTAATCATTGTATTAAACATTTATTTGCATTAATTATACAATACTATTATACTAAAACAAAGGCAGGAAAATCCGAAACAACAGCCTAAACATATATATAAGTATTAGTTAATAATATTATAATCATTATGAAAAAATTTAAGCTTTCAATAATAGTTTTTTTGTGTTGTTTCACACATAGGATTTTTTCTCAAACCATTGAAGGATATAAATTTGAGAATTTTCCTGCAAAAGTTTTAAATGTTAAAAAAGCTAAATTAAATAATGAAAGTCACAAACTAGGAAAAGAATACAAAACAGAATTTGCCAAACAATATAAAATTGGAAATGTAAATTTCGGTGGACATTTTATTATAATTGCATGGGGTGCAGGTTCTGGACTTACTTTAGGAGCAATGGTTGATATGAATGACGGGGAAATTTATGAAATACCACTTAATGAAGAAAATTCATATCGAGGCACTTATCACGATAATAATAATAATATTTTCTACAAACGAGGCAGTAATTTATTTATTTGCTATTCCTCAAAAGCAAGCGAGAAAGATGAAAGTTATGTTGATTTAAAATATTATTTTTATAAATTTGATGATATCACAAAAAAATTCTCCCTTTTAAAAACCAAGAATACAACAGTAAAAAGGATTGATTAAATCTTCAGCTATATAATGAAAAAGTCTTAATCGACCAGAAAATCATACTTTTTTATCCGCTCATAGCATTATAAAAGTTCATAGTTTTTATATTCATTTGTGATTGAAGACAAATAAACATAATGACACCGCACTATCAACCATTGATTTCTTGATTTTGCATTATAAATACGAATACATTTAGTACAATCGAATCCTAATAGCCTAACAAACTGAGGAATTTTAGCAAATAAATACTCAATAAATTTCAACAGACGGGCTTTATTCCAGTTAGCCTCGCCACGCTCGGAAGGCTTTCTGCCAGCTAATATAAAGTCAAGCGGAGTAGAAGAAATACTGCAATTCGTTTCTGCAATGACTTTGTTCATTTTGTGATTAACTTATGCATGTATTTTAAGTACAATACACTAATGGTATCGTAACAAAGACACTGTGGAAAAGAAAAATATTAGCAAAAGAATTTATTAATCAGGCTGGAAATTGAGAAATTTCCATAAACTAGAAAAATCCATACGCATTATTATTTTGTTTTTTTGAAAACAAACGATTTAAAAAAAAACAAATCTCGAAATTCCCTGAAGTCTAAATACTTACAAACGTTTTAAGCATCAAACAAATTTGAAAACATATGATGATGACATGTAAATATGCATAAAGAAAATTTAATTTTCATTTTTCATGTACTTCACAAATAGCCTTCCTACTTTCATTGAACCCCAATAAGATAAATGGTCATCATCGCGATAAAGTAAATGATTGTTTTCAAAAATTATAGTTTTGTTGCCTCCAAAAAACTGATGATGAAGCCGTAATATTTCATCAACCAAACCTTCTTTTTTTAATTGATTGAACATATTAAAAACTTCTTTATTATTTGTTATTTCAGAAAAAATAAGATGATATTTACCTTTTACTGACAAACTAAAAGACATAAGTCAATTTTTTAAATCAAGCTGAAATGCCAATCGTTGCAAAAATTTACAAACTAATATTTTCAAAACGTTACAAAATGGAAGTAAAATAAATGGCTGCTATTTTTGTAGGCATAAAATAATATACTGGGCAATTCGTTTCATTTAAGCATTAAACACTAGTTTATTCACCATTAACCACTTTTTAAATTTGTATGGAATTTAAAGCTGTAATCTTCGACTTTGGAAACGTAATTATAAACATTGATTTTATAAGAATTTATCAGACATTCGCAAAATATACCTCGAAATCTATTGAATACATCGAAAAAAGAATCAATGAAGAACAAATCTTTAGGAAATACGAAAGTGGACAATTTACGGATGAAGAGTTTAGAGATGTGATTCGACAAACGCTCAATTTTCCACTATCCGACCAAGAAGTTGACAATGCATGGAATGCAATTTTGTTAGATATCCCAACAGACAGAATTGATTTAATAAATAATATTCGTCAAAAATATCCGGTATATTTACTGAGCAACACCAATAATATACATATTACGGCATCAAATAATTATCTTAAAAAGGCTCATGGAATCAAAAACTTAAACGTTTTATTCGATAAACTCTATCTATCATACGAAATGGGAATGTGGAAACCTGATGCCGAAATCTATTATGCGGTATTACATTCAATTAATCTACAACCAAACGAAGTCATTTTCTTTGATGATAACCAACTAAATATCGAATCAGCCAAATCAATTGGCATGCAAACAATTCTAGTTGAACCAAGTACTTCCGTAGTAGAATATTGTAAAAACATATTTTAAGTTGTTACTTTGTGTCATACAACAAACCGTTCCAATGAATCAGTATCGAAGGTACCTATTACAAATATTTTTGTTTATCATTACTTTTATCTCAGCGACACTAACCGGTGCGGAATGGATTTATGGACGAGCATTCTTTTTTGGCGAAAACACCCTTGGTTGGACCGAATTTCTTGAAGGGTTTAAATATTCAGTGCCGTTTTTGGGTGTGCTCACCATTCATGAGTTTGGACATTACTTTACCGCAAAAAAACACAAAACTGACGTAACCCTACCCTACTATATCCCATTATGGTTAGGCGGTTTAAGTTCCACTTTTGGCACACTTGGTGCATTTATTCGTATCAAAGAACGTCTCAACTCTAGAGTAAAATATTTTGACATTGGGATTGCAGGCCCATTAGCAGGCTTTGTGGCTGCGTTATTTGTGCTTTGGTATGGATTCACTCACTTACCACCACTCAATTATGTTTTTGAACTTTTCCCAGTTTTCAAGCAATTTGGCAACGATTACGGCAAATTTCTTGAAACAAGTCCAGATTATATGTCAATCAAACTAGGTGACAGTATACTTTTCAATTTCTTTGAGCAAAACATTACGACTGGAGAACTTCCACACCCTTATCTTTATACCAATTATCCCATCATTTTTGCAGGATATTTGTCT
Source organism: uncultured Emticicia sp. (assembly GCF_937903345.1). Taxonomy (GTDB): domain Bacteria; phylum Bacteroidota; class Bacteroidia; order Cytophagales; family Spirosomataceae; genus Emticicia. The sequence continues at coordinate 5,309 of NZ_CALCZQ010000043.1, read as the reverse complement.
TTGTTTTTTACAGCCCTTAACCTCTTTCCAATAGGTCAGCTAGATGGTGGACATATTCTTTATGGTCTTATCGGCGACCGTGCCTTCAATATAGTTTCACCAATACTTTTTTCTTGTTTTGTATTTTATGCAGGCCTAGGCTTTTTTAACGCTTACGAATTCACAACACCAGACAGCCAAATGTACCTTATTTTAATTGGTAAGTTTGCAGCATTCATCTTATTTAATTATTTTTGTTTTTCAAAAATCACTAATAATCAAATAACCAACTGGCTTATTGCCTTGTCAGTTGTTTCATTGCAACTACTAATTTCATATTTTTTTCCAACAATTGAAGGCTACTCGGGTTTTCTAGCTTTTGGTTTTATGATTGGTCGTTTCTTAGGAGTTTATCATCCTACAACCTCAGATATGAAACCTCTTACGCTCGAACGAAAAATCCTCGGTTGGTTAGCTCTTATTATATTTGTCATTTGCTTTAGTCCAAAACCGTTTACAATCATTCAAAATTTACCATAATCGATGAATTATTGAAGAGACAAATGACCTATCAATCAATCAACAAATCATTCGAACGACGAGGGAAGAATAAATGACGAAATAAATTTTGAATATAATTTAAATGTCTGTCATTAGTAAATCAGCATTTGACAATCAAAAATTATCATTCGTAAATCAAAAATCGTACTTCATAATTTCTACTACTATGCTAAACTGGATATTCAAAATATGCTTTCGACTATTAGGTTGGAAAGTCAAAAACACCCCTTATCACTTAAAAAAGGGCCTTTTTGTGGTTGCACCACATGCCCGAACATCAGATTTTTTAGTTGGTATTTGCACACGTCCAACTAATAATTTAAATATAAAATATTTGGGTAAGGCCGAGCTTTTTAAGCCCCCATTTGGTTGGATTTTTCGATATTTAGGCGGAACACCAGTTCATCGAAATAAAAGCAATAATTTTGTACAGCAAGTAGTAGATACTTTCAATAATCATGAAAACCTCCTAGTAGCCATTGCTCCAGAAGGCACACGTAAAAATGTAGGTAAACTCAAAACAGGATTTTATTATATGGCACATCAAGCAAAAGTGCCAATTATCATGACAGGCTTTGATTACCCTTTAAAATCAGTTATTTTTGCAGAACCATTCCTACCGAGTGGCAATTTTGAAGCGGATATAAAAAAATACTTCGTTCCTTTTTTTGAAACCATCGGCGGAGTTGAAAAAGATTGGCTGAAAAATTACAAAGCTGGAAAATTTGACGAATAAATAAGAGGGCTGACTATACGTCTTAACCCCAAACTAAAGAAATTTCATTGAATAACTCATGGAAAAACAAACCAAAGCCATACGCATCCAAACCAAACGTTCACAATATAGAGAACACTCAACACCCTTGTTTCTAACAAGTAGTTTTTGTTTTGAAGATGCCGAACAAGGGAAAGCTCTTTTCGAAGAAACCCTCGAAGGTAATATTTATACTCGTTTCTCAAATCCATCGGTACAAGAGTTTGTAGATAAAGTTTGTATGCTTGAAAACTGTGAAGAAGGGATTGCTACTGCAACTGGAATGGCAGCAGTTTTTGCTGGATTTGCAGCCCACCTAAAATCCGGTGACCACGTAGTGGCATCTCGAGCATTATTTGGTTCAGCACACCAAATATTGACTCAAATTTTAGCAAAATGGGGAATCACACATACCTACCTAGACGCAACTGCTCCAGAAAGTGAATGGGAATCAGCCATTTTGCCTAATACCAAGATGATTTATCTAGAAACCCCATCAAACCCAGGTCTCGAATTAGTTGATATGACCATGGTTGGACGCTTAGCCAAAAAACATAGTTTAATTTATTATGTAGATAATTGTTTTGCGACGCCAATAATACATACACCTACCGATTTTGGAGCAAATTTGATTGTTCACTCGGCCACTAAATTTATGGATGGCCAAGGTCGTGTTTTGGGCGGAATCATTACAGGCACAAAAGAACTCATTGCACCGATTCGATTTTTTTGCAGGCATACAGGTCCATCCATGTCGCCATTTAATGCTTGGGTTTTATCTAAAAGCCTCGAAACCCTTGAAATTCGGATGGCTCGCCACTGTGAAAATGCATTAAAATTAGCTAAAGCCTTAGAAAAAATGGAAGGTATAAAAAACGTAAAATACCCACATTTAACAACACATCCACAATACGAATTAGCTAAAAAGCAAATGAAAGCAGGAGGAGCAATGGTAACATTTGAAATCGAAGGTGATTTTGAGCGAGTAAAGAAATTTACTCAATTGGTAAAAATCGCTTCAAATTCATCAAATTTAGGAGATTCACGCACTATTATTACCAATCCAAATACAACAACACATTCGAAATTACCGTTAGAAGATAAAGTAAAACTTGGAATCACCGAAGGACTTATACGTTGTTCAGTTGGTTTAGAGGATATAAGAGATTTAATTATTGATTTTAAGCAAGCAGCAAAAAAATCACTAAGTATATAATCCAAGATAATGATCAAAAACGTTGAACAAAAATATATGGAAGTGATAATGAAGGAAGAAAACGCATTGGTGTTTGCTCGCTTCAATAAACTTTTCAATAATTTATTTTCTGAAAAATCAGAGGCTTTTGAAGAAATCTTAGAATTAAAATCGCAAATCAGTAAATTAGAAAAAAGTATAACCTTATATAGAAAAGATATAGCAATTCTAAATGATAGAATAAAAAAACAAGAATTTCTTGGAAAAAGTAAAGAAATTCAAAAAGAAAGTGTTAAAATTGTATCGAATAAAGCTAAAAGGTCGGCAGACAACTTAGAAATAAAGAAAACAATCACTGAACTGATTCAAGAGATTGATGCGTGTATTGCTTTGTTAAACGAAGAATAATCAAATGTGGTCGTATAAAAAGATTAAAAATGATTTAAATTTAGATCTTAAATCTATTGATTTATACTAATCAAAAATCTTTTTTAAAAAATTGACAATTATAAGATTGGTTGCAAAATGGCAGAAGCGGAAAAAATAGAAATTGGGTTGAAAGTATCGAATCGTGTTATCACACTCAAGGTTAATCCCGAAATGGAACCATATTTTAGAAAAGCAGCCATAGTAATCAACCGACGACTTGATACGTTTAGTAAAAGCCATAGTGGCGGAGAAATGGATTCTATGGATTTTTATTTGACTGTGGCCATCGAAGGCATGGTCGAATCTCAAAAAAACCAAGATAAATATAAACTTTTGCAACATTCGCTCAAACAAAGACTTGATGATATTGATCAACGCCTAACTCTTGGTTGAAAGTAAAATAAAATAAATAAACATAATCGAATATTCATCGACTAATGCTATACTTATTCTTCTTTTACCTTCCATAAATTTCTTCTTTTTTTAATATGTAGGCTAGACTAAAAGCAATCAAGCTTAAATGTCTAATCGGTTCTTTTATTTTTAGCATCTTTCAATTTCGTGGTGTCTTTTTGATATTTATACAATTGAAATTTGTCAATTTAAAATTTTGAACCTATTATTCCCTAATTATTTATAAATTTTTAACAAAATTATCAAATGTCAAATATTTTAATGATGCTCCTCACCGACTTAGTTGCTTTGGCAATTGGGTTCATTGTGGGTCGAGCATTGCTCAAAAAAACATTTCAAAGCAAAGATGCTGATGCTGAAATAAGGGCTAATATAGTACTAAAAAATGCCCAACAATCTGCCGAAAACATCAAAAAAGATAAAATGCTGGAAGCAAAGGAACATTTTTTGAAATTAAAAACTGATTTTGAAGATGATTCAAACAAACGCAAAAACATTATTTTGCAAAATGAGCAGCGTGTAAAACAAATGGAGCAAACTGCTTTACAATCAAAGCAACAAGCAGCCCAATTAGAACAACAAAATATTCGCCGAGAAAAAGAACTAGAAACGCTTCAAACTAAACTTAACGAGCAAACAGAAGCGGCCAAAAAGCAAATGAATTTGGCTGCCAAACGTCAGGAAGAAGCAGAATTTATGTTAGCACAACAAGTTGAAGCTTTAGAAAAAATTGCTAACCTAACAGCTGATCAAGCCAAGCAACAATTGATTGATGCCATCAAAGGCGAAGCTGAAACTCGTGCATCAGGCTATATTAAACAGACAATTGAAGAAGCCAAATTGACCGCTACAAAAGAATCGAAGAAAATCATTATTGAAACGATTCAACGAACAGCAGCCGAACAAGCAATCGAAAACTGCGTATCGGTATTTAATATTGAAGGCGATGAAATCAAAGGTAAAGTAATTGGTCGTGAAGGACGCAATATCCGTGCTTTAGAAGCGGCAACGGGTGTTGAAGTAATTGTTGATGATACCCCCGAAGCAATCGTTATTTCTAGTTTTGACCCTGTTCGCCGTGAGATTGCTCGTTTATCTTTACACCGTTTGGTACAAGATGGTCGCATCCACCCAGCTCGTATTGAAGAGGTAGTGGCCAAAACCAAAAAAGATATCGAAAACGAAATCAACGAGATTGGTGAGCGAACAGTTATTGATTTAGGCGTTCACGGTTTACACCCAGAACTCATTAGAATGATCGGAAGAATGCGTTTCCGTTCTTCATATGGACAAAACCTACTCCAACACTCTCGTGAAGTAGCTAAGATGTGTGCCACAATGGCCTCAGAACTTGGTCTAAACGCTAAATTAGCCAAACGAGCAGGATTATTACATGACATAGGCAAAGTATGGCACGAAGAGCAAGAATTACCACACGCCCTTTTGGGTATGGAACTGGCAAAGAAATATAAAGAACATCCAGAAGTTATCAATGCCATTGGAGCTCACCACGATGAAATCGAAATGACATCGATGATTTCGCCAATTATTCAAATCTGTGATTCTATTTCTGGCTCTCGCCCAGGAGCAAGACGGGAAATGATGGAATCCTATGTACAACGTCTACGTGATTTAGAAGCATTGGCTTTGAGCTATAATGGAGTTGAGAAGTGCTACGCTATCCAAGCAGGCCGTGAATTGCGTGTAATCGTTGATTCAGAAAATGTCACCGATGAAATTGCAAGCAAGCTTTCGTTCGATATTTCACAGAAAATAGAAAAAGAAATGCAGTATCCAGGCCAAATCAAAGTAACGGTAATCCGTGAAATGAGAAGTGTGGCTTATGCAAAATAAGGCTAATTAAAATTTATTTGAAAGGCGATGCAGTGATGCATCGCCTTTTTTTATGAAATGAAAACCAGTTTAAAAATGTATCAAATTCTAAATTTTACCATAAAACAATGTTCAGAAAAAATA
>NZ_CALCZQ010000042.1 GCF_937903345.1 uncultured Emticicia sp. | reverse complement strand
CATAGGGTCCTATCATCCCCTGTATTGAAATAACTACAGGTTTTTCAGTATATTTCTGAATCAAGCCAAAGCATTCTTCAGTACCATGAATATGTATTATATCAGGACTTTCTATATGAATTATTTCAATCATCTGCTTTATTACACACTCCTCATTTTTAACTTCATTAACAAATAGCCTTTTTAAAAGCCTTGAAAATTTTGTTTTTCTTCCACCTAAGTGAATTGGATAAAATTTACAATTATCATATTCAAATGGTTCAATATTGTCATCCCAAATAAATGAAATCGATAAATTTATGTTAACACCTTCTTTTAATAAGAGTGATTTTTGTAAAGATTTTAGCCACCCGCCACCATGTAGCGAAGCATTAAGCTTCTCTGTAGCAGAGCATGGAGTATTTGCAAACCATAGTACCTTCATTAAAATTCTTATTTTTTAATTGGACTAATTAACAATTGTATTTGATTATCTGTTAAATTTCGCATTTTTTTACTAAGACAAGCCCCTATACACATCCAAAATAAAATGTAGGCAAAAGAGTATTGAGGAATAGCATAAGGGTACATACTAATTAGCCATTCAACAATTATAAACCCCATCATTTTAACAAATTTATTTTTTGACCACCAAAATGCAAGGTAAATAGCTCTGAATGCTAAAAATAACATACATACCAATCCTAAAACACCAACCTTTAAGATATACATTAAATATCCACCTTCCAGTTCTGTTCTTTCACCTATCCTAAAATTAAATACATTTTCAAATTTTTTATTTTCCCCTAAAAAAAAGTTTTGAACATTAATATATTGTTCACTAAATGTTACCCCTAAAACTCCTCTTCCAATAATTATTCCTCCATTTCGTTCAAAATCTTGAAAAAAGTCTTCATATACGAGAATCCTTGAGTCTGCATTAAAATTGCTTCTTTCATATTCAGTTAAAGCAGCAACAATCTTTGGATTTGTAAAATATTGTTTTAATTGTCCATCGTATGCCAATGATAAAACATAGAAAGAGATTGAAAGCAGTATAATAAAGAAAAATAGGATACTAGGTTTCAATTCCTTCTTTATTTTATTCTCAAATAAAAGTAATATAACATAAACAGACGGGTAAAATACGAATCGAACTACCATATTTCTTTGCCCATCAACCAAAAAAAACAGAATATTTGCAACAAAAGCATATCCTACTAAATATCTTTGTTTTGAAGATAATTTCTGCCAATTCAACAAATAAATCGGAATAAATAAAACTAAGTTGGTAAAAAATGGTGATACGAAAAAGAGAAAAGGGCTGCAAATTAAAAAGAATAAGAAAAAATTATTAATGGAATTCCATACAATTTTCCAAATTAATGGTGTATTACCCAAAAAAAGGAAAAGTGGTGTAATCCAAGCAAGAAAATAGAATTCACCTCCTATAAATCGAGGAATAGACCTCAAATTACTCAATGGTATATTTATTGATTTAAGTATTGAAAATACACAAATTAGGTAAAAAAAATAAATGAAAAATCTATCAGTTTGACTAAATCCTACCCATTTATGTTTCAATCGTCGGAGTATCAAAATTAAAAAAACAAATGAAATAAAATTTATTGCCAAATTTAGATTAGAACTTAATTTTGACTGGCCTACAATTCCTAAAATAAGAACTTGTAGTCCATTAAGATAAAAGCATAAAAACCATAAAACAAAATATTTTAAAAACAATTGTGGTATATTCCTAAGATTTAACATTTTTTATAGTTTTACTATTTGATTTACAACCTGTATTTGAAAATACTCAAAAAATCTAATTAATAATAGGTAATCTCTCCAAAATAACCATGACTTTGTATTAACATAGTGCCTCCCGTAAATCTTTTTATATCTTTCCTTGTAGAGATTAAGTTTAATTTCATTCATATCATCTACCTCTAACATCAGTTCATCTTTAGACCATGAGTTACCAAAATAATTAGTTAGTAGTGCAAATGTTGTTTGTTCCGACCTATTATCAGGGTAATCTGCCAAGTATTTACATAATTTTTCCCAATGCGGATATCCGTCAAAACTTCCTTTTGCAAAAATCACACCCGCATTGAGTGGAGCATTATTAAATAGTGTTACATCTTTTAACTCTTTATTTAAATCAACACTGTAGCAATATTCTACATCTTGACACATTTTCATATAAGGTATTTTACTAAAATTAGTAATAGAGTTCGATGGGTCTCTAAACCAAAGTACATCTGTATCTGAATATAATATATCATCTTTTGCTGCAAAATAAAGAATAGCTATAAGTTTTTTTCCCCATAAGTCCCTTGAAGCATATTTATGTAGATTAAATTCTCCTTTTTCATGAAAATATTTAGCACATTCCTCCCAAGAAATAATAGTAACATCTTTTGGCCATTTAATCATCTTTTTTCTTATCAGGTCAACTGGTGTTCCGTCTGTAACAATTGTAATTTTAGGTATAGTTGCCCAATTTTTGTAAATAGAAAACAATGAAGCATTCAAATAGTTAATTCCTTTTGAGCCACAAAATAAAACCAAATTAAATGATGATTCGATTTTAACATTTTCTAATTTATAATTCGGAAGTATTGAAAAAAATATCTCTAATATTTTTCCAGCCTTATTTAATAAAAACATAATTTTAGAATGCTAATTAAAAAGTTTTTTTACCAAATTTCCTTCTAAAACCATCATTAATACCTCTAAAAATTGAGTATATATACCTCCATTTGCCATAAATTCCACAAATAAATATTGCTTTTATAACACGAAATAGGTATTCCTTTTTAAAATTCGAAATATCTCTTCCTATTTTATTCTTTAATTCATCTTTAATTAAAAATTGATTTCTGAAAAAATAATATGCGTCATTTTCATTTGTACAACCAATTTTAGGCCCAAAACTATCTCGCTTGTTAAAATCTTTAATTAATAGAGGTTCTGAAATAAATATATTATTAGTAAATTCATTAGCAATTACACCATAGGTAGTATCATCTCCATTTATAAAAAAATCAGAATTTGGAAGGCCAGTTAAACTTAACAAATTTCGATTAACACACATTCCCTCAAAACAACATATATTCGAATAGTGAAATTGTTTTTTTTGAATCCTATCCAAATTTTCAATTGAATTTAGGTTTATAAATCCTGTGAAATAATTAAAAAAGACATTATAGAAAGTAAAATCACCGTTTGTTTTTTTCTTGGTAAGATTTATACATTGAGATATTTTAAAAAAATTAGTTATTTTCTCTAAAGCTTCATAAACTGGTTCAACATCATCATCCATAACCCATATCCATTCAAAACCAGCATTATAAGCTTCTTTCATTCCTCTGGCAAACCCTCCTGCACCACCAAGATTTTCTTGATGTATAACCTGCAAGTCAAATTGATCATTCAACCATTTGTCTGTTCCATCTGTACTACCATTATTAATAACAATAATGGAGTCTAATTTATGAGTTTGATTTCTCAACCCTTCAATACATTCTTTAAGAAGTGTTAATCGATTAAATGTAACTACAACGGCTGCTATTGTTTCAGTCATTTGCGAATATCTCTATTTTAAAAATTTTATAAAAAGTCTGATATTAAATATATCAAAGAAAGTTCTAATTATTATATAAAAAGCTAATGAAAAGCTATTTAAAAAACTTGATTAATAAGAAATAAAGCATAAATATGAATTTATCTAACCTATTTTACACGAAAAAAAAGAATGAATTTTAATTGTATTGAATATAATATAGTCGCCTCAAATGACTAGTTTATTAAATATTTCTAAAGCCTCTCCAATAACATGATGCATATCCATGTATTGATATGTAGCCAAACGCCCTAAGAAAACATATCTGTTTAATTGCGTTACTTCTTTTTGATATTTAGCAAGTATCTCTAAATCACCTGCTAAACGCTTTGGATAATATGGCACATCATTTAGGGTAGTCTCCTTACTAAACTCCTTATAATAGACGGTTTTGTTATGTTGTTCCCAAGGCGTAAAATGCTTGTGCTCGTGTACACGGGTGAATGGAGTTTCAACATCAGCATAATTTATTACGGCATTTCCTTGATAATCACCTACTGCTTCATTCCGCTCAAAAAAAACTGTTCTATAACTTAAACGTCCATATTTATAGTCAAAAAAGGCATCAATAGGGCCAGTATAAAAAATTTGGTCAAAATCCTCAGTATTAAAATTTTTATCAAACTTTGTATTTAGTTTTATTTCAATATTTGGATGATCCAACATTTTTTCAAAAATTGAAGTATAACCATCTCTTGGGATACCTTGCAAAGCTGTATTATAATAATTATCATTATAATTAAAACGTACAGGTAGGCGTTTTAAAATAGAGGCAGGTAATTCTTTAGGCTCACATCCCCATTGTTTTTTAGTATATCCATAGAAAAACGACTCATATAATTCTTTTCCAATAAATTTAAGTGCTTGCTCTTCAAAATTCTGTGGCTCAACGATACTTTTATCTCCTAAATTTTCAATAAACTGTTTAGCTTCAGCAGGGTTAAATGTTTTTCCAAAAAACTGATTAATGGTATGTAAATTAATGGGTAAAGAATAAACGTCACCTTTATATATTGATTTTACTCGATTAATATTAGGAATCATTTCACAAAATTGTTGGATATAATCCCACACTTCGCTATTATCAGTATTAAATATATGGGGCCCATAAGTATGAACCATTATACCTGTACTCTTATCGCGTTCAGTATAACAATTCCCTCCAATATGGCCTCGTTCATCTAAAATTACTATCTTACAAGCAATGGTACGGCTCAGTCTTTCAGCAATGACAGTTCCCGAAAAACCTGTACCGACTATTAAATATCTCTTCTCGATCATTTTTTACCAAACATTTTATTTAAAATAGGGCTAACTTGTTCTTTTATTGTTAAAATATTAAATCTATCAATTCCAATTGGATTAATTCCATTATTTCTTAATGCAATATACATGGCAAGTGTGATGAATATTTCTGTAATTAACCAGTCAATTGCAGTACCAATGTAACCATATTTCTTTATGAGTAAGATATTTAAAAGTACACTCAAGATTGCTCCAGAAGCTGTTATTTTAAAAAAAAGTTTATCCATTTTCAAGTTCATCATAATCTGAATTCCAAATACATTGCTAAGTGCAATAATCATCGGAATAAATGCTAATATCTGGAAAACAGGTATGGCTGGCTCAAACTTTTTTCCATAAAAAAATCTTAAAGCCATTGGACCAAAAATTAACATGCCAATTCCCATTAAGCCCGTGAATAAAACTATAATTGGCAATATTTTATGTACCATCAATAAGCCTTTTTCAAAACTTTCACCAAATGCTTTTCCTATGAACGGAAATAGTGCCATAGCTAAAGGCATACTTATAACTGATCGTGCAATATCCATTAATCTTTGACCTGCTGAATAAAATCCTACTTGAGTTTCATTTTGCATTATACCCAATATAACAATATTGGTAGTAGTATAAAGGCTGATAACTACCATTGAAAAAAACACAGTACGTTCATTTTTCAATAATTGCCAAACATCTTCTATAGAGATTGAAATCAGTCGCAATTGATATTTATTATAAGCCCAAAAGAATGAAATCAAACCTACAAAAATTTGTATTAAACTGGCTATCAATGGTTGCCATATATAATCCTGTTTCTCTTTTATTACAAGCAAAACAGTAAATGTAAAAAACAATTTGGTTATAAAATTTAGCCATGCAATTTTAGGTAAATCCTGCATCGCTTGAAACAACCAATTTTGTGTAAATACAGTACTAATACAAACTAAAAAAGTAAAAATTGCAACTAATTTTTCAGCTCTAATAGGAGGTATTATAAATATACAGCCTAAAAAAAGGAATATTGAAATAGCAAATAGCACAATTTGAGTAGTAAACACCTCGCTAAAAACCCGATTTCTTAAATCTATATTATTAGGGTCTTTTGAAATTCTTCTTGTTGCCGTCAAATCAAAGCCATAACCAATTATCAAAGTAAAATATGCAACAAAAGCACTAGCGTAATTTATTACTCCAAATTTATCAGGTCCAATAATACGTGAAATTAAAGGTACAGTTATTAACGGAAAAATGTAATTAGCTACTTGAACAACCCCTAAGGACGCAATATTCCTCAATAGCCCTTTATTTTCAGTCATTTTGTCATCGTATTTTAACACAATATCTTTAACAAATAATAGTTTTAAATGAAATTATACAAATTCGACATCTATAACTTTACTCCGATTTACTTACCTAAAAATAAAAAACAGCTATTTCCAGGTTGTTTATTTTCATTTAAACATCTTTTTCAATCTCTTACCCAAACTCATTTGTGAATTGCTTCCATAATACCCATTTCCATAATTATAACCATAGCCATAGCCATAGCGGTATTCTTGGCTATTTTTATAGTTTACGCCATTAAATATGATATTAATCGATTTGAATTTTTCAAATTTCTTGAGGTCGTTTATAATCGTAAGGTTTTGTTTTTGGGTTACTTCGTGTCTGACCAAATAGAAACAAACATCAATGAATGGGCTTAGAATGGTGGCATCCGTCACGAGTCCAATGGGTGGGGTGTCAATGACAACATAATCAAAGGTCTCACGATAGACTTCGAGCAATGTCTCGATACGTCTATTCGCTAATAATTCGGCTGGGTTGGGAGGTATCGGCCCACTCGAAACCAAGAAAAGATTATTTATTTTGGTTTTTTTGATGATATCTGTTTCATTGCTAGTGCCTACCAAATAGTTTGAGATACCCGTATCGCGGTTTTCTCCCAAATAGGCCGATATTTTAGGTTTACGCAAATCCAGCTCCAATAAGGCTACTTTCTTTCCCAAAACTGCCAAGCTGGCGGCCAAATTGATGGCTACAAAGCTTTTACCTTCGCCACTGGCCGAGGAAGTGAGTAACAAAACCGTACCTGTATTTCCTTTATTCGTATTGACATATTGCAAGTTGGTACGAAGCGTACGGAACTGCTCAGCTATAAAACTACGGCTTGATAAATCAACTAATGAACCTTCATGAGACTTGTCTTTCAGAGCGATTTCACCAAAAACCGTCAAACCCGTCGCATTTTCAATTTCTTTTCTAGATTGTACTTTATCATTCAATAAATCACGGATATTGATGATGGCCGCTGGCACTATTACTCCTGCCAAAAGAGCAATCAAATAAATAATATTAGGTGTTGGCTTGACAGGTTTGGGAGTAGCATGCGGTGAATCTACCACTCGGCTATCCGTTACGGTTGAGGCATACGACAAGGCCGTTTCTTCTCGTTTTTGTAATAATAAAATATAGAGATTTTCTTTGATATTTTGTTGGCGTTGGATATTCACAAACTCTCGCTCTTTGCGTGGAATGGTACGAATAGCACTTTCAAAGCGGTTATTATTGCCCTGCAAACTATTGCGGGTAATGACCAAACCTTTTTTCTGGTTAGATACGTTTTCTCTGATGGCTTGTTTGGTATTCGTTATTTGGCTGTTGATGGTCTCCAGAAATGGATTTCCCGTCTGTACGGCTCGGGCTGTTTTTTCTCGTTGTAGTTCCAATTCTCCTAGTTTTTCGATAAAAGAAGTAAGAATAGGGTCATTGACCATCAAAGTTGCCGGAGCTACGTTGTTTTGTCCACTGGACAAATAACGTTCTACACCATCCAATACTTTGAGCTGAATATCCACCTCACTTAATTTTGAGTCATTGTCTTTCACTTTCTCTAAAAACAAGTTCCCCTCGGCACTTAAATCAGTAATGCCTTTCGATGTTTTGTATTGTTCTACATCTTTTTCTACGTCTTTTAGTTCGCCGGTAATCAACTGCAAACGCTCCCCAATAAATCGGAGGGTATTGGTTGCTTCGCTGTTTTTGTCTTCGAGCGAAGAATAGGTATATAAATCAATCAACTTTGCCAAAATTACCTTTCCTTTTTCGGGAACGGCATCTTCGAGAGATAATTGCAAAACTGTACTCTTTAGGTTGATTAATTCTACTTGTATTTTTTTTACAAATGATTCTACCAAACTTTCTCTGCTTACAAATCGAATCTTAATCATTTCGCCACTTTTGGCTTTCGGATCAGTCAGAAATACCCTAAAACTTCCATAACTATTATTGAGTGCTTGGGTATAAATGTATTTTCCAATACTAGATTTGTTTTCATCGAGTAATTCAAAATTTTGCGTATCGATGGTTCGGATATACAAAGGATCTTGGTAGGCAATGTCTTTAAGGGTTGTAAAGTTTAGGCTGATCGGGCTTTTCTTAAACAATTCGGCATCCCGCATCCAGCCCTCTTTATAATACGAAACCGTTAGGTTAAGGTCATCAATTACTTTTTCGGCCAAAACTTTCGATTTAAGTACCTCAATTTCGTTTTCTACGATCTTGCTGCCGCTAAACATATTTAGCTCTTTCAGAATATCATTGCTGCTACTTGTGCCTTTTTTCTCATCTTTGATCAATAGGGCTGCCGAAACTTTGTAAATCGGCACAGCGTATTGCAGATACAAATAGGCTCCGCCAATTGTCAAAATCAAGGCCAACACAAACCAATACCAATAGCGGAGGTATTTTAAAAAAAACAGTCTTAAATTGAAATCCTCTTCTTTTTCTTGCCAAAGTTCAAAGTTATTCATTCTTGTATTTGATGTGTTAAGTTTTTTATTTTGCCACGGATGCACGAATTACACTGATAAACACAGAGAAAATGTCTGTATAAATGCTAGGTAATCCAATTCTCTGTGACTATTTTAATCCTGAACTATTATTTTAAAATATTGACCAGTAAGCTCAAAACTACCACCGCCGTGGTGGCAATACCTGTATAAATCGGTATCAACTGCAAACGTTGGTCATTGAAAGTTGCTTTGGCTTTGATGGGTTCAATATAAATCATGTCACCGTTTTGCAAATAGTAATATGGTGAATTGAAAACCTCTTGCGTCAATAAATTGAGTCGAGCGATTTCTCTGATGCCATTGTTTTCACGCAGCACCATTACATTATTTCGATTACCGTAAGTGGTCAAATCACCCGCCATGGCCAGTGCTTCGGGCAGTGTGGTGCGGTCATCGAGCAGATTATAGGTACCCGAGCGATTGACTTCACCCAACACCGAAAACTTGTGGTTCAAGAATCGTACATTGATAGCCGGAACCTTCAAAGATTTAACCACCTCAGCCCTCACAACATTGGCGGCTTCTTCGAGGGTCATATTTAATAAGCTTAATCTGCCAACAAAAGGCACTTCTACATGACCAGAAGTATCTACCAAATAGCCAAGCGGTTGGCTTCTTTGCACACCCCCTTGTTGCCCAGGGAAACTGGTTGTTGTCAGGGCGTTGACATTAGCAAAATTCATAATCTCATTCGATTCTTGGTCGAGTGAGCCAACTGTTATCGCCAAAATATCATTGCGTTGGATTCGCGTAATCGTCGGCTGTATTTTCTTTAACTGTTGAAACCTCAATGAATCACTGCTTTGAAAATACGCAATTGGTGGCGTTGTGATACAAGATTGGAGATAAAAGAAGGAAGCAATACAAAAGCATAATGCCAATATCTTTTTAGCTTTTATCTGTAAAAATGGATTTATCATATTTATTTTTTATGGATGTATTTCTTTTATCTTAATAAATGACACAAGACATGAGATTTAATAAAAAAATTTAAAACAATCTATTGATAATCAATCTATTATCTCTGCCAAAAACTGTCGAAGCAGCAAACCGCCACTGATGCAAACCGTCGCTATAGCAATCCGTCGATTATGCCTTGTCTCATCTCTCGAATCCTGTCTCTCGAATCACGTTTCTCAAATCACAGCATTAGTTATTTTGGTATTGTCTCCAGTAACTTTTGTGGTAAAGTGACAATCGTTCATCTAATTGAAAATTGGTTCTGAAGCGTTCTCCAATATAAAAACCGTTTGAATAATAATAATCATAGACAAACTCTTCAGTAGTTCGTACTCTTAAGTATTTATTCTGTGCAATACTCCCGGGGGCAATCGCAAAGGCAAGGTGTAAGCCAATAGTGCTACCATTGGTAGAAGTAATGCCGAAAAAACCGATATCGGCTTTTTTAAATTGCCTTACAAATTCCATTTTTGCTCCCATATCTCCGTATAAAAAACTTCCTGCCGTAATTCTCATTTGCGAATTGTATTGCTCCCATCGCCAAGATGCATTCACCAAGGCTGAAAAATCTGTCAAATTGGTATATCGAAAATTGCCTTTAGGATACCAATAATATACCCCCGAATAATTAATGGCTATGCCATACGATATTTTAGCGTTTGGATTTGCTTTTTGGTACTGAAAATCTATGCCATAACGATCCCGATAAAACAAACCCGCCGACCATGATACATACTGAAACTTCTTGAGGCCAACAAACTGACTAATGAAAGTTGGGGCGGGTCTACTATTTAAAGGTTGACTGTTAAAATTATTGATTAAAGGAAATGTTATTCCTGTGTGTAAAGAAAATCCAAAAGGCAAAACTATATTCGTGTTGAGCAATAAATTGGTTTTGTTTGCCACTGGTTTTTCAGGATTACCAAAACTTGCCTTAAATTGAGGAGTCAAAACAAAATCTATTTTGTACTTCCAAAATTTATTTCTCCTATTCATTGGAAATTTTGATGCTTCCGTCACTTTAATATTACCAAATGTGTCAAGCCTATAGTTGGCTACTGGAATTCCGTAAATCATTGGAATAGCTTCATTCAAGCCTATATCTTTTAATTTTGAAAAATTTACTACCTGACTTCTCAATGTTCTATTTTCAAAGTAGATTACACTATCTACTTTGGCCATGTTTTCAAAAGATTTTAATACCTTTTGGGCATGGCTTATGTTTAGCAATATGCCATTAAGGATGAGAACAAGTACTATTTTTTTCAAAGCTTATTTTTGAGTTTTAGGGTTTAAATTGCCTTGAAAAGAAGCTCCAAACATCCATGAGTCTCCATTGAGTATTCCTGCTTGCACGTTTAGATGTTTAAACAAGCGAACAAACGCCCCTCCATTTAATTTCAAACCATCCCATTCTGCCATTAGTCCTACTTTGTCTTGAAAGGCTATTTTCCCACCAGCAAGTACACCTACCAAATATCTATTGTTGAAGCCATCGGTTGACTTCTTCCTTAAAATAAATTTAGAAAAAACATTTCCGTTATCAGAATTAGTTACATTTCTTCCTAAATAATAGTTAGAACCATAGCCACCTGTTAGTTCGGCTGTCCAAAATTTATTGATTTCGAAATGCTTTGTAGCCACTATGGCCTGTGTTACCATGGATGCATCTATGGTAAATGGATTAGTCATGACCAAAGCAATCGAAGGTCTATACTTTTTCTCTTTTATTGCTCGCCATCGAATATCAAATTGTCTATCACCCAGAGCCTCACTTTTTAGTCTTTTGCCATTTTTTCTCATTTGTAGCAAAGAAAATGTGACATCCAAATTTGGGATAAGTACAAGATTGGCGTATAAAATCTGTTCAGGTAGCTTACCTGGACTCCGCAGGCTATATGCCTTAGGATTGTATGCATAGCCTAAGCAAAGTAAAGCATCCTCAATACTTGTTGCCGAGGGAACATTCAAATACCCTGGTTTGCCCGAAATATTTCGTTGAGCATCTACTTGGGAAGAAACAAGCCAAAAACATATAAAGCATTTAAATATTATCAGTTTTTGGGCTTGTTTTTTCAAAGTAAAATTGAAAAAAATATTATCAACCACCTTGGTTATGGCATTTATTATTTTCTACATTGTAAAGCGTTGTTATTGGCGTAAGTTTGGCATTGTAATCATCCGTTGCTTTTTTGGTATCAGTTTGTTTTGCTACATTAGCTTTGTCAGTAATCGATTTGGCTTTAGCATCTAAACCAATGATTTCAGCATCATAAACTTGGTCATTGGCATCATAATTAGCTTGATAAATAGCTAAGGCAGTTGCTACAATACTCAGATCTGTACTTTTTAGAGCATTATCTTTTACTACATTTAATTCTATCCTCTTGTCATCTCTTCTTTTCAAGGCGGCAGCTTTCTCTGCCGATACGTCTGCTAGTTTGATATTGGTATCATAAGCAGCATTTATTTTAACAATATCAGCTGCTAAGCCATCGTCTAAAATTTTCTTTGCGACATTGTATGATTTTAGTATCTCATCATTACAAGCATTTGCGGTACTAAACATTTGAGTGTTATCATTAAAAACGTTTGTTTTGCCTGAAATTAGACCTATTCTGCCACCTACAGGTTTTCCGTCTACCGATGGAAGAGTCTTGGTGGGAAGAAATGCATTTAATTCGCCTGTTTTTAATAGATCATTTAAGGCTTTTTGAACAGCAGCCGATAAAGGTTTTCCAGCTTTTATATCAGCCAAAACAGCAGGTGTCAAGGTGGCAGTAGCTGCACTGATAAGCGTTGGGCTAATTTTAGCAGAGGCGTTCAATAATTCAACAGGAGGTGTTGTAGAAGTGGCTAATGCAGTAAATGCGGCAGAAACAGTGATACTACCAGCGGTGTATGTGGTGGCTGCTGGCGGAGTTATTACCACAGGAGTCACGACCACAACTGGAAAGGTTTTGCTAAAGTCATACACTTCTTCAACGGCAATTTTATCGCTTTTACAGTTGACTAAGCCAAAAGCAAGTGTAAACACCGATAGGCTCTTTAATATCAATGAAAAATTATTAAATTTCATAAGTTATTTTATTTAAAAATT
>NZ_CALCZQ010000041.1 GCF_937903345.1 uncultured Emticicia sp. | reverse complement strand
AACTGATTCAGATTGGCATATTGAAGATTATAGAAGCGGTAAACCCAAAGAGGTAAATATTGCTGACAATGTTTGGCTTGGTGTAAATTCTACTGTTTTGAAAGGTGTAAGTATTGGTCAAAATACAGTTATTGGAGCAAATAGTGTTGTCACTAAAAGTTTGCCAGCAAACGTAATTGCCGCTGGGAATCCTTGTAAAATAATAAGATATTTATAAAAAATGTATGACAGTTCATTTAATTACAAGTTCTTCAGGTTTTCCGAATGGAACAGCAGCAGCAAATAGAATAAAAATGATTGGACTTTCCTTAACGGAAGTCGGATGTCAATTTAAAGTATATAGTAATTCTGTAGAATATAATAAGTTGAATTGTACACCTAATGGTTTATGGAATGAGATTAAGTACACATATTTACACGGCCAAATAAAACTAAATACATCAAAAATTAAAAAATTGCTAATTTACTTTAAAGGAGTGATTAGACTTAATAAGGTTTTACAATCCTTGAATAGCAAAGATGATATTATTTACTTGTATGCTCAAAGTGAGATGTTTAATTTATATACAGTATTATTTTGTAAACTGTATAAACTTAAAGTAGTACAAGAAATAAATGAATGGCACTCTGAATTGCAATTTTCTTATGAACGATTTATTCGTAACTATATAATGGTTCGTTATTCAGATGGTGCAATTGTTATATCAAAAGAAATTGATAATAAAGTAAAAGAGAGAAATAAAAATATCAAAACTATAACTGTTCCGGTACTTCAAAGTCCTAATTTTAATTTTAAAAAAAGTGATAAAAATATTAAACCATATTGTTTTTGGATGGGCTTAATTAATGCTTACATCAAGGATGTAATTTTTATAATCGAAGGATGTGGTGTTGCCTTTAGTAATAATATTGATTTTGATGTCGTATTAAGTGGGCCATATAGTATGGAATCAAAAAATAAAATTTTGGAGACAGCTCAAAGAGTTAAGTTCCCTATTGAAAATATTAAATTTCTAGGTTACATAGATGAAAAATCACTCAATGAACACTGTAGTAATGCATACTTTTACATTATACCAATGTGGAATGATCAAAGATCACAGAGCCGTTTTCCGACAAAATTAGCTTCGTTTATGTTTGTAGGCAAACCTGTAATAACAGCAAAGGTTGGTGAGTTAGGTCAACTTCTGACAGATGATGATAATATCTTGTTTTATGAATGTGCTGATAAAAATAGTTTAGCAAAAAAAATAGTAATATTATTTAAGGATGATATATTATATGATTCATTATCTCAAAATTCAAAAAAATTTGCTTTGAATACGTTTAACTATAAAATTTATGGTAATCAGCTCAAATGTTTTTTCGAAAGTTTTTTGATTTAGTTTTTCAAAGGGTAATAGTGAAATTTAAGATTGTATTAGTTTAAAAATGAGATGTAAATTAAAAAGAATTTTTTTATTGGAAAAGGGTTGAGAAATTAAAAAATAATTACAATGAAAGCAATTACAATTACATCTGTTTTTTTATCAGGGAATTTAGAGAATTTTTGTAATGACAATAATATACCCATATTAAAAAGAGCAAAAAAGATTGAAAATTCTATCGTACCAAAATATATTCACTTATTGAAACTAATTGTAGATTTTTTTTTTATTATTAAACACATTAGAACGATTAGAAAGTTTGATACAATAATATCAGTAGGATATTTAAGCTTTATAATTTTGATTTTAAAAAAAGTAGGTGTTTTAAAAAATGTCCGTATTGTTTGGGTTGGATTTTTTCTTCACAATAAAAAATATTTTAATTATTTCAAATTCATATTTAAAATACTCTTAGATCCTAGAGTTTCCATTTTGGTATATTCAAGATATGAGATTCAACTTTACAGCTCACTTATAGGAATACCTTCAAATCAAATAGAATATCTCCCACTAATTTTTGATAGTAATTTTTTTGAAAATGATGAATTTGAAAATAAAGTTATTTTAGATCTTATTCCTAAGGAGTATTATTTTTCGGGAGGATATAGTGATCGTGATTATTTAACCCTAATTAATGTTTTTAGAAATATTAAAGAGAAACTAGTGATTTGTTGTTCGTATTTAAATCATGAAATTGATAATATAGAGACCACAAGCAATATAATTATTTTGAGAGATTTAACAAGAAATGATTTTAATTCGCTTTTAAAAAAATCAAAGGCGTGTATTCTTTTAATAAAAAGTAATCTTGGAGCTGCGGGACAGTTATTTGCACTGGAAGCTATGTATAATTCCAAATTATTATTATCATCATCGACTCATATATTAAATGAAATAGTTGAAGATGAAAAAACAGGTTTAGTGATTGAAAATCCATACCGAGATTTGCCGAATAAAATCAAAAGGATTGAAGGTTGTGATTTTGAGCAATCGAAGTTGATATTAAATGCAAAAAATAAAGTATTAAAAAACCACAGTAGATATGAATTTGATACAACATTAACTAACATATTAAATCATTCAATAAAGCAATTTAACTAAGTTTTATACATTTAAGGCACAGTAAAATAAGAAATTTATTGTGTCATAATTTTACAAATAGACATGACAATATTTATTACAGGAGGAGCTGGTTTTATCGGTTCTAATTTAGTTGATGCCCTATTATATTTAGACCATAAAATTGTTGTTTTAGACAATTTAGATACTTTTTATGCAAAAGAATTGAAGTTGAGAAATATAAAAAAAGCTAAAGAAAGTGTAAATTTTAAATTTATAGAAGGTGATATTAGGAGTACAGATACGTTAAATACAATTTTTTGTGAAAATAGTATTGACATAGTAGTTCATTTAGCAGCTAAAGCGGGTGTTCGACAATCAATATCTAACCCTTCTGAGAATTATCAAGTTAATTTGATGGGTACTCTATGCTTATTAGAAGCAATGAGGCTTAGTAATGTAAAAAAACTAATATTTGCCTCTTCTTCTTCCGTTTATGGTAACGGTGCCGATATACCGTTTAAAGAAAATTCTTCTTCAACTGATAGACCAATTTCTCCTTATGCAGTTTCAAAAAAATCTGCTGAATTACTCTGTTATAGTTTTAATCATTTATACAATTTTGATATTACTTGTTTACGATTTTTTACTGTTTATGGACCTCGCCAAAGACCAGATTTAGCAATACATAAATTTTCAAAATTAATACTGAATGAAGAACCGATTCCTTTTTTTGGCGATGGAGAAACTTCAAGAGATTACACCTTTATTACAGATGTTGTTAGTGGAATTTTAAATGCAATTCAACATTTAGATGGATTTAAAATATATAATTTAGGTAATTCCCAAACAATTTCATTATCTAATTTGGTGGACTTACTTGAAAAGGTTTTGAATAAGGAATCAAAAAAGACGAAATTGCCCAAACAGATAGGTGATGTTGAACGAACTTTTGCTGATATATCCAAAGCTAAATTCGATTTAGAATACAATCCTAAAGTAAGTATTGAAGAAGGTTTAGAAATTTTTGCTGAATGGTTTTTAAATGAAAATATAAATTCAAAATAAATGGACCATAATAGAAATTTAAAAATATTGATGGGTATCATCAATAAAAATCTATTTGGAGGCCCCTCTGGGCATCTACCGTATTTAGTTGAAGGTTTAGAATTAGAGGGTGTCATTGTAAAAGGTATTGTTTATGGAGCTCGAAATGATCAGGAAGGCTACTTTTTAAAGGTTAGGAATACAATAGAATCGATAATTAATATTAATAAAGAATTAAAAAAAAATAGATATGATATTGTACACCTGAATTCTGCATTTGATAACAAATCATTATTTAGAGATTTTTTTTCATTACTTTTCCTTAAAAGACATAAGATTCCGATATTTATTAAAACACATGGTACTGACGAAAAAACTGTTTTGAGTAATAATTTGATTGTTGGTTTTATGAAAAATTGTATCTTAAGCTGGGCATCTGGAATAGGGGTACTTTCTCAAGAAGAAAAAAATAATTTTATTCAAGCAGGGCTATCTGTTAACAAAATATTTGTCATAAAAAATATAATTAAAAAAGAAAATTTTGTTGAAGTAGTTGATATTAGAAAAAAATATAACCTTGATCAAAATATAATCATATTATTGTTTTCTGCCAGATTTGTCATTGAAAAAGGCTTAATTGATGTCATAGAAGCCTGTAATTTTATTAATCAAAAGAAAATTAATTTTCATCTCTTTTGTTTGGGTGATGGCCCTACCATGGCAATTGCAAAAAAACTTGTTAATGAATATAACCTTGAAAGAAAAATTACTTTTACAGGTTATATCCCTGAAAATGAGACTAAAAGCTATTATGCAGGTTCAAATATATTTTTATTTCCAACTTATCATCAAGAAGGTTTCCCAATGGCACTTTTCCAGTCTGTAGTTTGTGGATTAGGAATTGTAACTACTAAAATAAGAGCTGCTGCAGATTATCTTAAAGAAAATGAAAATTGTTTATTTGTGTCATCCTGTGAGCCACTTTCATTATCAAAAAGTATTGAGTATCTAATTAATAATACAGAGTTTAGGCAGAGTATGTCTAATAATAATATAAATTTAAGTGATTTGTTTACACCTAAAAAAGTAGCACTGGAGTTCTTAGAAATATATTTAAATTTATTAAGAAAGAATTCTTTACCAAAAATACTTATTACTTCTCCTTCGTTGGATGTAAATAAAAATGTCAGTGGAGTTTCCTCTATGACGAATTTTATTATTAAAAATAATGATTTGAGGAAGTATATACATGTTGAATTGGGTAAAAGGGATAATGAAAAGAGAGGAGTATCATGGTTTTTCAGGATATTGTACTCATTTATTAAATATTTGACGTATTTATTAAAACAAAATGAAATAATTATACATTTTAATCTCGCATTAAATATAGCTTCAATTTTTAGAGATACTCCATTTATTTTAATTGCACGACTATTAAATCGGAAATTAATTCTTCATTTGCACGGAGGAGAATATTTAATTAAGAGTCCTACCCCAAAATACTTTTTATCATTCATTAAATACATTTTATCAAAGGCTGATTATATAATAGTTTTAAGTGATTTAGAAAAAAACGAAATAATTAAAAGATATCATGCTAAGAATATTTTAGATCG
>NZ_CALCZQ010000040.1 GCF_937903345.1 uncultured Emticicia sp. | reverse complement strand
ATTTCAAAGAGTAACTCGGCTTCACAATAGGCGTGCAAGCAACGGGGTAGTTTTGACTCCATGCCTCAATTGAAAACAACAGCACCAAAAGCCTTAAAGAAGCTCTGAAAAACCTTGTAGTCGATTGTATGTTAGTAAAAAACCTCATTAATATTGGTATCTATGTTTTTGATACCTAAGCATCAAAATGATTAGATGTTTATTTTTTTGCAGCCTTTGTTTTCGGTGTTAGAGCATGTGAAAAACGATACGCATAAGCGAACGTGGCTGTTAGCTCCTGAAACGATGGCGGGATGCCGCCCAGCTGCCGTCTTTCAATAGCCAGGCTTTGTTTATCTAAATAGATGATGTTTAGTGTCAAGTTATGTTTCTTTTTGATGGCATAGCTCAATCCTAATCTCCCACTGAGAATATTATTCACAGCCTTTCCTTGAGCCACAGAACTGCTATACATTAAGCCCATCATGCTACTTAGTTTATTTTTAAACTCTTTACTCAAAGTCAGCGAAGGTCCCCACATTAAATCATCGAATTGCGAAATCTCACTTTTACTCACATTCATCGCCCCAGCCAAATTGAGTTTTTGACTCTTGATACCATAGCCATAATTGGCCGAAAGATTATAGAGTTTTGAGCCATTGTTGCTTGAACCTTGTTGGTCATTGCCATTTTGGTAAATCAAGTTGATAGCCAAGTTTTTGCTAATATCTTCCGATGCTGATGGCAAAGTTAAATTCATCATGGCCGTGATATTTTGGTTGATTTGTCGAAAATTCAGGGTATCAAGGGCATCATAGGGTGTAATCTGGGTCAAATACTCAAAACTCGAACGAAGATTAGAATAACTCAAAAAGTTGGAATAAGAGAAATTCAATGTAGTTTTTTCGGAAGGTTGGAGAGCCACATTGGCCATACCCACAAATCGACTGAGGGTTTGTAACCGGTCTTTATTCAAATTGTCTCTTTGTAATCCCACATTTCCATTCATAGAAATTTTTCCTTTCTGAAGTTTCGTAGCCACTTTAGCCGTAAAATTTTCGAGGTTATTGGTAAAATAATACGCCCCCAGCGTACGGTATTCTGGGTCAACTCGGTTATATTCTACACCGCTTGTAAAACCTTTTCCTTTATAATCAAGTCCCAAACGAATGGCTTTGCTATAAGTCGTCGAAGCATTAAGCGGCAATAAACTCGCATAAGAATTAAAAAATGTTTTTTGTCTGAAACCCTCCGTTGCACGCATATCAGTCGTCATGCCCGAAAGAGCAATTTCCGTTTGAATACTGAGTTGTTCGCCCATTCCCTTTTTAAGTTTCAGCGAAGTAGCCACATTGGCTTGCGGGAAAATACGTTGAGCATCCAATGAATAAGGCAAGGAATTGTACTGGTCTTTGGCCGTAAATAAAATAAGTTCAGCCGCATCTTTTTCTTTTTTCACACCCAACATCCCCGTTAGTCCGCATCTGTGATGCTGGACTTTAAGAGCAAGGCATTTTTAATGCCCAATTAAACTCTAAGCTCCAAGTCATAATGTTATTGCCCCAAGATATTCAACATCTAACAAGCCCTTACCTTTTCCGTAATAATCAATGGCTGAACTAAATTGATATTGCCACGCCTCCCAAACAATTCCTGCTTTGACTGGGTTCTGGTGAATATAAACCAATTTTTGTTTGATAAATTTATCACTAAAAATCTCCATAGGATGAGTCCCTTCCTGCCAAAATTTATAGTTTGTAATCCTCTTGTCAAATCTTCCTGCGAACTCAAATCTATCCAACATCCATTCTCTGCGACTTTCTGGAATTTCTTTTATTGTTTCAATGACTTTCTTGGAAGTAAACTTTTTAAAATCTCGCATAATGGCAGATAAATCTCCATTCATGCCTGCTGATGCCAATAAATGTATATGGCTTGGCATTAAACACCATGCGAAAATTTGCAACCCTTTTTCTTTTTGACAATATTTCAAAGATTCAATTATTACATCTGCTAACTCTTTTCGAGTAAATACGTCCACCCAGTCAACTGTTGCGAAGGTTAGGAAATATAATCCGTCGTTTCTTATTGCATATTTAAAGCCCATTCTTAAAGTTCATTTACTTTGGTACTTGATAATATCTGGTATGGTCGCATTGAAAATGCTCACACTCTACAAGTCCAGCATCACAGATGCGGACTAACGGGGTTTAATAGTTTCGTAATAATCTATAACTTTATCTCCCATACTTCCATAAAGGGTTTTCATCGCTTTAACTCCTTCACTTTTAATGTTTTTTATCATTGCTTTTGCTTG
>NZ_CALCZQ010000039.1 GCF_937903345.1 uncultured Emticicia sp. | reverse complement strand
TTTAATGGGTTGCATTACAAATATAAATAAAAACATATAATTCTTTATAAAGAATTTTGCAATGTTAAATAAAAACAATAAAACTCAATGACAAAAATTACAGTAGCAAAAGGTGACGGAATCGGTCCAGAAATTATGGATGCCACGCTTGAGATTTTGATGGCCGCAGGAGCAAAAATCGAGGTAGAAGAGATTGAAGTAGGTGAAAAAGTATACTTGGCTGGAAACACTGCAGGTATTGCAAAAGAATCTTGGGATGTAATCAGACGCAATAAAGTTTTCTTGAAAGCACCAATCACTACTCCACAAGGTGGTGGCTATAAGAGTTTGAACGTAACAACGCGAAAGTTTCTGGGCCTTTACTCAAACGTCCGTCCGTGCATGAGTTTGCATCCTTTTGTGGCTACCAAACACCCAATTATGGATGTGGTTATTGTACGTGAAAACGAAGAAGACCTATACGCTGGAATTGAACATCAACAAACCGATGAGGTGGTTCAATGCTTGAAACTTATCAGTCGCCCGGGTTGTGAAAAAATCGTACGTTATGCATTTGAATACGCCAAACACTACGGTCGCAAGAAAGTTACTTGCTTCACGAAAGATAATATTATGAAACAAACGGATGGATTGTTCCATCAAGTATTTGATGAAATTGCTAGAGAATATCCTGAAATTGAAAATGAACATTGGATTATCGACATTGGTGCGGCAAAAATGGCTGATACGCCCGAAGCTTTTGATGTAATAGTAATGCCAAATCTTTATGGCGATGTCTTATCGGATGTAGCGGCTCAAATTGCGGGCTCGGTTGGTTTGGCTGGCTCGGCCAACATTGGCGAAGAATGTGCGATGTTTGAGGCAATTCACGGCTCAGCACCTCGTAGAGCGGGTCAAAATATGGCAAATCCGTCGGGACTTTTGCAAGGAGCAATTATGATGCTCAATCACATCGGGCAAACCAAAGTTGCCGAAAAAATTCAAAACGCTTGGCTAAAAACCATCGAAGACGGTATTCATACTTACGATATTTATAAAGAAGGAGTTAGTCAAGAAAAAGTAGGTACAAACGAATTTGCACAAGCAGTAATTGCAAACCTTGGTCAAGAGCCAAAACTCTTAAAATCAGTTACTTATGCTGAAAACGCCAGTCTTAATCTACCCAAATATGAGCGAAAATCCCCAGCCAAGAAGGAACTTGTCGGTGTTGATTTATTCGTTCATTGGTCTGGTAAAAACCCTGATGAGTTGGCCGCTATCGTACAGGCACTCGACACCAACGAAGTGAAACTTTCGATGATTACCAACCGTGGAATCAAGGTATGGCCAGAGGGTTTTGAAGAAACATTCTGTACTGACCATTGGCGTTGTAGATTTAAGCCTACAGAAGGTAATCAGATGAGCAAACATAGCATTATTAACTTACTAAATGAGGCAATCCAACGAGGAATTGACACCATAAAAACCGAAAACCTTTATACCTTCGATGGTAAAATGGGCTTTTCGTTGGGTCAAGGACAATAATTAAACATCATCAAAAAATGCATATACAACTCATTCAAGGTCAATTTGGTGGTAAAGAAGCCATCAAACTAATTTCGCAGATGATTCATGCGAAAGTCAAATTTCACGAAAACATCATTAGTAATGCCGACAGTGAAGAAGACATAAAAATGCGTGAAAATAGAATAAAACAACTCCAAAAAGACTTATTCGATGCCCGACATTACATCGAAAAAAAAGGAGAAAATGTAACAATCAATGCTTCTATTGAAATATAAATCGAACACAATCGCAGAGTCAGTAGGCTCTGCGATTGTATTTTATGGCTACTCTACTCTGAAATTTTTGCAATAATTCGTTAGTTTTACTTCTGAAAATATCTATTTGCATTTTATAATGACCGAACTTTTCCTAAGCCTTGCAGTAGGAATCGCCCTAAGTGCTTGCTCAGGTTTTCGAGTATTTATAACGATGTTGGTTGCTAATTAAGCTACACGGTTTAACGTACTTGACCTTCATTAGGTCTTTGAATTTTTGAATAGTCAAAAAGCAAATTGTATATTTGTAGAAGCAACTCTGACCAAAATCACGGCTTACTTCATTCCTGTGGTTGATGACTTACTCGATAAATTCCAAACTTTTGCTTCTAATTGTAACTGAAACGAATCTGACAACTTCATTTTTAAAAATAGATTCTCCCGAACTACAATGGACACTAGGAATCTTGGCAGGTGGTGATGGCTAGTACAATTCAAGCAGGAACTGGACTTCTTCGACTGGCTTCTACTAAATTTACAGGAGGCTTTGGAAATGATTTCTTTTCAACCTTTGAAAATTCGGTTGCAGTTTTTTATACTTCTTACTCTCTGGTTACCTATTTTGGTGGCTTTTCTTGGGGTTTTACTTTTTGTTTTTCTGTTAAATAAGGTTATAAAGGCATTCAAACAAAAAATAAGTAAATTTTTAATTAAAATAATTATAATTTAATTTTGAAAAAGCTTAACTTTCAGATATATCAAAAACCCAAGCCTCATGGAGACCAAACCTTCACTACGCTACGCGTGGTATGTTGTGGGTGTGCTTTTGCTTGCCTATATTTCCTCATTTATTGACCGACAAATTTTGTCGCTTCTAGTAAAACCCATCAAAGCATCTTTTGGCATTACGGATACGCAAATGGGGATATTGATGGGGCTCAGTTTTGCCGTACTTTATACGTTAGTTGGCATTCCAATTGGTTTAATGGCCGACCGAATGAACCGTAAACGCATCATTAGCTGGGGAATTTTGGTTTGGAGTATTATGACTGTTTTTTGTGGAATTGCGGGTAGTTATTCATTGTTTTTTCTGGCTAGAGTTGGTGTTGGTATAGGTGAAGCTGCCCTTTCGCCGGCAGCCTATTCGATTATTTCTGATTATTTCCCGAAGAAAAAATTGGCAACGGCACTCAGTGTTTATAATATGGGAATTTATTTGGGTTCTGGTTTGTCAATTTTGATTGGTGCAGCTCTCAGAACCATGATTGGAAAAGAGAACGTCGTTTTGCCACTTATTGGCGAGGTATTTTCTTGGCAAATGATTTTCTTTTATATCGGTTTACCAGGAATATTACTTGTTTTTCTTGTTCAAACTATTAATGAACCAAAACGTGTAGAATTTGAATCTGTAAAAAAAACCGCAGAAATAAGTAGTTTTAAAGAAATCATGGCTTATTTCAAGGACAATAGTCGAACATTTATGTACCTCAATTTCAGTATGGCATTTATGTCGTTGGCAACTTATGCTGGTGTTTATTGGATACCAACGATGCTCAATAGGGTACATGGTTGGGCAGATACCAAAGCAGGTGTAACATTTGGGCTTTTAATTACTGTTTTTTCTACCTTGGGTGTCATCACTGGAGGTAGATATGCCGATTATTTAACAAAAAAAGGTAATGTACAAGCCAAAATGCTTTCCGGATTTAGAGGAATGCTTGCTGCAATCTTTTGCACCGTTGGATTGGTAATAGCAGATATTAATGTTGGAATTTATTTTATTGCAGGATACTGTTTTTTTAGTTCTTTCCCTTTTGGTTCTGCAACGGCAGCGATTCAAGAAATTGTACCCAACAAAATGCGAGCAATTTTCTCAGCATTTTTTCTATTTGTGGTTAATCTCATAGGACTCGGCTTCGGGCCCCTTATTGTTGGCTTTATAAATGATTCGATTTTTGATGATCCAAATCAAATTCATTATTCAATTTTTATTTCGCAAATTATTGGGTGTTCATTATCAGCTTTGTGCTTATATTTAGGCTTGAAACCTTTTGTAAAAAGCGTCGATTACTTAAAAAAATACTTGGCAATTTCAAACCAAAACTGATTATTTTGCGTTCCTAAAACTGATGGCTTAATAAAAAAATGGGTTAATGACCATTGTCCTTTGATTATTAATTATGAGTGAAATTAAGATTTGTTGCCCAAAATGTAAATGGGAACCCGACGGTGGTGAATATTGGCAATGCGATTGCGGCCAAATTTGGGATACTTTCAAAACAATTGCACGTTGCCCAGCTTGCCACAAACAATATCAATATACAGCTTGTGTACCACACGTAGGCGGTTGTGAAGCACATTCTCCACACCTTGATTGGTACGAAGGCTTAGATAAAATCATTGAAGATTTGAAAGAAGAAGTACTTGAAAAACAGGAGGTGTTTGTTTGAAAGTCCACAGTTGATAGTTAGTAGTCAACAGTTTTTAGGTACCGGTATTTATTTGTTATCTCCTAAAAACTTTTCCTGCATAAAGCCAAAGCCATAGCCCATTAGTTGAATAAAACAGGCGATTACACTCAAAAAGCCTATTTTTATACTTTTATTATAAACAGCCGAGTCGATAACGATCATCAAAATATAAATAAGGAGCATAAAAATGGCAATGAAAAACAAAATTTTATCGATAAAAAAGATTATCGGAATAGCCAAAACTCCGAGCGTAAAAAGCATCGGGAAATAATGTACTAATTTCAATTCTGAAGGGAACATTCTGGCGAGATTGATACGCCCACGACCAAAAAAATGCAATTGTTTGAAGAACTGACCAAAATCGGTTCTTCTTTTATGATAAATGAAGGCTTCTTCTATCAAACCCACTTTAAAGCCTTTTGATAAAATCCTAATGCTAAACTCAATATCTTCGGCCATGCGAGTCATGGTGTAGCCACCCGTTTCTTCCCAAACTTTACGAGAAATTCCGAAATTGAAACTACGAGGATGAAACTGTCCACCCGCATTATTTTTCTTTCCTCTGATTCCTCCAGTTGTGAAGACAGATGTCATCGAATAATTAATGGCCTTTTGAATATCCGTAAAACTTTCATGAGCAGCATCAGGGCCGCCGAATGCGTCTAACCAGCTGATTTTCAAATAATTATCTACAATTTCAAAGTATTTTTCAGGAATAATCGCATCAGAATCAAGTTGTACAAAGTAATCGCCCGTTGCTCGCTCGAAACCATAGTTTCTAGAAAAACCCTGTCCCGAATTTGGTTTAAAGAAATATTTTAAATCAAGTTTTTCTTGAAAACTCGCACAAACCTCGTCACACTTCAGAGTCGAGCCATCTTCAATGATGATTACTTCAAAGTTTTTGAAAGCGGCCGTCGCTACGGTCTGTTTGCTCAAACTCTCAAGCAATTCTCTGACTTCTTCGGGACGATTATATACAGGAGTTATTATGGAGTATTTCATTATTCAGGATTAATAAAACTCTTAAAACTAAAGATTTATCTAGTAAAGATCAACATCGGTTGCTGTCGCTACAGTAGCTAAAATACCTCTAAAGTATTTTTATGCCGTAAGTATAAAACAGTTTTCGGTGAAAGTTTCATACCTAAGGCATGATGAATTTTGTTACATAATTTTCTACCGATATAGAATCCCTACGGGATAAAAATACTTAAACTAAATTACCTAATATTGACTCATTCGCCGCCAAAACCTCTGCAATATTTTCTTGCGATAGAGCGGTTGAAAGGAAAAGGGCTTCGTATTGGGATGGTGCAAGATAAATACCCTTATCAAGCATTCCATGGAAATATTTGCCAAATTTGGCAGTATCTGAAGTCTTTGCAGTTTCAAAATCAATTACTTGTGTATCTGTAAAGAAAAGACTATACATCGAACCGATATGATTAATTTGATAATTGAGATTAAGTTTATCAAGAATCGAACGAATACCTCCAACTATTTGATTTCCAGTTGCTTCGAGCTGGGTATAAACTTCTGGATGGTCGTTTAAGTGGTGCAACATAGTAAGTCCAGCAGCCATTGCAATAGGATTTCCCGAAAGCGTACCAGCTTGATAAACAGGACCTTGTGGCGATACACAATTCATAATTTCTGCTTTTCCACCATATGCTCCTACGGGCATTCCACCACCGATGATTTTACCTAAAGTTGTCATATCGGGAGTTACTCCGAAACGTTCTTGAGCTCCCCCTTTTGCCAAACGGAATCCTGTCATTACCTCATCAAAAATCAATACGATTCCTTCTTTTGTACAAATTTCACGTAGACCTTCTAAATAGCCTTCTTTGGGCAAAACACAACCCATATTTCCGACAACTGGCTCTAAAATTAAAGCTGCGATTTGCCCTTTATTGGCATCACAAAGCATCTGAACAGCTTTTAAATTATTGTAAGGAGCAGTTAGAGTATCGTTGGCTACGCCTTTGGTTACACCTGGACTGTCAGGAATTCCCATCGTGATTGCTCCACTTCCTGCGGCAATTAAAAACGAATCACCGTGACCGTGATAACAACCTTCAAATTTTATAATTTTGTCTTTTCCTGTGTAACCTCGAGCCACACGCACAGCAGCCATTGTGGCTTCTGTGCCCGAATTTACCATTCTGACTTTTTCGATAGAAGGCACCATGGAAATAATCAATTCAGCCATTTCTACCTCACGACGCGTGGGAGCTCCAAACGAAAATGATCCTTTGATGGCTTCACTTACTGCTTGCTCAACTGGCTCAAAGGCATGACCCAAAATCATTGGTCCCCAAGAATTGATTAACTCGATATATTGATTATCGTCTTCGTCAAAGATATAAGCACCTTTCGCTCTTTTGATAAAAATTGGATTTCCGCCTACCGAACGAAATGCTCTCACTGGCGAGTTTACGCCCCCTGGAATGAAGTTTTTGGCTTTAGCGAAAAGTTCTTCGCTTGTATTTGTAGTCATTTATTTTGTATTGAAATGTAAAAAATATAGATTATCGAAACCCATATTTATATAACGATTTTTAAAACATAAAGGATTAGAGAAAGTTGGCTAACTTTTCTAATCCTTTAAATTTTTATCAAAATTAACTATTAAAACAATACATTAAAAATTAACCCCCGACTTAATCGGTAAATAAACCTTAAAGCCAGTATGAGAATATTGTTTTTGATTGAAAACGCTGAAAACTTCAGCATTTAAGAGCCCTAAAAGTCCTTTTATACCGTAGCCCAATTCATAATGTTTGACTTGATTCGTGAGTAAAACATTCCAGTAGAGACGTTCTTCCCAGCCTTTGCGTTGGAGGTACGCAATATTTGTGAAGAACAATCTTTTGAAATCAACTTTGATAAATAATTGAGCATAACCACCATTTGTGCTATACAGATAATAGGGTAAATCTCGGAAATCTTGGTGGGTTTGAATAAAAGTTTCGTTGCCATTAAAGTGTTTATAATCAAGAAAATACGCAGGATTATTCCCATAGTAAGTTCCGATTTCTGTTCTTAATGAAACATTTTTGAGTTTCCATTTAAAATCATGGTTCATGCCCAATTCTATACGATTAAAGCCAGTTTCACCAAATGAAGAAAGGTTTTCAAGTCGAAAAGTTGGGCCGTAAGTCTGCACAGAACGATTTCCGTTATAGATTTTAATTCTTGAAAATGGTCGGTAAGTCAACATCGCATTAAAACGAGTTTGGGTGTGATTATCGAACGCAGTAGTTTTAAAATCTTGGTGAATCGGGTCATTCGATTCATAGTATTTATCAGCTATTTTTCGGAAACCTTGATTCTGAATATTAGTTAATCGGTATCGCTCGGCAAATTGCAAAGATGTACGCAGGTAAATGTTATCATTGATGCGTGGACTAAAATTAATTCGAAGATATTTCTGCTCATAAAACTTCCCAAAATGACGATTATCCAACAAAGCATAGGCCGCATTTACCAAATTATTGATAGGTTCTTCATTATTCATCTGAAATACTTTACGCCCCGCCTCCGCACCGATACTAAACTTTTTCTGCCCATAAGCAATGACAAACGAACCATTGAGTCTTTCTCTTTGGATGGAATAATGCGGTTTGACATTCATCGAAAACGAACCCAGAGAATCAATTCTGTGTCGATAATTTAATTTAGGAAAACCAATATTTATTCCCTCAACTGCATTATAACGGGAATCTTCTTTCCAATTGCCAATAGTAAAATAATCCTTGAAAGTTCCACGATTTATAGGATTGTATTTATATACATGCCCCAATAAAAGATGAATAAACTTAAATTTTGCTGGATGTGTTTTTTCGAGTGAATCTTTAATTAATTTATCAACTATCTTTTTTGCCTCTACCACATAAATACTATCAGCTTGTTTATATCCTTTTACTTCTATTTCGGTTAATGGTATTTGACGTTCTGCTGCCCAAAAGTCTTCATCACGATTTCTTGCCAAACTATCTACAAACCGAGAATAATTCGAGGCAATTATCTCCTCTTTTTTCTCCTTCTTTTCCTTTACTTCTTGCTTTTCTAGGTCTTTTGAGAGCTTTTTGAGTTGCTTGAGGGTCAATTCTTTTTGTTCCAGAATTGTTTTGGTATCCAGTTTTTTACGGTTGAGGTCTTTGGCTTCAGCCTTAAAAATCTTATCGTCTAAAACCTGTGGTTTGATACTAGCATACTTTGGATTTTTTACGATTTGATAACCTTTATAAGCCGTGACCACACGAGCCGAAACATCTGCTCCCATAAACTTTATTTCAGTCGTTTCTTCTACTTGAATTGGCAACCAAATATCATCAATTGGAGAAAAGATAACTTTATAACCTGATAAACCAACCTCTTGCTCATATTTAAAATCAATGCTATGAATAGCCCATGTTCCATCTATAATATTGATAATACCAGTGTATAAGCCAGGCGATTTTACTTTAGGAATTACACGTATCTTATTGATATACAATCCTTTATCCTGAAAAAACCCTTCATAAACATACCTATAATTGATTGCACCTTTAAACGTAATAGGTGATTCATCATTGTTAGGATTATAAAAACTTGATTTGTCAACTGCAGCATTAGCATTGTTTTTCATAGCTGGAGGCAGATTAGAACGTACCGAAATTACTCGCTCTACAAAGCTATTTGGTTGCTTAAATTTTACCTCGTTTACTGATTCTAACACGTAAGTTTGTCCTTTTTTGATAAAATTATCTTTCATCGCTTTTTCAAAGATAAAAGATACATCATTGACCCTAAAAGTGCCCCTTAAATAGCTTCGCATCAAATAACTTTCTACTTCTTTGTGATGAATTATCGACATAGCGATAGTTTTCCGCATGATTGTAAGTGCAGGGTCTTCATTGTTATTTGAGACCTTCACCCCACCCAATTCAATACTGATTTCTTTCATTATGATATTAATCATTTGTACATTTTCGGCAATTTCAACTTTCTTCGTAACCGACTGATAACCTATGTATTGAAAAACAATTTCGTAAGAGCCAGCTTTCAGTTTTATTTGGTAGTCACCATCTTGATTGGCCATTGTACCGATTTCAGTGCCTTTGACTAGTACCGAAGCAAAAGGCATCACTTCTCCTTTTTCATTCTTGATTTTACCTTTTATGCCTAGCGACGATTCGCCACTTACTGCAAATAGGTTTTGTGTAATAAATAACAGCAATAATAATTTTTTCGACATAACTTTTCTAGTTTTCATTGTGGAATGGATTCTATTAATTATACTACGGCGGGAACATAGTAATATTGTGAAATAGATACAGAAAGAGGTGGAAAAATTATCTTTTAAGAAAAAAAACAATTAAGAACAAAAAAAAAGTTCGCTGCCTAAACTAAGTTCGCTGAGAAAATCTTAGCAAAATGTAGTTTTGGGCGGCGAACCGTTCCTTTATAATAAAATAGTTAAGCCATCAACTCTTTCAAAATCTTTTGAGCGGCTATCGAAATGACAGTTCCCGGGCCAAAAATGCCTTTTACGCCTGCATCGTAGAGATATTGATAATCTTGGGCAGGAATTACACCCCCAGCAATGACCATAATATCTTCACGACCCAGTTTTTTGAGTTCTTCAATCAAAGCAGGAACGAGCGTTTTATGTCCAGCCGCCAAACTCGATGCACCTACTATATGCACATCGTTTTCAGCTGCTTGGCGAGCGGTTTCTTCTGGCGTTTGGAAAAGTGGGCCTATATCTACATCAAAACCTAAATCAGCAAAACTTGTAGCAATTACTTTTGCTCCACGGTCGTGGCCATCTTGCCCCATTTTGGCGACCATTATTCTCGGACGACGACCTTCAATTTCAGCAAATTGGTTAGCCATTTCTTTTGCCAATCTGAAATTTTCATCGTCAGAAACTTCCGCTTGATATACACCCGAAATCGAACGGATGGTTGCCTTGTAGCGACCTGATACTTTTTCCATAGCGTAAGATATTTCGCCCAAAGTGGCACGTTTTCGGGCAGCTTCCACTGCCAGAGTCAGAAGGTTGCCC
This sequence comes from uncultured Emticicia sp., assembly GCF_937903345.1. Lineage (GTDB taxonomy): Bacteria > Bacteroidota > Bacteroidia > Cytophagales > Spirosomataceae > Emticicia. The sequence goes on along the minus strand of NZ_CALCZQ010000039.1, from coordinate 104,269 downwards.
ACTCCTTTATTCTCAGCCAATTTCGTAATTTTATCTAAAATTTCCTGTACTTCGGCTTCTTTTCTTTCAGCTTTTATGTGTTCGAGTTTTTCGATTTGCTTTCTTCTAACTTCTTGATTATCAATTTCCAATACATCAATAATCGTTTCGGCATCAGTTCTGTATTTGTTTACACCAACAATAATATCTTTTCCTGAATCAATTCTGGCTTGCTTTCGGGCAGCCGATTCTTCGATTCTCATTTTTGGCAAACCTGTTTCAATTGCCTTTGTCATTCCGCCCAATTCTTCTACTTCTTCAATCAAAGCCCACGCTTTTTCTACCAATTCTTTGGTCAAATATTCTACATAATAGGAGCCACCCCACGGGTCAACTACACGACAAATTTCGGTTTCGTATTGAAGATATAATTGCGTATTTCGAGCAATTCTGGCCGAAAAATCGGTTGGAAGTGCCATTGCTTCATCGAGAGAGTTAGTATGTAAAGATTGCGTATGCCCCAATACTGCCGACATTGCTTCGATGGCCGTTCGGGCAACATTATTGAATGGATCTTGCTCAGTCAAAGACCAACCCGAAGTCTGACAGTGCGTTCGTAGAGCCAAAGATTTGACACTTTTGGGGTTAAACTGCTTTACGATTTTCGACCAGAGTAAACGTCCTGCACGCATTTTGGCAATTTCCATGAAATGATTCATTCCAATTCCCCAAAAAAACGATAGTCGAGGAGCAAAACTATCAATGTCTATTCCTGCCGCAATACCCGTTCGGATATATTCTAATCCATCAGCTAGGGTATAAGCCAACTCCAAATGTGCCGGAGCCCCGGCTTCGTGAATATGATACCCAGAAATCGAAATCGAGTTGAATTTTGGCATATTTTTCGAGGTATAAGCAAAAATGTCTCCTACGATTCGCATTGAAAATTCGGGCGGATAAATATAAGTATTTCGCACCATAAACTCTTTTAAAATATCGTTTTGGATAGTTCCTGAGAGTTTTTCGGATGAAATACCTTGCTCTTCGGCTGCCACAATATAAAATGCCAAGATTGGCAATACTGCCCCGTTCATGGTCATCGAAACCGTAATTTCATCGAGTGGAATTTGATCGAAGAGAATCTTCATATCCTCAACTGTATCAATGGCAACCCCTGCTTTTCCTACATCACCAGTTACACGTGGATGGTCAGAATCATAACCTCTGTGCGTCGCCAAATCGAAAGCAACCGAAAGTCCTTTTTGACCAGCCGCTAAATTTCTTCTATAAAACGCGTTCGACTCTTCTGCTGTTGAAAAACCTGCATATTGTCGAATTGTCCACGGTTGCATCACATACATTGTACTATAAGGCCCACGTAAAAAAGGTGGAATACCTGCCGAGAAATGCAAATGTTCGGCCGATTCAATATCTTTTGCAGTGAATTTTGGTTTTACGTTGATCCCCTCAGCCGTACGAAAATAAGTCGTAGCTCCTGATTGTGTTGCGTTTGAATGAATCGATGTTCTTGACTCTAAAGATATTTTCGAGAAATCTGGCTTCATTGACTATGGATACGATAATAAACAGAATGATTTCCCTATTTATATTACTAGGCAAATTTAACATAGAAATCAGATTAGTCCGGTATTTTCTTAAAAATTAAAATAATAGTTGGGTTTATATATTCACAAAAAAAGCCTGTCGCTAGGAGCAACAGACTTTCCGTAGAGAAAAAAAGTAGATTTGTTTCAAAAGTTTTAGTTATATATTAAAGTTTTTTCGCCGAATGAATTTGAACTTAATTGTTTGGGTAAATCTTTTAATCCGAATACTCCACGCTCTTCCCAAGCATCTAGCCAATTAGTAATCGTTCCACGACTAACCTCAAAAATATCGGATAATACAGTTACATTATATCCTTTGTAACTCAATAAAATGGCTTTTGCTCGCTCACGTTCACGGTGGTTTCGGCTGTGGCGTGATACTTTTCTTAAATGTTCAACTTGTTCTTCGGTTATTTTTGTTATGTAACGCATTTTCATCAAGTTTATTTACTAGGCCTCATCACTAATAACTGTCATAATCAATGTATAATTATTAAGACGATTGAATGATTTAAAACGCTGTGAGAAAACTTATTTTTTTCATAAATACTTACTGATTAGAGAAAAGCTTGAGTTTTTAGCAGAAAAAGCCCGATTAGACAACTTTCTAATCGAGCTTTTAAATTTATTTTTTTATGGACGCGTATAATTCACCGATAATTCTGATTTTGCTAAAGTAGTAGATTTGATGGCATCCAAAATTATATCCATTGTCACTTTGGTGGTTGTGGCTGGAATTATAGGCTCGGCCGAAAGTGCATAGCCCGTAATAATGTAAATCTTTGCTCCAGGACCTTGCGAACACGGTGGTGAATAACTATTTTTACCATTTACAGTATTTATGCCAAACGAACCAATGGTTGTATTGTTTTCAGGCAGTGAGTTTACAGTTGAAGCCAGTTTATAAACCACATAATATACGTGTTTCTCTCCTGTTGGTGGAATATGGTGCATCAGAACGGCAAAGGATTTTGTGCCGGTGGGAACGTTTTTCCAAGACAATGGCGGAGCAAAACTCTGTCCATCGCATGTATATTTTTTATCTAAAACGCCATTGGCTACGCCCGAACTCTCTATTGTAAAAACCCCAGTATTGGTAGGTATCCCGACATCCTCTTTTGCACAATTCATCATTAATATACTACAAAAGGCAATCAAAAACTGTATTTTTTTCATGATTTATTATTTCTTAGTGTATTGGGTTATTGTTGATTTACCATCTGTACCGATTAATGTAAATGTATATACTCCTTTGGTGTCCCAAACATAATTTACATAAGCTTTTTTACCATCAAGTGTATATTCAAGCGAATAGGCGTTTGTGCCAGTTAATTTGAAATTTGTAATCACAGCTCCTTTAAGTGCAGTCAATGCAGGACGAACACCTGCTGATTTTGCCTGTGGAAGTATTTGATTTTCAGGTGCTGGTGTAGTTGGGTCAAGACTTACTTTTCCTCGCATAGCAGCCATAAAGTAAGGATATTTGGATTCGGCGTGATAATGATAGGTATTGCTATAATTATGTCCGTGATATTCATCTAATGTTTTAATGGCGGTGCCGTCAGGTTCTTTTGAGCCATAAATAGCAAAACCATCAAGTGCCATTGCAATCGGATTGTTGCCAGCTGTAGCCTCAAAATGAAGCGGAGCGATATGATAATGATAATCGTCGGCACGGCCACAATGCCCTCCCCATTGATCTAACTCGCCAATGACAAAAGCATCTTCGCCGCGATTATTGAGTGGATTGAAAATCGGAATGCCATTGGGTGCAATGGCTACCGCTCCTTTCATAAAATTAGATTTCAAACTTAAAGGCGAAGCAGCAAATTCAGGTTTAAGCGGAATCGACCATGCATTTGTACCCGTGTATCCCTGCGGAATCGGGACTTGCTGCTGCCAACTGGTAATGCCAACCATCATATTGTGTGTCTGCGGAATACCTTCAGTTTCTACATAAAAATAAGTATCATCAAAGCGGGTTTTCACTTCTGATTTATAAGGTGTAAAAACCTTTTCGATAAAACTTGGGTCGGTTTTGATCAAAGTTAATGTCGTATTGGTAGTTGCATTAATAGGCTCAACTTCATTGGTTTTGCATGCATAAAAAAACAACATAAAACTCCCAAAAAAATAGGCCATTTTAGGGTGTTTATTTTGTTTTTTTGTAAAAATCAGCAAAGCAATTACAGCAATAAAAAACCAAATCAAAAAGTATCGATTATCAGTTACTTTCGTATCAGCACCAAAGTTTTTTACTTCTTGATTTTGAGCATTTAATTGCTTCAAAAAAGCTATTTTTTTGCTTAATGAGGTTTGATTTGAAAATGAAAAATCGTTCAAATCTGCAGAAATAATTTTTCCGTTTTTTTGTTCGATAAAAACCTTTCCCTCTCGTTCCATCAAGAAATACCCTTCGATTTGCTTTCCTTTGATCTTATATATTACACTTTTTGTGTTGGAATGCTCGCCCACGTGAGCAAATAACGACAAAGAATGTGTAAAAATTAGCACAATCAGGCAATATTTTATTAATTTCATATGTAAAATGGTGATTAGGTTTTTATTCGTGATTGACAACTATTTTTCTATTGAACTGGTATTTTTCATTGACTATATTTAGTAGATAAACTCCATTAGGTAGGTTGCTTACATCAATTTCATCGTTTTCGTAAGTTTCTGATACAATTTGCCCTTTCATATTTGCAAGCCTTATTTTATAATTGGTCATTTTTTCAAGGAACTCTACTTTCAAATAATCTTTGGCTGTATTCGGGTAAATTTTAACATATTCTTTTTCTGCTATTTCTTTCAAGCCAGTTACTACATTAGGGGTGATTGTGTACGAATGTGCCACATCCATATTCTTTCGAGTGTTGTTTTCTTCCGATGGTAAAAATGTTTTTACGTAATCAACTTTAACGTTTTCGGGCGAGACTGTTACTAATAAAAAGCCTCGGCTGGCAAGTAAAACACCATCAATATAACCATATTCTAAACCAGTCACACTCGCAATATTTCTGGCAGAAGGCTGCGGAACTTCTTGATAAACAATACCTTCTTTGTCTTGTTTTCCGTAAAAATGGTCATGACCATGAAAGAAAATTGTGGCTTTGTATTCTTTTAATAATTCATGAACAGGCTTACCCCAATTCGGGCGATTGGTATCGAAACCATAACTACCATCGGCGTTTTTTCCTCCGAGTTCAAATAAATGAGCTACTTCTGATCCACCACGGGCTTCTGTTCCACCGCCACCAATTAGCTGATGAGCAAATAAAAACTTAAATTTCGATTTACTTTCGGATAAAGTTTTCTTCAACCAATCGTATTGCGTTTTTCCTAAAGTCCAGCCCCAGTCCCCTTTTTTTACAGTATACCAATATGGGTCAAGAATGATAAATTGGGCATCGCCCCAAGCAAACGCATAGTAGTTTTCTCGCAATCCAACCAAAGGTTCTGCAACTTCACTTCCTGTATAAAAATTATTTGGTGAAGGATTTGGGTAAAATAACTTTCTAGTAATTGTTGCCAAAACAGGCATTGAGGTAGGCGTATTGTTAGGAACAAAACTATATTCTCCTTCGTGATTACCGAGTACTAAAAATAAGGGAGCAGAATGGCACAAAGTACCAAAATATGGCCGAAAAAGGGCTGTCCGCTTGGTTATTTCCTCTTGACTTTTTACAGTTAGTTTATCATTCATGAAGTTATCGCCGAGGTCAACCATGAAATCGACTTTCTTAGCCAACATATTTTTCATGGTCAGAGTAAGCGATTCAGGAACAGAATTCTCGTCTAGATGCGGGTCAGCTTCTACGGCAAATGAAAATGTATTTCCTCCTGGACGAGGCATTTGAAAAGTATGTTCGAGTCCCATAACAAAACTTGTGCTTGTGCCCGATTTATAACCCATTCGATAAAAGTATTTTGTGTTGGGTTTTAAATCATTGAAGTCGATTTCTTGTGGAGTATTGGTAGCAAGTTTATAAGTACCAGTTTTATTGGTGTATTTGCCAGTTTCAGTACCATATTCCCAATAGACATCTGTGTTAGCATCGAACAAGACGCTCATCGTTATGCTCGTATTAGTTGGTCGGCCCAAGATTTCGGTAAAATTTTGAGCGAACAACTGACTTGAAATGCAGCAAAGAAAAGTATAATTTAGGAATCGTTTTAACATAAATTAAATTTTTTTAGTGGTTGATAACTACCTTTCGTAGGACTTTTTTATTAATGGCTTCAATTTTCAAAAAATACGTACCACTTGCCACATTCCTTACATCAATTTCATCAGTTTGAGCATGTACGATTGACTGACCAATAAAATTCATAAGCGTGATTCGGAACTCACCAACGTTTTCTAAAAACTCTACCTTGATTTTTTCATTGCTTGGATTTGGGAAAACCCTCACAAAATCACTTTGTTCAGGTTCGTTGGCTAAAACTACGTTTACGCCACCGTTACCTCCTCCATTTCCTCCGCCTGTTCCACCACCTGTGTTTGTATATAAAAAAATATTCCCCATACTTACGCCTTTCGTAAATTTGCCATCAGCACCAACGGTGTATGAGTAAGCTATTTCACCATTTTTATGTTTTCCATCTTTTGTATCGGCAGGTAGAAACGCCCGCATGAAGTCAACTTTTACTCGCTCAGGGCTTACATTTACGCTCAAATGTCCCGTTCCGTCGAGTGTAATGTCGGTGTAAGCATCGGCATTGGCCAATGCACCAATCTGATAAGTAGAGTCCGATGGCATTGGCACTTCCTGATAAACCACGCCGTCGAGTTGCTCTTGGGCATACAGGTGGTCGTGACCTTGAAAGAAAATCGTCACTTTGTTTTTAACCATTAATTGATGAATTGGTAAGTCCCAACCTGGTCGATTGACTTGAAACTCATCAGTTCCTTTGCTGCCAATTCCGCCCCATTCAAAACCTTTGGCGGTGGCAATTCCTCCACGCCCTTGTCCACGAGTATGGTGCGAAAACACAAACTTATATTTTGATTTACTTTCTTCTAGGGTTTTCTTAAACCAATCATACTGAGCTTTTCCGAGTGTCCAGTCCCAATTTTGTGGTTTTTCGTTTACATCACAATGGCGGTAAACATCCAACACGATGAAAGTTGCATCGCCCCAAGTCCAAGCATAATAATTGGCAGGTAAATCCATTCCGTAGGCTTCTTTGTTTACGTTACCTGTATAAAAACTATTCGGAATCGGGTTTGGGTAATAAAACTTTCTCCAAAGCGTGCCATAAACGCCAATATTATTGGGAGGTGTTTGTTTCAAATAATAGCCATTTTCGCCTTCATGATTACCCAGACAAACAAAGAATGGAATAGAGTGACAAACTTCGCCTAAATATTGTAGATAATCTTTATGGAAGTAGTCCATGTCTTTGCTGGTGGTGGAAGTTGGCGTGTGGTCATCACCAAAAATATCGCCGAGTGAAAGCATAAAATCTGATTGCTCTTTAAGCTGATTTTGTAGTGTAAGTTTATAAATACTTCTTACACCTTTTTTATCGTATAAATGTTCGTCAGATTCCACTGCAAAAGTAAATGAAGCTCCTGCGGGACGTTGAGTGATGAAAGTATATTCGGGCGTTGGGGTATAAGTTGAAGTGCCCGAAAGGCGATATTGCAAACGATAATAATACCTTGTATTGGCCGTAAGTCCTTGCATATCTTCCTCATTAGGAGTATTGTCTGTGTTTGATCGTACGGCGGTTTTTGAAGTATAAACACCCTTCTGTGTGCCATATTCTAAGAAGAAATCTACTTTTTTGTCGAAAAGAACACTGGCTGTAACCGATTTATCAGTTGGACGACCCAAAATAAGCGTTTTTGTTTGGGCCAAAATTAAAGAATTTATCGAGAAAAAAAGAAGATTAGTTAATGCTATTTTTGAAATAAAATGCATAAAAAGAGTTTTATATCTTAAGAAAAACATTTGAAAACAAATTTGGTTAATTTTACTTAGATATTTTTTATTGAGAAAAGTTTAATCTAAAAGATTACATTTTCAATTCGCTGTAAATCTCAATAATACCAAATTGTCCAACACTAAATTAGATGACCAAATGAATTGCGAACCTGCAAATGAGGATGTAAAATTTGAATAGGCAGGTTTTACACCAACTTGAGCTTCGGTAAAAGTTGTGGCACTGGGCCATTTGCTAAAATCATAATCAGAAGCATACCATGTTGAAGGTATTTCCCAATGTAAAGCATACGATTTTGCACCGCTACTCGGGCTATTACTACAAGAAGAAGAAATACGAGAATAACCAGTCTCTGAAACGCAATTTATATCTACCAACGGTGCTATATAAAAAGTCTGAGCTTTCCAAGCCGAACTTGTGCTTGTTCCATCGCTAAATTTTGCAATAAAACCGCCATCTCCAGGGTAATAGGCATTGCCTCCATTTCCTTCACTACCGATTCCTAAGTTTTCTTCCCAATCGACCAATTTTACTGCATATTTGATGGGGCGTTTTGCTTTGAATTTTACAACGCTAGAATTAAATGGCGTATATGGAACAGCATCGACACCAACTAATTTGCCATTAACATATAATTCGTAATAATTATCCCCGTGAATATAACCTGTTATTACTTCGCCGTCAGCATCTATCACGACTGTCGGCACTTTAGATAAATCAACTTGACTTATTGAAGTTGGTTTTGCACCTGTACATTCATTGAAAAGATCAGTCAATTTTGTAGCGGTAGAAAAATCAGTTTCGGCAGGAACAGTCCATACTTTTCCATCAGTTGAGGTTATTGTTCCGACTGATGTAACTCTTCCGCCCGAGCAACTATACAAACTATTATTTGTTGTTTTCCCAATTCCTTGGGTAACAGAGCCAGTACCTCCATAGGTTGAAGTAGTGTTAGTTGATGAAATATCAACTTCGGTTGTTTTGCAGGCAGCAAACGCAATAATTGAAAGAAATATTGCTACAAAGAGGTTAATTTTCATAATTGTTATTTGTTAATAAATACAATAATGCACTCAATATCAAGCACTTGCATAGTTTTTTATATGCTTCTAATTCGGAATTTTTTATCAATTAAAAACCTTAATTATGCATAAAAAATTGAGTAACTTTCTACTGTATACCAAGTTATTTTACTTTAAGAAATAATTTTCAGGCTTAATTGCAGATCTTTTCTTTGATTAAAAAATCGATTACGATTAAATATCAATGCCCATCAATCGGGATACAACTTTTAACCGAAACCAACCCATAAATTCTTTTGTTTTTGATAACATAATTTGAAATCAATTTACTATTTTCGTTCCAAACCCTTTGAGTTCCTTCCTTTTCTCCCAAATGATAATTACTTTCTTCTCTTATTTTTCCATTCGGAAAATAAACCAGCTGTTTTCCATCAAATTGGTCATTTTTGTAATTGAATAAATACCTTAGCTTACCATTTGGCCACCATTGTTGAAATTTCCCTTCCTTTTTACCATTTATAAAAATGCGTTCTAAAAGTTTTTCTCCAGAATTATACCATCCTTTTGCTAAACCTTGCTCTCGACCTTCAGAAATTGGCAATTGATAAACTACCCTGTTTTCTTCTTTTTCAAGCATATAACCTGAAAAAGGCCGTCCTTTATGTAGCCATCCCCTATCAGTTTTTTTTAGATTCGTATCAATATTTAAAACATTACTTTTTGCTTTTCTTTCATGACATGCCAATACAAGAAAAGTAAAAAGCAGGCTCGTTAAGGGCTTAAAATTCAAGATAATTATATTATTGAGTTACTAAAAACTGCCCCATCAATCCAGCATCTTCATGGTTTGGAAAATGACAGTGATACATAAATGGATTGGTGTTACTGGCAAAATCATCATATTTTGCCACAACCGAAACCGTTTCACCAGTTCGTATATAAAAAGTGTCTTTCCAACCCGATTCATAATTGGCAATTGCTCCTGAACTTCGAGAAACAATCTTAAATTGAATATCATGAATATGAAATGAATGTCCAAATATATTATTATTTACAATCGTCCATTTTTCAACAGCATTAAGTTTCACTGTTTGGTTTATGGTTGTGAAACCGTATGTATTATTATCAAAAGTAAAAGCTGAACCTGCCTGCCCACCAGTTATCCTAATTGTTCGGGTACTGGTAGCATCCGATTCTTTCCAATAGTTGTTTGTTGTCAACTTTGCTGGCACCGCTGTAATTGCATTTGCATTCGCAATTTTTACATTGATATGTAGTACAGTAAAATCTTTGTTATTTAATAAACTACCAAATTGGCCATTGGTTTGTGGCTCACTACCACCAAATCCAAATTCTTGATTGGCATTATAGGCTTTCATATCTACGCTTGCACCAATGGCATCTTTACTCAAATCGACCAAAATTTCTGCACGTTCTCCTACTGCTAATTTCACGCGTGTTACTTCAACTGGAGCATCGAGCAAGCCACCATCATTGGTGATGACGTAGAAACTACGGTTATCACTAAAGCCAAGATTATAGGCACGTTCGGTTTCTGCATTTAAAATTCTGAAACGAACGAATTGTTTTGGTAAACTGATTTGAGCGTTATGCGTACCATTTGCCATTGCATAGTCGCCATAAGCGTGTTCGGTTGTAGTAAATGAATTATCAGAATTATATCTTCTGCTAGTTAAAACCAATGGAATATCATCTGTTCCATAAGTTCGGGGTAAGGCCAAAGCTGATTCAATCGGGTCTTTGATGATAATAAGTCCGCCAGCCCCGTAAGTTAGCTGTTGAAAGGTTTTTTCATGTAAATGAGGATGATACCAATAAGTACCTGCATTGTTTTTTATCTCGAAAGATGGCTTCCAGGTGGTATTGGGTTCAATCATCTGATGTGGACCACCATCCATAATTGCTGGAATATGAAAACCATGCCAATGTGTAGTGGTAGTTTCAGAAAGATTATTCGTTACGTTCATTTGCACAAAATCGCCTTTATTCATAATCAATGTTGGTCCCCAAAACTCTGTACCATTATAGCCATAGGTAGAAGTTTTAGCTCCTGTACGAAATTGTTTGCTTGATTTAGTTAATGTTAAATCAAAAGTCTTACCAGTAATTGTGGGTGGAATCCAGAGGTCATTATAGGTTGAGCTCGTAGCTGTTGTTGTACTATTCGTTGTTGTTCCAGAAGTAGGAGTTACATCGTTTGTAGATTTGTTACATCCATATAAAAAAACAAAATTGAGCAATATTGAAATTACTAATAAAAAAGCTTTTTTTAACATATCTGAATAGTTTTAGTTTTGATAAGAAATTCCAACTAAAAACTTAGATGCAAAACGGACCAAGAACTTGCTTTAATCATAGAATAAATCATAATCTATTTTTTATGCTTTCAAAAGTTTAAAACTTTAGTAACATTTATTTAATTAATTTTATGGATATGCAGGAATTATTTATGAGCTTTTAATTGCAAAAAGCTTAAAAAACTTTCAAAATATAGTCAATTAAATTTCAAAACAATCCATAAATCGCCTCCGAAACTTCAGCCAAAATTTTTACACCAGCATCGGCACTTTTTAGTTTTTTTGAGAATAACACCAAAACATACTTGCGTCCATCGGGTAGATAAACAATGCCAGAATCGTGCTGAACACCTGTAATTGAGCCAGTTTTATGGGCAACTTTTACAGTTTTTGGAAGTTTGTCAGGAATGATTTCATTGAATTTTTGGTCAAATAAAATCTTACGCATTTCCTCGCACGATTGCTTATCGATCACTTTATTCTGAGCAATTTTCTCGAAAATAAGCACCAAATCATAAGCCGTAGTAGTATTGTTCAAGCCTTTTTCAAATGCTTTTTGGTCTTCTACGCCACGCAAAACTTGAATATCTTTTGCACCGAGTTTTCTCATTGATTCATTGGCGTTTCTGGCATCGACCAAATCTATCAGAATATTAGTAGCCAAATTACTACTCACGATTATCATCTGATAGGTTAGGTCATAAATTGTCATTTTTTTGCCAATCATTTTATACAATCCATCACCGCTATCGTCAGCAATATCCATGCTGTAAGGGCTACCATCAACAATACTTTTAAACTCATTTTTTACCAAAATCGAATCTGATAGTTTAAATTTCCCTGCTTTGGCTTGTTTAAAAACCTCAATCATCACTGGCGTTTTCATCGTGCTGGCTGCATGAAAATTTTCTTTTTCGTTGATAAAGAGTGTTTTGCCCGTTTGTAAATCTTTAAATGCCACAGCAAATTGGCCTTCAACGGTTTTGAGTTTTGCTTCAATTGCTGATTTTAGATTTTCGATAGTTAATTTTTGGGCAAAAATATGATTTAACATTATAGAAAAAATCAAAGTAAAAAATAGTTTTTTCATTTTGTAGTTTTGATAAAGATGAAATATTGATCCTCAGAATTTGCTTCCAACAACGACTTTGCCTTTGTAGTGTTTTTTATCGCCATTAGTATTGAAAAGTTCGGCTAAAATAATGTAGTATCCAACTGGTACTACTTCATTATTAGCAGCTTTTCCGTCCCATTCAAAGGTTGCACTATTGCCAAGTAATTGATTTTGAGCAAGTTGACGAACTAATCGACCATTTGAATCAAAGATTTGGATAGTAGCAACAAATGCACTTTGGTCAAGTTGGAAAACGAGTTTTGTGGTTTCATCTTGGCCATCTCCATCAGGTATAAAAACTTCAGGTTCAATTTTGAAAATGTTTTCTTGACCATCAACCAAAATCTGAGAATTGGCATAACCGGGTGTAGCAAAACCGTCGGTCGAGGCAGCTGATTGCCAATTAGTTGATTCCGCAGAAGTTTTATTGTAATCTTTTTTTTCAAGCGAAACACCTTCTTTGTCATCAACTAATGGATGGTGAAGTTTTTCGGTATAATCGAATCGATCGAAAATCTTTTGATTTTCATTCAATAAAACAACCGTACCTTCATCGTCAGGAAAAGATGGCATTGTTGCGAGTTGTAAAAAGTTAGTTTTTACTGCTTTATAATATTGGTTTTGCACCGCACTGGCAGTTCGACAAAATACCAAAAATTGTTTCGGTTGCAAGATAAAATCAGTTGTAGAAATAGTACGAATATTAGCAAATTTTCCAGTAGCATCAATATTAGCCAAAGCCCAATTTTTGAGTGAAATCAATTGATTGGTTCGGTTATAAATTTCCACAAAATCTTCTCCCCCACTTCTTGGGTTAAATAATATTTCGTTTAACACCACATTTCCCGAATCGGCAGGTTTTAGATTTCCCAAAATAGCCTGTGCCGAAAGCAAAACATTTCCCGAACAATCGGCCATATTTTTGGCAGTCAATATGTAAAGCGTATTTTCTTCTAATGCCGAACCGAGTGTCAGGTTCACATTCGTATTTTGCGGAGATTCGACCGATATAGTATTGATTTTCAAGCCTTTATCAAAACTATAAGCATTTATACTTACGGCCGAAAGACTATCCAGTTTTTCGGAGAAAATTAGTTTTACATTCGTTCCACCCGAAATCTCAAAGCGACTCAAACTCGGCGGTGTAAGATCTGGTTTGGAGGCTTTTACTGCATTTTCTTTGGCTGGCGTCCCTTGCAAAACGGCCGAAGATGAAGTCCAATTTCCTTCTTCTACGCACGGAAAATTGGTATCAATCATTTCGAGTGAGAAGCCTTGATCTTTGCCTTTTTCGTACCACTTATCAGAATAACTTACAGAAAAGATTGTTTTGTTTTGTGGATTCCGAATCGTGAGCGTTGTACCTGTATTGAGGAGTGAGAAACTCGTAAGTGCGACCACATTTCCGTAAGGCTTAAAATCAGCTTCATTTGTGCGGCTCGTGACAATTACATAGCTTTTGGGCTGCAACAGAAAACTCGGAAAAGTTACGTTAGTGGTACTGTAAAAAAGTTTGAAACGATTAAGATCTATTACTTTATCACTTCGGTTGTAGAGTTCGATGTATTCTTTTTCAGGCAAACCTTTCGTAGGCGTTGGGTCGGCCATTATTTCGCTTATAATCAACTCATTAGTGTTTTGAGCTAATGTTTTAAACGAAACAAAAAAAGTGATGCAAGTCAATGCAGCAATACATTTCATTACATTTGGCTTGCACCATCTTTTCATAAATTATGCTTGTACTTCAGGTTCCGTTTTTAGGATTTTAGTTGAGGCTACTGTTTTTGCTGGAGCAACTGGTTTTGGTTTCTTTATTGTAGTTTTTACAACTGTTTCTTTTCTAATTATTGGCTTTGGAGCAACAAATTCTTTTTCTGGTTTTGGCGTAGACGTTCCAGAAGCTTTCTCAGCTTTGTAGGTTTTTTTATCTGATTTCTTTTCAGCTTTTTTGTCAATTTTTTTCTCTAATTTCTTTACCGCTTTCTTGGCTTCTTTCTCAGCTTTTTTTTCTGCTTTCTTAATTGCTTTCTTTAATTCTTCTGCTGCTTTTTTTGCTTCTTTTTCAGCTTTTTTCTCAGTATCTTTCTTTATTTCAGCTACATCTTTTGCCAATTTCTCAGATGCTTTTTCAATTGCTTTCTTGATTTTTTTATTAGTTGTATCTCCACTAATCACTGCTGCGAGTACAGTGGCGATTTCAGAAGATTTTTGTTTAATTTCGGTTTTCATAATTTCAAAATGTTTAATATTAACTTATCGTTAATTTATTGTTATATAATTATTACGCAAATACACTAAACATTGAACAGAAAACCAAAGTTTTTGTGTTAAGTTTTCACAAAAACCAAAAAAAATAACATTGTAATGGAGTTCTTTAAAATAATTTAAAAATAAATAATACTTTTGATTTTACAAAATCTGATTTTAATAACGATTGGTTAACAAATGGCTTTTATTGCAGAAGATATTATAAAACTACTAATTTCGGCAGGGACCGGGGCGATTATTGGACTAGAGCGTGAATACCATAGTAAATCAGCTGGTCTCCGAACAATGATTCTGATTTGTTTGGGTTCGACTATTTTTACTATTATTTCTATTAAACTTGGCTCTGACCCCGCACGTATTGCGGCAAATATTGTAACAGGAATTGGCTTTGTGGGCGGTGGAATTATTTTTAGAGATAATTCAAATGGACGCATAACCGGCATCACTACGGCAGCGGCGGCTTGGGTTACGGCCGCTCTCGGCATGTGCGTCGGTTTTGGTAATGGTCTCTACGAAACAGGTTTTGTAGCAATGATTTTGGTAATTGTAGCCCTTTATTCACTCATGCCTATTCAGAGGGTTATCAAAAGAAAAAATACGATTCGTACTTACAGGATTGTATGTAAATTTAGAAGTAAATCTTTGAAACACTATGAAGAAAAATTTGAGCAATTTGGACTTGAAGCCGAGCGTGGTATACAAAAAAAAACATATGAGCAAATAAGTGGTGTATGGATTGTGAAAGGCCCCGAAAATAATCACGAAAAAGCTATCAAAAACATAATGAACGACCCAGAAGTTTTAGAATTCGATTTTTGATTCCAACCTATTTTATCACCAGTGTATCATATTAATAAAAATAATTGAAAAATCAACTGTAATAAATATGAAAGCATTGTTTTTATCATTTTTCTTACAACTCATATTGGGATGCCAGACTGAGACCAACATTGAAGCATCGAACACCTCATTGACTAAAATAAATGGACAGTGGCAATTTACAAAGAAAAGTATTGGTTATCCTGTACCTGGGGGAGCTACCGAGATAAAAGCTACTGATATTGAAATTATCAATTTTGATATCGTTGGCAAGATTTTTACCCGAACCAAAAACGGAAAACTGACAGAAACCACAGATTTTGATATACAAAAAGTGAGTTTTTTTGAAACAGAGCCACGAGAAGCGGTTGTATTTACGAAAAATCAAAATTATTCCTTTTTAACTTTCGATGACACCAATTCTTCAATTATTCTTTATGAAAAAACACCAATCGGAGCAGTTTTGGCCGATGGCAATAGTTATCATTATCAGAAAGTAAAGTAAAGTTTTATATTTTGACGCTTATTTAATAAATTGCAGGCAGAATCTAAAAATAATAAATAAATCATGGCAAATCATTCAAGCTCTCAACGCCTGCCCGACTGGCTAATGTTGGTTATCTTTTTAGTTATAATTTCAGTTTTGTTCTTTTTAGGCGATACTTTTATTTTCATAGTTGGTCTATTTATTATGATTGGCATATTTGCAAACGGCTATAATAATAATCCTGCAAATCATGAACATCACTAAGATTTAGACGCAATTATATTTGAAAGCACATTCTAAAAATAGATGTGCTTTTTTAATATAATTGATTTTCATTAGTCACTAGGTGGATCGAAATGCTTATAAATAGACACATAAGTCTTTTTCAGAAATCTGAATCATTTATATTAAAGGTAAAGTATCAGCTTTTTAGAATAGAGTTAAAATCAAATATTCATTTTAAAGTAGAATGGAATTTAAACTTTTATTAAAGACAAAAAAAATTGAAGAATTGAAATACTAAAATTCTACGACATCGATTGAAAATTTCATACTTTTAAAAATTAATTTTTATTTTAAAACCCATTTTATAAAAATCTATTAATACAAGCCCAGTCATGCTTAAAATAGTAAAAAACGCTACCGCTAAGTCCGAAAACCAAGCTATTGTTTCAGATAATGAATCATATACCTACCAAGATTTACTTAACTCTTCGCATCAATTTGCCTCTTTACTTCTTGAAAATATAGTTGATTTAAACGAAACACGCATAGCATTCATGGTTTCACCTGGCTTCGATTACGTAAGCGTTCAATGGGGAATCTGGCGTGCTGGCGGAATTGCCGTTCCTTTGTGCATTAGTTATCCGTTACCTTCGCTTCAATACGTTATCGAAGATACTAAGGCCGAAATAGTGATAGCTGGTGAGGAATATGCCGAAATCTTAAAGCCACTTGCTACAGAAAAAGGTTTTCGTTTTATCATTTTACACAAAGTCAATAAATCAACTATCCAACCAAAAAAGCTACCTAACATTAAATCACGCCGTAAGGCAATGATACTTTATACAAGTGGCACAACCAATCTACCTAAGGGTGTTGTGACGACCCATGCCAATATCGAAGCACAAGTTTCAACTTTGGTAAAATCTTGGCAATGGTCGGCCAAAGACCATATTTTGTGCATATTGCCTTTGCATCATGTGCATGGCATTATAAATGTAATTTCGTGTGCTTTGTGGTCGGGGGCAACAGTTGAATTTTTACCTTCCTTCTCGCCAGAAAGTGTTTTTGGAGTTTTTCAGAGAGGAAAAATAAATGTTTTCATGGCAGTTCCTACGATTTACTTTAAGCTCATTTCGTATTGGGAAAGCCTTGCTTCAGACAAACAAAAACAAATTACGGATACACTTTCCAAATTTCGTTTGATGGTTTCTGGATCGGCAGCCTTACCTGTCTCAGTGATGGAAAAATGGAAAACAATCAGCGGCCATACCCTACTCGAACGCTACGGAATGACCGAAATTGGTATGGGAATTAGTAATCCGTATGATTCCGAACGCAAAGCTGGATATATTGGCAAACCACTTGCTGGCGTGAAAGCCAGACTTGTTGATGAAAATAATGTTGGTGTAAAGCGAGGTCAGGCTGGCGAAATTCAGATAAAGGGTAAAAATGTTTTCTTGGAATATTGGAATAAACCAGAAGCAACCCAAAAGACTTTTACAGAAGATGGATGGTTTAAAACTGGCGATGTAGCAGTTGTAGAAAAAGGATATTATCGAATTTTAGGTCGTGATTCCATTGACATAATCAAATCAGGTGGCTATAAAATTTCTGCTTTGGAAATTGAAGAAATCCTTCGTTCACATGTTGCTATCGAAGATTGTAGCGTTGTGGGCATTCCGAATGAAGAATGGGGCGAACTTGTAGCAGCTGCAATCATCGTAAATGACCCAAATTTAGACCTAAAGGTACTTAATTCGTGGATACGTGAAAAAATGCCTGCCTACAAAACTCCACGTCAATACAAAATAGTTGGTGAACTCCCACGCAATGCTATGGGGAAAGTGACAAAAAATGATTTAAAAAAACTATTTAACTAAAATAAAAATTACCGAAATTCGTCATTTAAAATTAAATTATAGAGCATTTTAATTTTTTGAAACTTATTACAACTGGCTAACTGATTTTCAAAAGCTGAATAATAAAAAAACATCCCAAAATATAAAATTAAAACAAAACTAACTATGATAATCTACGGGGTAGCCATTTTGGCTTTTTGTTTTGTAATTGGCCAACTTATCGGCGAATTTTTAGGTAAAGCGATTAAAGTCGATGCCAATGTTGGCGGCGTCGGTTTTGCGATGTTACTGCTTATCATACTAAGTGATTGGTTCAATAAAAAAGGTTTTCTCGACCGAAGCACCGAAAACGGCCTCATGTTCTGGAATCAGATGTATATTCCTATAGTAGTAGCAATGTCTGCAACTCAAAATGTCAGGGTGGCTGTTTCAAGTGGATTTATTGCGGTTTTAGCAGGCCTTGTACCTATCGTCATATGTGCAATTACCATTCCTTTTTTGGCAAATCTCTCAAAAAACACCCAACTCGACTAACATGGAAATTATCGCAAAATTCTTAGAAAAAAATGGTTTGGTGGTAGCTTTCCTATTGGTGGGCATCATCATTTATGTTTCAGGCATAGTCTCTGATAAATTAACCAATAAAAAAATTCCTGCCTCTGCCATTGCTATCCTGATAGGTTTGATTTTAGCCTATATCGGTGGTGTTTATACCCAAGGCGAAAAAGGCATTGCCGACATCAAAATATTCTCGGGTTTCGGTATTATGGGAGGCTCAATGCTTCGCGACTTTGCCATTGTCTCTACCGCAATGGGTGCAAGTTTTTTAGTTATGAAACGCACTGGCTGGGTTGGTGCTTTATCGCTCTTCTTAGGAATCGCTTTATCTTTTTTGGCTGGAGTTGTGGTTGCATTAGTCGGTGGTTATACTGATGCTATTAGCCTAACTACGATCGGTGCAGGTGCGTGTACATACATCGTAGGACCCGTAACAGGAGCTGCTATTGGAGCGAACTCTGAGGTAATGGCACTGAGCATTGCAGCAGGTGTTGTAAAAGCCGTAGCAGTAACAATTGGAACGCCATTTATAGCCAAATACATCGGCCTTAACAACCCACATACTGCAATGGTTTTTGGAGGATTAATGGGAACAACCAGCGGAGTAACGGCAGGTTTGGCAGCAACCGACCCAAAATTAGTACCTTATGGAGCATTAACGGCCACTTTCTACACAGGATTGGGTTGTCTGTTATGTCCTTCAATTTTATTTTTACTAATGAAAATGATCGTTGGTTAATTCTGGAAAAAGTTTTCAGCCTGTCTGTTTTTTTTATCTAAAAATAATTACATTTTTTTACTTACAAATGAGGAGATACCACAAAAAATCTCTAAATTTTTTTATAAAATGAGTTCTTTGGTTCCATTATCAATTCTGATTACATAACTTTTGCCTCCTACATTTTCAATGGCTTCAGCTACTTTTTCGGGGTCTTTTGGGGCATAAACAAACATACATCCTCCCCCACCCGAACCATTAATCTTTCCGCCTAGAGCACCTGCACTCATGGCTGCATCGAGCATTTTTTCAATTTTTGGTGTGGAAATCTGCAAAACGTCTCTCAAAATGGTGTGATGCTCAAGCAATAATTTCCCTAAAATTTCATCATTCATTTTATCAGACTTGAAAAGGTCTAAGGCTTCTCTCAAAATATCTCTATTTCTGAGTGTACCGAGCAAAAGAGTATAATCATCCTCATTCAAAAAAGACATTAATTTTTCTTTTTCGGAAGAGTCAAAAGTATGTAGCGAGAAGTCGGGCAATTGTTCTTTTATTTTCTCAATTAGCTCTAAACGTGCAAACTTTGCTCTTTTTAAGACCCCAATGGTATCTTTTGGCTCACAAGAATCGGCCAAAACGAAACTACCAAGTTTTGGTTCGATGGCTTCTGCCGTTGTTTTCGGATCAAAGGTCAGGTAAACTGCATTACCGATGGCGGTAGAAAGATGATCCATCATTCCACCGGGTTCACTAAACTCAACTACCTCAGCTTGGTAGGCCAGTTCTCCCAATTCTTTTGAAGTAAATTCCTGCGGAATATCAGCCATTTTTGATAAAAAATGTATCCAAGTAACCAATAATGCAGACGAACTCGATGTGCCTGAATTAATAGGAATATTCCCTTGCACAGTACATTCAAGGCCTTTAGAGAAAGTTAAACCTTTATCAATTAGCACATTATAGCCGCTTCTGAAGTAATCTCTTTTTTGTTCGTAAGGAATTCGTGTAGCAGAAACTTCCATCAGTAACTCCGAACCGATATCTGGTAGATGAATACAGATTTGCTTATCAGCTCGATGCTCGCCCGACATATCAACCCTACGAGAAATTGCCGCCGCAATAACAGGTAAACCGAGGTAATCTTGATGCTCTCCAAAAAGACAAATACGACCTGGAGTTGATATTTTTATCATCAATGATATAGTATAGATTTAATTAAATCGAATTTGCTCAAATTTAATACAAAACTTTCAAACGATTAATTATTTATTTACCTAAAATTAATAACTAAATTTTTTAAAACAATGTGCATTTAATAAAAAAATATTTTTATTAAGAAAAATTAGAATAAGGTAAGTAAGTCAAAAAATATTTTATATTATCATCAATAAGCATTATTATAAATAGAGAAAGTTAGTAGTTTAATTCTTATCACTTATTTCGCTTGAAATAAGTGATTTTAATTGAAAATAAAAAGCCTCACTAATTACTTAGCAAGGCTTTTTTTAATAATCATTCATATTTTTACTTTAACTTCATCTGGGCGTAATAAGGATGTTCTGGATTTACAATCATTTCTTGACGAAGTGGTAAAATTACAACATCTAAGTCTTCTAATGGAATTGCTCCCAAAAGTGGCTCACTATCACCCTGTAAAACCATTGCGTTGCAAACTGTTTGTCTATTTTTGAATTTTAAAACTATTGGTCCAACTATATTATATTCTTCTATGTGGCCATTGGCGAGTTGTGCCTTGCGTTTTTCTATGAATGGTAAATCTAACTGTTGCTGAATAGATTCATTAATACATAGGTTATAAGCCCCCGTATCAACAAGTATATTTAACGAAATACGCTTAACCTCTTCTTCACCAATGATGTAACGACGTACCAAGCCTATATCATCCGCATTGATTAATTCAATATCTGCATATACTAAGCCCATGATTTTGTTTTTTAAAATTATATCACAAATTTACACCTTTTATTGGCTCAAACAAAAAGCCTCACTAAGTACTTAGCGAGGCTTTTTAATAATTGCATTATATATCGAAAAACTTATGCTTGAGCAGGTTTTCTTTTTTGCCAGAAATATAGGATTGTAAACGCTACAATAAGAATAGCTGGAAACAAGACCATTGTGCTAAGGGTAGATTGTCCAGCAGCCAATTCCATTTCATCTCCAGTTAATCCAGCAGCGGTTTGTTCGGCTTTCGCTGAATCAATCCAACGACCGATAATTGGCTGAAAAATTGAAGTAGAAAACATACCCACACCACCAATGATTGACATACCCAATGCACCACTTAGAGGCACTTTTTCGGCGATAAAACCAACCATGTTTGGCCAGAATAAAGCAACACCCATTGCAAAGAAAATAGCTGCTATATATGCCATTGCACCTGTTTGAGTACTAAATAAATAAATGCCAATTGCTGCTAAAACCGCCGAACCAAGTAAAACTCCAGTTTGGTCAAACTTCTCAACGATTGGGCCAGCAAAGAATCTAATAACTGCCATTAAGCCAGTTACCAAAGCCAAGATTAGCATCGGGCTTGCACCTGATTTACTCATGATCAAGCCTGTCCATTGCTGAGGTCCAAACTCTGTAATTGCAGTAAGAGCCATACAAGCGAACATAAAAATATATAAAGGCGTAACCATCGCTTTTAGGTTTTCGCCAATTGAAGTCACACCTTCAGTTTTAGGTTTAGGAAACTCTTGTCCCCAAAATAAATAGGCATAAATTAAGGTTGGAACTAAAATCAACCAAATTTGTGGCTGCCATCCTAAACCTCCATCTGTCATAAATTTAGATAACAAACTACCCACAACGATTCCTCCAGGAAACCACATGTGAAAACGGTTCAACATTTTACTCATTTGTGAGCCAGAATAAGCATCAGCAATCATCGGATTACATGCAGCTTCTGTACAGCCATTTCCGATACCAATCAAGAAAGTTGATATTAAAAGACCTGTATAACCACCTAGGATTTGTGGATAAAGAGTCAATAAAATACCAACCGCGTGACAAACAAAAGCAATCATCATGATTTTTTTCGGGCCCATCGTATGATACACAAGTCCACCAACAATCATCGCAATCGGGAAGCCAAGAAACCACATTGAGTTTATAAAACCAAGTTGCTCGGCTGTTAAACTAAAATCAGTTGCTAATTGCGGAAGGATTCCAGCACGGATACTAAATGAGAAAGCTGTTGTAATAAGAGCGAAACAACTTCCTAGAAAAAGACGGTTCTGATTTACCATGGTTTTAAGAGGTTTTAAGGGTTTTGAATTAATTGAAGTGTAAAAATATAATAATTATAAATTTTCCAAAAGAAAATCCCATTTTTAATTGTTGATTCGACACTTTTTCAGAAATTTGGTGACACAATTTACAAAAATCTGTTGTTTTTTGTAAATTGCTACTCAAATAATTCTTTTGTATGGAAACGACTCTTTCACCGAAAAAACGTTATCGTAATCACTTTGCAAAGCATGAAATTCCAAAATCACTCATCTATGAAATGTACGACGGCAAACCCATGTATTATAAGGGTTATAAGGATGTAATGAATCAACGAGAAAGACAAAAGAGTAATATTAATTTCAATCAAAGATTAATTCTTGTAAATACTGTTTTACAGGATTTAATGTGTGGTCTTGATTATGCAAAATATTTTGTTGGAGGCAACGGTGTTAGTCTTCAAATTTCAGAAAATACCATCACAACCTCCAATATTTTAGTCTTTAAAAAACACGATTTAAATCAGGTCGATTTTGATGCTAAATATTTCAATATTCCAGCTTTAGTAACAATTGAATTTGACTTTATTGCAGAGACGGTTGACTTCGGCCTAAGTGAGTTTGACTACTATTCAATGAAAACTAAAAGTTTGTTAGATTTTGGGGTAAAAGAAGTTATTTGGTTTTTTTCGACATCAAAACAAGTAGCTATTGCTCGTCCAAATCAAGATTGGATTATTACAAATTGGGATAAAGAATTAGTTGTTTTGGACGAATATAAATTTTCGCTCGAAAAACTTCTCGAAAAAGAGGGATTCAAACTTTAGAAAATTCTAAAATACTTAGCGTAAATTGCAACACATTCAACATTAATCATAAAAATTTAATCATTATTTAAACTATGGCTCGTAAAATCCGAATAGGTATGGTTGGCGGTGGTCGAGGAGCATTCATTGGAGGTGTTCATCGAATTGCGGCTGCCATTGATGGTGAAATCGAATTAGTTGGTGGGGCTTTTAGTTCTACACCAGAAAAATCAAAAGCATCAGGCGAAGACTTAATGCTAGACCCCGCTCGTTGCTACGGCGATTTCAAAGAAATGATTCAAAAAGAAAAGCGTCGCAAAGATCGTATGGACGCTATTTCAATCGTAACTCCCAATCACATGCACTTTGCTCCCGCAAAAATGGCCTTAGAAAATGGCTTCCACGTGATATGTGATAAACCTGTTACTTTCACCCTTTCGGAAGCTCGAAAATTAAAAGAAATTGTCGAAAAAACAGGTTTAACTTTCGCTCTTACGCACAATTACACGGGATATCCGATGATAAAACAAGCACGTGCCATGATTCAGGCAGGTGCGATTGGGGATATCCGTAAGGTTATCGTTGAATATCCGCAAGGTTGGTTGTCATTTCCAGAAGAACAAAAAGGTACAAATAAGCAAGCAGAATGGCGTACTGACCCTAAGCGTTCGGGTATTGCAGGTGCAGTAGGTGATATTGGTACACACGCCGAAAATTTAGCTGAATATGTAACTGGCTTGAAAATCACCGAACTTTGTGCTGATGTTTCAACATTTGTGGAAGGTCGTCAGCTTGACGATGATGCCAACGTTTTATTGCGTTTTGATAAGGGTGCAAAAGGCATCTTGACTTGTAGCCAAATTGCCAATGGTGAACAAAATGGGCTTAATATCAGGATTTATGGCGAACTCGGAAGTTTATTTTGGCACCAAGAAACACCTCAATATTTAAGACACAAATCTATTGATGGACAAAGGATTTTCGAACCATCAGTTGGCGATTTATACGAAGCAGCCAAAGTGAGTTCACGCATTCCTTTTGGGCATCCAGAAGGGTATTTAGAAGCATTCGCTAACATATACAAAAACTTTGCTCGCACTGTTCGCAAGCGTATGAATGGAGAAACACCTAACGAATTTGACCTCGATTTCCCAACAATTGATGATGGAATCAGAGGAATGCAATTTGTGGAGGCTGTGATAAAATCAGGAAAATCCTCTTCTAAATGGGTAAAAATACAATTTTGACGGGGTCGCCCGTGCGATGAGTTAATGATAGAATGAGTGAATAAAAAAATTCCATCATTTACTCATTTTTATCATTCAAAAATTGATTCAAATGCAAGAAAAAGAAGCATTTATAGAAGAATTCAAAAAGAGAACGAAAGCTTTTACTCTGAGAAATATTAAAGTGTTCCAGTCTTTACCGAAAACAGACGAAGCAAAAATTATTGGCAAACAATTACTCGTTCTGCAAGTTCTGTCGGGGCTAATTACCGAGCAGTTTGCAGAGCAAGAAGCCAAGCTGATTTTTTTGCAAAATTAAGTATCACTATTGAAGAAGCAGATGAATCTCTCTTCTGGTTAGAAATTTTAGTAGAATCACAAATAGTTACATAAAATAAATTAGCAGATTTAATGAAAGAAGCTGAAGAGATAATAAAGGCACTTTCAAAGGCAAGAAAAAATACAAATTGATAAAAATTTAATTTTGACTGAATGAATGTTAGAATAATAGATTAAAAAATATTCTATTATTCAAGCATTTACTCATTCAAGCATTCACTCATTCTATCATCGTACGGGCGACCCCGTCAAAATTAATTTATGAAAACAATAAAAGGACCAGCGATATTTCTTGCTCAGTTTATGGGCGATGAAGCACCATTTAATTCACTTGATACAATTGCTGATTATATGGCAAATTTGGGCTATAAAGGTATTCAGTTACCAGCATGGGATAGCCGCGTAATTGACCTACAAAAAGCAGCAGAAAGTCAAACTTATTGCGATGAGTTAAAAGGCAAATTAAAGGATAAAGGTTTAGAAATTACAGAATTATCGACTCACCTTCAAGGACAGTTGATTGCTTCGCACCCTGCATATAACACGATGTATGATGCTTTTGCACCAGCAGCAGTGCATGGCGATGAGCCAGCTCGCCGCCAGTGGGCAGAGCAACAACTAAGATGGGGAGCAAAAGCCTCACAAAATCTTGGTTTGACTTCACACGTTGGTTTTTCGGGAGCATTGGCTTGGCCATTCTTGTATCCGTGGCCACAACGACCAAGTGGTTTAATCGAGACTGCATTTAAAGAATTGGCCAAGCGTTGGAAACCAATCTTAAATTATTATGATGAGTGTGGTGTTGACTATTGCTACGAATTACACCCAGGTGAAGACTTGTTCGATGGCTCAACTTTTGAAATGTTTGTAGATTATTTGGGCGGACACTCTCGTGCTTGCATCAACTATGACCCAAGTCACTTCATATTACAACACCTTGATTATCTATCATTTATCGATCTTTATCATGACCGTATCAAGGCCTTCCACGTAAAAGATGCTGAGTTTAATCCTTCAGGAAAGCAAGGTGTTTATAGTGGTTATGCTGGTTGGGCCGACCGTGCCGGTCGATTCCGTTCATTGGGCGATGGTCAAGTTGATTTTAAAGGTATTTTCTCGAAACTATCACAATACGACTATGATTCGTGGGCAGTTTTAGAGTGGGAATGCTGTGTAAAATCATCTGAACAAGGTGCTGCCGAAGGAGCTCCATTCATCAAAAATCATATTATTGAAGTGGCTACACGTGCATTTGATGATTTTGCGGCTACTGGTGCTGACGAAGCAGTGAACCGCAGAGTTTTAGGGATTTAATAGTTTTTTGTCTATATTTGAAAAGGAGTTGAAGATTTTCAACTCCTTTTCAACATTAAAGCTTATGACAGCACACGCCACAAGTACAGCATTAGTGTCAATAGAAGAGTATTTTTATATGCTCGAAAAATCTGATGTAAAACTCGAATACCGAGCAGGAAAAGTCGTTGCGATGGCAGGAGCTCAAGCTCCGCATAATATCATTGCAGGCAATATGTTTGGTGAATTATTCGCTTGCATAAAAAAAGCGGGTTGTATAATTGTAGGCAGCGACCAACTCGTAAAAATAGAAGCCTGTAAGCGTTATACATTCCCTGACTTAGTAATTATTTGTCAAAAAGCAATATACGAAAAAGCTAGTAATGGTTTAGATGCTCTCGAAAACCCAGAAGCTATAATAGAGGTTGCCTCCGAATCAACAGAGTTGTATGACCGCACCGATAAGTTTAAGTGCTATCAAACGATTGAATCATTAAAGGAATACGTTTTAGTGGCATCAACTAAAAAACAAGTAGAAGTATTCAGAAGACATAATCATAATGAATGGATTTTGCATATTTATGATGAAAATGATAAACTTGTCAAAATCGGAAATTGCGAAGTTTCATTAGACGATATTTATTATAATGTGGAAATGGCTATTGAAGAATAAAATTATGATCATTTACGTCTTCTTAAATAATTTAAGTTAGTAGCATGTAGATTTTTGTCCTTACTATCTACCCTTTTGTCGATTTTTCCACTTTCACCACACTTCTGTATTTATCTTTTCTTTAATTTGCTTTATATTATTTAATCAACCTCAATCAATAATCAATGAAAACAATTTCAAAAATTCTTGCCTTTATTTTATTGGTAACTTCAACAAGTTTTGCCCAGAAAAAAGGGAAGTGGGTAAAATTATTCGACGGAAAAACTTTCACTAATTGGCACGTTTATAATAAGGCAGGACAGCCTATGACCGATAAATGGTCAATTAAAGATGGTGTGATGACTTTCGCAGGAAAAGCTAAAGGTGAAAAACACGGTGACGACCTTGTAACCGATAAAGAATATGAAAACTTTGAACTCGAATTAGAATGGAATGTGTCGGAAGGTGCAAATAGTGGTATTTTCTACGGTATATTTGAAGATGCTAAATACAGTGTTCCTTACCTAACAGCTCCTGAAATTCAAGTGCTTGACAATGAGCGTCACCCTGATGCGAAAGCAGGTAAGGATGGCAATCACAAGGCAGGTACTTTATACGACATGATTCCTTCGGCCTCAGTTACTAATCCCGCTGGAACTTGGAATAAAGTTAAAATCATCAAAAACAAAGGTGAAGTTAGCATTTTTCAAAATGGCACGCTTTCAGTAAAATATAAATCAGAAGGCCCAGAATGGGATGCTATGGTAGCTAAGAGTAAATTTAAAGGTTGGGAAGGTTTCGGTAAATATAGCAAAGGCAAAATTGGTTTACAAGACCACGGCAATGCAGTTTCATTCAAAAATATCCGTATCAAAGAATTGTGATTGCTTACTGGTTAATTTGTGAATGGAGTTATATAAAAAAAATGCGAGCCGAAATCGACTCGCATTTTTTTGTACTATATTTTCAAGAATCAATATCCTGGGTTTTGCACTAATGACTTATTAGTGTCGATTTCACGTTGTGGAATCGGAATTACCAATTTGTTATCGTTAAATACTAAAGCACCAACGCTTCTTTTCAAGCGTTTAGCATCATGTACTTGCTGACCTTCAAAAGCTAATTCTAACTTACGTTCAACTAAAATTGAATTCAAATCAATAGTTGTTAAAGCCTTTGCACCCGCTCTAACTCTTATAAGATTAATATCTGCCAATGGTGTTGCACCAATAACAGTATTTAAACGATGGTTTGCTTCTGCACGAATCAAATACATTTCGGCTAATCGAGCCACAGGCACATCGCCATATTGGTCAAGGTATTTAGCGGTAAAGTTATTGTTTGATGCTCGCACGAAGAATGTACCACGACTATCACCGGCAGGATAAAGTGCTAAGTGTTTTGCCTGAATGCGAATATCGCCACGTCCTTGATAGGTCGATGGTGCATAAAATGTATTTAAATCATTAGATCCGTCTTGGTCAGTTACA
This sequence comes from uncultured Emticicia sp., assembly GCF_937903345.1. Taxonomy (GTDB): domain Bacteria; phylum Bacteroidota; class Bacteroidia; order Cytophagales; family Spirosomataceae; genus Emticicia. The sequence goes on along the minus strand of NZ_CALCZQ010000039.1, from coordinate 76,283 downwards.
ATAACCTTAAAAATCATTTCGCTTTCATTTGACGCATCTTCAAATGCCTCAGCGAATGTGGGTGTTAAAGAAAACTGATTGCTGGTGATTACCTTATTGGCAGCATCACGAGCAGCAGCATAGTTTCCTTGTTGCAAATATACTCTCGCCAAGATAGCTTGAGCAGCATATTTAGTCACAAGTCCAGTGCCACTTTTATCATTAATTAATGCCTCAGCTTTTGTCAAATCTTCTAAAACCTGCGTATAAACTGCTGCAACAGTAGCTCTTGGGCGGCTATCCGATTCATTAACTGTTCTGGTTGGCGTTGTTACGAGCGGTACACCTAAATTGGTAGCATTATCGCCATCGCCCCATGCTTTTGCCCATAATCTTACTAAATCAAAATAAACTAATCCACGAATGAAGCGAGCTTCTCCTTCGAATGAGGCTTTTTTACTTGCCTCTACTTTATCCAATGAAGCCAAAACGTTATTGGCACGGTTGATAGTATTATAAGCCTGTAACCAAGTTGATTGGGTTTGACCATTGGTAGTAGTCATGGTTTTACGCCATAACTCATCAAGTGTAGAGAATGTACCAGCAAAACGAACTTCGGCATCATCGCCCAATAATTCGCCTGAATACTGCACAGCACCACCATAAAGGTTATTGCTTGCAAGTCCGTCATACGCACCAATGAGCGTTACTTCTACATCCTGTGAAGTAGCAAGAGCTGATGACTCTTCGATTGATTGTGTTGGCTTTACGTCTAAGCGGCCATCGCAAGCTGTCATAAAAGCGACAGATGCACCAACAAGTAGCCAATTTTTTATGTTTTTATTCATTTTATCTAATTTCTTTAAGTAAATCAATAAGGTGTTCGGCTATTAAAAACTAATGTTTAAGCCACCCATGATAGTTTTTGCTTGAGGTGTAGTATAGAAGTCATAACCTAAAGCGATGTTTGTCACAACGTCATCGGCATTAACTTCTGGGTCCCAACCAGAATACTTTGTGAATGTCAATAAATTTTGACCTGTCACATATAATCTTACATTGCTCAACTTTACTTTACTAACAAGAGCTTTTGGTAAGTTGTAGGCGAACGTTACGTTACGCAAACGTACATAAGAACCATCTTCGATAAAACGGCTCGATGCTTGAGCTCCATTATTGAAGAACAAACGTGCTTGTGGAACGTTTGTACTAGTATTTTGTGGTGTCCATGCGGCCAATTGATTAACAGTTTGGTTATCTTCAAAACGACCATTAGCAGATGAAAAACGACCTACACCATAAAAATTAAGTTTGTTTCCGAACACACCATTGAAGAACACGCTTAACTCAAAACCTTTAAAGCTGAATTTATTTGTTACACCTGCAACCCATTTAGGTAGTGGACTACCGATAACAGTACGCTGTGCTTGGCTATAAGTATTGGTTGTTGAACGATCAATTGTACCATCAGCACTTTTAGTATTTTTGTAGAAAAGGGCATCGCCATTTGCAGGGTCAACACCAGCATACTCAACTGTAAAGAATGTACCCAATGGTTGTCCTTCGACTGCACGGCTCATATTCGCCAAACCACCTTCGATTATTTGTCCTTGTAGGTCATTAATTTTATTCTTATTTGTAGAAGCATTTAGGCTTGTTTTCCATTTGAATTGACCAATCAAATTATCGGTATTCAGTACAAACTCAAAACCTTTATTCGTCAAAGCACCTACGTTTTTTACTTGGGTAGCAAAACCCGTGGTTCCTGGTACGTTTACATTCAACAATAAACCTGTGGTATTTTTTTCGTAGTAATCAATTTCGCCATTAATACGGTTATTTAATATACCAAAATCTAGACCAATATCAATTTGTTGGGTAGATTCCCAACCTAAATTTGGATTGGATAATTGAACGGGACGTTGTCCTGGTAGAGCACCATAACCTGCATCACCCGTAAACAAACCTAACTGAGGGAAGTTCCCAATTTCGGCATTACCTGTTTTACCCCAGCTTGCACGTAATTTCAAGAAACTTATTAACTCAATATTTTTCAAGAAACTTTCCTCTGAAAGTATCCACCCAGCAGAAACCGCAGGGAAGAAACCATAACGATTATCAGCACCGAAACGTGATGAACCATCAATTCTGGCACTTAATCCTAACAAATACTTATCACTAAATTTATAATTCAAACGAGTAAAATATGATGCAAAGCGATAATCTGATTGTGTTGAGCTTGCATCTGTTTTTCGAGCAGCACTTGCAATCATTCGATAAGCATCAGATGGAAAATCTTTGCCTTCGGCCGAACTCGTTTTCGTTTGTGAATTTTGGTATGATAAACCAGCTGTTGCATTAACACTGTGTTTACCAAATACATTTTCGTACACAAAATAGTTATTGGTATTATAGTTTTCAACTCTTACGAAACGATTGAAACCATAGCCAAGCGGAGCAGAAAAATTACGTTGAGTTTTGCTATTATAATATTGTTCTTCTTGTTGATTCAATAAATCTAGTGCAAATTCAGTACGGAAACGAAGGCCTTTCATTAATGTATATTCGCCATAGACGCTACTAATATTACGATGTACGGTAGTATTATAATAAGCATTTCCAATATTAATCATTCCATTATAATATACTGGAATCGAAATATCACCTGGAGGTGTACCTACTGGAAGACCCGTTGTCGGATCAGTCTGTGGAGTCATGGGTGGCAAGGCTACCAATTGTAAAGGATTATCAAACTGGCGGTCGCCCGATACACGCTCATTCAAAGAACGAGCAATGCTCATATTCATACCAATATTTAAACGCTCAGACACTTTATGATTGAGGTTCATGCGGCCAGTATAACGATTAAAAGCATTTCCCAATAATATGCCTGTTTGGTCAAGTAATTGCCCCGAAATAAAGAATGTTGTTTTTTCCGAGCCACCGCTTAAATTTAAATCATATTGCTTGGAAGGAGCATCTTGAAAAGCCAAACTACCCCAATCCGTATCGGCTTGATCGGCTTTTCCGAGTGTTCCTAGGCTTTGAGTATCAAAAAAACTTTCCATGTACGAAGTGTAAGAATCTGGGTCCTTTTTATCATATCCATCAATGGCATCAGAGTTGGCAGCAGCGGTACGATAAAAATCCATATATTCTTGGGTATTCAAAAATTTCAAAACTTTTGTAGCTTTGCTTTTACCATACTGCATACCAAAAGTAATTTTTGTGGCACCTGATTTACCCCTTTTAGTAGTAATCAAAACAACACCATTGGCAGCTCGAGCACCATAGATAGCCCCTGCAGAAGCATCTTTTAAAATTTCGATTGATTCTATATCCTGGGGGTTGATATCAACTAATGGGTTGGTATCACCACCATTATTACTCAAATCGCCTTGTGTCAATGGAATACCATCAAGCACATATAATGGCTCATTTGAGGCAGAAACCGACGATTGACCACGCACACGCACCTGAATACCTTGAGCTAATTTGCCAGATCCTTGATTAATCTGAACACCCGCGGCCTTACCTTGAATACTTTGCTCGAAAGTAGTCACAGGCATATCCTGAATTTCAGAAGATTTAATCTTAACGATGTTTCCTGTTAGGTCACGTTTGATTTGTGAGCCATATCCAGTCACGACTACTTCATTCAAGGATTTTACATTTGAAGAAAGTATAAAGTCAACAACACTGCGATTACCAACAACTTGGTCGGCATCATCAAAACCAATAAAGCTTGCTTGAAGTGTTGAATTGGCCGGTACAGATAATTTGTAAGTACCTTTGTCATCTGTACTGGTACCTTTTGTTGTACCCTTAATTGTGATTGATACTCCTGGAAGCGGACTACCATCTTCGCTCGATGTAACTTTTCCCGTTACAACTGTTTGTGCATTTCCCCAAAAAGAAACAAAGAGAAAAAAACACGCCAACGAAACTCGTAGAAGTTTGTTCATTCGTAAGTTTTAGTTTGTTATAAATTAAAAAATAAAGCGTTATAAAATTAATTAATAGTTAATAGAAAAAATTTGATTTTTAAATATTTTATGCAGCAATAGATGTTAATTAATAAATTAAATCAATGTAGTACAAATAATTATATATGAAGTTCAAAATTAACCGCAATCAAATACGAATTTTTCACCGATAAGGTTACGTTACCGAATTTTATGTAAACAGTAAACTATCAATTCTTGCAAATATTGTTAATGTACTTAATATGATTCTAAATTTATATTTTAAAACTATTCAAATTAACGTATTATAGTAAACAGCATTATTTGCAGATTTGTTCCTTCTAATAAATTATGAATATCTTGACATAAATGATTTTTTGCAGTTAGTATAAATAGCATTTTTATATTTAGGTAATTCGCCAAAAATAATTGAATCGATAAATGGAAATGATGTAAACTGTTTATTTTCTGGCTGAGGCGATCTGTCTCTTGTCTCGAATCATTGTGGCGATCCTTCTGATGTTTTTAGTGTTAAGTACTCAACATTGTTCAGAATCTTAAAAATCAAAAAAGCTTCAAAGTCTATTATGCCTTTGAAGCTTTTTTGATTGCCTATTAAATTGAGATAAATCTCCCATTTTATCTAGAAAAATACATTATTCGACATAAGGTTTTGATAGAACTGCAAGACAGGTAAGGCGTCTATTTGAAACTCTTTAAAAAGTGCTTGGATATAAACACCATTGACACATAAGATTTACACTTTATCAGGCATATATTTTAAAATTTCCTAAAATATGGCTTCATTTTTACAAGGAGCACAAGCAATCCGCATAGAATTTCTCAAAAATCAATATTGTAGACGGCAAAAGTGTTTCAAATTGCTTACGACTCAAGCCTGATGTTTTATTGCTAGCATTTTGAGTTGATTCGGGAAGATTATCTCATCTCTTTTTACAATTTTCCACCTTACAATTAATAAACTTCTTTAAAACCAGCGGTTCGTACCGCATTTGCAACCAAGGAACTTTGCCCTCCACTCAGCCGATAGACAAACACAGGTTTTGATTTATCCAAAGATTCGGTTTCTCTCCCAAAATTATTTTTTACTCCAGTCGACATTTTGATTGCTTCTAAATGATTTTTTGAAAATTCGATGGGCCTAAGAAAACCAATAAAGGTACTCGTGGTCTTTACTTCTAACTTTTCAGAAAACCCGTTTGGAGTAAATTTCGTTTGGATATTTGGTGATTGCCCGCACAAACAACAATTTAAATTCAGATTACAAAGACTTCAGAGTAACAATGAAATATTATTTCATTCAATTTAGACATTGAATATTAGGTATCATCGAAACTTTCAATTTTATTGAGTTTGAAATCAAACAAGCAGCTTCTGATTTTTGAAGAATTCGCTCAGCACGGACTTTATCGACTTCTTTTGTGATAACGAGCATTGGCTCAAGAATTACCTCTGTCATCAAGAATTTACCTTCGACTTGCTCTAATTTCCCTTTGGCTTTACAATCGAATAGCTCAAATTCGAATTTTGAGTTTTCGGCTACAGCTAAAAATGTAGTCATAAAACAGCTATTCACAGCAGCCGTAAGCAAATGCTCCGGCGACCAAATTCGGTCAATTCCTTTCGGAAATGATGGCGGGGTGGCCACTACAATTACATCATCTAATTCGGGTGAAGACAATTCTCCTTTTCTGTCTGAAATCCAACGCAGATTTACATTAAAATAGTGTGGTTCCATTTTTTTAAATGTTAAATGTTAAATTACGACAAGGATCGACTACTTTTTGGACTATGTGCAATCGACAATAGACTAAGTTGCTTTATTTTACCTCCTCAAAATTGATTTCCTTTGTTTTGGTTATACTCTTTTTTGGAAGGGGAATAGCACATCCTACCGCACCACAACAGCCCGTATTGGTAACGGATTGCAATAAAAACAAGGTAGCGATCAATCCCGAAAATGGATCATGAAGCTGCAAAGCCACAAAAGCAGCATAAAGCCCCATGCCCAGTCTCAACCAACGCATAAAATGCCAATTTGTGAGTATTGTTTCTTTGGTCATCATAATTTGAATTGTAGGCTGCCCCAACTTCCACCATTGTAAACTTGAGTATAGCCATTTGATTTAAGAATATTTTTTGCTGAGGCACTACGCATGCCCGATGCACAGCAAGTAATTATCGGCTTATTTTTGTCTTTTAGTTTACTTAAATTTCGTCCCAAAGAATCTACTGAAATATTACTAGCTCCTTTGATATGTCCGCCTGAAAACTCCCCCGAACTTCTCACATCCAAAATGAGAGCTCCTTGTTTTACGAGTTCAGCGTAATCGACTTTTGGGCCGAAACCGAATAGATTTTTAATTGTATCTAACATGTTATGCACTTGCTAAAGATTGACAATAATTTACATTAAGCCACGAGCCGCCATTGTAGCACTCAAGGCCGTGTTGTTGTAAGAAACGGTGTGCTTGTCCGCTTCGGTTGCCCGATGCACAACACAAAACTACTGGTTTTGTCAAAGCTTTTAATTCTTCAACATGAGATAGCACTTCGCTTAATGGAATATTTACAGCTCCTGCCACATGTCCGCCACGAAATTCTTCGGGAGTTCGTACATCTACGATTGTCCCTCGTTTTTCCTGAATTATTTTTTCGATGTTCATTTTTATATAATTTAGAGATTATTGATTCGACCTACCATGCAGCTTCCGTAGCTTTTGATTTGCAATAACAAACCATTTTTTTCGGTAGCTTCTGGATACCCCAACGAATGCAGTTTATTGATAATGCTTTCTCTGCCGATGGTATCATAAGTTACGATTACGGCGTCTCGCTCAACATCGACTGCTACTTCTTTTACGCCAGTTAGCGTTGATAATTCTTTTTTGATTGTACTGGCACAGCCATTGCATTTCAAGTTGGCGATAATTATTTCTTCGGTTTTCATGCTTTTTTCTTAAAAATATTAAAAATCAAACTACCCATCACACCACCGTAAAGCGTGCTATTGACTGGCTTTGAAGTTATCGGACAAGTGCCACTTGCACAACCTACATAATGATAGTAGAGATAGCCACCGATCGCTCCGATTACGACTCCAATAACGGTTAGTTTATTGTTATTAATGAAATTCATTATGTTTATTTATTTTCTTTTTTTCGGGTAGAAATACCAAGCGGTAAATATAATGGGCAAAAACTCATGAAGCTGGTCAGGATAAATACTACTGCAACTACCAATAAAATAATGGCAGCAGTTCCAGTGATTTGATTGGCAAAATATAAACCGATAATAATAATTGTGACAAGTATTCTGATTACTTTATCAACGGTTCCCATGTTTGCTTTCATTTTGTTGTTGTTTTAAATTTTGGATGTACAATTATTTTAACAACACAAATATCAAACATGAAAAATTGGCATTCAGCAACATTTGTTACATAAGCAAAATTTTATTTCGGCCGAGTTTCAAAAGTCCTTTATCTTCCATTTGTTTCAATAGGCGAGAAACAACTACTCTGGCAGTTCCGAGTTCGTTGGCAAGGTGTTCGTGGGTAATATGAATCGTGTTTGTTTTGCCCAATTCACATCTTCTCTTTATAAAATTAAACAATCTTTCGTCCATTTTCTTGAAGGCAACGTCGTTAACCACTTCCAGTAATTCTTCAAAACGCTTATGGTAAAGACGAAAAATATAATCAAGCCATTCGGGATTTTCTTTAATCAGCAAGTTTACTTTATCAATCGGAACGAAAAGAATTTCGCTTTCTTCTTCAGCGATGGCTTTCACTTTACTGGTATCGTTATGAAGTCCACCCAAAAACGACATAATGCAACTTTCGCCAGCATTTATATAATAGAGTAGAATTTCTCGCCCTTCGTCATCGGTACGCATAACGCCAATACAGCCTTTCAGCACAATCGGAATAGCTCGAATGTAGGCGTTTTCGTTGAGAATAACCGAACCTTCTTCAAACTTCTTAACTATTCCGTATGCAGAAAGCTTTTGTTTTACTTCGTGCGATGAATTGAATTCTACTAAATTATCGAGTTCCATGCGTTTTGAGAGGAGAATACACAAAGATAGAAAATCAAATACTATTTACGAATATTGATTTCGGAGCCTTTCCCCAACCAAAGTAAACCATTAATAATCAATTGATTTTGAGTTTTGTCGTAGATAGAAGCACTTTTATGTCTTTTTTTTGACACAAATCTTTTTCCCATCCCTATCCCTACTATTTGTTATGCGAATATTTGAAGGTTTCAGGAAGTTTTTTGTGGCCGGATGTATCGAGTCTTCTACTCGCAAAATGACCGAAGTTGGCCGCTAGGTTATGCTTTTGTATTGTCCCAAACCCAATAACTGATTATGATACGAATCCATATATTTGCTATTAGGAGAATTATGGAGAAAAAGCCTCAAAACGGAGGCCAATCAAGGCTCCACCTTTTTCGAAGTATTACTAAAAAGTAACTCTATGACTATTTTCTTCGTGGTGTGTATCTAAGAAATTTACAATCTAATGTTTTAAAATCAATTCAGGTTTAATAAATGCCCAATTTTCAGTTAAATTATTGCGAAAATTATAACTTTGAGCCAAACCTATAAACCAATTATTTGCTTCATCCGCAAAACTTTAAATAGCCTTCCCGTTCTTGAAAATTGGACATAGTAAAAGCAATTACTTTGAACTAAATTGTTTTTTGAATAAAATCATTTTAAATAGATAATAAAAATGAATTTGACTTTCAATAAAATTTTCATACTTTGAAGTTATCACGCTAAAATGAACCTAAAAAGCTTTTCCAAATGATTGTTTTTATTTATATCTTTGAATCAAAAGTGTGATTTATGCCAGTATTATTAGAAAAAAAATACGAAAACGATATCTCCTTAGCAGTTTGGCAAATTACCGAATCCCATGATGAATTACAAGCATTGCTACCATCAGAAATATTAACAGATGCAGAATTGGCATCTATTAGCCATCCTCAAAAACAAATTGAATTCTTTTGTAGTAGGCTCGTAATCAAACACTTAGCTAATTCGCTTAATATAAAATATTTAGGCATCAAAAAAGATGCATTTGGAAAACCCTACTTGGTGGGTAGTATCTGGCAAATGTCGTTAACACATACCTCAAAATACGTAGCGGCAGTCTTGCACCCTAGCGAGGCAATTGGTATGGACATGGAGAAGCCTTCAGAAACACTTAAAAGAATTGCATACAAATTCTTGTCCGAAGCCGAGTTAGCCGAAGCCGATAGTGATATCGAAAAACTCTGTATTTATTGGTCGGCCAAAGAGGCTCTATACAAACTCTACGGCAAACGAAAGGTTATTTTCAGTGAAAACCTCTATATTTTACCTTTCAAGAAAGAACAAAATAAAATTATAGGGCAATTGATAATCAATGGTTTATATAAAAAATACAATATATGTATTGAAAAAATAGATGGTTATGTTTTGGTAGTAGCAGGATTGGAGTCTAAACAGCAGGTCTGAGCCCCCTGGATGTTGTCAATATATTGGGCGTATGCAATACTCCACCTATGAAATCGCTTTCAAAATACTTTCGACTTCTTTGGCATGCTCGAGATCAGAAATTTTTTCAAACGATACAATCAGATTTCGTAAAACCCTCGAAACAATATCCAAATTTGTGCAAGGCTGAAAAAATGTATCTTGTGGTTTTAGTTGCATTTGTTTGATATAATTGCTAATATCAACTTTAGAAAATATAAGTCCTCGATTAAAGATATTGATATAAAACTGTATTTGTGGTGTTTTGTAGGTAAGTACAAACAAACTCGGCAGATTAACACCACTTACAGGGAGACCCAAACGATTGGCTACAAGCATATATATCACACACAACGAAATCGGATTTCCTTTTTTCAAATCAAAAACTTGATTGAGCATCGAATTTGCCACCGAATGAAAATTCTTTGTATTAGGCAAATATTTGTATTTATCAAAAAAAACCTGATTCAGCACTCTAATTTGGTCGTGTGGGTGCATATCTTCTCTCATTTCGAGCCAAGCTTCAAAATACATATCATTGATATATTGGCGTAGTTTGTCGATGTCTACATCTGGGTACTGATATGTTGCCACAATCCACATACCTTCGAGCAGGTCTTCATGGCCATTCTTCTTCCACTCAACCAATCTCTCGATTACAGTATCGTATTGCAAATCGTGTATCAAATCATCAATTTTTTTCTGTAAAATTGGATTAAGTCCATTACCTTGCCAATGGTCTTCTAACAAAGGGATTATCGAACCGCCCAAAGTCCGTAAACGACTCTCAACGAGATGCACTACTTCTCCGTCTTCATCATCGAGCAAAGTAACTAAGGCTTTAATTTCGGATTCGTTCATTTTATTTATTAATGTCTTATTTAGTTTCGATTTTCACTGACTTTATATACTATTCAAATGATTTAAGTCCTAGAATGTTCATACAACAGTATAAGTGATATAAACAACTGACTTTTAGTACTTTAACACTATTTCTCAACAACTACAATACATATTTCTACTAAGCATTTCCAATTCAACTGCTAAATTCATACTTTTGTAAAAAAAACAAACATTTTTTTATGAAAATTTTAGTAACGGGCGGTGCAGGGTTCATTGGTTCACACACAGTTGTTGAATTAATCAATGCTGGACACGAACCAATTATTATCGACAACTTCAGTAATTCAGATAAATCTGCACTAAAAGGTATCAAGAAAATTATCAAAAAATCGGTCGATTGGTACGAAAAAGACTGTAAAGACAGTAAGGTTTTAGAACAGATTTGTATAAAAGAAAATATCGAAGGAATTATCCATTTTGCTGCCTATAAAGCCGTTGGAGAGTCTGTCGAAAACCCAATCAAATATTACGAAAATAACCTTTGCTCAACGCTCAATGTTTTAAAGGTAATGACAAAATTGGGTATTAAAAATTTGGTTTTTTCATCTTCATGTACTGTTTATGGTCAACCAGAACAAATTCCTGTTACCGAAGAAACTCCTCGCCAACCTGCTGCTTCACCTTATGGAAATACAAAAACAATGTGTGAAGACATCCTGAGAGACACTATTACAGCAGGAAGTAATCTTAAAATTATTGCACTTCGCTATTTCAATCCAATCGGAGCTCATCCATCAGCACATATTGGCGAGCTCCCCAATGGTGTACCGAGCAATTTAGTGCCGTTTATCACACAAACCGCCGCAGGAATTAGAAAAAAACTAACGGTTTTTGGTAGCGATTATAATACTTCCGATGGCACGAATGTAAGAGATTTTATTCACGTTGTAGATTTGGCCAAAGCACACGTTTCGGCACTCGAATTGCTTGATAAACAAGCCGACAACTACTACGATATTTTTAACATAGGAACTGGAACAGGTAATACTGTTCTCGAAATTATCAAAACTTTTGAGAAAGTCAACAAACTTAAACTCAACTACGAAATCGGACCACGCCGTTCGGGTGACGTAGAAAAAATATATGGAAGTGTAGAAAAAGCTGAAAAACTAATGGGTTGGAAAGTAGAAAAAACACTTGCCGAAAGCCTAAAAGATGCGTGGCGTTGGGAAAAGAAATTAATGAAAAAGTAATGAATAACACGCACCTCAATTCTTACAGATTATATTTAAGGCCAGTTAATATTTTTTATTTAGAAGCTATTCATCAATTACATTCTTTACCCGAAACCGATGAATTTAATGCTTTGGAAATTCCAGATAACATTGAGCAGACACAAGCATTTATAGAACAATGGATTTCAGGAAACAAAAAAAGAAGATAATCGGATTTCTACTTTTACAATAAAAACAAAGAATTAGTTTATAGGACTAATAGCACTCAATTTGGGCAAAGAAAAATACAAAAACGCTGAAGTTTGGTATAAACTCCATATTGACTTTTGGAACAAAGGATACGCAACCGAGGCACTAAAAACAATCATCAACTTTGGTTTTTAATGAACCTAAACTTCATCGAATTGGAGCAGGTTATACAGTCAAAAACATCGGTTAGGTTCGAGTTATAGAAAAGTTGGGATGAATCTCAAAGAAAGAAAAAAACAAAATTTACCCTTAAAAATTGGCTGATTGGATAACTTTGAATTTGCCATTTTATCGTCAGACTAATTGATATATTAATCAGAAAATTTCAATCATGGAATCAAATAAAACTATACTCATCACAGGCGGTGCAGGCTTTATTGGCTCGCACGTAGTCAGACTTTTTGTTACGAAATACCCTAATTATCAGATAGTTAATCTTGACAAACTTACTTACGCAGGAAATCTCGAAAACCTAACTGACATCGAAAAATCACCAAATTATACTTTCGAGCATGGCGATATTACTGATGCCGTTTATATTGATAGTTTATTTAAAAAATACGATTTTGATGGCGTTATTCACCTAGCAGCTGAGTCTCACGTTGATAGGTCGATCACAAACCCAATGGAGTTTGTAATGACTAATGTCATTGGAACTGTGAATTTACTTAATGCAGCCAAAAACGCATGGAAAAGTGATTTTGCAGGCAAACGTTTCTACCACGTTTCGACTGATGAGGTTTATGGAGAATTACATAATCCAGAAGAGTTTTTCTTAGAAACAACGAGCTACGACCCACGTTCGCCGTATTCAGCATCTAAAGCTTCTTCTGACCACTTTGTAAGAGCTTATCACAATACTTATAAATTACCAGTTATTATCTCAAACTGCTCGAATAATTACGGACCGAATCATTTTCCTGAAAAATTAATTCCATTGATGATTAATAACATCATGCACTTCCGTCCGCTACCCGTTTATGGGAAAGGTGAAAATGTGCGTGATTGGCTTTTTGTAAAAGACCACGCCCGTGCCATTGACGTAATCTATCACAATGGTGGTAAGGGAGAAACCTACAACATCGGTGGTTTCAACGAATGGAAAAATATTGATTTAGTACATCTTTTGTGTAAAATTATGGATGAAAAATTAGGTCGCCCGGAAGGAACTTCGGTAAAACTTATTACTTACGTAACCGACCGGGCAGGCCATGATTTACGTTATGCCATTGATGCCAACAAATTGATGAAAGAACTTGGCTGGGAACCATCTTTGCAGTTTGAGGAAGGTCTAACACAAACCGTTGAGTGGTATTTAGACAACAAAGAATGGCTTCAAAACGTAACGAGTGGAGATTATACAAAGTACTACGAAAAAATGTACAAATAAACTGTTTCAGACATACAGTTTTGAATTCTTAATTCTGACCTAATATATATTTGATTTCTTTTTCTCAAAATTGATAATTGCTTATGTCTCCGAGCGAAGTTTATTCAAATCTCGAAATAGTTCTAAATCAATACATTAGCAGTCTTAATACTTATTCTGACAAAAAATTTTTCTTCAAAAAAGATGAAGAAACTTGGTCGCTTGGACAAATGTATGAGCATTTGACAGTTTCGTCACAGTTTTTTTTCTTGGCAAATTGCGTTCGTTGTTTAGAAAAACGAAAAGGACAAATAGGAGGAGAAAAAACTCATTTTGGTGAACAGCAATTCAAATATGGTGGTTTTCCACCCCTAAAAATCAAAATCCCTGATGCGATACGTGGACCAGAACCAATCGCCAAAACAAGAGAAGAATATAGAAGTGTTTTGGCAAAGATTTTGGCTGATTCACAGAATTTGATAGAGGCTGTTAGTCAGGACGATGGTTCTTACAAAGCCCTACAAATAGCAATAGGCTGGCTTGATGCAAATGAATGGTACTATCTGCATGAAATGCACTATCGCCATCATTTACGCCAAAAAATAGAATTAGAAAGCCTTTCGGAATAAAATAAACCATTTATAGATAATTCTTTTCAGAGAATGCAAACAAAACAAGAACAATTTTGGAGTGGTGAATTTGGCAAAGATTACACCGATAGAAACTCGAGAAAACCCGATGAATGGGATAAGTTTTATCTCGAAAATTGGGGAATCACTAAAGTCGCCTTGAATGAAAAATTCTATGCAGATTTAGAGAAAGATGCCAAAATTTTAGAGGTTGGCTGTAATACTGGCATGCAATTGGTAGGTTTCCAACGTTCAGGATTTAAGAATATTTATGGCATAGAATTACAACATTATGCTGCCCAAAAGGCCAAAGAATTTACCGAAAATATTAATATTATTCAAGGTTCAGGTTTCGACATTCCTTTCAAAGATAATTATTTCGAGTTGGTATGCACAAATGGTGTTTTAATTCATATTTCACCCGATAATTTACCAAAAATTATGGATGAAATGGTACGTTGCTCAAAGCGTTTTATTTCTTGCTGGGAATATTACGCCCCTGAAACCACAACCATTGACTATCGAGGCAATAGCGATTACCTTTGGAAAGCAGACTACGCTCAACTTTTCCTTGACCGCTTCTCGAATCTTCGTTTAGTGAAAAAAGAAATTTATCCATACATCAACCAAGCCGAATCTGGCAATGCTGATTGTATGTGTTTGTTAGAAAAAGTATAACAAAATCTAACATTGAATATCAAGCATCCAACATCAAATATCGCCATCATACCCGCAAGGGGCGGAAGCAAACGAATTCCAAGAAAAAACATCAAAGATTTTCTTGGAAAACCAATCATTGCCTATTCTATTGAAGCTGTTTTAGAAAGCAAGCTTTTTGAGGAGGTAATGGTTTCGACGGATGATGAAGAAATTGCCCAAATCGCTCGCAAATATGGGGCGAACGTCCCTTTTCTTCGTTCACAAGAGAACTCAAATGATTTTGCAACAACGGTTGATGTTTTGATTGAAGTAATAGAAGATTACAAAAATCTCAATAAATCTTTTGAGGTAGGCTGTTGCATTTACCCAACCGCTCCATACATTTCGGCCGAAACGCTAGAAAAAGCCTTTGATTTGCTGCAATCCCAAAATCTTGATTCGGTTTATCCAGTTCAAAAGTTTTCGTTTCCTCCGCAACGAGGCGTAGTTTTTCAAGAAAACAGACTTCGTTGGCAAAACCCCGAAAATGCCCAAGTTCGTTCGCAAGACCTTTTGCCGCTTTACCATGATGCGGGTCAATTTTACTTTTTCAAAACCGAAAAATTATTAAAAAATCGTAGTATTTTGACCGAAAACACTAGCGGAATTGTTATTTCAGAAATGGATGCTCACGATATTGATACCGATGAGGATTGGCAAGTAGCAGAGTTTAAATATCGAATAAAATCGAATATATGAGACACTACAAATGTTTAAAAAATCAACGTTTTGAGTACAAAGAATTTACGTTGATACCACTTCGAGATAAAGACCAGTTTGCGATAATGCAATGGCGAAACGAGCAAATTTATCACCTTCGCCAATCAAAACAACTCACTGAAGCCGACCAAAAAAACTATTTCGATAACGTAGTCTCAAAACTTTTTGAACAAGAGAAACCAAGTCAGTTACTATTTTCGTTCTTAAAAAACGGCGAATGTATTGGCTACGGTGGATTGGTACATATAAACTGGGTTGACCGAAATGCCGAAATTTCATTCATCATGGAAACCTCTCTTGAAAAAGACTTTTTTGATTATCATTGGAACAATTATCTGACTTTAATACAGCAAGTGGCTTTCAAAGAAATTTGTTTTCACAAAATATTTACTTACGCCTTTGATTTACGACCGCACTTATACCCAATGTTGCTCAAAAATGACTTTGTCGAAGAAGCTAGATTGAAAGAACATTGTTATTTTGAAGGAAAATTTATCGACGTTTTGATTCATACCAAATATGCAGATTCATCACCGAAAAGCTAAATTATCAGACCTCAATTTGTATTTTGAATGGACGAATGACCCTTCAACTCGTAGTAATTCTTTTAGCACACAAGAAGTTGATTATCAAGAACATATACAATGGTTTTCGAAAAAAGTTGAAGACAAAAGAGCCTTACTTTTAGTCTTTGAAAACGAAGAAAATATTCCGGTTGGTCAAATCAGAATTGAGCAAAAAACTGAAGAAAACATCATAGGAATTTCGATAGATAAAAAATTTCGTGGTTTGGGTTTGGCTGTACCGATGCTTACAAGTGCTTGTGAAGTGTTCTTTATAAAATTTCAAGCAAAAAATATCCACGCATACATTAAAAAAACTAACTTAGCATCATTAAATTCATTCAAAAAAGCTGGCTTTGATACAATCAACGAGCTGCTTATTAGCAACGAAGCAAGCTTTCTTTTGGAAAAGAAATATGTTTAAAATTCAAGATACAACCATAAGTCCAGACCACAAGCCATTTGTAATTGCAGAAATGTCGGGCAATCATAATCAATCGCTTGAGCGTGCATTTGAAATTGTCGATGCAGCAGCCGAAGCAGGAGCACACGCACTCAAACTGCAAACTTACACCGCCGATACGATTACTTTTAATGGCAACTCAGATGAGTTTGTGATAAAAGACCAAAATTCTCTTTGGAAAAACCAAAACTTGCACAAACTCTACCAAATGGCCTATACGCCTTGGGAATGGCACAAGCCGATCTTTGATAGAGCCAAAGCACTCGGAATGTTGGCTTTTAGTAGTCCGTTTGATACGACAGCCGTTGATTTTTTAGAAAGTTTAGACGTGCCCTGCTATAAAATTGCCTCTTTTGAAAATACCGACCATATTTTACTCAAAAAAGTAGCTCAAACTGGCAAGCCCATCATCATGAGTACGGGTGTAGCGAGCATTGCAGATATTCAAGAATCGGTAGGCGTATTGCGTAAATATGGCTGTAAAGATTTGGTGCTACTCAAATGCACCAGCACCTACCCAGCTACACCCGAAAGCACTAATTTGCTTACGATTCCACACATGGCTGCCCTATTTGATTGCCAAATCGGGCTTTCTGACCATACAATGGGCATCGGTGCTGGTATTGCCGCTGTTGCTTTGGGTGCAAGAGTTTTGGAAAAGCACTTTACACTTAGCCGTGCTGATGGAGGTGTTGATTCATCGTTTTCACTGGAACCCGAAGAACTCAAAAACTTAGTCATTGAGTCGGAAAGAGCATTTTTGGCGATGGGAAAAGTCAATTATATACTTTCAGACAAAGAACAAAAAAGTTTGCAATATAAACGCTCGCTTTATGTAGTTGAGCCAATGAAATCGGGTGATGTTTTCAATGAAATAAATGTTCGTTCGATTCGCCCATCAAATGGATTACACACTCGTTATTATGAAGAAATTTTAGGCAAAACAGCTACCCAAGATATTGAAGCTGGCACTGCTTTGAGTTGGAAGTTGGTTGGATAATCCAAGAAAGGCTTCGCTGGGTGACATTGGTTTTGAGCGAAGCCTTTCTTTTCTACTCATTCAAAATATAATCTTCGTCTTTTTCTTTATCTTCTTCTCGCATCTTAATTCCTTCATAAATATCCGATAAAGCAAGCTTTAAATCCAGCTTGGGGAAATTAATGATGTCGTTTTGGTCTTCATAAACATCATACAACCAAGATGTAGAGTCATCGACACGACAGTATGATTCTACTAAAAATTCATACTGCGAAACTATCAAGTAATATTGAAGTGTTGGAATATTTTTGTAGCGTCTTAGCTTAGCAACTCTATCATTTAGAACTGACGATTTTAATAAAACCTCAACAATCAGCGTTGGTTTTTTGATAATGTATTCGGCATCCATATCCTCAGTATCACAAGTGAGCATCAAGTCTGGATAAGGATAATAAAAATGCTTGATTGCTTCTAATTTGACACTTTCGAGCAAAACTTCGCAGCCTCTTGGGCGAAATATTGGGCGTAAAACACCAGAAAGGTTTTGTACTATTCTATTATGATTTATAGAAGTCCCTGCCATAGCAAAGACTTCACCATCGTAGTATTCATGGCGAATTTCACTATGTTTTTCCATTTCAAAATATTCTTCTACCGAAATATATTTTTTCTGAATTTTCTCTGCTTCACTCATATTTTGTAGTAATTATTTTACCAAAAATAGTGATTTTTTAGGCAAAAATAAACCTTAGTTTTCAAGCAAAGCCTTGCTTTAAGAGAAGCCATCATTTTCTATATTACGCTTTCGGATGAGCCTGTTTAAAAACCTCCTTGAGTTTTTCAATCGAATTATGAGTATAAACTTGCGTCGCTGCAAGACTCGTATGTCCCAACAAATCTTTGATTGCATTCAAATCTGCTCCACGATTAAGCAAATGCGTGGCAAAAGTATGTCGTAAAACGTGCGGACTACGTTGATCAAGCGATGTAACTAAAGAAAGATATTTTTTTACTAAACGCTGAATAAACATCGGATAGGCTTGCGTACCGCTATCAGTAAGAATCAAATATGAATTAGTAGTATCGTCAGTAATATCGGTGCGAAGCGTAAGGTATTTTTTAATGGCCTCAACCAACGATTTATTGACGGGAATAACTCGTTGTTTATTGCGTTTTCCGAGAACCATCAAAGTATTGTTATACAGATTGAGGTCAGCTATTTTTAAGCCAATCAATTCTGCCAAACGCATGCCTGTACCGTAAAGCAATTCGATAACAAGTTTATCTCGCAAGCCAGAAAAATCGTCAGAAAATTGCATATCATCAAGCATGTTTTCCATGGGTTTTTCTTCGACATATTTGGGGAGCATTTTATCGGTTTTCAATGCTCTTATTTTGAGCATTGGGTTAGATACGATTGTTTTGTGGCGAAGCAAAAAATTGTAGAATGAGCGAAGTGTAGCAATTTTTCGATTGATACTACGGTTTTCGATTTTTTCGTCAACCAAAGAAACAATCCACGAACGAATCATCTGAAAATCAGCTTTTTCTGGTTCTTTAAATTCGTATTGAAATAGTAGAAATGCCGAAAACTGCTTCAAATCTCCTTCATAAGCCGTAATGGTATGATGGCTAAGACGTTTTTCGTATTTGATGTGTTGTAGAAAATAAGAAACCATATTATCAATTATCAATTATCAATGAACAGTTATCGAAAATAACTAATTATTGATAAAATCGAACTGCTAATATGGTTAAAATATTTTAGATTTCAATAGAAGAGTGTGTGATTATGAATTAACAAAATGTTGGTTTAATAACACTTGACTGATAATTGATAATTTTTCACTGATAATTGAATACTACATTTCTTCGTTGCTTCTCAATTTACCCACATAAGTAGCGTGAATAACTTCGTTACGACGAGCCACTGATGGTTTTTCAAACGCCTGACGCTTGCGTAGTTGACGCAATACACCCGTTTTCTCAAATTTCTTCTTGAAACGTTTCAAAGCTTTATCAATAGATTCGTTTTCCTTTACGTTGATTATTAACATATAAATACACCTCCTTTTGTTTGGGGATGCAAAATTAACGATATTTCTTTTAATTTTCAAGTTTTTATAATTAAAACCTCTAAGGTTTTTTTTAACCTTAGAGGTTTAACGCTACATTTGTGAAATTTAAAATAAAAAACTCACTTTAGATGAGAGTTATGAGAACAGCCATTATTGATTTAGGCACAAATACATTTCATTTAATGATTGTTGAAGGCCAAGAAATTCTTTTTAAGACATCTATTCCTGCAAAAATCGGGATGGGCGGAATTAGTCATGGTGTAATTTCTGAAGAAGGAATTCAACGGGCTTTGGTAGTTTTGAGAGGTTTTCGAGAGGTTATTGATGATCATTTGGTTTCATTAGAAAATGTATTTGCAACTGGTACAAGTGCAATTAGAAATGCAGGGAATCAAGGGGAATTTATAAAAAGAGTTTTGGATGAAGCGGGAATAAAGATTATGGTTATTTCGGGCGATGAAGAAGCCGATTTAATTAGTTTAGGCGTAAAACAAGCCATGAAAATCACTGAAACTTCGATGATAATGGATATTGGCGGCGGAAGTGTAGAATGTATCATCTGCAATGATGAAAAGATATTTTGGAAACAAAGTTTCGAGATTGGTGGACAGCGTTTAATGGATAAATTCATGAAATCTGACCCTATTTCGATGCGTTCTGTACAAATAATGGATGATTTTTTTCGTGAAAAACTACTTCCTTTAACCAATGCTTGTCATCAATACGCACCGAAGGTTTTGATCGGTTCATCCGGCTCGTTTGATACACTAATAGATATGCAATATATGAAAGAAAAAGGTCAACTTCCTGCCACCGATGAAATTGCTTTTGAATACTCTCTTCCTGCATTTTATTGGGCTTACGATGAACTTATTTTCAAGAATCACACTGAGAGAATGCAAATTCCGGGTATGATTGAGCTTCGAGTCGATATGATTGTTGTAGCCATTTGCTTGATCCGTTTTGTTATACAAACACTAGCTATTCAAAGCATTAGAGTTTCTAGCTACGCTTTGAAAGAAGGCATTATGGCAAAAATTATGAGCTAAGTTATAAAAAAACTCTTTTCCATTAATTTTATAAAAAAAGGCAACCCAAAACTTTTGGTGCTGCCATTTTTTAATACTTATCGTTAAAAACTTTTCAAACGGTCAATTTATACAGAGAAACTTTCTCCGCAACCACATGTACGAGTAGCATTTGGATTTTTAAACTGAAAACCTTTGCCATTTAAGCCATCAGAAAAGTCTAATTCTGTACCAATTAGATACAAGAGGCTCTTTTTATCAACAAAAACTTTGATACCTTTATCTTCAAAAATATGATCAGTTGGACGTTGTTCACCATCAAATTGCAAATCATACATCAAACCCGAACAACCACCGCCTTCAACGGCTACTCTTACACCGAGGTCTCCTTTTAAACCATCTTTCGCACGGAGTTCTATAATTTTATTTTTTGCGATTTCTGTTACAGTTACCATAATTTTATTGAGTAAATGAATATTTTCGTAAAGTAATAATTAAAAATCTAATTCTTGATTTAAATTACAATAAAACCCATTAGTGTTTTTAATCGTGCTATATTTGCTTACACAAAAAATAAACGAAAACTAAGACTTAAAAGTTTCATGTTGATTTCACTACTCACTCGAAAAGTTTTAGAGTAAATATTTATCTTTCATTGTTGTTAAAAAACTATCACAACTACTACCAACATTAAAACTTCCTGTTTCTTGGGCGAGATGTGAATCTCTATGACCCACTAAAGTATTGGCAGTCAAAGATTTCGCCTTAGATAATTTATCAAAGCCATAGGATAAATAAGAACCTTACAAGATTTTGTGGAGAACGATTATAAGCAAAGAAAAGATTTTTCAGAATGATACATATACTTTTTGGAATATTTTTGAGAAGCATTTAGTCAAGCATTCATTTATTTAAAGTATGAAAGAGATGATTTCATTTCGCTATCATACATTTGCTGAAATTTAGAAATTTAATTAAAGGTAATGATAATTTAACTTTTTTTATCGCTTCTTTTGGGTATTAAGAACATTATGCGATGGCTTAAAAGTTTTTTTAGCACTTAAATATAATCATTTACAGTCCACTAACTAAATATGGGTTCAGGACAACATTTATTTTCTCCCAAAATCGACAGTTGGCTAATTAGCTTTAGGGATGGGGCTGATTTTGTTGTGATGTTTTTCAAAGAAACCTTTATCCGAGATTTTGAATTTAAAGAATTCATTAATCAATGCTATCGAATTGGCAATAGTTCGCTATTGCTAGTATCTCTTACAGGTTTTGTTTTTATCAAACAATCTCGTCCTTCGCTTGGAACCTTTGGTGCCCATTCTTAGCTCCCCTCACTCGTTACGATTGCCATCATCTGTGCTTTAGCTCCACTGGTTAATTCTTTAATTTGTACGGGAAAGGTAAACTCGAGTATTTGTGCAGAATTAGGCTTAATGAAAGTTACAAAGCAAATTGAGGCATTGAAAGTTTCAGCAGTAAATCCATTCCGATTTTTGATTGTATCGAGGGTTTTGGCATCAACCCTAACAATATCCTCTACTCTTGTTTTATTGTGCCTTGATGGCAATGGTTTTGATATTTTTGAATGTTTCTATAAATGAAGACACCAGTTTTTCGGCATTTCTCGAACAAGCTTTCAATAATATCATTTTTCTCGACATCTGGACCGGCATATTCAAGGCGGTTTCTTATGGTTTTACTTTCGTAATCGTGGGGTGCTACAAAGGCTACAATGCCAGCAAACCTCCAAAACAATTAATAAAATGACTAAGATACAAAGTCGCCGATTGGAGTTTTACTAAACGATGAAAAAACTGCCAATAATAATAAAGAAACTATCAGTAATGTAGAAAGTAGTAGTACCAAACTCGACCAAAACATGGAGGCTTTCAGACACAACTTTTTTCAGGAGGTATTTCAAGAACCAAGCGAAAGAGCAAGAAGAAAAGAAGGAGTAAAATAAAGTAAAAAAACCCGTAAGATCAGAAAGATACTTGCAGGTTTAGTTTGGTTTTTATGGTTTTAAACAGTCGTTTTAATCTTCAATTCATCCATTTGCTTGGCGTCGATTGTTGATGGCGAGTCAATCATCATATCCCGACCTGAATTGTTTTTCGGAAAAGCGATAAAGTCACGAATCGAATCAGCACCACCAAAGATTGAACACAGACGGTCGAAACCGAAAGCAATACCTGCGTGTGGCGGAGCACCAAATTCAAAAGCATCCATCAAGAAACCGAATTGTTTTTTGGCTTCTTCTTCGATAAATCCTAAAACCTCAAACATTTTTTGTTGCAAAGGTCTTTGGAAAATACGCACCGAACCGCCACCAACTTCTGTTCCGTTGATAACCATATCGTAAGCATTTGCTCTCACTGCACCTAAATTAGTTTCGAGCAATGAAATATCTTCGGGTTTCGGACTAGTAAATGGGTGGTGCATAGCAAACCAGCGGTCCTCTTCCTCGCCATATTCCAATAATGGAAAATCTAACACCCAAAGTGCTTTGAATTCTTGTGGATTTCTTAAGCCCAAACGAGTTCCCATTTCTAAACGAAGTTCGCTCATTTGTTTGCGAGCTTTATTAGCTTCGCCCGAAACAAGTAAAATCAAATCTCCCTTTTCAGCTCCGCAACGCTCTGCCCAAGCTTTCAAATCTTCTTCTGAATAGAATTTATCTACCGAAGATTTCAACGTACCATCGGCATTGTAACGCACATAAATCAAGCCTTTTGCTCCAATTTGCGGGCGTTTCATCCATTCTGTAAGTTCATCAATCTGCTTACGAGTATATTCTGCACAACCTTTGGCGTTGATGGCAACTATTAATTCAGCCGAATCGAAAACTGGGAAATCTTTTCCTTTAACAAGGTCGGTCAATTCTACAAATTCCATTCCGAAACGAATATCTGGCTTATCATTTCCGTACAAACGCATGGCATCAGCATAAGTCATGCGAGGCACTTCTGGCATATCAATATTTTTTACTGTCTTGAACAAGTGACGGATAAGCCCTTCAAACATATTCAAAATATCTTCTTGCTCAACAAACGACATTTCACAGTCAATTTGTGTAAATTCTGGCTGGCGGTCGGCACGTAAATCTTCATCACGGAAACATTTCACAATTTGATAGTAACGGTCGAAACCACCTACCATCAATAATTGCTTAAATGTTTGTGGTGATTGCGGCAAAGCATAAAATTCGCCTGGATTCATACGGCTCGGCACCACAAAATCTCTTGCACCTTCAGGAGTAGATTTTATCAAAACTGGGGTTTCCACTTCAATAAAATCTTGTGCATCCATAAAAATACGGGTTTGTTGTGCCACTTTATGACGCAACTGTAAATTCTGACGCACAACATTACGACGTAAGTCTAAATAACGATATTTCATACGAATATCGTCACCACCATCGGTTTCATCTTGAATCAAAAACGGTGGTAATTTGGCAGGATTCAGTACTTCAAGCGAAGTTACTTTTATCTCAACATCACCTGTTTCTATCTTATCATTTTTTGCAATTCGTTCGATTACTTCGCCTTTAGCTTGAATCACAAACTCACGGCTGAGCGTACGAGCCATAGCAATTGAAGTGGTATCGGTAGCATTTTCATTTAAAATTAATTGTGTGATGCCGTAACGGTCACGGAGGTCGATGTAAATAATACCGCCTTTATCACGAACAACTTGTACCCAACCGCTCAATGTAACGGTTTTGTTCACATCAGAGATTCTTAGTTCTCCGCACGTATGAGTTCTTAACATTTTATCAGTTTTCTTTATCAAATACTAAGCTTTATAATTGATCATAAATAGTAAAGCCAATTTTTTGCAAAAATAAGGATTTTTACTGAAAGAATGGGCTTGTGTAACAATTTTCTAAATCACTTCTGGTATAAATCTGAACAAGCTAGAAATCGGACTTCCTACGAAGTTGTTCTACAATTATTTAAAAGCCGAAATCCCAGTAATGGCATGTCCCATAATCAATAAATGAATATCATGTGTACCTTCATAAGTAACTACCGATTCGAGATTCATTTGATGACGCATAATTGAATATTCGCCAGTAATGCCCATTCCACCATGAATTTGGCGAGCTTCGCGAGCAATATCCAAAGCCATTGCTACATTATTTCTTTTTGCGAGCGAGATTTGTGCTGTGGTAGCTTTTCCTGTATTTTTTAGACTTCCTAAACGCCAACAAACTAACTGTGCTTTGGTGATTTCGGTTAGCATTTCAGCCAATTTCTTTTGTATTAATTGAAAAGATGCAATTGGTTTATCGAACTGAATACGTTCCATGGCGTATCTTCTTGCCGACTCATAGCAATCCATTGCTGCCCCCAAAGCTCCCCATGCAATGCCATAACGGGCATTGTCAAGGCACGACATCGGTGCTTTTAGCCCATCGGCTTCAAGCAAAATGTTTGATTTCGGTACTCGCACATTATCAAAAACCAATTCACCAGTAATGCTTGCACGCAACGACCATTTTCCATGAATTTCTGGCGTTGAAAATCCTTCCATGCCTCGTTCAACGATGATTCCTTTGATGCGTCCTTGCTCATTTTTTGCCCATACAACCGCCACATCTGCTTTTGGCGAATTTGAAATCCACATTTTTGAGCCGTTCAAAATCACGTGATCGCCGTCTTCTTTGAAATTGGTAGTCATTCCGCTTGGGTTTGAGCCAAAATCTGGTTCGGTAAGACCAAAACAACCTAAATATTCTCCATTGCCCAATTTTGGCAAAAACTTCATTTTTTGTTCTTCGCTGCCATATTTATAAATTGGAAACATTACAAGTGAGCCTTGCACTGAAGCCGTCGAACGCATTCCCGAATCTCCTCTTTCAATTTCCTGCATCATTAAGCCATAAGAAATATAGTCAAGGCTTTGTCCGCCATATTCAAGCGGAATTGTTGGGCCAAAAACACCCATATCACCCATTTTTTTGACGATAAATTCAGGAAACTCACAACGTTGAGCAGCATCTTCGATGATGGGAGAAATTTCTTTTTTCACAAAATCACGCACTGCCGAGCGAATCATGAGTTGTTCTTCGGTAAATAAATCATCAATTTGATAAAAATCAGGCGATTCAAATTCATCTTTTTTGCTTGAATGCTTAAAGGTTTGTTGAGAAGGAGTCATTTTTTATAAAAATGGAGATGAATGAAATTTTACAAAACAGCGACTTATCGCTTTACAAAAATATGATTTTGATTATGAAATAAAAAAGGGACTTCATAAAAAGTCCCTTTATATTGATGTATAAATTTAAAATTCGTTCTATTTTGCTGTAATATCGCTTACCTTCACTTCAAGTCCTTCAAGTAATTTTGATTTTACGATTTCGTTATCTGTTCCTTTCGAGAAAATTTTATAGACATCATTTTCCAATGAAAAAACCTCAATCGTATCATATTCTGGGAAAACAATCCAATATTCCTTCACTCCATATTTCTGATAGATTTCCTTTTTATCAACAGTATCAATATAAAACGAGCCTTTTGAAACTACCTCAACCAATAAATCTGGCACTCCACGAATCCAATCTTTTATAATTCCTTTATTTTCATCAGAAATAAAAATCAAATCAGGTTGAACTCGGTTTATTCCATCCTCAAAAATTACATCAAGAGGTGAAATTAGAATTTTACCCAGTTTGTTTTTACGGGTATGCTCAATAAATACACCACAAAGTTCCAATACTATAATTTGATGTCGAGAAATAGGGCTTGGTGACATAATTTCTATTCCATTTATAATTTGAGTTAAATCCCAATCTTGCAGATTTTCAGTCTCTAGAGTTGCTAATAGTTCCATAATATTCTGATTTTGAATCAAATATAAGAAATTTACAAATCAATCACCACTTGATTTTTTAAAATATCCTCCATTGTCTCACGTTGACGGATAAGATGTGTTTGACCGTTATAAATCAAAACTTCGGCTGGGCGAAAACGTGAATTATAATTTGATGCCATTGAAAAACCATAAGCTCCCGCATTTTTTATGACCATTATATCGCCTTCTTTGGTTTTTGGAAGAAGTCGATCTTTGCCAAAAGTATCAGTTTCGCAGATATAACCTACAATATCATACATTTCTTTTTCTTCACCAGCAAGATTTGAACCATTGATGATTTCATGGTAAGCATCGTACATCATTGGACGAATTAGGTGATTTAAACCTGAATCTACTCCAATAAAATTACGTTCGGGGCTATATTTCACAACATTTGCACGAGCCAACAAATACCCACTTTCGCTAACCAAAAATTTTCCTGGCTCGAACCAAAGCTCTACGTCACGACCAAATTTTAGGCAGAAATCATTAAAAACTTTTACAACGCCTTCCCCCAATTTCTCCATATCAGTTATATGGTCGTCTTCCTTGTAAGCTACTTTGAAACCCGAACCTAAATCTATGAACTGTATATTTGGAAAATACTTAAACGTAAGGTCGAAAAGCTTTTCAGCGGCTTCAATGATTACATTAGCATTTTTAAAATCTGAACCTGTATGCTGGTGCAAACCCACTACATTGAGGTCATATTTCTGAACAATCCCGTTAATTTCTTCGGCTTGCTCAATAGAAATGCCAAATTTTGAATCTTTATGTCCAGTCGAAATCTTGAGCGACCCGCCTGCCATAATGTGCGGATTGATTCGCAAGCAAATCGGAAAACGATTGCCATAAGTTTGCCCAAATTTTTCGAGCAGAGGTAATGAATCAAGATTCATCCGTAAACCCATTTCAACGGCTTCTTGCACTTCCGAAAACGCTACGCCACTCGGCGTATATTGTATTTGATGTGGTGCATAACCTGCTAAAATAGCCAAATGAGCTTCTTGCATCGAAACTACGTCAATATCAACGCCATTTTTACGCATCAATTTCATGATACTAACGTTGGTCAATGCTTTACAAGCATATTTGATTTTCAAATTTGTTCCTGCAAATGCTGAACGCATTTTGGCAATTTGTTCTTCGATTTTATGCCCGTCATAGACATAAACTGGTGATCCGAATTGCTCGGCTAAGGCTACAACGCCAATATTCTGTATAGAAAACATTTCTTTAAAGGATATTCAGCAGTCGGCTTTCGGCAGTCGGCTCTGAATAACTATAATTTTAGTCTGGATTAAAACTTGAAAGCCGACTACCGAAGGCCGACTGACAAATTAAAACGGCAAATCATCTTTATCTCCATCAGCAGAAACAGCAAATTCTGAAGAAACCGCGGTTGGTTGTGTATGAGTAGATGTTCTATAAGGTGCTGGTGTTGTGATATCAGTAGATTCCGAACCGGCTAATTCGATTTTCCATGCTTTAAGATCGGTAAACCATCTACCATTATATTCACGACTTTCAGCATCGAACGATACTAAAAGTTCGTTACCAATCGTCAAAAATGTTTCGTTAAATTTATCTCCCCAAATCGTCAGACAGACTTTTTTTGGGTATTGTCCATCCGTTTCTATTACAAAATCTTGTTTTTTCCAAGTACCATTTTTGCCTTCACCTGTCTGCACGGCTAATACGTGCATAAGTTTTCCTTTGATTTCCATTGTAAAATTTGATAAATGTTTTTACAAAAGTACGCCTAATCTTTGAAATGGAAAAGTAAAGAAGAAAGGATTGCTGATAAGATGGCAATTTTAAAGTTCTTACAAATATTTTTGATTAAAACTATCAAGAATCTGGCAATTTATATTCAAATTACATCGCAAATCTTATCTTTGAGAAATAATTGTAATTTGAAAATCGGAAACTAATGAAGGCTTTGAATAATAACTTTACACTGAAAATAACACCTTTTTTGGTATTTTTTATAGTACAGTTTTCGGCTTTTTATTATTCCACTGCCCAAAAACTTTATTCCGATAAAGGTCAGGTTTTTGACTTTAAAAGTTTGAAAAAAAATAAGGCTTCAATCATTGTCTTCTTTGACCCCGAATGTCCTATTTGTCAAAAATACACGAAAAATCTAACAGAAATGGATAAGACGTATAGTAAGGAAGGAATTGAATTATATGTAATTTATCCATTCAAAACACTTGAAGCAAAATCATTATCAGAATTTAGAGAAGAATTCAAATTTGATTTGCCAATCATATATGACCATAAGAGGAAGCTCCTCAAAAAGCTAAAAGCCCAATATTCGCCCGAAGCTTTTTTACTTAATAATAAGCGTAAAACGCTCTATCATGGAGCAATCGATAATTGGTTTTATGGGCTGGGAAGAAACCGTGCAGTACCAACAGAATTTTACCTGTTAGACGCCATAAACTCATTCAAAAATGATCGAACAGTTAAGGTTAAATATGTAGAACCCGTTGGTTGTATGCTTTAAGCACTATTTTTGTTCTATCTTTTCATCACCTTCTTTATAATCAAGGTAATACAAAACTAAATTTAACATTTCATCTTTTGTTCCCCAACCGTAACCAATATCATGTGGTGGGTTATTAGGGTTTTCCGGATTTTCGGCGGTATTATCGTATGCACCTTCAACTATAAATGTTGAACCAGCAGGAATTTTAAGCAACTTCTTAAACTGATAGGTCATTTGCCAATTAAATTCCCAATTATCAATTTTTACCAAATTTACAACTTCTCCGTCAGGCGTAATCACAAAGGCACGGAATGTTTTACCAATCAAGTGCATATGTGGCATCACCGAAATCAACGACATTGATTTATCAATCTTTTTCGAGATGAAAAAAGTTGCTTTCTGCCCTGCTTTTATCAAAAATGGCTTATTTGAAATGTCATTTTCACGCAGTGTAAAATTCCTTACTTCACGTTCGATTTTATCTTTGGCAAAGTATAATTGAATTTCGGATTGGTCGATATCTGGCACAGGCGAAGGAGCATAGTGCATATTAAGCAAAAAATCGGAGTTGGCATTGAGTTTTACTCCTGTTCCTTTTGGGAAACTAATTTTATCATTTCCTGGAACCCATCCGTATAAAAACTCATCTTTAAGAACAGTTTTCTGAAACTCAAAAACTTTGGGGTCAGTTTCTGATAAGCCATCGATGCCTCTGATGTTAGTGGTTGTATCTACCATCAAGCGGCTATGATGAACGTTTTTTTTGTTCCCTGCCTTAAAACCAATGGCTGTTATATATTCGTCTTTTGTTGTTTTACTCGGCAAACTAAAAAATCGAAAATCTTCTAAATTTTCACCCGAAATGGGATATGGTTTATTCATTCTTAAAACCAAATCAGGTTTTACCAAATCTGATTCTGTTGATTGTGGATTATTAATTGGGACACCGCCCACCGTTGACTTTAAAACACCCTCTTTCATTCCACCTTCAATCCAAAGCTTTATTTTGGTGATTTCGCCCACGGTCAACCCTCGCTCATTAAGGTAGGATTGAAATTTTCGGTCGGCAGGGAAAGGTGGCATATAACGAATTTCGGTGACTTTGCCGATAAATTTTGCACGCTTTGCCACATCTTCAAAGGAAATCAAATTAAATGGCCCTGATTTATTGGGCTGATGACAGGGCGTACAATTTTTGTGGATGATTGGGGCAATATGCTCGTGAAAGTTAATTTCTAATGTATTTTGGGCATTAATAAGTATGGGAAAAAAGATTCCTGCCACTAAGAATATGTTTAGAAAACTTCTCATAATTACTTAAACGAAAGAGCAGACTATTATTATAGCCTGCTCTTTCAAAATTATACAAATTGTATGTAATTATCAATTATTTAACAATAAATGATAACTGACAGTTTGAATTTGCTTCAGATACTGAAGTTGGGTCAGCACAAATTGAATCTGGATTCCAAGTATTAAATACTTGACCATCAGATGTGTACAATATCCATGTAACAACAAAGTTATCTTCGGCAACAGCACCGTATGAAGCAGTTTCTGCTGGTCTCAACCAAGCATTTGCTGGGCGAGGTCTCGCAGGATTGCTAAATACATTTACTGCAGTAACTTTGTTATACTTTACAGTAGCCGTTTTATAAGCATCATAAACCTGTTGAGGTGTGATACTAAATGAATTCCATTGACGGTTAGCAGCAGGTGCAGCGATTGTAGTAATCAATTTACCTTTACCATCTCCGCTCAAATCAGCCACTTTAGGATTACCATCAGGGTCATTATAAGACTCCAACATTCTTACGTATATCTCAATTTTGTTTACAGTCAATTGATTATCTAAAGAAACCCAACGAGTTTTGAAATCAACTTTTGCAGTGTTTTGAGCTGCTTTAGGGAAGTTTTTTGCATTATTCACCTCGTAAGGTTGAGGTCTTGCAAGTATATTTCCATTGAAATTAATACCATCAAATACCGTAAATGCGTGTACACCTGGCAAGAATGTTGGTAGTGGGTTCAATGATTCATCTCTACATGCACCAATGGCAAATAATAGAGCTGTAACTATTGTCAAACTTAATATTTTTTTCATCTTTATTCAGTTTTAAAGTGATTTGAGGTACAGGATAGGAGATTTAGATTTAAAAAAGTATTATTTTTTTATCAAAATCTAATATCTCATAGCTATTATCTCATATCTAATATTTTAGAATTCCCATTTGATTTTAACTTTATCCCAAAATACAGGGTCTCTATCAAAAATAACTTCAGTTAATTTTGGAGTTGCATTTGGGTTCAAAGTACCTTCTTGAGAAGGATAAGGCAAACGCAATGCGTATTGTCTCGGAGGTTTAATAATTGGATTATTAACCTGAGAAGGAAAACCAGTACGACGCATTGAGTTCCAAATTTCCATACCTTGTCCCCATGATGAATACCATAACTGTTTAGCTACTATATTTAATTTCGCATTATTAGATGTGGCTGCATCGTATAATTTCAATTGAGCTGCAACATAATCATTGATATATGCTGCAGTTGGAGCAACTGCATTGGCAGCATCAACTTTAGCACCTAAGGCAATCACACGAGCGATATGCTCTCTCATAGCAGCTTCAAAAATAGCTTTAGCATCACCAGCAGCACCACCATCCAAAATAGCTTCTATTTGATAGAACTTCATATTGTTACTTGTAAGTAGAGGCCAAATACCATTACCCGAACCTCTACCACCAGTTAATGCTCTTGGAGTCACATTACGACCACCAAAAAGACCACCAGCAGGATAACAACCTGGTGCCGTACGTAATGCACCATCTTGTGGCACACCAGTATTATCTCCACGATCACGACCAAAGAAACCAGCGATATAAGCTTTATCAGCTGCAGTTGGAGCTGCACCAAATACAGTTGTCCATTTTGCTAAGAAAGCAGGCTTTAATACTAAATATGTACCACCATAAGGGATAGTTCCTCTGTCAGTTGGGTTACTTGGATCAAGAACTGTACTTGTCTGACGATAGAAATAATAATCCAAACGTGGGTCTTTGTTGAAAATCATTTCTTCCATCAATTGGTGTGCTGGGTAAGCAAAACCATTATCAGCTAAGTATGCCGATTGGAACCAAGGATGACGACCTTCTGGTGAAGAAGCAGTACTGAAATTATAAGTAAAGTCGTCAGCAGGAGCGGTAATATAACCACCCGCAGCAATAGCAGCACTCAAATCAGCATTACCATTTGTACGTCCTTTTCTTGCATTCAATAATAATTTAATCTTTACAGATTTCGCAAATCTAATCCATTTCGCTGCAGAACCACCGTACATAAAGTCAGCCGATGCAGCTAAAGGGTCTGCAGTAGCTTTAGCAAGGTTTACTGCTGCTTCATCACAAAGTTTAATCAAAGCTTCATAAATATCAGCATCTTTGTCAAACTTAGGAGTTGTAATTGCAGCTTCTGAATTTCCTTTCCAAGCTTCGCTATATGGAGCATCACCAAAAGTATCAACAAAATTACCCATTGCAAAAGCTTTTAAAGCTTGAGCTACACCTAAATAATGCGGGCTGTTTGCACTTGCGTTGATAATTGCTTCAACATTACTCATGTCACGATAAAAGCTATTCCATGTACCATTATAAGATTGATTATTTAAATCAAAATTATCAGCACTACTCAATAGCCCTGCAAAACCCATCGCATTATTATTTACTGCTGTCGTAGCATTTACTACAGCACTCTCTGCAGTTGGCAATAAAAGCTTTGCTGAGGCAACCGTTGGACTATTCGGATCTTTATTGATGTCCAATTCTGTTAAATCACAAGCACTCAACAAACTGATTAAGCCTGTAGTAAGTGCTATTTTTGATATATATTTTAATTTCATCTCTTATTTATTTTTATGCTTTTGGCGATTTGCTTTTAGTTTTTAACTTTTTAATTTAATTCATAACTAATAATGGAATTAATTTTTGGCTAATAACTAACAACTAACAGCTAATAGCTAAGTTAAAACGATACTGATAAGTTAGCACCAAAACGACGAGTTGAAGGAGCAGCACCTAAGTCGAAACCTTGGATGTTTGAATCAGCAAAGTTTGACAATACCTCTGGGTCGAAGTTTAAGCCTGTCAACATATTTGGTGATTTAAACCACAAATTTCTTCCTGATAATGAAACTCTCAATCCACCAATAAATGGAATTGCTTTCTTCAAGAAAGCCTTAGGAACGTTGTATCCTAATGAAACCTCACGCAAACGAATAGTTGTAATATCGTAAATGTTAGTTTCGTCAGCACCATAAGCACCGTATCCACTTGAAAAATGCGATTGGAACGCAGTCATTGGGATCGTGTTTTTGATTGTTTTACCAGCCTCATTCAATAACGGCTTGTATGTTTGTGGGTCGCCCAATACACCTGGAATTACACGCATACCTTCACGGTC
Source organism: uncultured Emticicia sp. (assembly GCF_937903345.1). Classification (GTDB taxonomy): domain Bacteria; phylum Bacteroidota; class Bacteroidia; order Cytophagales; family Spirosomataceae; genus Emticicia. The sequence continues at coordinate 43,111 of NZ_CALCZQ010000039.1, read as the reverse complement.
TTCAGAGAATTTCAACTGACCTCTCAATAATAATGAAGCAGCAGTTGCAGAGAACATGCTTCCACCCGCACGGTAGTCCATCAAAGCAGAAAGTGTAAATCCTTTAAAAGTGAATGTATTTGTCCAACCTACTGTATATTTTGGAGCAGGGTTTGCTAAGATTTGTGATGTTGGCTCTTGTAATGGTAAACCAGTAGTTGGGCTAATCAAAACATTTCCTTGGTCGTCACGAGCATTACGTGAACCATAAATCATACCATAAGGGAAACCATTGCGGTGCATTGTACCCGTTGAAGAAAGACCAGTACCACCTAAGAACAATTCACCTGATGGACCAGCATCAACAACTTCTGAGCGAAGGCGAGTATAAGCGACGAATGAGTTCCAAGTAAAACCATTGTTCAATTTGATAGGCACTAAGTTTAAACCTAATTCCCAACCTTTGTTAATGATTTTTCCAGCGTTAGTTGCTTTGAAGTCAAAACCAGATGATGTTGGGATACGAGCCGTTACAATCAAGTCAGTTGAAACACGATTGAAGTAAGCAAGGTCAACACCAATTCTATTTTTGAAGAATTGCAATTCAGTTCCTAATTCATATTCAGTAGTAAACTCAGGCTTCAAGTTAGCATTGCTAAGGGTTGAAGGCAGTCTTGTAGCCGAAATCGGAGATGCATTATAGTATTGTACTGCAAAATTGTATGAAGTAAATACTTGATAAGGATCTGCATCTTTACCAACTTTAGCAATGTTTGCACGAATTTTACCAAAACTCAAAATATTTGTTGGTAATTTAAAGGCATCTGTGAAGATAAATGAACCACTTACTGAAGGGTAGAAATAGCTATTATTAGCTGCTGGCAAAGTTGAAGAGTGGTCATTACGGATAGTTGCTGTCAAGAACGCATAGTTGTTATACGATGCACCGTATTCAGCAAAGAAACCATAAAGACGACGCTTGCTTTGGAATTCTGAGCCAAACTGCACGTTTGTACCACCAAGAATCAATAAATTAGGGTCAATAACTGTTTGTCCTAATACACTGCTGATATTTTTATATCGTTGGTTCGCATTGAAACCAGCCAATAAACGCATGTTGATTTTTTCGCTGATATCTTTGTCAGCTGAAGCCAAGAAAGTGAAATCTAATTCTGTATTTGTGATGTTACGGCGAGAAACTTGACCTAACGGCACTGAGTTACCACCTGGACGATAAACATCTCTACGAGTTTCATCATAAGTATTTACACCACCTTTAGCTGTTAAGTTTAACCAAGGTGCTACATCATAAGTTAATGCCATGTTACCGAATACGCGGTTTACTTTACTTGTATAAGTATTGTATTTAGCTGTCCAAAGTGGATTATCTAATGCACGGTAGAATACGTTAGCACCAGTAACAGGGTTTTCAAATGGAAGACCATTTAGATCAAAGTTACGTGGCAAGTAAAACAAACGTGAGTAGATTGAACCCGTAGAACTCAAACCACCATAGTCAGAATAATATCCAGCACCTGATTGTGGTGAATTTTGGTTAGTATTAACGTAGTTAACGTTACCACTCAAATTCAATTTATTTGATAAAGTAGCATTACCACCAAAGTTCAAAGTAGTACGATCAGCACCTGAGTTAGGGATGATACCTTGGTTGGTCATACGTGAAGCACCAGCACTAATTGTAGTTGTATTACCAGTTGAGCTAATGTTAAAGCTATTCTCAAGAACACTACCTTTACGGAAGAAACCACCAATAATATCGTAAGGCTTCAATTCGTAAGGAGTTGCGTTTCCTTTTTCATCTAAAAACTGAGGGAATGCTGTTTTATAACGAGCAGCACCATAAGCTACACCAGTAAGTGGATTTGGAACAAACCCAGCAGCGTAGTTCCCATCAATAATTTTAGAATAACGCTCAAAACCTAATCCTTGGTTGATACGGTCAACCTGAGAAGGGAAAGCAGAACCCCAGTTACCGATAAATCCACCATTATAAGTTTGGTTAGAACCTTGCGTGTATGAATCTTGGTATTCTGGAACTGTAGAGATTTTCTCAGTAGAATAAGAAGAGTTATAAGTTACTTCTAAACCTTTCTTAGCATTTTTGCTACCAGCTTTAGTCGTGATTACAACTACACCATTGGCAGCACGTGAACCATAAAGAGCAGAGGCAGCAGCACCTTTCAAGATAGTCATTGACTCAACGTTGTTAGGGTCAATGTCATAAGCACGATTTGAAGTTACTGTATTTTGGTTAAAACCATCAGTAGCATTTACCGAGTTGTCGAAAGGAATACCATCAACGACGAATAATGGTTGGTTGTTTCCAGCGAATGAGTTGGCACCACGAATCGTGATACGGGTTGCTTGCCCTGGAGCACCACCACCTGAAATGATGTTTACACCTGGAACTTTACCATTTAATGCACGTAATGCATCTGGCTCAGAACGTTGCTGCAAAGATTCAGCGTTTACGTTCGATACCGCATAAGCCAAAGCTTTTTTCTCGCGTTGGATACCGATAGCAGTTACAACAACCTCAGATAGCTGCTTTGTATCAGCACCCAATGAAATATTTACAACTGACTGGTTTCCTAGTTTTACTTCTTGGGTATTCATACCCACAAAACTGAAAACTAATGTACTTCCTGAGGCAGCTTCGATTGAGTAGTTACCCTCAATATCAGTTTGCGAACCCTTTGAAGTACCTTTTACTTGCACCGTTACTCCCGGCAATCCTGAGCCATCATCCGATGACGTTACTTTCCCAGTTATCTTCTTACCTTGTGCTATTACAGCAAAAGACATGATGACTCCCAGCAAACTAAGAAGTAGATTCTTCTTCATGAACATTTTAGTTTAGGTTATTAATTTATAATTAATTGATACAAAAATACTTATTTTTAAGACACAATAAAATAGTACTGTTGTAGTTTCTTGGATTAAACATATAACATTTTTCATAAATGACGAAATAAATGTAGTATTTTTAACAACATTCTTAATATAGTCAATTTTATTATCAAATAAATACAACACTGTGTATAAATTTCATATTTTATCCAAACCTCCAAATATACTTTGGCATTTCAACAGATACACCTAATTTTTATGTGAGTAATTATGCTTAAATTAGGTACTTTTAATCAATTCTTTAAAATACAAAAATTCTTAGAAAAATACAATTAAAAAAAATTGTATTAGAGCCTATAAACCTGCTTTTATGTAATATTATTTCGACAAATGTTATTTTTCCATCTATATCATTTCAAAAAAAATAGACATTACCTATCTTTCATTCTGTTTGCTAAATAAGGCATTCATAAAAAACATCAAGAATAAATGAATAAATAAACCTTGAATATTTAAATTGTATTTTTTTAAGATTTGACTTTTAATACTTATTTATCATTTCGTAGTTTTTGATATCTTTACACAAAAAAGGAGGCAAGCTATGAGAAAACTCCAGATGGAAGAACTCAATCGTATATCGGTTGAAGATTTTAAGGAAACAAATAAAAACAATTTTTGTATCATTTTGGATGATATAAGAAGTATGAATAATGTAGGCTCAGCGTTTCGTACTGCCGATGCTTTTTTGGTAGAAAAAATTTATTTGTGCGGCATTACGGCCACTCCTCCGCACAGAGAAATTGAAAAAACAGCTCTTGGTTCCACCGAATCAGTTATTTGGGAACACCGAGAAAATGCAATTGAATTAACGAAAGAATTACAAGCAAAAGGCTATATAGTTTTAGCTATTGAACAAGTAGAAAACAGCCTAAAATTGAATGATTTTCAACCAGAATCCAATCAAAAATATGCTTTTGTTTTCGGAAATGAGGTTTTTGGGGTAAACCAAGAAGTGGTTGAGCTTTCAAATAATTGTTTAGAAATTCCGCAATTTGGCACAAAGCATTCACTAAACATTTCGGTTACAGTAGGCATTATTTGCTGGGATTTTGTAAGCAAGAATTTATCAATTAACAATTACTGACAAGCATATTTCAACACTTGAATCATTACCTAAAACTTTAACCGAGTTTAGAATAATTGATAATTGAAATTACGCCCCCTCAAATTGTCTTAAAAATCTTACGTCGTTCTCAAAGAAAAGACGTAAATCCTTTACCCCATAGCGAAGCATTGTAATACGCTCAATTCCCATTCCAAAGGCAAAACCGGTATATTGTTCTGAATCTATACCACTATTTTCTAAAACATTAGGATCAACCATTCCCGAACCAGCAATTTCTACCCAACCTGAATGCTTACAAATATTACAACCAGAACCTTTACAAATAAAGCATGAAATATCAATTTCGGCACTTGGCTCAGTGAAGGGAAAATAACTTGGACGCAAACGAATTTTTGTGTCTTTATCAAACATTTCTTTAGCAAAATGATAAAGCGTATCTTTAAGGTCTTTAAAACTTACTTTTTTATCAACGTATAGGCCCTCAATTTGGTGAAACTGGCAATGAGCTCTGGCTGAAATGGCTTCATTTCGATACACACGACCAATCATTAACGAGCGAATCGGTGGCTTTTTATGTTCCATCAAACGCACTTGCACGTTTGATGTATGGGTACGAAGTAAAACATCATCTTTCTGAATATCTTTCTTTTGCACGAAAAACGTATCTTGCATTTCACGGGCAGGATGGTCTTCTGGAAAGTTTAAAGCTGTGAAATTGTACCAATCAGTTTCAACTTCCGGGCCATCTTCGTGATTAAAACCCATTCGTGCAAAAATCTCTAACACTCGCTGACGAGTGAGCGTAAGCGGGTGAATCGACCCAGAAAAATTTGGTGCAACGGGCAATGTCAAGTCAATGCCACTTGCCTTTAAATCGCTTGCACTTTGTTCAAGATTTTCAGTAAAATCTCTTAGTCTTTGCTCTGTGAGATTTTTGAGTTTATTAAGCTCCTGTCCAACCGAACGTTTATGTTCATTGGCTACCGTTTTAAATTCTTCAAAAAGATCATTGAGTATTCCTTTTCGGCTAATATATTTAATCCGAAACTTTTCTAAGTCGTCTTTGCTATTGACCACAACAGCTTCAACTTCGTCTAATAATTCTTGAATCTTATCTAACACTCTAGCACCGTTTAATAAATTTATATACAAAGATATGAATAATGTCAGATTCTCCCATAATTTTACGTTGTAAAAACTAAAAAGAATGATTGTTTAAATTAGAGGTTTTTAAGCATTCATGGCCTTTAAATCAGTATAACAAACTAATAATCAATCATTTGTGTCTTTTGTATATTTTTTGAGAAACTTATATTTTACTTAATCCAGTCGTATATTTATTGAAAAAAAGTTATTAAACCTAAGAAAAATTTTTAACATACATACAGCTGCATAGATACCAGAAGATCAAACTTACAATGAAAGAAAGATACATTTTTCTAATTGGTTTATGAGAGATCCCGAAGAAAAAAATATTTAGTTTTCTCACAAAAAAGCTAAGGCTACAATGAATAAATTTACGTTTTAACAAAAGTAAAATCAATATGCCTAATGGGCATTTCGATTTAAAGATTATTGGTAGTATGCTCTTGTGATAATACCTATTGTCGGTTAGGTGATTAGACAAAAGCAACTCTCTTCTGGATAGTCACTTTTTACTTTTCTACTCCACAATTTTATACAGACGTTTAGCTCTTTCTCGCGAAATGGCATTAAAATGCCACCATTCGGTTTCAATACGCATATACCCTACGCTAGTCATGGCTTCACGCAATATTATTCGATTGGCTTGTTGCTCCTTGCTTAGTTTGCCCTCTTCTATCATTTTAAATTCTAAACGAGGATATGCTAAATCGCCAAAGAAATCAAATTTTGTACCCATATCAAGTGGCTTTTTAAGTGAATCATCATAAATAGTTAAGTCAACTGCTGAACCAAAATTATGAATAGAACCAATAGAAGGATTCGCTACAAAATCTTCTCTTTTATTGGGAGGAATAGTATCCAATAAACTCCAAAGTTTGTACTGTACAGTGAGCGGGCGTGCTGCATCGTATACCAATAACCTATAATTAGGATATTTTTCTTGCAAGGCCTGACTGGCCATAACCAGCATTTGGGCAGGCTTCTCTTGCAAGTAAGCACGAGTCAAACCCCCATAGACATCTGTTTTTACAAAATTATCAGTTGTAGAATATTTCAATTCGACCATGATAGTCGAATCAAGAGTTTGAATATCAACCAAACCTTGCATAATCATTCGTTGCTCAACTTCAGAAATTTTTGCTTGCTCAATTATTATTACGCTATCTTTTTTTATAACTGAAGAGCCGGTATTTCTACTGAAATCAGCTTTTTCTGTTTGGCAATTCCAAACTCCGAATAATACTACAAAGAATAGAAAAATTCTGTTTGAAAGTGTCATTTTAGATTTTTTTAGGAATATTTGAATCAAATTTTTAGTTATAAATCGAAAAATCGTGGTTTATCCTTAAATTAGCCACAAATCTAAACTTTAACCGTCAAATTTATGGCATTAAACTATATTTGGGTAGCTTTTTTTCTAATTGCATTTGTGGTTGCATTATTCAAACTTATCTTTTTAGGAGATACCGAGATTTTCAAAATTATCGTAGAAGGGATGTTCGATTCGTCAAAAATCGCCGTTATGGATATTGCCTTGCCCCTGGCAGGTGTAATGACTTTTTTCTTGGGAATTCTGAAAATTGGCGAAGAAGCAGGTGTTATTCGCCGCATGGCACGCATCATTGCTCCATTCTTCAGTAAATTGTTTCCTGAAGTACCAAAAGATCACCCAGCGAATGGACAAATGATTATGAATTTTTCGGCAAATATGCTCGGCCTTGACAATGCAGCTACTCCTTTTGGATTGAGTGCAATGCAAAGTTTGCAAGAACTAAATCCTAGCAAAAATACAGCTTCCAATGCTCAAATTATGTTTATGGTACTGCACAGTGCGGGGCCAGTTCTTATTCCACTCAGTATTATGGCTCAACGTGCCATCTATAATGCCGCCGACCCTGCCGATATTTTTATTCCCGCCTTGATTTCAGTTTATGTAGCTACACTGACAGGAATGCTTTTTGTAGGAATCAAGCAACGCATAAATTTCTTTGATAAAACCCTCCTATCGTGGCTTTTAGGTCTTACAGGCTTTATTGGCTTTGTTCTTTGGTATTTTTCTAGATTACCAAAAGAAGAAATAGAAGTAACATCGAAAGTGGTCAGTAATATGATTTTGTTTGTTTTTATCGTAGGTTTTATTGGTGGAGCTATTTATAAAAAGGTTAATATTTTTCCTGCTTTTATTGAAGGTGCAAAATTAGGTTTTGAAACATCAATCAAAGTGATTCCATACCTAGTTGGATTGTTGGTTGCTATTGGTGCTTTCAGAAATTCAGGAGCTTTAACGTATATTGTAGAAGCCCTAAAATGGGTTTTTAGCTTTACCGGCATGAATACCGATTTTACCGAAGCACTTCCAACTGCCCTTATGCACCCATTGAGTGGAAGTGGCTCAAGAGCCATGATGATTGATTCGATGAAAACTTTTGGTGCTGACTCATTCGTGGGGCGTTTGTCATGTGTATTCCAGGCTTGTTCAGATACGATTTTGTATGTTTTGGCCTTATATTTTGGCTCAGTGAATATTAAAAATACTCGATACACACTCCTAGCTGGACTTTTGGCCGATTTGGCAGGTGTAATAACTGCCATCATTGTCTCTTACATTTTCTTTTATTGATTTCCATTAACCGTGGCACACTCTTTTATCAACGATTACATGGTGTGCCACGGAAATGAAATAAAAACAAACCTAAACAGAATAATCATATAAAAAATATTATTTTGCCGTTTCACAAATTGGGAAAAAAGTAGATACTATTCGTTTGTTGTTTTGTTTAAGAAAATATATTTAAATATCCTTTCAACCTTTTGATGACAATCTGAATCATTATATAAAAAGGCAAAAAAGATTATGAAAAAATTATTCTACGAACACCTCGACGAACTTCTGTTTGTAACTATCTTTATTGTGATTGTAGTCATTAATGCATGTAAAGTATAAAATTAGAACTATTATATGTACCATTTGACATAAAAGTGGTTTTATTAATCAACGGCACTTTGAAGAGATTTAAATCAAGACTGATAAATAATAAAAGTTTTTTTAACTTTTATTCGACGATCAGCATTTTAAAAATAAAAGAGAAATCGACTATTGAACGTTGACAAATCATTTCTCAGCTCTACAAAAATCCAATAATAATCATTAAATAATCCTCTCATCTACAATATAGTATATTTTCGAAATGCATCGTTAAGCAAAAAAGCTGTAATTTCTATGAAAATGCTATTAATATTTACTTTTTGAAAATCAGTTTTTCCCTCCTAAATAATCGCTTTCAAGTATTTTCTTTAATCCATCAAATTTTACAGGAGTTTTTTGATATTGATAGGTAGTGCATAAGGATTGTGTACGATTATTATCACCCATTGCTACATCAACATCATCCATCATAAACTGACTTGGATGTTCGTACCCACAAGCATGACATATATCCAAAATCTCTTTTGTGAGTGTCTTTACATAATTATAAAAACGCTCGCTCTTCAAGGTGGGGTCAATACCTCCTTGTAACCATTTATTCTGTGTTGCCACTCCACTTGGACAACGGTTTGTGTGACAGATTTGTGCCTGAATACACCCAATCGAAAGCATTGGTTCACGTGCCACGTTTATTACATCCACTCCCATCGCAAAAGCCATTATAGCAGTGTCGGGTAAACCTAATTTTCCTGAGCCAATAAAGGTAAGTTTATCAGTCAGTTCTCTTTTCTGAAAAATTCTATAAACCGCAGAAAACGCATATACAAAAGGTAAAGAAACATGGTCGGCAAAACTTGGAGGTGCAGCACCTGTGCCACCTTCACCACCATCAATGGTAATAAAATCAGGGCCCTTTCCAGATTTTTTCATCAAATCAGCCAATTCTTCCCACATTTCAAGCTTTCCGACTGCGGATTTTATTCCAACAGGCAAGCCAGTAGCACTTGCCATCAATTCGATAAAATCAACCATTTCTTTTATAGTAGAAAACGCACTGTGATACGCTGGTGAAATCACATCTTTTCCCAACGGAACATGGCGAATTTCTGCCAATTCTTTTGTAAGTTTTGAAGCCGGTAAAACCCCACCTTTACCGGGTTTTGCTCCTTGTGAAAGTTTGAGTTCAATCATTTTTATGCAAGGATTATTTTGGCAAAGTTTCACCAATTTTTCCATCACAAAATTCCCTTCATCATCTCTAATCCCAAAATATGCTGTTCCAATATTGAGGACTACATCTGCCCCATTCTTATGATAAGGCGAAAGTCCACCTTCGCCAGTATTATGATAACAACCAAACTTTGCAGCACCTTTATTCATTGAGTCAATGGCAGTTGCAGAAAGCGAACCGTAGCTCATTCCAGAAATATTGACAACCGATTTTGGCAAGAATGGATTTTTTCGATGATGGTATTCACCGATAACTTTGGCCGATGGACAAATGTATGGATTTGCTACATTTGGGTGGTCTTTAGGCAATTTAAAAGGTAACATCGCAGGTTTAATAAAATTATAACCCGCACTATACATATCTTGGTCGGTACCAAAACCTTGAAAGTTGTTTTCTTTTTTCGAGGAAGCATATATCCAAGATCGTTGACGGCGATTGAAAGGCAATTCTTCTCTGTTATTGGCCACAATATATTGACGTAACTCTGGTCCAACACTTTCGATAAAATAACGTAGATGCCCAACAACAGGATAATTATGCTGAATGGTATGTCTTTTTTGAAGAATATCTTTAAAAAAAAGTAAAATAAAGAAGACGAGAATATAAGCCCACCAAGCTATACCATTAAAAAACTGTAAGATGGATTCCATGTAAATATAAAAAAGAAGGTTGATGCAGCAAGATACAAGGATATTTCAATTCAAACACAAGGGTTTGACAGCTAAGACAAAATTTTAACGAAAATCTAATTTTTTTCAATATAAAAATGAAATAGTTCAAAAGATACATTTCTACAGAAAAAACATATTTTGTTGGATTATTTAATAGAAAAACAATCTTTTAAGTTAAATTCAAAAAAAACAGACTTATAAGAAAAAGCGAATTTAAGCATTAATACAAATTAGCAAATTGTAGCAAAAGCATTTTCATCTAAACAGTTTCAAAGGCAATTTGAACTACAATTCACATTTTATATATAGATTCTTAATTTTGCAAATAAAATTTAAAACAAAGCAGAGCTTTGGAATTAGGTAAAGAAGACTTCAATATTATTGTAGAACAGGTTTTCAAACTGTTGAATTTGTAAGAAAAAAGGCAGATTGAAAACCTGCCCTACAAGCATTAATAAAGCTCCGACAATTTCTGTAATGCTTCCATCACGGTCGGCTTGTCTTCTGGATAGGTTACGCCAAACCACTCTGACTCGTTTGAGAACACTTTACATTTTCCTAATCCATTCTGAATCAAATAAGTCATAACTGTTGGAATATAAAATTCTGCTTTTGGCGAGTCGATATTTTTTATCGAATACTCTTTAAACATTTCGTTGATTACTGGAAATACATTTGGCATAAAACCCCAAAAATTCATCGAAACCGACGTGTTTTCTGGCAATTCTGTTAAAATGTCACCCTCTTCAAATACAATCAAATTATCATCTTGGCGATAAATTTTCGTACGCTCGGTTACTAACTCTAAATAACCATTTTCATCGACCTCGCAGACACCTCTTGAAACCGAACCATTCTCTGATAGAGTATTCTTGATTTGGTAACCCACCATTGCGTGGCAAGTTTCGTCAGTATTATTTGTCAAGAAATCGGCCATGATTTTAAATCCTTCATAGCCATAAAAATCATCGGCATTGATGACAGCAAATGGCGAATTGGTTTGTTCCCAAGCACAAAGTACCGCATGACCAGTTCCCCAAGGTTTTGTACGTTCTACCGTTCCGAGCTCGGGAGCTACATATTTTTGTACACCTTGAATCGCAAAATCATAGTCAATTTTTCCAGCCAATTTTGGACCAAATATTTCTTCAAAATCCGCTTTTAATTCTTCTCTAATAATAAAAACGATTTTCCCAAAACCTGCCTTTATAGCATCGTGAAGGGAATAATCTATAATAGTTTCGCCGTTTGGCCCGAATTTATCTAATTGTTTGATGCCACCGTAGCGACTGCCCATTCCTGCGGCTAAAATAAGTAGAGTTGGTTTTAACATATAAATTATTTTATTTTTTGAAAGTCAGTTTAAATTTTATTCTATTTAATTTAATAAAACATTTAACTTTATAATATTAATAATTATTTGGCAATAAGTTCGCGGGTGATCCATTTGATCGACAAATTTACAAAACACTTTTCGGACTGTCAGAAAAACTTTGATTAATAATAATTGTTAAATCTACACTTAATCTATATTTTTGCTTAACATCTAATCAATCTGACTATGTATCTACGTTTTTTAGCATTTTTTATGCTGTTTTGTGCTTCTTTGCAAAGTTATGCACAAGGTTTTTCGATGAATAAATTACCTCTCAGCGATTGGGATTTGGGTAATTGGAAACAAGTCGAATCAGTCGATAATCCATTTAAGAAAAAAGCCTCTTTTGCAGTGGGAAACAAATTTTTGTTTTCAAATACTGCGGGCAAAATGACTTCAAAACTTACCACCGCCGATGCCAAGATAAGATTTGAGTTTATGCTGGGTAATAATAGTGAAGCCATTTTTTACATTAAAGGCATACATGCTATCGTTTTGAGTAATTTACGCCCAAGTGGAACAATTTTATTGAAAGAAGGTAGCATAAAGTTACCAAATCAAAATGCTGGAAGAACGGCGGGACTTTGGCAAACGCTTGAATTAACGTTTTCGGAAACTTCGTTTGGCAATGCCATTGTACTCGAAAAAGTAGTTTTGAATGATGTGCTAATTCATCAAGGCTATATTTTACCTTCAGAAGGAAAAAATGAAGGCCCAATTGTGTTTGAAAATAAATTGGGCAGTGTAGCCGTGAAAGATTTAGAGTTTTTGAAGTACAACAACGAAAAACCATTGAAACTGAGTGGTTTGAGCTACGAACTTTACGAAACATTCGACTGGGACAAACAATTTGCTAAAAAGAAAGAAACCCCTAACGATGCAGGAAAAGCCACCGAACTAACCAAAGATTATGGTGTAGGATTTAATCGTTTCCTATTGGTCTTCAAGGGTGATTTAGAGGTAGAAAAAGATGGCAGTTATTCATTGATAGCCGATTGTGCAGGGAAATCTGAACTAATAGTTGATGGAAAAGAAGTTTTACCAATGGCAGATGAAAGTTATCGTAAGCCACGAATTGCCTATTTGGATTTGAAAAAAGGCAAACATTCGGTTGAAATGAAGTACATAAAAGTTTGGTGGAAAGCTGAACTCGGACTTTTTGCTGCTGGCCCAGAAATCAGACCGTATGCACTGCATGCCGAAACCTCATTACCAACTCCGCAAGCCGTTGGTGAGATTGACATTGCACCGAAAAGTGACGTTGAAATGGTACGTTCGTTTGTAATGTTTGATGGTCAAAAACGCACGCATGCAATTTCGATTGGTAGTCCAAAAGGTTCACATTATACCTATGATTTAGACCAAGCTGCTTTGCTTTATGCTTGGAGAGGCGAGTTTGCCGACGTAACCGAAATGTTCTATGAGCGTGGCGAACCACAATTATTAGAAGCGAAAGGTGTAAAAACGAAGTTTTCGGGAAAACCTTCAGTGGCTGTTTTGGCCGAGGCAAACACTCCGATGCCCGATTCGTTGGATGCTTATAAAACGCTAGTTTTCAAAAGCTATTCACTTGATAGTGAAGGCTTTCCGACTTATAAATTTTCATTAAACGGAACCGAAATTTTACAGAAAATTACGCCAGATAAAGAAGGCATTTCAATTACAACTTCGGCCATTAATGGTACAAATTTGTATTGCAAATTGGGAGAAGGAAAATCAATTTCAATGATTGAAAAAGGTCGTTATTTAGTTGATAATCAATATATTTTGATTGATGCTAAAGCTAAGCCTATCATTCGTAATTCAAAAACTGGACAAGAAATAATCATGCCTTTAAGTAGTGAGGTTTCTTATTCGGTTTCGTGGTAAAATATTATTTTTGAAATATTGCAAAAAACATTAACAATGAAAAAAATATTAGTACTATTTCTCATTTTGGGCAAATTGGTAGCTTTTGCTCAGAATAGACCTTTGGTAGAAGAAGATTTCTATCGTATCCTTACTTTACCAGTTCCCGAAGGCATAAAACTCGAAGTTGGAGGTTTGGCCGTTATGCCAGATGGCCGTTTAGGAGTTTCTACTCGCCGTGGCGATGTTTGGGTGGTTTCAAATCCGTACATGAAAAATGGCACTTCGCCAACATATAAACGTTTTGCTTCGGGATTGCACGAGTCATTGGGTTTGGCTTACATCAAAGGTAATTTGTGGGCAACCCAGCGTGGCGAAGTAACAATTTTGAAAGATAATAATGGTGATGAAATTGCCGATGAATACCAAGCATTTCAGAAATTTCCGCTTTCGGGAAATTACCACGAATATTCTTACGGCCCAGTGGTTTTGCCTGACAATGACATGATTTATACCTTAAATCTTGGCTGGCAAGGAAAAGGGGTTAGTTTAGTAAAATGGAGAGGCTGGATGCTAAAAGTTTCACCTGATGGAAAAATGACTCCTTGGGCAACAGGTTTGCGTTCGCCCGCAGGTTTTGGTGCCTTACGCAACGGTGATATATTTTATACCGAAAATCAAGGAGATTGGGTTGGCTCTGGCCGCATGACGCACCTTGAAAAAGGCGATTTTGCAGGAAATCCAATGGGTTTACGTTGGACTTCGGAAGAAGGTTCGCCTCTAAGTGTCAAGCCATCAGACGTACCTGATACAGGCGAGCCGCTATATGAAGTTGCAAAGCGTTTTCCGAGTATCAAAGTGCCTGCGGTTTGGTTTCCACATACACTGATGGGAATTTCTACGGCTGATTTAATTGAAGATACTTTCGGAGGAAAATTTGGGCCATTTGAAGGACAATTATTCGTTGGCGACCAAGGACATAGCAAAATCATGCGTGTGTTTTTAGAAAAAGTTGATGGAAAATATCAAGGTATTTGTTTTCCGTTCAGAGAAGGTTTTCAGTCGGGAATTTTGCGTATGCGTTGGGGACTTGACGCTTCAATGTTTGTGGGTATGACAAGCCGAGGCTGGTCTTCGACGGGTAAAGAGGAGTTTGGTTTACAACGTTTAGAATGGACAGGAAAAACGCCTTTCGAGATGAAAACCGTCAAGTCAATGTCTGATGGATTTTTGATTGAGTTTACACAAGCTGTAAACAAAGAGACAGCCAAAGCACTTGAATCTTATAAAATTAATAGCTTTACCTACAAATATCACCATAATTACGGAAGTCCAATTATCAATGCAAAATCACTTAAAATCAAAGGAATACAAGTAGCAGAAGATGGCATGAGCGTTCGTTTGGCGATTGATTCTTTAAGATTAGGTTATATTCACGAACTAAGACTTGAAGGACTTAAAAACACTGATGACCGACCACTTTTGCATACATTTGGGTATTATACACTTAATAATATCAATACATCGGCAGCTCCGCTCGATTTAGCTAAATATGCAGTAGTTGAGAAAAAATCTGAAGTAATGACACACGAAGGACATAATATGTCAGGAATGTCGAAAGGTGCAAATGTGGTTTCGGCAAAAAGAGTCAACGAAATGCCAGCCGATTGGGGCGGAAAAGTTGACCAAACGCTTTCGGTAGGAACAAAACCAGGATTGAAATATGATGTTGTAAAATTCCAAGTAAAAGCAGGAAGTAAGATTCGTTTGATTTTCAATAATAACGATGATATGCTACACAATCTGGTTATCGTAAAACCTAAAACAGTTGTGAAAGTTGGTGAGGCTGCTTTTAAAATGGACCTTGATGGCGAAGCAAAAGCTTATGTTCCTGATTTAGATGAAGTACTTTTTCACACAGGTTTGATGCAACCAGAAAGCCAAGAAACAATCTATTTTGTAGTACCAAGCACACCAGGAGATTATACTTTTGTATGTACTTATCCTGGACATTATACACTAATGCAGGGAATTCTTAAGGTGGTTAAATAGTATTTTTAGATTTGACAACTTTGCGGATCGTCGTCACGTTAAAAATTGTCAAACCTACAAAATGAATAAATTTCAAACAATCTCCGAATTTGGAATCATCAAAAAAACAAGCGATTATGACTTGACTGATGAAACTTTTTCGGAGATTTTTTTTCTGACCGAGCTTTTCAATATCACAAAAACCGTGAAATTTTTGGAACAAATAACTTATTATCACATTTTCTAATCTAAAAAAGCAAAAATCAAATTCGACCTAAAAACTACTTTAGTTTGCATCAAACTCACTATACCAAGCTATTTACGCCTTGCCTAAATCAACTATAAATTCGCAAAAAAAGCACGAAAACAACCTTGAAAATGCTCAAAGTATCGAAAACTTCGAAAAACTACCCCAAGTATTTGACTATAAGGCAGAGATGGATTTACTATACTTTCCTTTTGATTTGACCCAAAATTTACAAGATAAACTCACGAGTTTAATGAGAATATATTGATAATTGAGTAAAATTATTATCTTGCATCATCATATTCAACCCTCCTTAAAAAATGCCAATTTTACTCACTTTTTTTGCTATACTGACACTCGTCATACTTGTGGCTTATGTAAAACTCGACACTTTCGTTTCATTTATTTTAGTGGCCATCGGACTTGGAATTGCCACAGGAATGGACGTAGCTTCTATTGGCAAAGCCATTCAATCGGGCATCGGTGGCACGCTCGGTGATTTAATTCTAATCATAGGTTTTGGAGCAATGCTCGGCAAACTTGTAGCCGAAAGTGGTGCTGCTCAACGCATTACGGATGCACTTATCAATCTTTTTGGTGAAAAATACTTACAATGGGGCTTAGCTTTGGCAGGTTTTATTATCGGTATTCCGTTGTTTTATAATGCGGGTTTTATTATCGTCGTACCGCTCATTTTTTCGATTGCAGCTTCAGCAAAATTACCACTTTTATACGTCGGTATGCCCATGCTGACAGCTCTCTCCACTGCTCACGGATACTTGCCTCCTCACCCATCACCTGCCGCCATTGCCTCGCAGTTAAAAGCCGATGTTGGGCAAACCCTCATTTACGGAATCATCATTGCTATTCCTGCGATTGCTATTGCTGGGGTACTTTTTGGACGAACTTTAAAACAATACAAACCTCAAATTGATGGTAATTTATTTGCCATCAAAGATATTCCTAAAGACAAACAACCGAGTTTGGGTGTGAGTTTATTGGTAGCTTTAATGCCTGTTTTTTTACTAACAATTACATCGGCTGTAAAAAAATATGCTCCTGATAGTGAGCTGCTTAAATTGGTTTCTGAACCATATATCGGAATGCTTCTTTCTTTGCTAATTGCCATTTATTTATTGGGCGTTCGTCAAGGAAATAATATTCAAGCCGTAAGTAAGCAACTCGAAGAAGCTTTTAAAAGTAGTGCAGGGATTTTATTAATTATTGCGGGTGCGGGTGCTTTAAAACAAATACTGAAAGACAGTGGAACAAGCGATTATATTGGCTCACAGCTACAAGGATTTGACATTAATCCACTAATTTTGGGCTGGGCAATTGCTGGTGTGCTACGTATTTGCGTTGGTTCAGCAACCATTGCAGGCTTAACAGCCGTGGGAATTTTGGCACCACTCATTCAACAACAAACAGGTGTAAAACCCGAATTGATGGTACTCTCTATCGGGGCAGGAAGTTTGATGTTTTCACATCTAAACGATGGAGGTTTTTGGCTTTTTAAAGAATATTTCAATTTATCAATAAAGGATACTCTCAAAACTTGGACAGTCATGGAAACTCTCGTTTCTATCATTGGTCTTATTGGGGTACTAATTTTAAATTTATTTGTGTAAAAATAGGCACAGAGTTGCAAAGTATCTAAAGTACAAAGAAATAGATAAAGCCATAAAATCTTTCGTATTTGTTTCTCTGTGCCTTTGAGCCTATGTGCCTTAAAATAAAAACTTATGACAGCAGAAGAAAATTTCTCAAAACTTGGTCTGGAATTACCACCAGCACCATCGCCGATGGGCGTTTATAAGCCTTGCTTAATCGTTGATAATTTTGTTTATGTTTCAGGACACGGCCCTGTACAAATGGATGGCTCACGCATCATTGGCCGCATTGGGGCAGATATCGATATTGAGGCAGGAAAATTAGCCGCTCAGCAAGTAGGTTTGACAATTCTTGCTACCTTAAAAGCCAATTTAGGAAGTCTCGACCGCATTAAGCGTGTTATAAAAGTGCTTGGAATGGTCAATTGCACATCAGATTTTGAGCGTCACCCGTACGTAATTAATGGATGTAGCGAGCTTTTTGCCAATGTTTGGGGAACTGAAAACGGCATCGGTGTGCGATCAGCAGTTGGTTTTGGCTCGCTTCCCGAAAATATTCCAGTTGAAATTGAAGTAATGTTTGAGTTGGCGTAAATTTATAAAAATAAAAAATTGAAGGCTTAGATTTAGTTAATCAACCCTTAAAAATAGATTTAAATGCTAAAAATCAATAAAGTACACCACATAGCCATCATTGCATCTGACTATCAAAAATCAAAGTATTTTTATACCGAAATACTTGGTTTACAGATAGTTAGAGAGGTTTACCGTGAAGCAAGAAATTCGTATAAACTTGATTTAGCAATCAGAGAAAATTATATAATTGAACTTTTTTCATTTCCAAATCCGCCCGCTCGCCCGTCACGACCAGAATCTTGTGGACTCAGACATTTAGCTTTTGAAGTGGAAGATGTAGCCGAAGCAAAACAAATTCTTGAAGCAAAAGGGATTGAGGTAGAAGACATCAGAATTGATGAATTTACAGGCAAAAAATTCACCTTCTTCGCTGACCCAGATGATTTGCCAATTGAGTTTTACGAACAATAAATCTGTTTTTGAAAGAGTAAATGATACAATCATAGAATTATTACCAAAACATTGAAGTTTCGTTTCTCATTCATTAATTCTATCATTCAAAATTAAAAATGTGGTATAAAATCAACAATGTCAACGAATTAGATTCTCCTTCGCTGCTTATTTACAAAGAGCGAGTACAGAACAATATTGAGCAGATGATTTCGATTGCGGGTTCGGCTGAACGACTTTTTACGCATGTAAAGACCAACAAAATGCCCGAAATCGTGAAGATGATGCTTAATGATGGTATCACGAAATTCAAATGTGCCACCATCGCCGAAGCCGAAATGGTAGCAATTGCAGGTGGAAATTATGTATTAATTTCTCATCAATTAATTGGTCCAAAAATCGAACGTTTGGTTAAACTTCGCCAAAAATACCCCGAAGTTTTCTTTGCATCAATCATTGATTCTACTGAAATTGCCGATGCTCACAACGATATTTTTGGGAATAACAATCTCGTTTCTGATGTTTTTTTAGATGTAAACAACGGAATGAACAGGTCAGGACATGAATTAAATGATCAAATATTAGATTTATATATAAAACTAAGCACATCTTCTCATCTAAAATTACACGGGTTGCATGTCTATGATGGACATTTACGTGCGAGCGATTTCAACGAACGAAAAGAAGAATGCGATGCGGGTTTCGTTGATGTAAAACATTTTATTGATACAATAGAATCAGAGGGTTTAGCAAAACCAATTGTGATTGCTGGAGGCACACCAGCGTTTACATCTCACGCCCTACGTGTCGAAACTTATTGCAGCCCTGGTACGTGCGTTTTGTGGGATTGGGGCTACGGTGATAAACTTATCGAACAAAATTTTGAGTATGCAGCACTAATTCTTTGCCGTGTTATCTCAAAACCAAAGCATGGCATCATTACAGTCGATATGGGACATAAAGCGGTGGCGGCTGAAAACCCAATTGATAAACGAATCAGATTCTTAAATTTAGAAAACTATGAACTTCTTGGTCAAAGCGAAGAACACGGAGTGATAGCGGTAAAAGACTGGAATGTCATAAAAATTGGCGATGTACTCTATGGTGTGCCGTATCACATTTGTCCAACTGTAAATCTGTATGATGAAGCCTATATTGTTGAAAACAAAGAAGTTAAAGAAACATGGCAGGTTTTAGGTAGAAAACGAAAAATTAGCGTTTAATAAGTATTATATCTAAAAACTAAATTAAAGGCTTTAATAATCATAAATATTCACCTTACATAAAAAACTGGAAAAATATTTGGAAAAGAAAAGTTTTTAATTGAAATTTATATTTATTTATTTCTTTTATTCCTTCAAACCCCAAAACAATAAAAATTATGAGTAAATTAGTAGAAGCAATCGAAACTTACGTTGCTCAATCAAATGAATTAAATTTAGGTCTTAGTGAAGAGTTAATTACATCGGTAGCCAAAGGACTCGGACCTTCAATCTACAATGCAGATTCATCCAAAGTTTCAGCATCTGACCCTGAAGAATTAGCCCGTGTGAAAACCAATTATTTGATTGGGAAGTTGGGTTTGCCTGATGGACCAGAACTTGATGCGGCAATTGCCGAAGTTATGGAGAAAATGGGCTCATCTAATCGTAATAAATACCGTGCAAATGTATACGCTTTACTTTGCAAAAAATTCGGTAAAGAAAGTATTTACGCATAAAAAACAAATATTTCTTTTAAAGCGACACGAAATTCACTTGTGTCGCTTTTTTTGTTTTTAAACAAAAAGCATACTTCCGATTCCAAAAAGCATAATAAGTTTACAGACTTTACTCAAAAATGTGAAATCACGGCGTTTATCGGCCCAATAAAGCTTGTAAACAAACCATGAAAACGGAAAAATTCCTAAGCTAAAAAGAATAATAAGGAATTGATTATGAAGCGAATAGGCCATAATCAATAAAATAATAACAAATGAAATAATAAAAATATATAGCAATATTTTAGTTTGCCTGATTCCCCAAATAATAGGCAAGGTGCGGCAGCCATAGCGGGCATCGCCTCTGATGTCTTCCATATCTTTGATGATTTCACGAATCAACGAAATAGAAAAAGCAAATAAGGCATAAATATTGACTAATGAAATATTTTTTTGGTAAAAAACGCCTAAAATAATAAGCGAAAAAGCGGTTAGAAATGCCACCAGAAAATTTCCAATAAAAGCCTTTCTTTTAAATCTCTCTGAATAAAACCAAAGAGCTGAAATTGCCAAAAAATTAATCAAAAAAACTTTCAAACTCAAGAAAAAACCAATTGCCAAACCCACAAAATTGAGTACCTGATGAATCAGAATCGCACGGCGGCGTTTAAAATATTTACCAATAACTACTTCTTGGGGCTTATTTACCAAATCAATTTTTACATCAAAATAATCATTGATGATGTAGCCTGCGGCAGCTATGCTTATGGTTGCGAATACAATCAGAAACTGCTTAAAATCAAGCAGATAATCGAGCCAATTTTCTTTTGGACCAATCAAAAAAATCCTAACAATGTATTGACTCAATACAACAATCAAGATGTTTCGTGACCTTACAAGGCGAAAAAAGGCATTGAGTATTTCAAAAGGCTTGGCGTTCATCGTAATCAAAACTACACTAATTTTGGAGTAATTGCAAGATATGTTTCCCTAATCTTGGTCAGTTAATGTTTTCATAAAAATCTTTTTTTTAATATGTTCATAATTCCTTAATCGCATTTTGAGACTTTTTCTGTTTTTTTTTGTTGTTATATAAATAGATAGATTATTTATTTGAAAATCTATTCACCTAAGGTTGTTGGACTATGGTTGAAATAGCTTGTTTTAGATGTAATTTATATCTACAAAATGACACATAAGTACTGAGAAAAAGATATAAGATTAAAGACAGGATACGGTTTGATTTATTGATAAAACACTTATTATTAATAAATTACGTTATTAAAATTTGCCGATTAGTATTTTTTCATTCATAAACTAAACTGCTTTTCAAGCATGTAGCTAATTGCTAAAAGCAAAAATAATCTTTCAAAAAAGTTCATAAAACATATCTATGAAAATCGGAATTGTTTGTTATCCTACCTTTGGAGGCAGTGGCGTTGTTGCTACCGAACTCGGTAAAGGTCTAGCAAAGAAAGGACATCAAGTTCACTTTATTACTTACACCCAACCTGCTCGATTAGATTTTTTCAACGAAAATATCTTTTACCACGAGGTTAATATTGCCAGCTATCCTCTTTTTCAATATCCACCTTATGAGTCGGCTTTGGCCGGAAAAATGGTTGATGTTGTTAGATATGAAAAACTTGATTTATTACACGTTCACTACGCAATTCCACACGCAACTTCAGCTTTTTTAGCCAAACAAATCTTGAAATGTCATGGTATCAATATTCCTGTCATTACGACCTTACACGGAACTGATATTACGATTGTAGGAAAAGATGCCTCTTTGGCACCTGTTGTTACGTTTAGTATCAATGAATCAGATGGTGTAACGACAGTTTCAGAAGATTTGCGAAAAGATACCTACGAAGCATTTGAAATAAGAAAAGAAATCGAAGTGATTCCGAACTTTGTTGATTTGGAACGTTTCAAAAAACAACCTAAAGAACACTTCAAACGCATTATTTGTCCGAATGACGAAAAGCTTTTGGTACATACCTCAAATTTCCGTAAAGTGAAACGCATCGAAGATATTATCAAGGTTTTTGCGAAGCTGAAAAAACAAATTCCAAGCAAATTATTGCTCGTTGGCGATGGCCCTGAGCGTGGCCCAATGGAACAACTCAGCCGAGATATGAATCTGGGCGAAGATGTACGTTTCGTTGGAAAACTTGATGCCATTGAAGAAGTTTTATCGGTAGCCGATCTATTTTTAATGCCTTCCGAAAAAGAAAGTTTTGGTTTAGCGGCTCTAGAAGCCATGGCTTGTGAAGTTCCAGTAATTTCATCAAATACTGGTGGTTTGCCCGAACTAAACGTACAGGGCATTACAGGCTATTTGAGTAACGTTGGTGATGTTGATGACATGGTAAAAAATGCCTTGTATATCTTACAAGATGAAAACTTACCAACTTTCAAGGCAAATGCCCTCGCTCGTGCCAAAGAATTTGACATTATTCATATCGTTCCAATGTACGAACGTCATTACGAGAAGATTCTGTCAGGAATGAAGCTTAGTTGAGGAATAAACAGTTTTCATTTCTCAGTAGGCAGTTTGCATTAAACAATCTACAAGAAGTAATTTGACTTTAGTCTATAAATAAAAAGTCCTCATATGACCGAAATCGTATGAGGACTTTTTTGTAAATGTTGATTAAAGACTGCCTACTGCAAGCTTTTTACAAAGCCGCAACGGTGCGTTCGACAAACTTCGTCAAATCAGCACCAGTTAACATTCCTTGGGCTAATAATCCTAGGTCATATAATTGCTTGGTTAGTGCTTTTTGAGCATCAATATCTTCGATCTTAAGTAATTTATTAATCAAACTGTGATTTGAATTAATTACAACATTATTGGGCATTGGCATTGAGCCAAACATATCACCTTGACCGCTGATACGTTGCATATCTTTCCAACGACGCATAAATTCTGGTTGAACAATGCTTACTGGAACCTCATCGGGTGATAAAGACTCTAATTGAATAGTATTCACACCTACGACCTCCTTAAACAACTCTTCTACTTTTTTCTTCTCATCATCACTCAATACACTTTCAAGGTTCAGACCTTTATCAATCAATTTGTCGATACTGTCAGAGTCAACACGCTTGAAGGTAGTTTTCTCTAATTTAGATTCCAAAGTATTGATAAAATGCGAATCTAGAGGAGAATCCATTATCAAAACATCATATTCACGCTTTTTGGCAGAAGTTATAAACGCATCTTGCTGGTTTATATCGCTGGCATATAAAAACACAACACTTTCATCTTTATTTGTCTGAATCGCCTGTACTTTTTCACGGTATTCATCTAAAGTAAAATGCTGACCATCAACGTTTTTCAATAAGACAAATTCTTTTGCACGTTCATAGAATTTATCGTCTGATACGATTCCGTATTTCACAAATACACCTACACTCTCCCATTTCTCTTCAAAACCTGTACGGTCATTACGGAAGATTTCTTGCAATTTATCAGCAACTTTTTTGGTGATGTGTGAATTGATTTTCTTTACATTTCCATCGGCTTGCAAATAACTACGAGAGACATTCAACGGAATATCTGGCGAGTCAATGACCCCGTGAAGCATCTGCAAAAATTCTGGCACAACATCTTTCACATCATCGGTAATGAATACCTGACGACTATATAATTGTACTTTATCACGGTTTAGCTGGAAATCTTTCTTCATTTTCGGAAAGTATAAAACACCCGTCAAATTGAATGGATAATCAACATTGAGGTGAATCCAGAAAAGAGGTTCTTCGCCGAAAGGATATAGCTCTTTATAAAAAGTTCTGTAATCTTCATCTGTTAATTCTGATGGAGATTTTGTCCAAATTGGATTTGGATTATTGAGAACTTTACCATCAAAATCGATTTCAATTGGTAAAAATTTAGCATATTTTTCAAGAATTCCACTAATTCTGAAATTATCTAAAAATTCTTCAGAGTCGGCAGCAATGTGTAAAATAATATCCGTACCGCGTTCTGTCTTTTCGGCTTCTGTGATTTCAAACTCAGTACTTCCATCGCAAATCCAACGAGCAGGAGCATCATCACGGAACGATTTGGAGATAATTTCGACATTTTCCGACACCATAAAGGCAGAATAGAAACCTAATCCAAACTGACCGATAATTTGATTTGTATCAGGCGTATCTTTATATTTTTCTAAGAACTCCTTTGCTCCAGAAAAAGCAATTTGATTGATGTATTTTTTAATATCTTCGGCACTCAAACCTATTCCTTTATCAGAAATTGTTATTGTTTTTGCTTCTTTATCAACCGAAACTTTGATGGTCAAATCGCCCAATTCTCCATCAAATTCGCCCATTGAAGCTAATTTTTTAAGCTTCTGTGTGGCATCTACGGCATTTGAAACCAACTCACGCAAGAAAATCTCATGGTCAGAGTAAAGAAACTTTTTAATGATTGGAAAAATATTTTCCGTATTAATCGAAATTGTACCTTTTTCAGCTACCATAGTATGTTTTAAATGTATGATGTAATATGATAATGTATGACAGACGTTTTAACATGAAAAAGTCAGCAAAATTTATCTCATCAAAGGCTGTTCCAAAGCATTATAAACTGACAGATTGTCAGCTTATAAAAAATTATTGACCAAAAGTTATATTATAACTGCCCCAATTGGTGTTTTTTTGGATAATTTATTTAGTATTTTTAAAAAAAAACTGTATTCAGCTAAAATCTTATCATTTCTTTGGAAAAAACACCTTCAATCATTTTCGACATGTTTTTGCTTCCGCTATTATCAAATCTGCAAATAAGTTTTTCTAACAAGAAACCTAAATTTGGTAATACTGTAAGTTTTACTTAGAATCCTTTGCAAAGTCCTTTTTTTATAAATCTTTTAATAATTTAAGCAAGTGCTTTTTCTTTGACAAAAAACTTGCATTTAAACCATCAAAAGACATTTTTCTTAAAAAAATGGACCAGAATGATAAGGAGAAACAATCCCCAATTCTAAAGGAAAGTCGGATTATAAAGAAGAAATTGTAGGAGAAAGTTTCACTGCTGATAGATACACTATTGAAGTGAGTAAAAAAACAATAGTATTTTCGTAAATTAGCAACTCAATCAACCTATAAAAACAAAATAATGCAAAAACAATTATTAACACTCACTTTGGCAACGATAGTTTTACTTTATATGGCTTGTCAAAAACAACCCAATGAACCTACCGAAGTAACTATTCCAACAACATCGCCAGTAGTGACAACCGTTGAATACAAAATTGATAAATCTGTACCGGTCTGGGCAGATGAGTTTGAATATGAAGGCTTACCTGATAGCAAAAAATGGGGCTACGACATTGGCGGCAATGGTTGGGGCAATCAAGAAATGCAATATTATACAAAAGACCTAAAAAACGCTCGTGTAGAAGGCGGAAAGTTAATTATTGAAGCAATTAAAGAAAGATACGAAAACAATGCATACACTTCGGCACGCTTGGTAAGCAAAGGAAAAGGCGATTTTTTGTACGGCAGAATTGAAATAAAAGCAAAATTACCAAAAGGACGTGGTACTTGGCCAGCAGGATGGATGTTGGCTACCGAACAAAGCTATGGAGCAAGTTATTGGCCAGATAATGGCGAAATTGATATCATCGAGCATGTAGGTTTCGATCAAAACCGTGTACATGGAAATATTCATACAAAAGCTTTCAATCACTCGATTGGTACCAATAAAGGAAATAATATCGTGGCTGAAAGCGATGTATCGGATAATTTTCACGTCTATGCCTGCGAATGGCTACCCGATAAAATCACGATTGAGCTTGATGGTAAACCTTATTTTAGCTTCAATCGCCCAAGCAATGATTGGAAAGAATGGCCTTTTGATAAAAAATTTCACATTTTGCTAAATATAGCCGTCGGCGGAGCTTGGGGAGGTCAACAAGGCATTGATAATAGTATTTTCCCACAAAGGATGGAAGTTGATTATGTGAGAGTTTATCAAGCAATGAAATAAAAAAATGCCCTCCAAATCTTATTGGAGGGCATTTTTTTAAAAACCTGTTTACCTGTAAAAATAAACAGTTTACGAATAAGCAATTTACCAATATCCAATCTATATCCAATCAATGCCTTTTTTTAATAAACTCAACGTACGTTGTTCAAGACTATTTGCTTGGGGTTTGTAATCATACACCCAGTTGGCAACGGGTGGTAAGCTCATCAAAATCGACTCTGTACGACCATTGGTTTCAAGGCCAAACTTTGTTCCTCTATCCCAAGCTAAATTAAACTCAACATAACGCCCACGACGCAACATTTGCCAAGTTTTTTCTTCTTCTCCGTAAGGAATCTGAGCATTTTTGGCCATCAAATGTGTATAAATTGGTGCAAACGACTCACCTATCGACTTCACAAAATCAAAGTTTTTTTCCTTCACCAACTCCCCTTCAGGGGCTGGGGGCGTTTTTAAATAATCAAAAAAAACACCTCCAATTCCACGGGTTTCCTGACGATGTGGTATAAAAAAATAATTGTCGGCCCATTCTTTGTATTTTTTATAAGCATCGACATCATGTTTATCACAAGCATTTTTTAGTTGTTGATGAAACCATTGAGCATCTTCATCAAGCACATAATGAGGCGTGAGGTCAATTCCACCACCAAACCACGAAATGCCATTCGACATCTCGAAGTATCGAACATTCATGTGAATAATAGGCACCATCGGACTGATTGGATGCTGTACGATGCTTACACCAGTAGCAAAATAATCGGCTTTTTCTTCAAGTTTTAGCTGTTTTTGTAAAGCATCAGAAGTTTCGCCGGTAACGACCGAAAAATTTACCCCACCTTTTTCGATGATATTTCCATCAGTAATTACACGAGTTCGACCGCCACCTCCACTGTGGTGTTGCCAGTTATCTTCTTGAAATTTAGCTTTTCCGTCGGTTGCTTCGATGGCTTGACAAATATTATCTTGAAGGGTTTTAAAGTATTCGGCAATATTTTCTTTGGATAACATAAGATTCTTTTGAAATTTGCAACAAAGTTAGAATAAGATTGAGGAGTTTTAAAGAATAATGTAATTACGAATTACGAGTTACGAATTATAAATTCTTCAAATTACTTAATATCAGCATTTTAGCTACCAAGCAACAACTTTCAATATGCATAAAAAGTATAATGACATAAAATACGCTCACGAATTGAAATTCGTAAATCGTCATTTGTAAATTAAAAATCGTCTCATGTTTTCATTAAGTAAAGTTATTCGACCACATATTTTTACGCTCACACCTTATTCTTCGGCTCGTGATGAGTATTCAGGTAAAGAAGGAACCTTTCTCGATGCGAACGAAAACCCTTTCGGTTCGGTAATTTCGGGAAAATACAACCGTTATCCAGATCCGTATCAATGGTCGGTTAAGGAAAAGTTAGGCGAAATAAAAGGTGTTCGGCCAAAGCAAATTTTCTTGGGAAATGGCTCTGACGAAGCCATTGATTTGGTGATTCGTGCATGCTGCGAACCTCAACAAGACAATATACTGATTTTGCCACCTACTTATGGAATGTATAAAGTTTGTGCAGACGTACAAAATATTGCAGTCAAACAAGTACCACTCACACCTGATTTTCAAGTGGATACGAAAAAAGTACTCGAAACGGCTGATACTCACACAAAAATTATCTGGATTTGCTCACCCAACAATCCATCGGGCAATATTATCGAAAGAGCTTCGATTCTACATATTTTGGATAATTTCACAACGGGCTTTGTAGTAGTTGATGAAGCCTATATTGATTTTGCAAGCGAAGAATCTTTTACGAAAATACTTGATAAATATCCAAATTTGATAGTGATGCAAACATTTTCTAAAGCCTGGGGATTAGCTGCATTGCGTCTGGGAATGGCTTTTGCATCAGAAGAATTTATCAAGATTTTAAACAAAATAAAATATCCTTATAACCTAAACGGTATAACACAAAAACTGCTTTATACGGCTTTGGGTAAAGTAGAGAAAAAAGATAAATTTGTAAAACAAATTTTGAAAGAACGTGGTCGTTTGCAAAAACAATTGTCTGATTTGAGCATAGTTAAGCATATTTTTCCATCAGATTCTAACCAACTTTTGGTAAAATTTACTGATGCAAATACAGTTTTCCAACATTTAATTGAAAAAAAAATCATTACTCGCCTTCGTTCAAACGTAATTTTGTGTGAAGATTGTATCCGTATCTCGGTTGGCACTAAGAATGAAAATGATATACTTATAAAGGCTTTGAAGAAGCAATAAAATGACAAATTTACAACAGGCTTTTTCACCCGAGAGTTTTCGTCAAAATGCACATATTTTAGTCGATTTATTGTCAGATTATCTTGAATCAGCTCAAAATCAAACACTTGAAAGTGTAATTCCATACCAAGAACCAGATGACTCATTTGCTTTTTGGCAGGCAGATTATGAGCAAGGAGCAGGAAATATTGAAGATTTTTTCAGGAAAACCATCGAAAAATCTACGCATTTGCACCACCCACGCTATATGGGGCATCAAGTTACGCCTCCACTTCCAATTACTGCAATTGCAAGCATGCTTTCGGGCTTACTCAATAATGGCATGGCTGTTTATGAAATGGGCTTGGTGTCTAATCCATTAGAAAGAATTTTATCAGAATTATTGGCCAAGAAAATTGGTTTTGATAACAATGCAAGCGGAATACTCACTTCGGGCGGTACATTGGCAAATTTGACGGCTTTATTGGCAGCCCGTGCCGCAAAAACTGATGTTTGGGAAGAAGGAAATGCGGGACGCCACCCGGATCAAAAATTGGCTGTTATGGTTTCGGAAGAAGCCCATTATTGTATTGATCGTGCCGCTAGAATTATGGGAATGGGTAGTGATGGAATCATAAAAATTCCTACAAACGAGAAGCGACAAATCAGAACCGATTTATTAGAAAAATACTATGATGAATCTATCGAAAAAGGTTTCAAAGTGATTTGTATTGTAGGCAGTGCTTGCTCGACTTCCACAGGTAGCTACGATAATTTAGAACAAATAGCAACATTTGCTCAAAAACATGACCTTTGGTTTCATGCCGATGGAGCTCATGGCGGAGCAGTAATTTTCTCTGAAAAATATAAGCATAAAGTTACAGGTTTAAATAAAGCAGACTCGGTTGTAATTGACTGGCATAAAATGTTAATGACACCCGCTTTGGCAACTGCTCTGATTTTTAAGCGTGATGAAGATGCTTTCAAGACCTTTCAACAAAAAGCACAGTACTTATGGGCAAACCAAGAGTCGAAAGATTGGTTTAATTCGGGCAAACGCACTTTTGAATGCACAAAATTGATGATGAGCGTAAAAATCTATTCAATTTTGAAAGCTCATGGCGAACAAATTTTTACTGATAATGTAGAATATTTGCATGATTTGGCCGAGAAATTTGCAATTTTAGTAAAAGCCCGACTAAACTTTGAATTAGCTATTGAGCCTGAAAGTAATATTGTTTGTTTTAGACTAACTCCTACAAATATAAATTTAAACGAACTAAATTCAGAAATTAGAAAACAGCTCTTGCAAGAAGGTAAATTCTATATCGTACAGACAACTTTAAACGATAACATTTACCTTCGTGTGTCGTTGATGAATCCACTAACGACAGAAACAGACCTAAATGCACTTTTAGATGAAATTGAAAAAATTGGTAATCAAATTTTTGGAGAATAAATACTTAGCTTTTGCTATTACACTTGCCATTTTTGTACTTTGTACGATGCCAAGTGAACAATTACCAAAAGGAAATGA
Organism: uncultured Emticicia sp.; assembly: GCF_937903345.1. Taxonomy (GTDB): domain Bacteria; phylum Bacteroidota; class Bacteroidia; order Cytophagales; family Spirosomataceae; genus Emticicia. The sequence continues at coordinate 13,524 of NZ_CALCZQ010000039.1, read as the reverse complement.
TAAAACTGCCCATTTTGTAGTCTTTACAGGATGGGCATTTTGTTGGCAATATGCATTTAAAAACTTCTCAAAAACACTAATCTTAGGCATTCTTTATGGAATTTTCATCGAATTCTGGCAAGGTTCATTGCCAATGTCATTTCACCGAGGTTTTGATTGGTACGATTCTTTAGCAGATAGCATCGGGGTTATAATTGGTTTGGTCATTTTTTACTTTACCAATAGGATACTATCAAGAAATACCTTATAAACTAAAGAGTTTGTATCTATTCATAGTATTTATAAATAAAAAATACAGGAGATTTAGCGATTTGCTTAAAATTTAGAACAATGTCAAAAAATATAAATCCATGTACCGATATTGGTTTTAAGAAATTATTTGGAGATTAAGCCAATAAAGATTTAATAATTGATTTTTAAAAACAATTATTGCCCGATCATCGTCAAATTGCAACTCTAGCGTTTCGTAATTCTGAGATTATGGGAGAAATGCTTCACGAACGCAAAGCATTATTTGATTATCACTGTGAATCACAAATTTTTGAGAAATTTATTGTTTAAATGCAAAAAGCAAAGGTATTTTTTTTAAAGACAGTTCATTGTGTTAGCAACAATCCCTATAAGATAACAGGTAAAAAAAGGCGAATGTAATTTTCGTTTCACACCCATCTACATGATAGCGATATTGGATTTCCAATATAATAAAAACGAAGAACATCAGAAGTTTTTACGTTTGGTAGATTTGAAAAATTAAGCTGGTGAAGTATTTAATGATAAACTTAATTTTAAGTTTATCCAAATGCCCTTATTTAACAAAAGTGAAAAGGAATTAGTATAAAAAATAAACTGGTTGCAGTAGAACAGTGGTTAATAAATTATAGTTTTGAAGGAATTTAAAGCACATGAAATTACTTCTATCAAGAAATTAATTATATTTATGAATAATATATTAAGCCGATGACAATTATCGATAATTTGCAAAACTTTGCCATTAATTCCCCATCAAAAATTGCCTTTTCAAAAATTTTAAATGATGATCTTGCACTCCAATCGATTACTTTTAAAGAATTGGATGATCAATCTTCATCTTTAGCTTCCGCTATCAAAACCCACTTAACCAATTCATTATATATTGTCGTTTTACTACCCCAAGGACTTGAATTTATCATAACTATTTTGGCGATTTTCAAAGCAGGAAAAATTGCAGTTCCTTGCAGTATTCCCAAACAAAAAAATGGTACAGAAAGACTTTTAGCTATCTTGGAGGACTCTGGTTCAAAAGATATTATTTGTTCTAAAATTGAAACATCGAGGATTTTAAAAAATAATGACGAAGCAAATTTCAAAGGAATTACTTGGTGGAATTACGATACATTGATTCATCAGATTAGTACAAATAACATTTCTGTCACAACCAATCCCACTGCATTCATTCAATATACATCTGGATCAACTGGTAGTCCGAAAGGGGTAGTAATAAGCCATACTAACCTAATGCATAACAGTGCTATATCTCAAAAAAATTTACAAACAAACACAAAAATTAAAAGTATTTGTTGGCTCCCAAATTTCCATGATTTAGGTTTTATAAATGGTATTTTTCAACCTATCTATTCTGGATTCCAAGGGTTTTTGATGACTACGACACAGTTTCTAAAAAATCCCCGTTTATGGTTACACGCCATTTCAGAATTTAAGATTGATTATACCGTTTCTCCCAATTTTGGACTTGATTTCGCTTGTGATAGAATTTCTGATAATCATCTAATTGGTCTTGATTTAAGTAAGTTAAGATTTATTTTTACGGGAAGTGAGCCTATACGCTGGAATACACTAAAAGCTTTTAGCGAAAAATTTACTCCTGTAGGATTCAATAGTAATAAGTTCATGACTGGTTATGGAATGGCAGAGGCTACCCTAATTATTTCCACCTCACCAATAGATACTGCCCCCATTTTCCTAACAGTTGATAAGGATTATTTAAAAGAAAACCGAATTTCTTTGGTCAAAAATGGTCATAAATTGGTTAGTTCAGGAAAAATACAAGAAGGATTAAAAATTTCAATTAGAGACACAGAGCATCAACAAATTTTAGAGGATAAGCAAATTGGTGAAATTTGGGTAGCTGGTGGAAGTATAAGTCTTGGCTATTTAAACAAAGAAAATTTAAACCGAACTTTATTTCAGCAAGAGGGTGAATATTTCAAAACTGGAGATTTAGGTTTTTTATCGGACGAACAACTTTACATTACTGGAAGAATCAAAGATCTCATCATCCTTAACGGCAAAAATCATTATCCTCAAGATATTGAACAAACAATTTTGAGGACTTATTCACATCTGTTACAAGACAGAATTGCCGTCACAAGTTTTGACGATGGCACCAAAGAACAAGTCATTGCCATTGTAGAAGTTAATAGAAATTTCCCTCAAGATTCTTATAAAGATTTACTGATGAATATTCAAAGAGCAGTCTTCAAAGGTCAAGAAATAGCATTGTATGATATTGCGATTATTCAATACGGTACAATAGCAAAAACAACCTCGGGGAAAATACAGAGAAAAGAAAATTTAGTTAAATACTTAAATCAGTCTTTAAGCAAATTAATTAGTTATCGAGAAATTTATGAACAAAGATAACATTGCACTTTGGCTCAAAGAGCAATTCGGTAAAGCATGCAAAGTGGCATTTAGTAAAATCGAATCAACTGATTCTATTGCCCTTTTTGGGATTGATTCGGTTGTTTTGGTCACAATAGCAGTAGATTTAGAGGAGTTTTTGGGTAAAGAAATTGACCCTACTATTTTTTATGAATTTGATACGATTGAAGCATTAAGTACCTATTTAATAGAAGAAATTTTAAACTGAAATGGATAATATAAAATGAAACCCTTTTAGACAATCGTTTAAGGATACCCATAGGTTTTTTTCGTTTTTTTTAAAGAAAAACAACACATTTACCGAGCCGTAGGCGATTAATGGTTTGTGTCTCTTTATGATGATTCAAAAGAAGTTTTAAAGAATCCAGCGTTTCTGACGCTCGATATTGGAAGCAACACCTTTTTCAATAAGTAATTTTAATAAAGAGACTGGTGATTTTAACAGTATTGCCTAAAATTCCGATTTTTGATTTGTTTTTATGAACCGTAATTTTCATAAAGAATTGCAAGGAGGAGTAGCTAAACATTGGAACGATATCAACCCTTTAAAAATCTCGTTGAAGAATACTTCGAAATAGTCGTACAAAAGTTAGAACCGAATGAAGAAAATGTTTTTACTTAAACGATTTTAGAAACTATTTCTTCGTATTTGAATTGCAAATTATTAAGCTTAACATTTAAGGATAAAACGTGTCTTTTTGGATGTATCTCATATTCTAGCAAAAGTAATGAGCCATTTAATAATCTTCACGCTATCAATAATCAAAACAACGAAATTATATCGTTTCAGAACTATTTAACTAAGATTATCGTAGAAAAAAATCATATCCACAATATGATTTGATTTTAAATTTTTTTTAGTTTTAAAATTTTACTGATCAATAAATAATTTCTACTATAATGTTTTGGGTGATTAAAGGAATTGAAAGTAGTTTCTATTTTTCCGCTACTGGCTTTTTACAACTGTTAGAAAACCCAGAAGAATGAGATAAGCTTCAAAACGAGGAAATTGCCATTATAACTGCCATGGAAGAACTGTAAAGGCACGTTTTTATCGCCGGATTTGTCGTCAGAGTAGCTAAATCAGACCAAATGATTGGAAATACGCCAAACGAAAAATGAGACTATCTTCATTTCCATTTAAGGTTCAAATTATGACGAGACAATATTCAAAAATCTCCATATCGAATTTAACTTTGGCTTTAATGCCTGCATGGGGCAAAATTAGCGATACTGGAAGGGCAGATGCTTTTCTCAAAACTGGCTAAATTACCGTTAGAACACCAATTAATTTCTAAAAAACGGTCACAAGAAATAATATATTAATTATAGACATTTCAACTCTTCCTATAAAAATAGTTCACAAGTAAATGGTTACATCCTATCTCTTTTACGTCTTGTTGTTTACCTTGGCAACTTTTCTTTTTTATACTGTCCCGATCAAATTCAGAAAATCTTTTCTGATTATTTTGGGGTACGGGATTTATGTATGGTTTTCAGGGGCTTATGCATTATTATTGTTTGGCTTAAGTCTTTTATGCTATTTTTGGGGAATATACATTGGATCCCATAGGCTTAAAGGAAGTCGTGTTTTGAGTATTTATCTCGTTTTTCTTTCGCCGTTAACCTTGCTTAAATATTTCCATTTTAATAAAGCATCAAATAATCTATTGAATTTAGATGATATGCTTCTTCCATTGGGTATTTCTTTCTTTTCTTTTCAAATGATTTCTTATCTGGTAGATATAAACAGAGGTTTTATCAAACCAGAAAAAAATATTCAAAATGTATTGCTCCATCATGCTTTTTTCCCCATAATTTTTCTTGGACCCATCGAAAGAGCCAAACATTTATTCAAGCAATTTGTTTTTGATAAACCTTTCAATCCGTGGACTTTTAGAGATAGCCTTTTTCTCATTCTGTGGGGAATATTCAAAAAAATAGTAGTTAGCCAAAACTTGTTTCTAGTGATGGATAGAATTAAACAAGAAATTAATTTTCCTAATTTTTGGGAGACGCTTTTGCTTATGTCTTGTTCGGTTTTATATGTTATTATTGATTTCTCTGCCTATGTAGATATCTCCCGAGGGGCAGCGAAGGCATTGGGAATTCAGATTATAAAAAACATCGATGATCAAGTTTATCTTTCCACTTCTTTGACAGAATTTTGGAAAAATTGGCATATTTCCTTAACTTCTTGGTTTCGTGATTATGTTTTTTTCCCATTGAGTAAACTTTCATCAAAATTATACTATTTATATTCCTTAATTATTATAATCTACTTATTATCAGGAATTTGGCATGAATTTACATCCAATTTTCTACTCTGGGGTTTTTTAAATGGAATTCTCCTTGTTTTTGATCAATCGACTAAAAGTAGAAGAGAGTTGCTTTGGATTAGGCTTCGAATTGTGCAGTACCCAAATGTAATTTTACTTTTAGGATGGCTCTCATTCTTTATTACATCTATGATACTGACTACTTTATTCTTAGCGTCCAGCCCTCATAAATTTTACTTAATTATTGAAGGTTTAGGAAATTTTAGCGTCGGGACACTTTATTTGGGAAAACGAATTTTACTTATTTTACCACTTACACTATTATTTCTTTTTGGAATAAACTACATAAAAGCCAAACGAGAGATATATGAACTATTACCACCTAATGTTTACCTTCGGTTTGGGATTTATGTGTTTTTGATTTTAATCACCTATTATTTCCAAACGCCACAAACCTCAGGCTTTCTTTATGGTAGGTTTTAATTTATTTCAATAAAAAATTAACGAACACTCAACCAATATTTTCATGTTGAAAATAATCAAAAAATTCCTTATACTAGGTTTTATTATTGTAGGATTAAATTTACTATTTTTATGTTTCACTAAGGTACTTTTCCCATCAAAAAGTTTACAGCCCGAGCTCGATAATTTCATCAGTCAACCAAATAAACAATCGGTAAAATACTTATTTGTGGGTTCTTCACGCACATACACCTCTATGAATCCTGACGCGATGAGTTTTCATTTACTTCTACCAAAAGAAAAAATAAAAATTTTGGGTATTTCAAGCGTTTCTTTCCCCAAATTATACTTTATCTTGAAATATATAATTGAAAGTGCAAATACAAAACAGCACATTTTTGTAGAACTAAGTGATAGGAATGATTTTTTTGAATACCATCCCAAATTTCTACTGGACGAACCCTATATTTTATTGAAAGTCAAACTTAGTTTTCTTTATTTGCTCAAAAATTTTAGCAAACGACTTGAATTTGTGTTTAATTGGCCCTCTAGAATTAGAAGAAATCCATTCAACTGGAATTCATCAGGCTTTTATACGATGGAGGAAATTGCTACCCGCGAACCGTCTTTTAAAGATAGAAACAAAGAAATGTTAAGCTCTACCTTAACAGAATTGGACAAGTATAATCCTTTGAAATTGAATAGTCTAAAAACCTATGAGGAAGATACAGAAGAGCTCAGTATTTATGTCGCTTTACTAATAAAAATGGCTAAAAAAAAGCAAGTTGATTTGGTTTTTTTCCCTCCAAATAGGCTTAAACAACAAGAGTACGATACCATATTACCAGTATTTCTAAAAATACCGAATGAGAACAAGATAAATCCAAATCAAAGCCCCAAATTTAGCGTTATAATGAGTAAAGACTACCTTTGGGATAAAGGACACTTGAACCAAAAAGGGTCTAGAATTTATGCGAACATTGTTGGAGAAATCATCGCTAAAAGAAACCTATCGATTCAAAAAAAAGAAAAATAACTTTTAATATTGTTCTGTCTTAAAGTTACTATACTGATTGAACTTTATGATGTTTAAAATGATTCAAATCGTTCAATATTCGTCATTGATTGGCATGAGCGGCCTGGCTGAAAAATTTTGGTTCTCGATGTCATCAGGGTCTCTTGCTGAATAGCCTGATTGAACTGAAACCTAAATCTTTTTCTCGAGCACCTTAATCGTTTTCTTCGCTTTAGCCAATCGAATATTTATATTCTTCTTTGTCATTTTTTCTTTGATCCATTTTTCCAATCGATGATGTAATGGAATAAGCAATGAAGCCAATGTAACCAATGCCAACAACATAACAATTGGATTATGTTGTGTTAATTGTTCTAAAAAAGGATGTGTTATTAAGTTTATAAATTCAAAAACAATTAATAAACCTAATATGCCAAAAAATGAAATCCACTTTTCATTGAATATTGTACTGTTACTTATGAGAAAATAAATAATAATGAAGGTTATAATACCAATAAAAATAATTATGTATTGAATGTTTTTCATGTGTTGCTGCTTTATTTCTGCTTCTATTTCAAATTCATTCATTTTACGTAATTTTTCTTTAAGCCCCATAGCTTCTATACCAGATAATTTTTCCTGGTTATAAATTAATCTTATATATTTTGTTTCTAATCTGGAGTAAAAATAAGCACTATCAATTTTGTTTAATTTTTCGAATAAATTTCTTTTTGCAGTAGCTGCAGACAATATAAACTGCTGATTTTGCTCTTTTTGTGCAATCTGCCACATTTTTTCGGCAAATTCGCTGGCATGTTTTATACTATCTTGACTAACTAATAACCAATAATAACTTTGAAAAAAATTAAATTTATTCCTATTACCTTTAAAATCCTGTGCAATTCTTTGTGCTTTTCGAAAATATGCCATTGCAATTTCAGGTTCTTTCTTATGCTGATACACCGAAACAAGTCCTAATAATGTTTGGTACTTTTTTAAATTAGTATTTATCCTTTCGGCTGTATGATTGCTGAGTTGTGCATAAAATAATGCTGAATCAAGTTGCATTTTTTCTTCGAAATAACTGGCCATTTTTTGTTGGTATTGTACCAGCATAAAGTAGTATTTTGGAGATGTTTTATCAGGTAAATTCTCACCACCTTTTTTTGCAAATACATAGGCTTCTTTTTTTCTTCCTAATTTAAAATATGCAGTATACAAATCAAAATATATAGAACTGATTCTCCTTTTGTCGTTATACTTTTCTGCCAATGGTAATGCTTTATAGAGGTATTCTATTTCTTCATTTGATTTACCTTTTGCTGCAAAATATGCTGATATCCAATTATAACTTATGGCTAGCAAGGAATCATTTTTTAACTGCTTTGCTATCGTCTGTAAGTCAATACAAATAACACTGTCAATAGCAATACCTTCCTCGTTTTGAATATTTTCTAAAAACGTAACCGTAGATGTGAATCGCTTTAATGGGTTTTTAATAGCTGTTAATTCGGCTTTTGTGATTGTTTTATTGTTTACTTGTCCAAGTGATGTTTGTATGCATACAATAAAGAAAAATAAGTTTATTGTTTTTTTCATTATTTAAAAGAGTAGGTTTTGTTTTTTAATATCTTGACTTACATTTTACTATTTTGTATAAGGTTTCTAATAAAAATGTTATATCTTTTCTTTAATATATCACTAATTTTCTTTGTATGTAAGTAGGATTAAATGTCTAGACCTAAAATATAATTACAATTATAGTATTATAATCCAGATGCATTTTTATCATTACTTTTTATGATAGTTTTGTTTGAGTAAGGTCTTCGGAACTATACCTTATAAATTATCATATTGAACTCAAATATCTTGATAATGTATTAAAACTACGAGTTTATTAAATCCAATCTACTCATAAAATTGTGCTCATAAATGTTTAATTACCTATATTTACTCGCTAAAAGGAATTTACTAAAAGTATGGATTTTATGTTTGTTGGTCTTTTCTTAACTGAGGGATACGCTATTTTATTTCAATGTTTTTGGTCATGCTATTGTTAAATTATCATTGTTAAATAAGACCAATGCCATGAGAATTTCGTATAGAATGGCTTGAAGGAATTGAAAATATAGTAGACAATTTCTTTAAACCATTTAAAGTTTTATTGATAAATTTATCATTGAAAACTATGTTATAATTTTCGTTCCCCCAAGCCTTCAGCAGATGACGTTAAAAAAAATCTCCCTACCTAATAAGTATTATTGAACCTAATTTATTAAATGTAGAACCTGATGTGAATTTGCCGCTAATTTTGTATGAATATGTGCCAGCAGGGCATGGGGAAGATTGGCCTAAGAACATTCCATCCCATCCATTATTTATATCAAAACTTTCAAAAACGATATTTCCCCATTGATTGTAAATAGTCATATTGAATTCTGTAGCTTTCGATGCATTACCTATAAAAACATCGTTTGTGCCATCATTATTAGGTGTAAAAGCTGTAGGAAGAAAAATATTTTGTAATGAAAACACCGTAATGATATTAGAATAAACTGTAATAGGGTGATTGGTAAATTTAGAATTGTTTAAACTAAAGCTTGTTGGTTGTATTGCTCTTATCCTTATTTTGGCCCTGTCATATTTTTCTAATTCTGCTTTGATGTCTTGAATGTCATTTATATTCGCCGACAAGTCCTCTGTCCTTTCAGAAGTTAAACTATTTATTGATCCATCCTCATTTACCAAATCAATGTAATACACAACAGGTTCGGCATTAATTAATTCTGTGAATGGTGTCCACTTTATTTTATTTGCTCCATCAGAAGATAGAAATACACTACAAAATGGCTGTGACATGTCAGATTCTTTGCCAGCATAATCTAAATAACTCACTTTGTAGCAATAGGCTTCTTTATTTACATCAACATTTGTATCGGTAAACGAATTAGCTCCCGATCGCCCAATTTCCTTGAAAACATTTGAGTTATTATCTGCTCTATAATAAATAAACTTACTGGCTTTTATCTCATCTGTCAACATAGCGATAATGTATATACTTTTTTGGTCTGTGGTCATTACAGACACAAATCCGACAGAAATGGCTTGTGCAGAGCCATTATTTATTGATAAGATGATAATAAATGAAACTAATATCACCAAATTTTTGAGTTGTTGAATCATATTATTTTTCAATTATAATATCAGAAGTAGCAGAGGTTAATTCTTACTCTTCAGAAGGAATTTTTTAAAAAATATCAGGTTTATATAACACCCTACGGAATAAAAATTATTCAATAGGGCAAGCAGCAATCTTGGTTTATCTAGCCAATGTCAAATAACTAACTCTTTGCTCTTTTTCATTACTTAGTTTTAGAACAAAGTAATAGGTACCTTCTGGTAAGCCCTCACCGCCTAATCTTAGTCCCTGATTACTCATTCCATCCCAACCCGAAGTGATAATTGCTCCGTTTATGTCTTTATACACCAATTGTCCCCAACGGTTAAAAATTTCAAATAATTCTATTTTAGCCCCTAATGGTATATTTATAATAAAAGTATCGTTTTTACCGTCTCCATTAGGTGAGAAACCTGAAGGAATGAATAAATCACTCACGTTATTTGGAAACTCAAACAAAGTAGCTGTATTATCATTTACATTAATTTCTTTTCCTTCATTTGATACATCTGTAACCACTTTTCCATTTCCAATAGCCTTTGCATAAGCATTTGTTGAATAAACACCGCTGAACGATCCGTTGCATACACTTACCGTGACGAATAACGAATCAGTTTGACCCACCGTCAATTGACTAGTTTCATCTGCAATCAATAAATTCACGTCGTCTTTACCATTAAAATTTGGATTCACTTTTAAGGTGCTATTCTTCCCAGTAAATGGACGTCCAACTACTTGGAATGATGAACTCTTACTGTATGCTTTTGCCAAACTATCTGTAACCTGTACATTAGTTAATTTAACATCACCAATATTTTTAATGATTGCCAAATAAGTCACATTATAACAGTTTTTGTTAATCTTAGTCGTATCGTGAACTGAAAGTGCAATTCCTAATGCTGGACGATCTGGCGAAATATCGAGTTTGAATAGTATCGGAGTAGGTTCGTCGTTATTGCTTGGATCACCATCTCCGTCTGGGTCTGCATTTATTCCATTGGTTGATAAATCAACTTTTCCAGTAGTACTTACTTCGGCAACATTGAAGAAGTCTGTAACAGTGGCATTGGCTAAATCAACTTTTACGGTAAATCTTAAAGTTAATTTCTGTCCTTGCTTAATACTGCTCAAAGATTCTATCAACATATTAGTATTCGAACCACGTCCTGTGAATAATGGGTTAGCTACAAAACCATTATCGGTTGTTATAGTAATAGTGTCATTCAAAATCTTAGCTCCGCTACCAAATGCTCGGCCCAAGTCATCTTTCACTTGAACTTTGCTTAAATCTACATTACCTAAATTTGTTACATAGATTACAAACGGTACATTATAAACCTTTTCTTTTACCCAAATTGCTGGCTCACAAATTTTACTGACACCAATTGTTGGGCCAAATAACGGATCGTTAATTGTGAATTCACTTGAATTATTCGACAAAACATTGTCAGTTTGATCAACTTTAAACAATTCTGCTTTATTAATGATTTTGCCTGAAGCTACGACCTTAGCATTGTATGTAAATATTGTGCTATCTCCTACTTTTAGTGTATCAATATTTACACTTATTATTCCACCATTATGGAAAACATTACCACTTGCACTTACATAATTGAGTCCGTTTGGCAAAATATCTCGAATCACTATTCCTGTGGCTTTGTTTTGACCAACATTTTTCACAACCACTTTATAAGTTGCTATTTCATTGACTGGAACAACTGAAGATGCAGATACTTTTTTCACCGAAATATCAACAAGTCCGCCATTTGGATTAAGGCCACCGCCATTACATTCAGTAGTGTTCACTTTAATGGTTGCAAAATCACTGTAACAACCAACTGCACTTCGCTCAAATACATAATAAGTTCCAGATGAAACTGTGCTTGGTGAAGTAATTAGTGGTGAACTTGGTGAAGAGGTTGAGTGGAATTCAAAAGATCCTCCGTTAGTTGACGGCTCACTTAAGACTGCAGTGTTGATGTCAGCAGTATTAAACGGACAAATATTGGTAATTAATTCGATTACTTTTGGTGCAACTACTTTTTTTCCAACAGTTACAAGCACTTCATTCGACTTATCGCTTTCACAATTACCACCAAATGATTTACAAACTGCTGAATATATGTTTTGCTCTTTAGCTGGTGAAACCTTGATAACTCCTCCTGTTTGTCCATTTGACCAAACAATTGTTCCTAAACAACCTGATGCAGTAAGTGTTGTTTCGCCTCCATTGCATATTAAATTACTTTTACAAGAAATGTAAGGACGGTTTGGTTTACCAATTGGAATGGCAACCTGTTCTGAACTTTCACTTTCACAATCTCCTATTTTACATTTTGCACTATAGTTTGTTGTACCATCTGGAGTTATAACAATTGAATTACCCGTACTACCATTTGACCAAATAATAGTACCTTCGCAACCAGAACCGCTCAGAGTACCTGTTTCACCTAAGCATACAAAGGTGGCACTACAAGCAATGGTTGGTGGAGAAATGCTGACTACTTTTATTTGTACTACATTTGATAAGGAACTTATACAATTGGTTGATACTTTACAAACCGCAGTATAGTTTGAAGTTGAAATTGGTTTAACTGTGATAGTTGTCCCTGTTTGACCATTTGACCAAACCAACGTTCCTCCTATACAACCCTTGGCAGTCAAGACCACATTTTCTGACTTACAAAGTGTTGTTTTTGAAGCACCTATGAATGGAGCCTCATTTATACAACTACCGCAATCTTTGGTTATTATTAAAGTATTCGATACATTAATTTCTCCGCAAATATTCTTACAAGAAGCCGTATATGATCCTGTGGCATTTACACTAATACTCGTTGTTGTTGCTCCTGTACTCCATTTTAGGCTACCACTACTACAATTCAATGCTGTTAAAGTTGTGCTTGATGTGGTACAAAGATTAGTATTTTCTGTAATAATTTGTGGAGGGGTTACGTTTTTCGTTACTGTTATTAGTATTTGTCCAGTAGCTTGACAACCAGTACCCGTTGTAGTACATACTAAAATATCTTTTTGTGTACGAGCCATACAAGCAGCTTTTACATTTGAAATATTAGCACCTACAACTAATCCTTGAATATTTAATTGATAAGTAATAGCTGATACTTTATAAGCTCCTGCAAGAACATTAGTAAATGATGGAGAATTTTTTATTTGTAAAATAGTACCAGTATTGTCTAATAATAAATATTGAGTAATAATATCAGTACCAGTTGAGCCACCCAACTTATTTAAAGTTAAAGTCCCTTCACTATAATCACAAGATGCATTGCTTGTTAAACCACAAGTAGCTGTATAAGTTTTTGTATCATTAACTACTACGCTTATTTGTGTTCCAGTTGCTCCATTTGACCATGTAATAATGCCATTACAACCTGTTGCTTTCAATATTACATGTGTTCCTTCACACACATCCGTTAAACCCGTAATTGTTAATTTTCCAGAATTTTGTATAACTGAAATGGTGATACTACTTGGTTGGCTTTCGCATACATTTATACATTTTGCAGTATAGATTATGGTTTCAAAAGGATTAACCTTTATGCTTATACCAGTTTGATCAGTTGACCATAAAACCGTACCTGAACAGTTTGAGGCCGTTAATATAACTTCTTCATTACTACATACATTATCTTTGTTGGTGACGATGATTGGGGCAGCTGGACTTGTGCCTGTGCTGATTACAAGGCTATTGCTTATGCCACTTTCGCCGCAAGTATTGCTACAGGTGGAAGTATAAGTACCTCCAACGCTTACAGTGATTGTGTTGCTTGTTGCTCCGGTGCTCCATTTTAGATTACCGGCACAATTACTGGCAGTCAATGTCGCTGATTCTCCTGTACACAGAGTGTTCTTGTTGGTGACGATGATTGGGGCAGCTGGACTTGTGCCTGTGCTGATTACAAGGC
>NZ_CALCZQ010000038.1 GCF_937903345.1 uncultured Emticicia sp. | reverse complement strand
AGCATTATTAGTTGTGCCAGCTGTACGACTAACTGTTTAGCTCCAATGGCTAAAGTTTTGAACGATAACTTTGGAATTGCAGCAGGAAGTATGACAACAGTACACGCGTATACTAATGACCAAAATACCTTGGATGCTCCGCATGCTAAAGGTGATTTACGCAGAGCACGAGCAGCTGCAGCAAATATTATCCCAAATAGCACTGGAGCTGCAAAAGCAATCGGATTAGTTTTACCGGAATTAAAGGGAAAATTAGATGGTGGTGCACAGCGTGTTCCAACAATTACTGGTAGTTTAACAGAATTGACTTGTATTTTAAACAAAAAGGTTACTCTGGATGAAGTAAATGATGCGATGAAAGCTGCAGCAACAGAAAGTTTTGGTTACAATACTGACGAGATTGTTAGTAGCGATATTATCGGAACAACATTTGGTAGCTTATTTGATGCCACTCAAACCAAAGTTGTAACCGTTGGAGATAGCCAGTTAGTAAAAACTGTTAGCTGGTATGACAACGAAATGAGCTATGTAAGTCAATTAGTGAGAACTGTGAAGTATTTTGCAACCTTGATTTCAAAATAATTGATAGTTTATTTACTATTTATAGCATTAAAAAAGGGCTTTTATAGCCCTTTTTTAATGCTTCCTGTTTTTTGATGCCAAATAATTAATTTTATAACCTTTGGAAACAAAAAGTTTTTCATAGTGAGTTTCGATGCCAAAGTGTTCGGCAAGTAATGACGAATTATATAAGTCAGTGGTGTGTCTTAATATTTCAAAACCAGCTTCAGGAATAGTATTAAGCGAATACTCAAAAAGTGGATAATTATCTGTTTTGAAAAAGAAATCACCGTTATCTTTTAAAACCTTCTTATAAAGACCTAAATATCTGCTATTAGTTAGGCGTTTACGTTCTTCTTTATCTCTTGGCTGAGGGTCTGGATGTATCAACCAGATCTCATCAACTTCATTATCTTCAAAAAACTCTTCTAAAAAAGCCATTGATGTTCTCAAAAAAGCAATATTGGTAAGTTTCCAATCATTGGCACGCTTACTTCCACGAGCGATTCTGTCACCTTTTATATCGATACCGATAAAGTTTTTATCTGGGAATTCTCTGGCCAAACCAGTCGTATATTCACCTTTACCACATGCCAATTCTAGTACGATAGGATTTTGATTTTTAAAATATTTTTCATTCCACTTCCCTTTGATGGTCGTATAAATTTCTTTGCCCCTTTCGACAACATTTTCTGATTCCGCATTATATTGAAATCTGGGTAATTTTCTTCTTGCCACTCTCCTACTTTTTTAAATATTATTGATTATTAAACAGATACACAAGGCTTATTTTAATACTTTTAGTATTTATATTATTAATACTAAATATACCATAAATAAGGCTATACATTTAAAACTAAATATTATTTAATTCTGCAACCACATAAGTACTTCCGCCAACATAGATAAAATCATCAATTTTTGCCAATTTAGTAACATATTCTAATGCTTTATTAACGTTTAGAATTGAATATCCTTGAATACCATAGAACTCAGCTATTTTTATTAAATCCTCAGCAGGCATAACACGAGGATTTTCAGCCTGACAAAAATAGAAAATCCCATCTTTAGGAAATAACTCAAGAATTTCTTCAACATTTTTATCCTTCACAAAACCCAATATAAAATATTTTTGCTTTACCGGCAAATTCGAAATTTGATACAATACACTTTTTAAACCATGCTCGTTATGTCCAGTATCACAAATGGTTAGTGGTGTTTCTGATAAGATTTGCCATCTTCCTTTCAAACCAGTCAAATTCACGACATTTGAAAGTCCATTTTGAATCGCTTCATTAGAAATTTTATAGCCAATATTGTTTAAAATCCTAATACTTTGAATTACTCCTGGAATATTTTTTAATTGATATTTACCAATTAATTGTGAAGACAAATTGCCAAATAATAATACTTCCCTATTCATTTGTACCAAAAAAACATCAAACAATAACTTATTAGAATTATATTCCTTTTCGATAACCTTAATATTATCTGAAGCAAAATAAATCTCAGACTCGGTTGAATTTGCTTTTTCTATAAAAACTTTTCCAGTTTCTTCATTATATTCAGAGATAACTATAGGTACTTTTGATTTAATGATTCCCGCTTTTTCAGAAGCAATCTTTGACAATGTATCACCTAAAATGTTTACATGGTCAAAACCAATGTTAGTAATGACACTTAATTCAGGTGTAATTATATTTGTAGAATCAAGTCGACCACCTAAACCAACCTCTATAACAGCTATATCAACTTTTTCTTTTGCAAAAAAATCGAATGCAATTCCAACGCTCAATTCAAAAAAAGAAGGTTTAAGTTCCTCAAAAAAGCTTTTATGTTTATGAACGAACGCAATTATACTCGTTTTTTCTATAGATATACCATTTATTCTGAATCTTTCAGTGTAATCTTTTAGATGTGGAGATGTATAAAGTCCAGTTTTATAACCAGCACTTTGTAAGATTGCTGATAAATAGTGTGAAGTACTCCCTTTTCCGTTTGTACCTGCAACGTGAATGGTTTTAAACTTTAAATGAGGATTTCCTAAATATTCGGAAATTCTTAAGATATTAGTCAAATCACCCTTATAAGCTTTTTCACCATCACGATGAAAAACAGGGAGTAGTGAATACAAATAATCTATAGTTTCTTGATACGACATTTGAGATAATATACAATTATACAAAGCTAAGAATATAGAGGCAAAACAGAAAATGAATTTGAATGAATAAATGGGATAAAAAAAAGGACACCCTTAAGATGCCCTTTGATTTATACTTTATTATGATAATTAAATTCCCGATTGAATATTAATTGTAATTGTGCCAGTCGCTCTAGGAGGAGGTGTGCCTGCTGGAGAAAGAACTGAACCCAATTTTTGTTGAATATAATTTTTGTAAAAGTTCTGTACAGAAGGGCTAACAGTCGATGAAACAACACTAATACCTACTACATCACCAGAATCATCAACAGTAACTTTAAATACAATTTTTCCTGTTTCAGAAGAGCCATCATCTGGCAACGCAAGTTTTCGTTTATTCCATCCACTAAGTCCACCGATTGCAGCTCCTGAACCACTACCTTTACCTATTTTTCCCATCATACTTTTCCCATCAGGAGTTCCTCGAGGGTCTCCCTTATCACCAACTTCACCTTTCTTTCCATCACCATTGTTATTTCCTCCAACGCCATCACGAGTCCCGATTGTTCCGTTCGATGAACTATTAGATTTGGCTCCACTTCCCGAACCTGTACCACCTTTTTTCATAATCGAGCCTTCTTCAACCGAACGTTTTACTGGTTCTGGTTTTGGCGGTTCAATTTTGGCTGGAGCAGGTTTAGTTTTATTTTCTTCGGGAGCTGGTTTTACTGTTGGTTTAGTTTCTGTTTTTTTTACAGCTTTATTAGTTTCCTTCTCAATAACCGGGCTTTTTTCATCATCAGCTGTAATTAAGGGTTTTGCTGGAGCCGATTTCACCTTTTCAACTTTCTCAACTGAAGGAGAAGTTACAATTGGTTTAGTTTTTAATGGTTTTATTTCTGTCTCAGTTTTTTCTGAAGATTTTACATCATAATTATTTGGAGAGACATTAGCTTTATTGGTTGTTTGAATATCCCCAGTCCCCACTAAATCTACCCCGTAATTAAGTTCAATTCCTTCTATTTCTTCAGGTGGTATATATATTAATTCAAAAAAGAACAATAAACCTAAAAATAGAGCGTAGATTACTAAACTCAATAAAAAAGCAGTTGTTTGATTTCGCTTATTTTCGTTATCGAGTGATGCTGATTGCATAGAATTTTATTTTAAATGACGTTTGACGAATAATAAAGATTAGATCGGAAGAGCGTCGTGTAGGGAA
>NZ_CALCZQ010000037.1 GCF_937903345.1 uncultured Emticicia sp. | reverse complement strand
TCCGACTTTAGTATTGATTGGAAGATATTAAATATATTTCTAATTGTAGAGTTATCGAATTGATATAAAACATCATTATTAATAATCAAATCAAAATTTTCATTTTTAAATGCATTTTTAAAATAGGTTATATCTAATTGATTTACATTGAGATTTCGTTCTTTACAAAAATTGACTGCATCTTTTGAATAATCGAAACCTTGAATATTTTTGTATCCTTGCTTTATCAAAAAACTCATTAATCCACCCGTTCCACATCCAGCATCAAGAATTTTTATATATTTATTTTCTCCAAATTTATTCTGTATTTCATTTAAAACTTTTTCATATAGAATCTTATACCACCAAAGCTTATCTTCGGCTTCATACATCATTCTATATTCATTATAATTGATTAGCATTCTTTATGGAAGTTATATTTATATTATTTCTCAACATATTGTGGAGCTTGACTTTGAAACAAAAATGCTTTCGAAACATATTCTCCAATGACACCGAGTGAAGTGAGTTGGGCTCCACCTAAGAAAATAAAAATAGCAATCCCCCAATCGGATATAATTCCAAAAACAAATAGCATGAGTAGGAGGATCGAGAGAAACACTGCAAAAATACCAATTGACAAAATAATCCGAGCTGGTAAGATAGAATATCCAAAAATAATAGTCATAAAAAGTATTATTATTTTTTTTAAAGTATAATTCGATTCTCCTTCCAATCGAGCGTTATGCTTAACTTGTATTTTACCAATATTGTTTGTGATTCGAAAAACGAGAGCATCAATATATGGGTACGGCCCTTTATACTTTATAATTTCTTGAATTATTTCAAAGTTAATAAGTTTGAAGCTCGACAAATATAGGTCCGATGGTTTTTGTAGCAATGAGGTAGTAAGACGATTAACTAACCAACTACCAAAATTTCTAAAAAAATTATGTTTTTTCTCATAATAATAAGTGTAAACTACATCAAAATTTTCAGACTGTGCTTTATCGACCAATTTAATAATTTCTGAAGGTGGATTTTGAAAATCATCATCAATAATCACTGTATATTTTCCTTCAACATGGTTTAAACCGCACATCACAGCATTAAATTCACCGAAGTTTTTACGTAATGAGAAAAATTTTAGATTAGTATTTTCAGCTTCTAAAATTTTACAAACTTTTTCAGAATTATCAAGACTACCATCATTGATCAAAATTATTTCAAAATCATATTGATGTAATTCGGCTTGTAGGGCTTCTACAAGCTTAACAATGGTATTCGCTCCATTATATACAGGTACTACGACTGATAGAAATTTTAGGTTATGCTTTTTCATTAAATAAATTTCTATAATTGAAGAAATTAATATTTATTTAATTTGTCAATTATATAGTTAATTTCTTTTTCAGATAAAACTACATTAAGAGGAATACTCACAACTTCGTTATGAATTTTTTCGGCAATCGTAAATGTTTTATTATTCCATTCTCGGTAAGCCAATTGCTTATGTGGAGCGATTGGATAATGTATATCAGAGCCAATACCATTTTCTGTTAGATATTCTCTAAACTCTTCTCGATTATTAACTCTAACAACAAATAAATGCCACACATCTTGTTGAGGAGTATCTGCTGGAGGAAGTATGATTTTCGGATTACTTATTTCAGTTAAATATCTTGTTGCTATTTTTTTACGAATAAAATTATCAGATTCAAGATTTATAATTTTAACGTTTAAGACGGCGGCTTGCAATTCGTCTAAACGACTATTCAAACCTTGATAATCAAAAATGTACTTTTTACTCGAACCATAATTTCGATTTGTTCTTAGTGCTTCAGCGAGTGAATCATCATTTGTTGTAATTGCCCCTGCATCACCCATAGCTCCTAAATTTTTTGTTGGATAAAAACTAAATCCTGCACCATCTGCTAAATTGCCAGCCCGCTTTCCTTTATAAATGGCACCATGAGATTGAGCCGCATCCTCAAAAACTTTTAAATTAAATCGTTGTGCAACGCTAAGTACCGACTCCATATCACAGCATTTACCGTAAAGATGCACAACTAATATAGCTTTTGTGTATGGAGTAATTTTTTCTTCAATTTTTGTTGGGTCTATCAAATAGGTATCCAAATCTGGCTCAACTAAAATTGGTTTATATCCAGCTAGAGTGATTGCCAAAATGGTTGCGATATAAGTATTGGATGGTACGATTACTTCCGAATTTGGAGAAAAATTCGATGCCTTTAATAAAAGAACCAAAGCATCAAGACCGTTGGCAACCCCAATACAATGTTTCACACCACAAAAACTGGCAAAAGATTTTTCAAATTTCTTGACTTCTTCACCTAGCACGAACCAACCTGAGGCAATTGTATTTTTTACCGTAATATTTAATTCTATTTCGTATGATCGATTTATCAACTTTAAGTCAAGAAATGGAATATTTATTATGCCATCTTCAGAAATTTTATTTTTAGTTTTCAAGTTTAGCAAATATTATTTACCACATATCCCTCTGAAATCGCATTTCTCACAAATTTTGATTTCGGTCGTTTGGATAAACGGTATTTCTGGGTTCAATAAGTCAGTTATAATTTGGGTAAGGATTTCTTCTGATTTCTCAATAAAACTAAAAATTGTTGTATCACTTTCAAAACTCAAATTTACTTCTAATTTTTCTTTTAAATTACGTAATGAGTAAATTTTAGCTATTACTCCATAATTTTCAAATTTCTCTCCACCAATGATGAGCTTTTGTTCTTTCATTGATTTTAGTACAAGATATTGGTATAACCACAGTTGGCGAAGCTTTTCTTTTTCGGGTACAACAAGAGCTTTTTCTAAGGTCAGGTCTTTGGGAGTTTCTAAATCTTTAGTTACAACTATTCCAGTTTTATAATCAATTACTTTCAATACGTTTCCTTCTCTCTCGATACGGTCTATGCGTCCAGCAATTTTTATTTTCTGAGATTTGCCAAAAATAACTTTTTCATAAACAAGCTCTATCAACTGTTCGGTCTCAATAACTTCAATAGGGAAACTTTGCGTTATTTTCTGATTTTCAAAAAAACTCTTTAGCAACTGTTCAGCTACTTGTTTCAATAAATAATTCATGCCCGACTCTACTATGAAGCCACCAAATTTTTCTTGATAAGAATCATCTAATCGTATTTCTAATTCATCAATAATTTTGTTAATATTTTCCTCAAAAATTAATGGGCCATAATCTTTGTCAATTTTTTCTAGAGTATCATGAATCCAAGTGCCAAAAATATCAGCACCAAAATTTTCGTCAATTTCTTCTCGTTTTGAAATTTTGGCTACTTTATCAAAATAAAATTGCAACGAACAGTTTAAATATTTATTGAGTGAAGTTGGATAAATCCCATTCTCAGAAATCAGCCTACTGATATTTTTAAGAATTTCGTCATTCTTTAAAATCTCAACTTTATTAATTACTTCAATATTAGTATATTTTCCAAAATTTATCTTCGGATAAGATAAGTTAATATTTTTATTTTCTTTTACCAACTCATTTTCAATCTGTAAAATAAATCTACTTTTTTCACCACCTCCGCCACCAAGCCCTTCTCCATCAGGAATCACATATAAAATATCAATTTCTTTAGCCCGCTGCAATAATCTAAAAAAGTGATAAGACATTACTGCATCTTGATCTGTATGTACAGGAAGATGGTATTCAATACATGCATCAAACGGTATAAGCGAGTTTGTCTTTTTGGTGGATGGCAAAATTCCTTCATTTACAGACAAAATTATTACTCGTTCAAAATCAAGACATCGGGTTTCAAGCATACCCATAATTTGAAGATTTGAAACTGGTTCACCACTAAACGGGATTTTTTCTTGTTTAATAAGTTCATACAGAAAATGCTTAAAACTTCTTAAA
This sequence comes from uncultured Emticicia sp., assembly GCF_937903345.1. Lineage (GTDB taxonomy): Bacteria > Bacteroidota > Bacteroidia > Cytophagales > Spirosomataceae > Emticicia. Next base: position 55,296 of record NZ_CALCZQ010000037.1, on the reverse strand, counting down.
CTCAGCTCTCGATTTTGAAATAGTATTTTATCAAGACGATTTAAAATGGTGAGAAACAAATATAGATACTCTGTTTCAATAGCATCTTTGGAATCTCGATAGACAATACGGAGTTCGTCGATTAAATCATAAAATGATAACAGTGCTTTTTGAGGATTGTCACCCCATCGCGAAAATAAAATTTTAAAAATAGGTTCATTATTCCCAAAATCCAACATTTCATCTTGACTCAGGTAAACTTTATTTGCCCTTATAATTTCGGAAAGCGTTTTTCTAAATACACTTCTCTCTTGAGATTTTGATTTAATTTCTGCCGTATATTTGATTTGCTCGTACTGTTTTAAAAACGGGTGATTCAAAACTTTGAAAATATGTCTGTGGCTATATTTCGGCAATTTTATTATATCACCTTTTTTTGTTTTGAATTCGACAATATTTTGTTGAAGTTCAAAAATTGCGTCAATTAATGTAAATAACATAGAACCCCTTAAAGAAAGCCCCATTGTAATATTAAAATCTGAGATACGTTCATTGAGGGAATGCATCATTGGCTGCAATAAATTCTCATCAGCCAAAACTATTACAGTCGAAACTGCAGGATTTATGGTAAAAGCTTCAGCGTATATATGACCAGCAATTTTTGTTTGGAGTGTTGTATTTTCAACACCGATTATTCTAATTTGTTTTTCACCTTTGAGAAGTCCATTAGTTTCCCAATTCCATTTACCAAATCTTTCAGATTTTTTATATGACCGCAAAACTATTCCAGCTTTGTGATTGTATCTTGGACTTATTAAATAATTATCTGTATCCCAAAGTGTCTCGGCTCTATCGGATTTAATGAGCGTTTCTATGATTTTTTCCTCAGAAGCACTCAAGGCATTGAAACCTATAAAATAGTATTTATCAAATAGTTTATTGTTTTCATTTTTTTCAACAAGAAGCTGTTTTACAGATTCTGCTAAAGTACGATAGGCCATACCTCGATAGGCTAAACCTTTAGTACTCAATGTTTTTTGAAGTTCAACATAAACACTATAAATATTCTCGAAGAGTTTGAAGTATTTATCAATAGTTGGAGTTATCAGATATTCTGGCTTTTCATTACGAAGTTGAGTAGGATTCCATCTTTCCAAAACCTTCGTTTCGCTCATATATTCAAAAATAGATTTGGGATTATTAACTAGGTAAAGGTCAATGGTGTCGAAATCTCGGAGTAAAGTCGGAGCCCAAGAAATGAATCTTTCAAACTTCACTTCGGGGTCATATTTCTTGAAAGTTTTGTAAAGTTCAAACAACAGACTAACAGCATCAATTTGGTTTACACCAGACATTTGCATTACAAAATCATCCATTGCAAGAATCTCTGGCGATATAAACGGAGAACTAGATTGTTTTGCTAAAGCTTGTTTGAAATAAAAAACTGCTCTTCGGCTCGGTAAAACTACACAAATATTTTTCAGTTGTGAAAGTGGATGTTTATTAAAAATGTACTGAGCAGATTGATCAAGAAATGTCATTGTATATTATTACATTTAGTTAGGATTAATTAACCCTAAATCAAAAATACTCACTTCGTCTTGAAGTAACAAATCAATTTACTTTTTCTGTAATACATCTTTGTAAGCTTTCAAGACTCTTTCGCGAGCAAAAGTATGCTCAACAATCGGAAGAGGGTATTCAAAAGTATTTAATTCAGGAATCCACTTTTTAATATATATTAGTTCAGGGTCAAATTTCTTTGTTTGAGAGGTCGGATTAAAAATTCTGAAATACGGGGCAGCATCACAACCACTGCTTGATGCCCATTGCCAACCTCCATTATTTGCTGAAAAGTCAAAATCTAATAATTTTTTAGCAAAGTATTCTTCTCCCCAACGCCAATCGATCAACAAATGTTTAATTAAAAAACTAGCTGTAATCATTCTGACTCGGTTGTGCATAAACCCTGTTGCGTTTAGTTCACGCATACCAGCATCTACAATTGGATACCCAGTTTTTCCTTCACACCACTTTTTAAATTCGGTTTCATTATTTCGCCAAATAATGTTATCATATTCTTTTCTAAACGCATGACCTTCGCAAATATGAGGAAAGTGATAAAGAATATTCATATAGAAATCTCGCCAAATGAGTTCATTCAACCATTTTTCATTTAAGTTAATTGCCTGCTTAGCTAATTTTCTGATACTAACGGTTCCAAACCTTAAGTGTACACTTAAACGGCTCGTTCCAAGAATTGATGGTATGTCTCTTACTTCATCATATTTTTTTATCAATTCTTTCTGTATTTCTTTTTTTGGGAACACACCACCTGTTTCAATAAAACCAATTTCCGCTAAAGTGGGAATTTTGAAAGAATCTGTTTTTATGAAATTTGTAAAATATTTTTCGGTTGTATAAGATTTCAAGTAAAATTCATTAAGTGTTTCTTTCCACTTTCGACTATACGGCGTAAAAACGGTGTAAGGAGTTTTTGCTCCGCTCAAGACTTCATTTTTCTCAAAAATAGTTTGGTCTTTAAAAGTATAAAATGCTATACCTTCTGCTTTGAGCATCTCTCCAATTTGATTATCACGTTCGATTGCATATTTTTCATAATCGTGATTCGTATAAACCCCTGTAATTTCAAATTCAGAAATTATATTTTTCCAAATTTCGATATAATATCCATTCTTTATTAATACTGAAGAGCCAAGGCTAAGTAGCTGTGAATTTATATCGGTAAGAGCATTATGAATAAATTCTACTCGTTGATCTTTCTTATTTTCGAGTTTATCCAAGATATTTCTATCGAATATAAAAATTGGCAAAACTTTATATCCACTTTTTAAAGCATGATAAAGTCCAGCATTATCTTCTAAACGGAGGTCACGTCGAAACCAAAAAATTGCTACTTTTTCTTTTGTCATTATTTATTAAATTTTTATGTACATCGTAAAGATTTTTGTATGTACATTAAAATAAAAACTTTACTTTTGAGTAAATTGTTTATATAAATATCAAATACAATCAAAATTCAAAAACAATGAAAAAATTATTTGTAACTGTATTTTCTTTAATGACATTTGGAACTTTTGCACAAGATACACCAAGTGCCGATGCAATATTAGAGAAATATTTGACTGCCATCGGAGGCAAAGAAGCCATTGCTAAAATTCAAGATTTAACAATTAGCAGCACAAGTGAAACTCAAAGAGGAACATCCGAAACCGAAATGAAATTCAAATTTCCAGACCGCTACGCAATGTCAGTTTTTGCTAATGGAAACGAAGTGATGAATACAATTTATGATGGCAACAAAATGAAAAGTGGTAGTAGCTTTGGTGGAGGGAATCGCCCCCCAATGGAAGGTAAAGAAGCACAAATGGCAGCGTTGAGAAGTAATCCATTTTCAGAAACACTATATGACAAAATGGGAATCACTCGCACAGTTGTTGGCAAAGAAAAAGTTGGAGACAAAGATGCTTACAAACTAGAACTTGCCTCGACTGACGGAAAAAAATGGAACGACTTTTATGATGTCGAGTCTGGATTGAAAGTAAAAACTTATTCGATGAATGAAACTCCTAGAGGAAAATTTGAAAATAATGTTTTCTACTTAAACTACAAAAAATTCAAAGGTGTTGAGGTAATGCTACCTTCTCAAACTAAAAGAAGTGCTGGCCAAATGGGCGAAATCACATCAGAGGTGCAATCTGTTAAGGTAAACAAGGGTCTTAAGGATTCAGATTTCGTGATAAAGGAGTAATTTGATTTCAAATATTCAATTCTCAGGGCAGATAATTTAACGATTATCTGCCCTTTTTTTGATTTTTAAGCTTGTAATTTGTTAATTTTAAAGAAAAATATCAGACATTCAATGGAAAAACACCGAAAAATAAGAGAAAACGAACAAAAATTAATCATATTTTTATTGGAAAAACTTGGGTTAACTACCGAGCAATATCCAATCAATGAAGATGTCGAAGAATATGAAGGAGGTAAAATGGGAAGTATTAGTTTGGGAAATCCTGATTTTTCACCTTATAAAGATGACCTAATTCAAACAAAATATGAAGATAAAGACGGAATTGAGGTGGTGATTACCCTTACCCAATGTGCTAAAAATCAATTGCTCGATTTAGATTTTTGGAAAGTTGATTTCTCAAAACTGATTTCTTACCCAAAACCTGAAGATTTGATTTTTGATAAATAATCGGATTTCATTTGTTTTCTTTACAGATTCAAAACCTTTCCTTCAATCTTAGAAATGTATTTTAAATTTCGATATTTTTTCTATATTAATTGTTTTTCATACACTGCAAAATTCAATTGAATATAAGAAAACTATCCTATCCAAATAGATTGATTCTTTACCAAATACAAACTCAGAGTGATTTTTCAATTGAATTATTTCTAATTCAAAATACAGGAAAATATAAAGCTTGATATAAAAAACTTTGCGTAAAATGAGTGAAAAATTAGATTATAACGCAACAACCGGTTTTTTATTTTCTTGAAATTATTAAAAAAGTCATGTTATTATTTCTTTGACGAATTAATTATTCAATTTTAAACTACAAAAAAACCTCATAATTTGTATATTATGAGGTTTTTTAGTGCATTTATATTCGAATTATTCATATCTCAAAGACTCAATAGGATCAAGTTTGGAAGCCTTATAAGCTGGGTAAAATCCAGATAAAATGCCAACAAATACACAAACAACAAAGCCCATCATTATCCAAGCCCAAGGAATTATAAAACTACTTTTATCACTGATAAGTTTTGCAATTACATTTCCGATGCCAATTCCCATAATAATTCCAGCGATACCACCCAAAATACAAATTACAATTGCCTCCATCAAAAACTGTAAACGTATCTTGAATGGAGTTGCTCCAATGGCTTTTCTGATTCCAATTTCGCGGGTACGTTCTGTAACTGACACCATCATTATATTCATTAAAGCAATGGCCGCACCTAACAGAGTAATGATTCCAATTCCAAAGCCTCCTACTCGCAGATAGCCCGTAACTTCTTCAAAATCTTTTGCTAAAGCATCTGAGCGTTCAATAGCAAATGAAGCGGGTTTACCAATCGCATCCCTCCTTACCCTACGCATGACTGCTTCAGCTTCTCCAATAATATAATCCATGTCTGAAACATTTTTTACCGAAGTCGTAATATCAAATGTTAATTTTCTATTACCAGCAATTTGACGACCAGTCTCGAGTGGCACAAGTGCTACACGGTCGTCTCCTCCACCTGTTATACTACCTTTCTTCTCCAAAACTCCAATGACCTTGAACCTTAATCCAAGTAGAGATATTTCTTTATTAATCGGGCTTTCTTTTGGAAAAAGTGAAACTGCTAACTCATTGGCCAAAATCACTACATTATTCGTAAAATCAATATCATTATCATTTATATTCCGCCCTGAAATCAATTTATAACCTTTCATATCGAGATAATCCGTATCAATTCCTCTAATCAAACTATTTGGATTTGTCTTAATCGATTTATATTTCAACTGAGCAGAACCCGTTACACTTGTAAAAATACTAACTGTTGCTTCTGAATTTTTTGCTTGAAAAAATTCTTTATATTGCTTCGACTCACGGTACTCAATGGGTGGAAAATCTTTGTCGTTTATTCCCCCACTTCGGCGACGAAACATACGTGGACCTTTAATATCAAATGAGTTTGCACCAAGTCCAGCAAAACTATTATCTACAGAACTTTGCATGCCATCAATAGCGGTCAGGATTCCGACTAATGATGTTATACCAATTGCAATAATCAAAGCCGTAAGTACCGTACGCAGCATATTGCCTTTGATGGAGCGTAAACCTTCGCTAACGTTTTCTTTTAAATTCATTTTTTTGCCTTATATATAGTACGTTCTGTACTTAGATTTCAATATTACAAAATTCATCAAGAGTTTCCAAAAGCACAAACGATTAAGATAGGTGATTCAACCGCTTATCATTTTTTTTAGCCAATACAATGCGTTTTAGGTTGAAGAGCCTATTTTTTTAAAATTACTTATAAAAATTCATTGACTCCTAACTAATAATCAAATAGCTATTTCGTTGATAATTACTATAAAGATTACTACATTTGATTACATAATTTTTATAGAAAATAATGAAAAAACTGACACTATTTATTCTGCTGACGTTTTCAATTGCATCAAATTTATTTGCAAATCGCATTCTAATTCCGATGGACGAAACGCAAAAAAATCATTTAAAAGCCTACGGAATAGCTTTTTGGTTATTAAAAACTCATGGAGCCGAGGTTGAATGGCTGCTTAATTATAAAGGTGGTAGCTTTTTATTTACAGCATCACAAACATTTATCAATGAGTGCGTAATTCGTGGTGTAAGTTATGAAGTGGTTTCAGAGGCAGAATCACAATCGATTTTAAACATAATTGCCTCTAATGATGCCAATATGGATGCTGTAAAATTAAATAAAGCACCAAAAATAGCTGTATATTCACCAAAAACTACACAACCATGGGACGACGCAGTCACGTTGGTTCTTACATATGCTGAGATTCCTTATGATAAAATCTTCGATGAAGAAGTTTTAGAAAATAAACTTCCAGAATACGACTGGCTTCACCTTCACCATGAAGATTTTACTGGTCAATTTGGAAAATTTCTACGTATGCGTGGTCAATCTTGGTATCAAGAACAAAAACAAGAAGCCGAAACCATTGCCAGAAAATTTGGCTACACAAAAATCCCTGATTTGAAATTAGGTGTTTCAAGAAAAATTAGAGATTTTATTTTCGGTGGTGGTTATATGTTTGCAATGTGTAATGCAACCGATACTTTTGATATTGCTCTTGCCGCCGATGGTGTTGATATTGTTGAAGCTCCTTATGATGGAGACGGTGCTGACCCAAATGCTGAGAGCAAAATTAAATACGAAAATTGCTTTGCCTTCAAAGATTTCAGACTGATTACAAATCCCTATGAAATGGAATTTTCGAGTATTGATAATCAACAAGAAGAGCGGGGTGTCACAGAAAATAATGATTATTTTTCATTATTTCAGTTTTCTGCTAAATGGGACCCAATTCCTACGATGCTCACACAAAACCATGCTAATTTAATTAAAGGTTTTATGGGCCAAACAACTGCATTCAAAAAGCAATTCATCAAACCAGATGTTATTACGCTTGCTGAGAATCGTTCAATTGGCGAGGCAAGGTATATTCATGGAACTGCTGGAAAGGGCTTCTGGACTTTTTACGGCGGCCACGACCCTGAAGATTATCAGCATTATGTTGGCGAAGAGCCAACTGATTTGAATCTACATCCAAATTCGGCTGGTTATCGTTTGATTTTAAATAATATATTATTTCCAGCGGCAAAAAAGAAAAAGTTAAAAACATAAAAATTTTAAAAAAAATTTCCATCATCACTTTATTTTCTAAGTGATGATTTTTTTTAAAAACACAATTATGAATGTAAAACAATGATTGTTAAAAGATTATGGAAAAATAAGTTAATAAAAAAAAACGTAGTCTTTGGACCTAGGTAGTAGATATAACTTCATCGAAAGCAATAGGCATTCGAGAATATCAGGCACATAAACAACTTTTTACCCTTATCTCATAACAACAATTAGTTATGAGTATAAAAAAGAAGCCCTACTCATTTTTTGAATAGGGCTTCTTTTTTATTCATTCCAATCTATTTCTTATTTACATTCGCCATCGCCACCTTCTGTGCAACAACGGTTGTAATTTTTACTTAAAGCTTTATACTGTTTTTCAGTAAGGCTAACATATAATTTATTGTAGTCGCCAAGTGTTACGTCTTGTTTAGTAAAATTGTATGTCATTTTAACTGGAACATTAATATTTTGATCAGCTGGTGATGCACCATCTTTAGAACAAACTCTTACGATTTTTGAAATATCACTACCGCCAGAAGTTGTGAACTCATAAGCAGATTTCACAGGTACTTGAAAGCTTCCAAGGCAAAGATACTTCTCAGGCATTTCTCCTTTATCTAATTTACCAGTTTTCTTATAAATTCCGATGATTGTAACATTGTTAGATCCAATTTTTACACTACCATCTTTAATTTCGGTTTTTCCTAAGAAATTAATTTTTTGGTCTGCACATTTAGGCTCATCACCACCAAAGGCTATTGTAGCTGTCTCTGTCGTAGTACTAGATGATATTTTCTTTGATATAGCTTCCAAATTTGAATTACTAGAAGTAACTATATTCACTGCTTTATAAGCTTTACTTAAAGCTTTGAATTGGTCCTCTGTAACGTTTAAATACAGTTTCTCACCCTCTCCAACCAAAACGTCATTTTTGGTTATTTTATAGTTCAGGTTCAATGGTAGTGACAAATTCATTGGTGCTGGAGTAGAATTTGCTTCGGTACAAACCTCAACAGTTTTTGAATATTGAGCTTCACCTTTAACATTAAAATCATAAGTAGATCGAACTGGTACAGGAAACGAACCCAATAGTAGGCCTTTTGTAATACCTGATACTGTATTTACGGCAATGATTTCCATCGTTTTACTTGTATTTAAAACATCACCACTACTTATTTGACCACTACCTGAAACATTGATAGTTTGTGTTTTACAGAAAACTGGTGGAACCGGAATTTTCTCGCAACATCCTTGGGCATTACATACATAACCTTCTGGACATGGACATGGACTAACTGGGCAATTAGGGGCTGGAGTATAAAACGCATTACCACATTTCTTCATTATATAAAGAAAACACTCTCCGCCTTTCGCATAAATTTTGAAGGTTGGAAAATCGTTGCCTAATCTTGACCAAGCATATTTGTGTCCGCGTGAATAAGCACCCATCCAACCAACAGTTCCAGCAGGAAGTATCTCCGGAGTTAAACTTTTACTTGTGAATTCAGGATCATTAAATCCACTGTAGCCTAATGCTTGCAATAGCTCATTAATCTCAGTTCTACTATTTTTGGTATTTTTAGCGTAAACAGATTTTAAATGACTATAAGCAGATATAGAGGTATGTTTGGGAATTTCACCAAACTGGGGACTTGTACCAAGTACTTTTAATACTACTGGTGTTACATCCGATGATGCTTTAAAAATCGAGTAAGGCAGTAAATTACATTTTGAATTTAGCTGCTGAGCAAACCCAACTAAAGGAAAAAGTATTGCTAAAGCTAGCACGGAAAATAGTTTAGATTTCATTTTTGAATAATTTTTGTGATTTCTGTTTGTAAAATACTCCAATCAGGTGCTGAATTAAGTTTACAGAAATAGTATGTATTAAATTTTTTTGCCAATTTATGAAAAAATTACCTTTAGACAAGCTAAAATCTCATAAAAATTATTGGTTAAGTATTCTGATTCAATAAAATAAGTCATTTTATATTATAAATTATTGGTCATAAATTTTATGATAAAACAACAATAAAAAGAAGAAAAAAAATTGCTCCATTCAAAGTCATATTGAATTTTTAAAATAATACTACCTATTCATAAACGAAATTTATTACTTTACCGTTTTGATATGGCATTATACCTTTTGAAAAAACAAATAAAATTTTTTAAGCAAATCATTATACTCTCATGAAAATTAGTAAGTTATTTTTATTCTGTGCCTTGGCGGTTGGTCAACAAGTGAACGCACAAATGCCAACAATATCTAAATATGACCACCGAGATGCCTTCAATCCGCTATTCAATTTTATGCCAGGTACTGCATATCGAAGCGGAACTGGTTCGCCTGGACCAATGTATTGGCAAAACAAAGCAGATTATAAAATTAATATCAAACTCGATGAGGAAGCTAATGCATTAGCTGGCGATGTAGAGATTACTTACAAGAATAACAGTCCAGACAAATTACCTTTCATTTGGCTACAACTTGACCAAAATCAGTTTAATAGTGAGTCGAGAGGTGGCAAAACTACTTCAATTACTGGTGGTCGTTTCGGCAATACTGGATTCGACGGCGGTTATACCGTAAAGTTTGTAAGTGTAGAAAAAAACACCCAAATAGGAAAAAAACAATCTTTAAAATCAATTTATGCTGAGCATTTAATCGATGATACTCGTATGCAGATTCGTTTGGCTGAATCAATTTTACCTAACGAAGAAGTTAAAATCAAGATTTTTTATTCATTCAAAATACCTCAGTATGGTTCTGACCGTATGGGTAAGCAAGATACTCAGGATGGCACAATATTTGAAGTTGCACAGTGGTATCCAAGAATGGCCGTTTACGATGATGTTGAAGGTTGGAATACATTACCATACTTGGGTGCAGGTGAGTTTTATTTAGAATATGGCGACTTTGAGTATAATGTCACTGTGCCATATAATCACCTAGTAGTTGGTTCGGGTGAATTAATAAATCCAAATGAAGTTTTGACAGCCGAACAAATCAAACGAATTAATTCAGCCAAAAACAGCGATAAAGCCGTAATTATCAGAAGTGTTGATGAGGTAAATGATATAAAGTCGCGTCCAACAACCGAGGGTACTTTAACATGGAAATTTAAGTGTAAACAAGCACGGGATGTGGCTTGGGCAAGTTCAAAAGCATTTATCTGGGATGCATGTAAAATCAATTTGCCAAGTGGTAAGACCTCCTTAGCTCAATCCGTATACCCGAAAGAAAGTAATGGCAATGACGCTTGGGGGCGTTCTTCTGAATATGTAAAAGCTTGTATAGAATTCTATTCAAAATACGTATTTGAATATAGTTACCCAAATGCAGTAAACGTAGCGGGGGTTGTTGCTGGAATGGAATACCCCGGCATCGTATTCTGTGATTATAGAGATAAAACCGAAAGTCTTTGGGGGGTTACTGACCACGAATTTGGACATAATTGGTTTCCAATGATTGTTGGGAGTAATGAGCGTAAATATGCTTGGATGGATGAAGGCTTTAATACCTTTATCAATTCACTTTCTACCAAAAATTTCAATGGAGGAGAATATTATAGCCCGGAAAACATTCGTCAGATGACACCATATTATTATGACCGTGACCCAATAGTAAATATTCCTGACGTAATTCAAGATAATAATTTAGGAGTCACAGCTTACATGAAGCCAGGTTATGGTCTCACGATGCTGCGTGAATTGGTAATTGGAGAAAAACGTTTTGACTATGCATTTAAAGAATATGTAAACCGTTGGGCATTTAAACATCCAACACCGCTCGATTTCTTTAGAACGATAGAAGATGCTGCGGGTGAAGACTTAGGTTGGTTTTGGAAAGGCTGGTATGTAAACGATTGGAAAATTGATCAAGGAGTAAGAGATGTAACCTACATTCAACAAGATGCTACTAAAGGATCTGTAATTACCATTGAGAACTTAGAAAAAATGCCTATGCCAGTAACCCTAGAAATTAAAGAAGCAGATGGAACAAAAAAACGAGTTGTACTGCCTTACGAAATTTGGCAACGTGGTAGCACTTGGAGTTTCAGACATGATTCAAAATCAGCTATCGAATCAATCTTAATAGACCCTGATAATAAATTGCCAGATGTAAATACGCGAAATAATCAATGGAAGCCATCAAAGCTAACCAAACCTCAGCCAAATTAAGGTCTAGGGTATTGAAATTGTCACTTTTGAACGATGACAAATACCACCAAGTGGAGGGTTAAACTTTGAAACATTGACAGTTATGGCCTCAACATGAGGAAATTTAGTCTTGATAGTCTCTGTAATTTTATAAGCAATATGCTCAAGTAGCCGGTGTCGTTCACTCATGACACCGGCTACTATTTTGTATATATCCTCATAATTGACAGTTAACTTCAATTTATCCTCTTGTGCTGCCCGGCTCAAATCAGCAGTAATAGCTATATCAATTGAAAATTTACTTCCTATTTTTTGTTCTTCATCATAATATCCATGATAAGCAAAAAACTCTAGACCTTCAAGCGAGATAATTCCCATCACAATAATTTTAAGAAAAAATAAAAAAAAGGTTCAAGCATATTACTTGAACCTTCTTGAAATAAATCATTAATTATAAATTATCAAAAAATGAGCTACCAGATGTATTTTCATTTTTTGCAATAACATTATTCAAAGTTGGCAGTGGTGTATTATCCTTGCTTGGCGAGTCATTCTTTTCTACCATTGCTTTTCTAATTGCAGCCTTTACTTTATTCACCTTTTCAAGCATTTCTTCTGTAACTGAATCCAGATTATTTTCAATTGGGATTAGAGGTGCATTTGAAAAAGGTGGAATAGTCTCTTCGATTTCTTCAGTTACTAGAGCAACAGATTTCGGTTCTTCAGCAAGAAGTAATTCTGATTCAGGTGAAAATATTGCCACTTTAGCATCAAGTAAAGTGTTAACTTGAGAAGGGGTTTCAACATTTTCCTCCTTCTTTGGTTCACGACCGCCAATCAAATGAAGTTTTAATTTGTCTAATTCATTCCAACGGCCTTCGGCAGCAAGTTTGGCTTGTTGAGTCCACGTACTAGGGTCTTGGCGTGCAAACTGTGGTCCGGCATTTTCTAAAATTTCTTGAATTTTATAAACCGGCGTAATTGCCAAATCACGGAAGGTGAAAATACTTGAATCATTCAGCAAAATGGCTATTTTAGGGCCGATGCCTTCGATAATTTCTAATTCATCAGACTTTGGAGAATTATTTTTATTTACAATGCCTTGTAAATCATCTTCCTGCTGCTCAATATATTTATTAACTGACGAAGATGAATTTGTGGCAGTTTTAAAAGATTCTTCATCAAAAACACTTTCTATTTCTTCAGCAATTGGTTTTTTTTGACCTACAGGCAACCTAAACCCTACTTCATTAACAACCTGCTCAATTGGTGAATTTTCTGTAATAATTTGCTCTTCTTTAGGCGTTTCAGCTGTTGAAATTGGTGTATTTGCTAAAATTTCATCATTAATCGTAGGAAACGTATCTACCATTTCTTGAACATCTTGGCTTATTACATCTTGAAGAAGAGAGCTATCAGATTTCTCATTTGTTAAGGCATTTTCCTCAACAGTCAGCATTGAGGTAGCCTCTTTAAACATAGCATTTACTCCTTCTTTATCAAATTTTTCTTCAAAACGCTGAACATGTTCAAGTGTAGAATTAGAAAGACTACGCATTTGTACCAAAAGATTAGTTTTGTAATGATCCATTGCTCGGAAATCACGTTCCAACAATTTTATATCTCCCAAAACCTCCTCTCTGATATACCTTGCTTGCTCTTCGGCATGTCTAACGATTGCATTAGCTTTTTCTTGAGCATCCATCAACAATTTTTCATTGTGTAATATAGTCTCTTGAATATGCTTATCGGCCTGTTGATTTGCTTGATCAGTAATCATTGTACTGGTGTCTTCAGCAGTTTTCAACGTTTTATAAAGCGTCATTTCGATTTCACGCAACTTGTTAGCTTCTTTTTCGGCTATTTCAAGCTGCATTCTTAGCATTTTACTTTCATTTAGTAGTCTTTCCCATTCTTGAGAAAGATTAACTAAAAAACTATCTACTTCTTCGATGTTATAGCCTCTAAAAGTTTTTTCGAATTCATGTTGACGAATTTCGAGGGGTGTAATCTTCATTGTTAAAAATGTTTTAGGGAATTCTGAAACGTTTTTTGATGATGGGTCACTGGGTTGATGCCCTTTTTAATTAAAAAAATACTTAAAAAAAATATTTTCAGTCAAAAATCTAATAAATATTAGCTTATAAGCAAAAGTAACAAAAAAAGTATGTTTAATACTTATATATTAACAGAATTATTCAAAAACAAGACGATTCTATAATTTTAGAAATCAATTCTCCATACCGAAATGGTACGATCATCGCTAGCTGAAATAATTTGATTCTTATATTTTGTCCAAAGCAATTTATTTACTGAGGTTCCATGCCCTGTGTGTCTTGCACGATCGATAACTTTCAACAATTTAAAACTTTTAGCATCCCAAATTTTTACTGATTTATCCATACTACAAGTAGCAAAATAATTACAATCGGGACTAAAATCAATATGATTTATGGCAAAAGTATGTGCCACAATTTCATTTTCTAATTCATATCCTTTTTCAACATCCCAAATTTTTAATCGAGCATCTCTACTTCCTGAAAGCAAATACTGAAAATCCGGTGAATATTTTAAAGCAAAAACGGAGTTATGATGTGCTACAATGACTTGTTTAAGTTCAAAAGTGTGTAAATCAAAAATCTTGATAGAATTATCACTGAAACCTGCTGCAAACTCTCTTTCAACAGGATTAATTGCTAAACATCGCACACTCATTTCGGAGGCTTTGATGTGCTTCACAAATGTAGCATTTCCGGTTTCGATAACTGAAATGACACCATCTCCGCCAGCAACAAACGCTAAATTTTGATAAATTTGTATATCAAAATAATTAGTGGCGGTCAATTTCAGTGTTAGCATTTCTTGCTTGGAAGCAATATCAATTATATGAATACCTTCAAAGTTTTCGAGTATCCAAAGATGATTTTTGTTTGCCAAATACGCCAATGCATAGACCGAATTCCTAACTTTAGCAATCATTTCGCCTACATCAGGCTTTTGCAAATTCCATTTTACCACAAAACCATCGCCTGCAGCCGAAAAAAAACTATGTATATCATCAGAATGTCCCAAAGCATATACACAATCCCGGTGCCCCGTAAATGAATCTATTTTCTCAACTTTTATCATACTACTTGAATATTTTTATTCATTGTACTTTATATTAAGAAACGTTAATAATTTAAATAAATTTAATAAAAAATTATGTTTTTTCGACAATTAAAGAATTAATAAGGAATTTTCAAACAAAACACTATTTTTGCATACAATAATAATTCAATAAAAATTCTTTCTTAAATATTCAAATGAATTTTTTAGCCGAAAAAGGAAAAACAGAAGTTTTTAAAGCAGTAGAAAAAGTAATCACTGATTTAGGATTTAATATTGATAAACAAGACCAAAGTCGTCCATGGGGTGGTTTTTTTGTTTTGGATGAATCGCAAGCACCTAAATTTATCGAAACCTATTTTCCACATTTATCTCTGAATGATTTTGGGATTGGGCGTAAATTAAGCCCTAAAATTTTAGTGGTTGCACCGCATAAACGACTTTCGTGGCAATATCACTTCCGTAGAGCCGAAATCTGGAAAGTAGTCGGAGGAGTTGCAGGAGTAGTAACCAGCGAAACTGACGAAGAAAACGAACTTCAAACACTTCCGCTCGGAACAATTATTAACTTGAAGCAAGGAGAAAGACACCGTTTGATTGGACTTGAATGTTGGGGAATTATCGCCGAAATTTGGCAACATACCGACCCTGAAAACCCTTCAGATGAAGAAGATATTGTAAGAGTGCAAGATGATTTTGGGAGATAGTACTTCAAGTGTAGCGTTAAGAATGTAGAATGCGGATTAAACCATTCAAATTTACATTCATAACCCTACACTCTCAACAATTTTATTAGTCGCTGATGATAATTAATTTGTCCAAGATGGTAATTCAGATACGAAAGTAGATGAATCAATTAAAGACATTACTGTCATTACCAGCGTAAAATTCTTCTGCATGTCTTTGAACTAAAGTTTCGCTTGAAATAGCGGGTAAAATTTGTATAAGCATTGCTTGCGTAGCTTCTATTTTTTATATTAGTATTCCCTTCGGCACATCCTTATTCTAGAACTCCATCGGTCAATTTCTGACAAAATCAGATCCGCCCAACCCATACCCAATATAATAATTCAAATTACCAATCAGAAACAAACAAAAAGATTTCCTGATGAGTTTCTAACTTAACTAATCATACAATAAGCATCAATTTCATTACTCAGTTTTTGTAAGTCTCTATCATAAAGTTTTGCCAATGATTCTAGCACAATGTAATTGTTTTTATTCAGAATAAATTATTGTTTAAAATTCAAGTTCCATCATTACATAATCCATACCATTTTTTCTGACTACATCCGAGGCAACTTTCATTCCGAAACGTTGGTAGAATTCGATTGCTGTTATACGGGCATCGCATTTTAAACTTTTAAGATTAAGTTTTTTGGCTTTTTCAATCAAATGATCAAGAAGTTTTGTACCATATCCTCTCCCTTGAAAGTAATCATCAGTAGCAAATTTTCTAAATTGTCCTTCTTGATTATTAATAAATAAAGAAATGACCGAAATCAAAATATTATTTTCAAATAAACCATAATGTATTCCTTCTGCATCAAGTGGAAGGAATACAAAATCCAACGGTTTATTTGGCCACATCACTTTGTGCCGGAGTGGCCAAGTTTCTGATGCTGAAATTTCTTTAATTTCCATACAATGTCACTTACCTGAATAAGCCTGATAATATTTTTGGGCTTGTTGCATTTGTTTTTCTAAATCGGCAATACGAATTTCATCCGCCGGGTGAGTAGAAATAAATCTTGGTGGTTTTTGAGACTTTGCACCTGCCTCAGCCATTCTTTTCCAAAATTCTACGGCATTTTGAGGATTATACCCAGCCATTGCCATAAAAATTAAACCTAATTTATCGGCTTCTGATTCTTGATTACGGCTATTGGGTAATGTATACAGCACTTGTGACCCAACTCCTAAAACCTGACCAACGATTTCCATAACCTTTTGATCACCTGTATAAACACCTGCCCCTACTGCACCAATCTGCGTTATACCGTTGGCTAATAATGCTTGACTCATACGCTCACGTCCGTGGCTGGCAATTGCATGAGCAATTTCGTGACCCATAACAACGGCTACACCTGCCTCGCCTTTGCAAACTGGTAAAATACCTGTATAAAAACAAACTTTTCCACCTGGCATACACCATGCGTTTAATTCCTTGTTTTGAACCAATTTGAACTCCCACTGATACCCATCAATTACATGGCTATAATTATTTTGAATCAAATAGTTTTCAACAGCTGTCTTAATCCTCCCACCCACACGAGCTATCATTTCAGCATCTTTCGCATTAAGTGAAACAACCTTAGATGTGTCCATAAAACCTTTATACTCAGTAAAGCTCATGTTCATCATTGTTTCGTTTGAAACAAAACCGACAAGTTGTTTACGACCAGTCAGGGGTACACGCTGGCAAGCCCAAATTAGACTTACTAAAGCGATTGAGGCAATTGAAGATTTCAGTAGTGTTTTCATTAATTATTAAATCTTAAATATTAAGCATTTACGAATTTTTGGGTATAATATTGTAATATTAAACGAGTAATTTTAGGAAAACTTAAAAAATTATGCCCTATAAAGGGTACTTTCAAACAATTTATTACCTAATTTTGTAATTAGGATTAGTTTTTCCATGTACAAATATGGTCAATTCATCCCTAAGTTTTTCTTCAAATTTTACTTTTTTTATGAAAATCATAGCTATTGGCCGAAACTACGCCGAACATATCAAAGAACTTAATAACGAACGCCCTGACGAACCCGTTATTTTCACAAAACCTGAAACGGCTATTTTGAAAGATAACGAGCCATTTTATTACCCTGATTTTTCGCAAGATATTCACCATGAAGTTGAAATTATTATAAAAATCAGCAAGATGGGGAAAAATATAGAGGAAAAATTTGCCCATAAATATTACGAAGAAGTGGGTATTGGCATTGACTTTACTGCTCGGGACGTTCAATCAAAATTAAAAGCTAAAGGCTTACCGTGGGATTTAGCAAAAGGTTTTAATGGATCTGCACCTATTTCTGCATTTGTTCCAAAATCAAAATTTGCAGATTTAACGGATCTTAAATTTCATTTAAACGTAAATGATCAACTTCGTCAAGAAGGAAATACTTCAATGATGCTTTTTCCGATTGATACCATTATTTCTTTTATTTCGAGATACTTTACACTAAAAACTGGCGATATAATTTTTACAGGAACACCAGCAGGTGTAGCTGCAGTGAAAGTTGGTGATACACTATCAGCATTCATCGAAGGAGAGAAAATGTTGGAATTTGAGGTAAAATAATGTTTTTTGGTTTAAATAAAACATCGAAATTCTGTGATTCACTATTCTTTTTGAGAAAAATCATTCAACTACCAGACCAATTAAAGGTGGATGTTTTGGATTTTGTTGAATATTTGGAACATGAAAGAGATTCTGTATTCTAACAAGTTGAAACAAAACTTATATTTGGTTCTGCGAAGGTTCAATAAAAAACTCGCAATACAAACTCACAATAAATTGTGATGATGAGGGTAATTTTTTTGAAATTAAATAAAATGTCATTGATATTTTACCGATGACATTCGCTTATACAATTCAACAAAACATACTTATTCATTTTCACAAAAACGATCTTGTCCCCACCCAATCAATAGAATGATTTTAACACAAGCAATTTCGGAAAATATCAATATCGGAAGTCTTGCTGAAATTTTTGAAAAATTTTAAAATCCACAACAATCAAACGAATTTGGTAAATACCTATTTAACCCATGATTATTACACGTATCCTAAGTACACTTTTGCTGCTTTTATATTTAGTATCTGATACTTCAACAAATATGGCTTTTGCCCAAGGAAGGAAAACAGCACTAAACAAATATTATCCAAAGGGCTATTTTATGTTTCCAATTCAACCTGGCCAACAAGCTTCCTTGTCGGGTGGGTTTGGCGATTTACGTACAAACCACTTCCATGCTGGTGTTGACATTCGCACGGGGGGGGTAGAAGGCTACCAAGTTTATGCCGCTGCTGATGGATATATATCAAAAATAAGAGTTATGCGTGGTGGATATGGAAATGTACTTTATATTACCCACCCTAATGGATTCACCACTGTTTATGGACATCTCAAAAACTTCAATACACGTATTGAGCAATTCGTGCGTCAAAAAGAATATGATCAACAAGTGTGGGAAATTGAGCTTACTCTTTCTCCCAAAGATATACCTGTAAGAAAAGGTGAAATTGTTGCCATTGGTGGTAATACCGGTGCCTCTGGCGGCCCACACCTTCACTTTGAAATACGTGATGAAGCCGAAAACGCCATTAATCCATTAAAATTTGGTTTCTGGGAAATCCAAGATTCGCAAGCACCTGTTGTTGAGCGAGTTATTCTGAAAACGCTGAATGCTTATTCTCGGGTAAACGGTGAATTTGGAAGAGTTTCAATTGCACCATCGCGTACTTCCGATGGAGATTATAACATTCCAACAATTATCAAAGCACATGGAACGATAGGTCTCGAACTTAATGCTTATGACCGAAGCCAAACCTCTCCTTTTCGATTAGGCGTAACTGATGTCGAAGTTAAAATTGATGGTGTTACTAGCTATAAGCTTAATTTAGAAAAAATGCCTTTTGATATCTCAAAAGACATCAACGTTCATATTGACTATGACATTGCCGAAAGTAATGGAGTAAGAATACAAAAATGCTACATTGCTGATGGAAATCGCCTTTCTATTTATGAAACTGACCAAAACGAGGGTAAAATCATTATTAGAGACAAAGAAATTCATAGGGTTTCAGTGGACGTAAAAGATACGTATGGCAATACTTCAAGCACAAATTTCTCAATTCAAGGTGATCAACCAAATGAAATTTTTGAGGATGAATTGGCAGAAGAGAGTAATTTTTCAGGAAATATTTCAAGCTCCATTACAGAGAATACACTCGCAATCAGAGCAAAAAATGCAAAAGCATCATCCGCAATTTTACAATATAAAGGTATTCCTACCATTGTTCCATTGGCTTATCGCAGAGGTACCGAATCTGTTTACTTACATGATTTGAACAAAGGAATTGCAGATTTTATACAGGTAGAAAACAGTTCTGAAAAACTAAGTATAAAACAGGAAATACTCCCACAAAAAGGGCAATATTACTCAGAACCGAAACTTAAAATTAATTTTGACAATGCACTTTATGACACACTTTACCTCAAAACCAATCAAAACGGTAATCGTCTTACGATAAATACTGAAAAGATTCCACTTAAAGATTTCATTACAATAAGTTGGAGCCCGACGGGGGTTGCGATTTCTCCAAAAACGAGTGTTTATTATGTAAATGATGGACGAAAATATTTAGGCGGAAACTGGCTGGGCAATCAAATTCAGTTCAAGACCAAAGAAATGGGAGATTTTCAGGCAATAACCGATAACGAAGCACCCAATATTCGTCCGATAAAAATCGACTCTACTGATTTACGTTTTTCTATTTCAGATGGCCTTTCCGGCATAAAAACCTTCAATTGCTATGTTAATGGTCGATGGGTGCTGATGGATTATGAATATAAATCAAATCGGATTTGGTCAATAAAACTCAATGAATTAGAAACATTTAGTGGAGATTTGATGTTAGAAGTAACGGACAATGTAGGAAATTTGGCAGTTTATGAAGTCAACATCGATGAATACATTTCTACTCAAAGAGCCGTCAAAAAAAATAGCAAAAAAACATCTAAGAAAACCTATAAAAGAAAGAAAAATGTATCTAAAAGTAGGAAATCCAGCTCCAAAAATTCAAGCAAAAAATCAAAACGGAAACATCGTTAATCTTTCTGATTTTGAAGGTAAAAAAGTAATACTATATTTCTATCCCAAAGATTCAACTCCAGGTTGCACTGCACAGGCTTGTAGTCTTCGAGATAATTATGAAGCACTCTTAACCAAAGGTTACATAGTTTTAGGTGTAAGTGTTGACGATGAAAAATCGCACCAAAAATTCATTAAAAAATACGAACTACCTTTTGACCTACTAGCTGATACTGACCAAAAAATAGTAAATGATTATGGCGTTTGGGCAGAAAAATCAATGTACAGCAAAACTTACATGGGCATCGTACGGACAACTTTCGTGATAGATGAAAAAGGGATTATTGAAGAAATCATTCAGAAAGTAGATACTAAAAATCACGCCGAACAGATTTTAGGATAAAAGTATTTTGATGCTTTTTTCTATGAATAATATAAATTTCAGTAAAAACCTCACTTTAGTGGGGTTTTTCTGTTTTGAAAGCAAGATGTATTGCGTACTTTTGTATAATACTAAGTAAAACAGTCCTTTTTTATATTTTTTTATTACTTTTGTATTAATTGTATATTTGACACTTAATAATTATTTTTAAATGCAAACCAAAGAATTACAAGACATCGCTTCGCAGGTTCGTCGAGACATCGTTAGAATGGTTCATGGCTGTCAATCAGGTCACCCTGGTGGTTCATTAGGTTGTACTGATGTGATTGTTGGACTTTATTTCCAACAAATGAAAATCAACAACCGTAGAGGTAAAGGCGGGTTCCTTACCTTTAATATGGACGCCACAAACGAAGATTTATTTTTCCTTTCAAATGGTCATATTTCGCCAGTTTTTTATAGCGTATTGTCTCATAGAGGTTATTTCGATAAAGCAGAATTGGCTACTTTCCGTAAAATAAATTCAAGATTGCAAGGTCATCCAACAACTCATGAACATCTGCCCGGTATCCGAATCGCCTCTGGTTCTCTCGGACAAGGAATGTCGGTAGCAATTGGTGCAGCATTAGCTAAGCGTTTGAACGGTGAAAAAACTACGGTTTATTGTTTAATGGGCGATGGCGAACAACAAGAAGGACAGGTTTGGGAAGCAGCACAAGCAGCACCACACCACAAATTGGACAACTTGGTTGGAATCATTGACTTGAACGGTCAACAAATTGATGGACCGACTGAAAAAGTAATGTCCAACCGTGATTTGAAAGCTAAATACAAAGCATTCGGTTGGAATGTTATGGAAATCAAAGATGGTAACGACATGGAGCAAGTAGTAGCGGGTTTGCGTAAAGCAAAACGTTTATTGGGTAAAGGTCAACCAGTAATGATTTTATTGAGAACCGAAATGGGTGCGGGAGTTGATTTTATGATGGGAAGCCACAAATGGCACGGAGTAGCTCCTAACGATGAGCAATTGGCGGCAGCCTTGGCTCAATTGCCTGAGACACTGGGAGATTATTAAGTCAATTCAAATTAAATTTTTAAGATATTTAAGCAAAACTCTCAAATCAAACATTGGCTTTAATTTGTTTGATAAACGATATTATTAAAATGACAAAATATCCATTTACCGAGAAAAAAGATACACGCTCTGGATTCGGAGCGGGCATGACCGAGCTTGGTCGTACAAACCCTAATGTCGTGACACTCTGTGCCGACTTGGTGGGTTCATTGAAAATTGATACTTTTATCAAAGAAAACCCTGAGCGTTTTATCCAATGTGGTATCGCTGAGGCAAATATGATAGGTGTAGCGGCTGGCTTGACCATCGGCGGAAAAATTCCGTTTGCTACAACTTTTGCTAACTTTGGTTCGAGCCGTGTTTATGACCAAATACGCCAGTCAGTAGCTTATTCTGACAAAAACGTAAAAATTGCAGTTTCACACGCCGGACTTACTTTGGGCGAAGATGGTGCGACTCACCAAATCTTGGAAGATTTGGCTATGATGCGATCCCTACCAAATATGACTGTAATAAATCCTTGCGATTTTAATCAAACAAAAGCAGCAACCTTAGCTGCTGCCGAACACAAAGGCCCTGTTTATTTACGTTTTGGTCGTCCGGTTGTACCAGTTTTCACCTCACCCGACCAAAAATTTGAAATCGGAAAAGCATGGATGGTTTCGGAGGGAAAAGACGTAAGTATCTTCGCCACTGGTCACTTAGTCTGGGAAGCAATCCAAGCATGTGAAATTTTGGAAGCAAAAGGCATCAGTGCCGAAATCATTAATATTCACACTATCAAGCCTCTTGACGAAAAAGCTATTCTAAAATCTGTTCGTAAAACTAAGTGTGTGGTTTCATGCGAAGAACATCAAATGAATGGTGGTTTAGGCGACGCGATTGCCCAAACGCTAGCAAAAAATTTCTTGGCACCACAAGAATATGTAGCGGTAGATAATTCATTCGGTGAGTCTGGTACTCCTGCCCAATTAATGGAAAAGTATGGATTAAATGCAGCCACAATAGTTGAAAAGGCATTAAAAGTGATTTCAAGAAAAGGGTAGAATTAGTTTCCAAACATTAGTACTGGTTATAAATATTTGATAATCAGTACTTTATATTTTTATTTAAGTATTATATTAAACTTTATTTGAATTTAATAGTCAAATCAACCAAACAGAAAATATTTCCTGTATGATATCCGATTCGGAACTGCTATTACAATTTCAAGACAATTTAAAAAGACACGATGCTTTTAGTCAACTGATAAAAAAATATCAACAGAAAATCTATTGGCATATTCGCAAGATGGTAATTGACCACGACGATGCAGATGATGTGGTGCAAGAAACTTTCATTAAAGTTTGGCAGGGTTTGCAAAATTTCAGGTCTGATTCACAACTTTATACTTGGATTTATCGAATCGCCACCAATGAAAGCCTAAATTTTTTACAAAAAAAACGTCGTCAAAATCAAGTGCCTCTCGACAACGACAATAGCCTTGATTTGCTCAATACACTCGAGAGCTCAATAAGCCAAGATTATATTTCGGGCGATGAGATTCAGTTAAAATTACAAAAAGCCTTATTAAAATTGCCCGATAAACAGAGACTCGTATTTAATATGAAATATTACGATGATATGAAATACGAGGAAATATCTGAAATAACTGGAACTTCAATCGGAGCGTTAAAAGCTTCTTATCACTTAGCGGTAAAGAAAATTGAAGAATCGCTTAATAGCGAAGAAGCAAGTTTTTAAGAAAAAAATTAAACCTTTATTAAATATGTTTGTCAAATATATTGCTCCTGACAAATTTTTGAATTTTGAATAGTATGATTTCAGTTGATAAAATAGACAAAGTAAATGCTGCAACAAAACACATTTTTAAAGTACCTCATAATTACTTTGAAAACCTAACAACCTCTATTTTAAATAAGACTACCGAATCTACAATAAATCACTCATCAAAAACCCAAGAGTCATTCTCGATTCCTGATAATTATTTTGAAGGACTTTCATCCACAATTATAAATAGAATTGAACAAATCGAAAAAGAATATATTGATTTAGAGCATTTAGAAAGAGTAAATATTTTGAGTGTTCCAGAAAACTATTTCCAAGCACTCGAAATCAACACCAATATTGAACGATACGGAAAAAACAATGTATTCAAAGTTCCAAACGGATATTTTGACGTTTTAAAAAACAATATTCTTTCAAATATAACACCAAAATCGACTAAGATTATCAAAGTAAATTGGTGGAAAAGCCCAACAACAAAATTGTCAGCAGCAGCATGTGTAATTTTGATCGTAGGTTTATGGTTCGGAATTCCTCAGGTTACAAAAGACAAAACAGCAGTAGCATTAGAAAAAGTAAGCAGTGCCGAAATAAAAACGTATCTCGAAACCCAAGATTTAAGTTATCTTGAATACGAATCGGCCACTGAAATAACTCAAAATACTACAAAAGAAGTTTTAGATGGCCTAAATATTGATAAAAAAGACATTTTAGAACATCTGGAAAACCAAGATTTAGAAGAAGATATTTAACCAAGAGCTTAATTGGCCTTCTCAACTATAAGTATTTGATTACTATTTTTTTGAATCAAAAAAAAGTTCTATAATTTAAAGTAGGTTCTAAGAATTATTAATTAACAAAAGATTATTAAATTAATTATTGATAATCAGGATTTTATACCACATATCATTTCTTGTGGCTTAGCACCAAAAAACAATCAGACTTCCAATAAAATGAAAAAAAATGTTTTAATACTGTTATTGATTCCGATCATCTCAATTGCTCAAAGCCGTCATGATGGTGGAGGAGGAAGTAGATTCCAAAAAATCCATTCGGCCAAAATCGGTATGATTACCGAACGTTTAAATCTTACAACTGAGCAAGCACCTCAATTTTGGGCAATTTATAACGAATACGAAAACAAAAAATTGGATTTAAAAAAAGCCATCCGAAGAACAATGGATGAGGCAGTTTCCTTGACCGTAACGGATGACAAAATTCTTTCATCACAAAAACAAGTAATTGCATTACGCAGAAAAGAACTAGATTTGGAAGATGAATATATGAGCAAAATACTTCGAACAATTACACCCCGACAATTGTATGAACTGAGACGAACTGAAACAAATTTCAATAAAATGTTGCTTAAAAAACTTAATGAAAAAGCAGCAAATTAATAATGTGCATAAAGGTAGCCTTCCTTCTTGGGGGTTATAAAGTATGAATGCCTCATTGAAACCCTTAAAGGTCAATTTCTCAGGAATTTGGCCTTTTTTATTAACTAAAAATAAAATAACGCCTAATTTTTGACTAATTTTGTATAGAAATTATTCCTGTTGAAGATGCAAAACAATATCAATAAAAGCGATCGTCTCAATAATTTGAGTTATGCCATTCGTGGACCAGTTTTCGAGAAAGCACAACAACTCGAGGCATTGGGTCAAAAAATCATCAATCTGAATATTGGCAATCCCGCCCCATTTGGATTTGATGTTCCAGATGAGATTGTTCATGATATGATAATGAATATCCGAAATGCTCAAGGGTATGTGCATCATTTGGGTATTTTTTCTGCACGTAAGGCCATCATGCATTATACACAACAAATTGGTATTCAAGGAGTTACAATTGATGATATTTTTATTGGTAATGGAGTAAGCGAACTAATTGTAATGACAATGCAAGCTCTCTTAAATGATGGTGACGAAATTTTGATTCCATCGCCTGATTATCCACTTTGGACAACCTCGGTGGCACTTTCTGGCGGTAAGCCTGTACATTATATATGTGATGAAGAATCTGACTGGAATCCAGATTTAGATGATATTCGACAAAAAATTACTCGAAAAACCAAAGGTATAGTCGTTATAAACCCTAACAACCCTACTGGAGCGGTTTATGATAAGGATATTTTGGAAGGAATTATAAAAATTGCATCCGAGCATAATTTGATTGTATTTTCAGATGAAATTTATGATAAAATACTTTTTGATGGAGCCAAACACATTCCGATGGCTTCCTTGAGCGATGATGTTTTTGTGATGACTTACGGTGGTTTATCAAAAAACTATCGTGCTACCGGCTTCCGTGGCGGTTGGGTGATTTTGAGTGGAGCAACGCACCGAGCAAAATCTTTTGTTGAGGGCTTTACACTTTTAGCAAGTTTGCGTCTGTGTGCCAATGTTTTAGCACAATATGCAATTCAAACTGCTCTTGGTGGATATCAAAGTATTGATGATTTAGTAGCACCAAATGGTCGATTGTGTAAACAACGGGATTTAATTCACTATAAAATAACAGATATTCCGGGGGTTACTTGTGTAAAACCTAAAGGGGCACTGTATCTTTTTCCTAAAATAGATTTAAAAAAATTTTCATTTAAAGACGATGAACAGTTTACTTATGATTTATTGTGCGAACAAAAGGTATTGATAGTATCAGGGACAGGCTTCAACAATATAAATCCTGACCATTTCAGAATCGTATTTTTGGCTTCATCCGAAGAATTAGATACTGCCTCCAACCGTATAAGAAACTTCCTAGACCACAGTCGAACTAGAATTGAGGAGCTGGCTTTAGTTTAAACTAATTTGAATTAATAATTGATAATAATAAAATTTTCAATTATCCATTGTTTATAATCAAAAAAAATATGCTCCATATAGGTTTAAAAAATACTTTACGGATTCTTCGAGGTACAGGAGTTGGAATGTTTTTGGGTGACGAAGAAGGTAATGATGTACTTCTGCCTAAGAAATATGTCCCAGAAAATGTAATCGTTGGAGATTATATTGAAGTATTTATTTACCGAGATTCAGAAGACAGAATAATTGCAACCAACCTCGAACCCAAAATTCAATTAAATCAATTTGCTTGTTTACAAGTAAAATCTGTTACTGCTATTGGTGCATTTTTGGATTGGGGGCTCGAAAAAGACTTGTTTGTGCCTTTTAGAGAGCAAAATAAAAAAATGGAAGAAGGTAGATGGTATGCTGTTTTTCTTTATTTAGATAAAGAAACGGATCGTTTGGTTGCATCTTGTAAAGTAAATCGCTATTTTGAGAAAGAAAACATTGATTTAAAGATTGGACAAGAGGTTGATCTTCTCATTTTTGAAGAAACTGATTTAGGCTTAAACGCCATCATCAATAATAAATACAAAGGTCTAATTTATGAAAATGAAATTTTTCAGAGAATCAAAATTGGCACACGCACCAAAGGTTTTGTAAAAAATTTAAGAGACGATAACAGAGTTGATTTGAGTTTACAAAAACAAGGTTATGCCAACATAGAGCCAAATGCAGAACGTATTTTGGATAAACTAAAAGCAAATAATGGTTTCTTAGATGTTTCTGATAAAAGCGATTCAAACTATATTATGTATATGCTTGAAATGAGCAAAAAGACATTCAAAAAAGCAGTTGGAGCATTATATCGAGAAAAAACTATACGAATAGAAGAAGACGGAATTTATTTGAATAAATGATGTGTAGAAGAATGCATTGAATCGTTTCAAAACATTATTTACTCAATTCTGTGGCTAAGACCATTCTAATTTTAAGTTTTGCCCCAAGCGACATTGCATCTACTAAGTCCTGCACGGTCAGTGAACTTTCGGCTCGCAATACTACTGTCGGTTCTTCCATTCCTTGCACAGCAGCCATCAATTTCTCTTCTAACTGCGGAAACGGAATGGGAGTTGAGTTAATATAATATACTTTATCCTTTGTAATTGTGAGGGAAATTGGCTGTTTACTCACATCATGAGTTGATTTTGAAGATTTTGGCAATAACAACTTTATCACATTAGGGTTACCCAATGTAGAAATAATCAGGAAGAACAACAACAAGAAAAACATGATGTCGTTGAGTGATGATGTTGAAACCTCAGCTACAAATCTTCTTTGTCTTTTTAATTTCATAGGAAAAATTTTTTGCTTTAGAAAATAGGCTTTAAGCAATATGCAAACAAATATACTTTTGCTTTCAATTTAAAAAATCATATAGCTCGTAACATATTTCACTATCGAACTGGCTCATTTAATGTATCAAGAAAATCCATAACTGTTGCCTGTAAATGAATTCCGAATTTATCAATCAACATATTAATACCATGATAACCGATATAGGCAATCAAACCAACAATTAAGCCTGAACATGAAGAAATCATTTTTTCATAAAGTCCATTGGCAATAATTTCAATTGTAAAATTACCTGTTGTGCCGATATCATAGAAAATACGGATGATACCTAAGATTGTACCCACAAAACCCAAAATTGGAGCAACCCCAGCAATGAGACCAAGATAGCCCATGTTTTTCTCCATTTTTGAAACCTCTAAATTAGACTGAATCTCCATTGCACTTTCAATATCTTTCACAGGTCGGCCAATACGAGTTATTCCTTTTTCTAAAATTCTAGCAATCGGAAGGTTTGTACTTTTACACAAGGTGGCGGCTGTGCGTAAATCGCCTCTCAAAATATTATCTTTCAAAGCCCTCAAAAAACCAAAATCAATATTTGATGCACTTCTAATGAACAAATATCGCTCAATCATAAAGAATATCGTGACAAACAACAGAATTAAAATTGGATAAATGACAATACCGCCTTTTAAAAGTAGGCTTAAATAATTAATTGATTCCGCACTTGAGGCGGTAGCGGTAGAGTCAACTTGAAGCAAAACAGTTTGTAACATATAAGGTCGAGAAATGTATGGTTCGGTTATTTAACTTTAAAACTATAAATTTTAGTATGCAAAACTACATTTTTTTTCTTAATTTTTATTCAAAAATTAAGCTCCCATTGCCTTTAGTGCTGCCTTCATATTTTCGAGTTGGCGTTTTTTCTGTAAAATTGCAGGAGCAGCCACACGTTCTTTACAATCGAACAAACTACAACGTTCGCAAGTTTGATTTACTTCTCTGACTGAAATCTTAGGGTCAGCCAAAAACTTAAACTTACTTCGTAGATTATCGTTTAATTCAAAGCCCATGGTCACACTAATATTTAAGTGTGAAATAATACTAAGTGGACGAGCCATCGACATTACAAAATAATTGTTTTCAGAATCGACATAGTTTGAAATCTGAACGTCCACTAATGGTTCTTTATATTTTTTACTTTGTTGTAAATTTGAAAGATTATCTAATATGTTTAGAGAAATCCATCGACGACAATAATGTTCTTTTTGAGTTTCGTGTGGATTATGCCTTTTGGCTAAATGCATTTCTTTGGTCAAATGGTATTCATTTTGTCCAGGGGGTGATTCAAATCTTAAAAAGAAAATACCATCAATACCAAAGTATTTTGGCAGAACATTACTTATACGATGATATAATGTTTCGGGAGTAGCTTGAAAATAATTTGCTAAATCAAGCAAGGATTTATTGCTCCATGTTTCTTGATTAAATAGTTTTTCTAATTTTTCAATAAGTTTTTCTTTACGAATCAGAATAGCACCAGCAAAATAGGAAGCATTAAAATTATTGAGCACCGAATCGAATGATTTTACTTCTACCCAAGAGGATGTATAAGGTCTTTCTTTTATTTTCATGTACAAAAAGCCTAATTCTCTTCCGAGAGTAAATGCTCTTTGGTCAGATGTGATTCGTTTATTGATAAGTAAAGTACTATTTTTTGGTAAAAAAACCGAACGAATATTTACTATGTCTGGATAATCTTCTTCATCAAAATACTTTATTGTGAAACCATATTTATCGGTAAGTAGATTCGATAAAAAGTACTCATCAATTTGCTGTTCGGCAGACACTTTATGTTCGGCCAAAAACTTATCAACCTGCTCTTCAATATCGGGAAAGAAATTATCATGCATTTCTTGATATGATCGCAGCACAGCAAAATAAAACTGCTCAACCGACATGTTATAACTACGCCCGATTTCGATAATTGTACTAATAAATGCACTTAGTTTTGTTGGAGCATCGGAAAGAAGCTCGAGCAAATCAGCCGGTGAAATACCGAAAATTTCAAAAGGTAGTTCGGTTAAGAAATTAGAACGAAGCAATTCTGAAATAGGTTCTAATTTCTTATTCAATTTTAGTGAAACAAGGGTGTCATAATCAACTCCCATAGCTTCGGCTAATGCCACTATTTTATCAGATTTAGGGTATTTTTTTCCTTTCTCGATCTCGTTTATATAGGACATCGAAAGACCTGACTTTTGTGCAAGTTCAGTGAGCGACATGCTTTTGTCGAGTCGAAGTTGTTTAAGTTTTAGTCCAAATACAAGACGGATATTATCAGTATTAAGGCTCATCAATTAATTTGGAATTTCTGTAGTTTTTATTTTTGTAGTTGGCGAAGAATCTATTTTTAGTTTTATCGACTATAAAGGTAGTAAAAATGTACAAATTTTAAGAAACATTCTCGAAAAATACAAAAAAGCATATTTAATAAAACCTAAATTATGAAATCAATTGTTTCTTTTCGCCTAAAAACTATTTCTATCAAACAATTTCAACAATAAAAATAGCGTTTGTTTCAAATTAAGTACTAAGAATAAATACATGAGACGGTTCGCCGCAGCGATTTGAGACAAGTGTGGGTTCTATACAGCAATAAAATATTAATTTCAATAAGTTTCATCATTTCAATTTTTAAATTAATTTTTTCTCATTGCACAAAACAAAGTTACAGTCATAATTTTAATTATATTTTTGATATCTTGAAATGTTTGATAATAAGAAAAACCTCAATTTTTAAATTTGACGCTTAGAAATGAAGCGATATTTATCAAAAAACCATTTTCTCATCAAACTGTGCAATTGTCTTAAAATTATCTAGACTGACTAAACCAAATAAATTTGTGCCATTAGGACAAAAATAGGAAGGAAAGCTTCGTAGATTTATAATTAAAAAACTTAAATCACTATTTTTTACTTAATTCATGCTCACAAATTTCAAATGAAAGTTCAATACCAGCGAATCTCAAAAAAGCCATTATTCCAACGTATATTTTGAATAATCAGTTAACCACGCCAATGAGCTTAATCTTATAGTTTGGAAAACCCCTCAATCATTTGTCTTCTATATCCTCCAAACTATATATTTACCAGTTTAAAAATGTTTAAAGTAAAACGTTAAAAGTCCTTCCCAATATAAACAATGTAAACTTTTCTTAATTATAATAAGTTTAAGAGTAAACAAAACCATTTAGATAAATGAATTGGAATAAAATTACCCAAGAAAATCAATTAGAAGAAATTAAGAAAGAATCATATAATCAGCCAATTATGATTCTTAAACATAGCACAACCTGCTCAATCAGTGCCACTGCATTATCGAGATTAGAAAGAGCTTGGAAAGATGACGAATCTAAAGATTTAAAACCCTACTACCTTGATTTGTTGAAACTAAGACCGATATCTAATAAAATAGCCCAAGAATTTGATGTAGAGCATGAATCGCCCCAAGTACTTATCATCAAAAACGGAAAGTCAGTTTATGATGCTTCACATTTCGATATACGTTTTGATGAAATCATAAATCAATTATAAAATATAGTTCGGAAATGATGAAAATTAAGTGGCAATCATTCAAAACAAAAATTAAGAAGTCGTCCAACTAAAATTAAAAACTTGTTCGATTTCTGGATGTAAACTCAACGAAACAGGGCAAGTATGAGCAGCTCTTACATATTTTGCCTGTTGCTCTTCTGAAAGACTTTCAGGGGTTTTCATTGTAAAATCAACAATAACTTTAGCAATTCGACGTGGTGCTTCGGTCGACATTATTTTTGTTATTTTGATTGCTGAACCACTAAATTCGACACCTTCTCGCTTGGCCAAAATCCCCATAATTGTCATAGCACAGCTACCGAGCGATGTTGCTGCCAAGTCTGTTGGAGAAAAGGCTTCCCCTTTACCGTTATTATCAATAGGTGCATCTGTAATAATCGTTTCATTTGATTGCAAATGAGTAGCTTGGGTACGCAAATCGCCAAGATATACTATTTTTGAAGTTATCATGTTTTGGTTAAAAAATTTAAATTCCGATATTAAACTTCCCAAAATAAACAAAAAACAATTATTTTTCAAAAGTAAAGAACATTCATTTAATTAATTTAGTTAGGTTTAAGATTATTTTTCAAAAAAATCCGTTTATATTTATAGAGTTAATCCCGAATAAAATAATGACTTCCGTAATTGTCAGATTCATAAATATATTTCTTGTACTTATTTCTACAAGTATTTTTGCCCAGCGTAAAGCTACCACACCTGCACTTAAGAAAATTAGTGAAGATTACAAAATGCTCGCTTATGGGGCAACTACCAATACAAATTCTGGATTGTTGGGCGGCCTCGTGATTCGGCATTCAAGTGCAGTTGGAAGTATGAATGGACATTCTCTTCATCGTTATATTGCTATTGAGGCAATTAATATTAAAAATCCTAAAGAAAAATCAGAGCCTACAAGTATAGCTAATAGATTTATTTACGGCAAAACTAATTATCTATTTTCGGTTCGCCCACAATACGGTAGAGAAATCGTTTATTTCAAGAAAAACGTAGAGGACGGTATTGGAATTAGTCTGATTTTGGCTGCTGGACCTTCGATTGGTATTCAAAAGCCTTATTATATTAAATATGACCGTACAGGTCGTGGTCAGATTGAAATTGTTCAATATGACCCAAATATTCACAAAGAGTTAAATCGTATTCAAGGTTCGGCAGGTATTTGGCAAGACTTCTTCAAAAAAATGCAGGTAAACCCAGGTGTTCATATCAAAGTTGCTGCTAACATTGACATGAATACTTTCGGAAATAGCCTAACAGGTTTTGAAATTGGTCTGACTGCCGAGGCATTCAGTAAAAAACCTGAAATAATGTCTAGTCAATTAACTCAAAATTCACAAGTTTATACATCAGGTTATCTGACAGTATATTTTGGCAATAGAAAACAAAAAAAATAGCTTCATAAAAGGTTTAATGCCTTACCTTTGCAACATTAATTTATCCTTGTTTTATTACATATAAAAAATAGTAAAATGAGTTCAGTAAAACTACCGTAAAATAATGATAGAATTACCCGTTGTAAGTACCGAACAACGTACTCGCCGCCCAGACTGGTTGAGAGTTAAACTTCCTATTGGCGAAAACTTTAAGAAAGTACGAAGCTTAGTTGACGAATATAAATTACATACGATTTGCCAATCGGGAAATTGCCCGAATATGGGCGAATGTTGGGGAGAAGGTACTGCCACATTCATGATTCTAGGAAATGTCTGTACCCGAAGCTGTACATTCTGTGCAGTGGCCACTGGCCGCCCAAATGAATATGATACAGACGAGCCTCGTCGTGTAGCCGAAGCAATTCAGTTGATGCAAGTAAAACACGCGGTGATTACTTCGGTAAACCGTGACGAATTGAAAGATAAAGGTGCTGAAATTTGGTATCAGACCGTAAAAGCCGTTAAAGAAGTTTCTCCAAA
Organism: uncultured Emticicia sp.; assembly: GCF_937903345.1. GTDB lineage: Bacteria > Bacteroidota > Bacteroidia > Cytophagales > Spirosomataceae > Emticicia. The sequence goes on along the minus strand of NZ_CALCZQ010000037.1, from coordinate 21,887 downwards.
AACAACTATTGAAACACTTATTCCTGATACAAAAAATAATTGGGAAGCTCTGTACCGTATGATTTCTGCAGGTCAAGAAGTAGTTTCGCACAATATGGAAACCGTTGAACGCTTGTACCGAAATGTACGTCCGCAAGCTAAATATGCACGTAGTTTGGAGCAAATCCGTAGAACAAAAGAATATGGTCAACGCACAAAATCAGGAATTATGCTTGGTTTGGGCGAAACACAGGAAGAAGTTTTAAAAGCAATTGATGATTTAGTCGAAAACGGTTTGGACATCCTGACTCTCGGACAATACCTTCAGCCAACAAAAATGCACCATGAAGTTATTGAATTTATTCACCCAGATACTTTTGCGATGTATCGTGAAGAAGGATTACGTCGTGGATTGAAATATGTTGAGTCGGGCCCATTGGTACGTTCGAGCTATCATGCAGAACGACATGTAAATGTCTAGCACCCCAGCCTCTAAAAAGTAGGTAACTACTCTACTATAAATTCATTTTCCAGATATGCCTGACATTAAAGATTTACAATTCAAGCAAACTGATGAAACGGTTAAAAATTGGAAACAAAATCTTAGCCATCTTTTTGGACAGTCAAAAAAGGGGGCAAGGCAACAAGGCTTCATAATTTGTGGCGGTGGAATGTCAGGACTTTCACTGGCGTATTACCTACAAAAAAGCAAGTTAGGGAATATACCAATATTTATCATAGAACCCCAAGAAAAAAACAAAAATGATAGAACTTGGGCATTTTGGGAAACTGGAAAAAGTACTTTTGAGGATATTTTATATAAGAAATGGGATTCTGTAAATTTCCGTGATGCTTCTGACAGAATTCAAAAACTTGATATAGGCAATTATCATTATAAACTTCTTCGGGGTATTGATTTTTATAATTACATTACCACAGAACTGCGAAAATCGCCCAACATTCAGTTCATCAAAGATTCAGTAATAAGTATTGAAGATGCTGATGAAAATGCTATTGTAAAAACTTCTGCTGGGCAGACATATAAAGCCGATTTTGTATTTGATAGCACCTACAAACTCAAGCTAAATATTCCGAATAACCATAATCTGCTTCAACATTTCAAAGGCTTGATCATTCGGACGCAAAAAGCTAGCTTCAACCCTACCCTACCCGAAATGATGGATTTTGGCGTTGAACAATACAACGAATGCCGTTTTATGTATGTTTTGCCTTTTGATGAACATACCGCTATTGTTGAATATACGCTTTTTACGGAAAGATTACTGGATGAAAAAGAATATGATGCTGAACTTAAAAAATACATTTCTGGAAAGCTAAATCTTACTGATTATCAAATAATTGACGATGAATTTGGCGTAATTCCTATGACTGATGAAGTCACTAATGAGTTTCCCAGTAAGCACGTTGTACGAATCGGAACAGCCGGCGGTTACACAAATCCTGCCACTGGATATACGTTTCAGAATACCCAAAAACGCCTAAAAACTCTGGTAAATCAACTGGAAAAAACAGGTTCTCCCGTAATAAAAACTTCATGGTTTAAGAGGCGTTTTTTCTTTTATTCAAGTGTTTTATTGAATGTTCTCGAACAAAAACGTATTCCTGCAGCAGAAGTTTTCGCACGACTGTACGATCGGAATCCAGCCTCACAAATATTTAAGTTTTTAGATGGAGAAACTAATCTATGGGAAGAAATAAAAATTATGAATTCTACCAAAAAGTTAAAGTTTATAGCGGCCGTCATTGATGTAATTCGTAGAAAATTTTAAATGTCGGGTGAACGTATTTCTCAACGGCTAACTGAATTTTCGAAACATAAATTAATCAATCTGCAATACGGTTGAGTATTTCACATCATGCAGCACAATCGCACTACTATGTACTTTAACTATCTGAATTTCAGCCAGTTGCTTCAAAAAACTATCATATTCTTTTATGTCCTTTACCAAGACTTTTAACTGATAATCAACCAAACCCGCCAAATGATAACATTCCAATACTTGTGGCATTGACCAAACGATATATTCGAAATTTTCAATGTTTTCTTTTGTATAAATCGGCATCGAAACATTACAAAAAACAACCTGCCCCTTCCCTACTCTTTCGGGATTTAACAAGGCTACATAGGCCTCTATTACACCCTCTTTTTCCAAACGTTTGATACGCTCAAAAATCGGCGAAGTCGTAAGATTTAACTCTTCTGCCAGTTCTTTTATGGTAAGTTTTGCATTTTGCTGCAAAAGACCCAAGATTTGTTTATCTACATTATCCAGCATATTTTGCTTTTTGATTATTATATTAATATGTAAAAAAGCATATTTTGCTTAAATATAAAAATTTTATCTAAATATATTTGTCTGATTTCAATAATTAAAGAACAAAAGGTAACTTTATCTAAATTTCATGGCATTTATAAAACCAAAATTATGCGAAGTGTTTTTTTGTTAATTGTGTTTTTCTCTACACATTTGGGTTATTCACAATACACTTATAAACAAATTGAAAATGTTGATTCGGCACTCACCAAACTATATGAACAAGCCATGTTTAATGGAGTTGTGTTGATTGCCCAACATGGGAAACCCCTATATAATAAAGCGTTTGGCATTGCAAATATTCAGACCCAAGAAACCCTAACATCCAATTCATCATTCAATTTAGCATCTATTTCTAAGCAATTTGTGGCAATGATGACCATGATTTTGAAAGAACAAGGTAAAATAAAATATGATGATAAGGTAAAAAAACACTTACCAAATTTTCCCTACGATAAAATCACGATTCGTCAATTATTGACCCATACTTCTGGTATGCCAGAATATTTCGATTTAGCCACGAAATATACAAATACGCTAGACACGCTTAATAATGAAAAGTTAATCAAACTATTAGTCGAACTTAAACCAGACCTTGAATTTGAGCCAGGCAGTGAATGGGAATACTGTAATACCGGATATGCTCTTTTGGTATCAATCATAGAAAAAGCTTCCTCAATGAAGATTGAGACATTTTTCAGTAAATACATTACCGAACCACTTCATCTTAATAATACATTTTTTTATTATTTAAATATGGAAAGCCCATCTAATGTAATACCACAACGGGTGTACGGTTTCGAGCGGCAGAATGGAAGAAATTTCCAAAATGATCTTATTAGATTTGATGGTGTAGCTGGTGATGGTAATATTTATTCATCAGTAGAGGATCTGCTGAAGTGGGAACAATCGCTTTACAACAATAAACTAGTTAGTGATGCTACACTTCAGGAAGCATTTATTCCTGTTAAACTGAAAAATGGTGAAATTTTCAATTACGGTTTTGGTTGGGAAATAAGCGATGACGTAGAAACACTCAGTCATACTGGCAGTTGGGTAGGTTTTGAAAATTATATTGAAAGAAATATTGCAAAAAAAACGACAGTTATTATTCTTAGTAATGCATCAAATGAGCTAGCAATTGATGCTGTAAATACTATCTTAAAGGGCGAAACCCTTAAAATTCCTAAAACCCAACTCATAAAAAACATTAGGCTCATTGATGGTACTGGATCGGTGGCTCGAAAAGCAGATGTGCGATTGAAGGATGATAAAATTTGGGAAATTGGTAATTTAACCGCTTTTCAAAATGAAGAAATTACAGAAGGGCAAGGCTTAGTATTATCGCCTGGGTTTATTGATACTCACAGCCATCACTTTGGCGGTCTTAATAAAGTGCCTGAAGCAATACCTGCTGTTAGTCAAGGTATTACCACAATTATTATTGGACAAGATGGTGGTAGTTACCCAATGGACTCACTGAAAAAGTTTGTCAAAATTCGCCCGGTTGCAGTCAATATTGCTACTTATACGGGGCATTCGACATTACGAAGTCAAGTGATGGGAGCTCGAAGTCTATTTCGAGTCGCCAAACCTTCGGAACTAGAAAAAATGAAGGTTTTGCTAAAAAAAGAATTAGAAAAAGGATCTTTTGGTCTGGCCACAGGTTTGGAATATGAATCGGCTTTTTTCTCAAATCGTGACGAAGTTTTGCAACTTGCACAAATCGTGGCCGAAAACGGTGGTCGATACATGAGTCACATTCGGAGTGAAGATATCAATCTTGATGATGCCATTGATGAAATCATTGAAATTGGAAGAGAAACCAAAATGCCTGTACAGATTTCGCATATAAAAATTGCAAAAAAAGACCAATGGGGCAAATCACCGCAGTTGCTGGCAAGGTTGCAAAAAGCACGTGCTGAAGGCATAAATATCACAGCGGATTGCTATCCATACGATTTTTGGAATTCTACTCTTCGTGTACTTTTTCCAAACCGAGATTATTCAAACCCAAATAGTGCAGCATTTGCTGTCAATCAATTATTTGACCCAGAAAAATCGGTTTTAGTGCGTTTTGCACCTAATAAATCTTACGCAGGAAAAACGATTGCAACGATTGCCAAAGAACGAAACGAAAAACCATCGCAAACACTCATCAAATTGATTGCGATTGCGGCAGAATTTGAGGAGAAAAATCCAGATTTTAATGAAGGAGTTGAAGCTATCATGGGAAAATCAATGGACGAGACAGATGTTGCTAACTTTTTACTTTGGTCGCACACCAATATTTGCTCCGATGGCTCATCGAGTGGCCATCCACGTGGTCATGGAACTTTTACCAAAATTTTGGGTCGGTATGTACGTGAACAAAAACTTATGCCAATCGAAACTGCTATTTATAAAATGACAGGTTTATCGGCCGAGAATTTAGGTATCTACGATAGAGGAATTATTACTAACGGAAATTATGCCGATTTAGTACTTTTTAACCCTGATACTGTCATTGATAACGCAGATATTAAAGATGGAAAGGCCCTTTCTTCGGGGATTGAAAAAGTTTGGGTAAATGGACAAATTGTGTATCAATCAATGAAAAGTACCGGGAAATATTCAGGAATTTTAATAAAAAAACAAAGTAAATTAGATGAATAAAGCAGTTATTCTCACAAATGGTCTATTACAAAAAAGCGATGCTAAAACTGCTCATGGACTTATCAGAGGAACAGAACGCTATGATATTTTAGGCATAGTTGATTCGGCTGAAACAGCAGGAAAAGATGCGGGCGAATTACTTGACGGAAAGCACAGAAATATCCCTGTTTTTGAATCTCTTGACACCGCAATATTAAATTTACAAGCTATCGATTATCTAATTATTGGTATAGCCACAATTGGTGGGGTTTTGCCGCCAAACATGCTCGAAATTATCAAATCAGCGATTGAAAGTGGTATTTCGATTGTTAATGGCCTTCATGACTATTTATCCGAAAAATCAGAAATTGTTCTATTAGCAGAAAAAAACAATGTTAAATTAATAGATATTAGAAAACCAAAAAGCAGGAAAGATCTGCATTTTTGGACAGGAGAAGTAAGAAATGTCAAGTCAAAAATTATAGCCGTAATCGGTATGGACTGTGCCATGGGCAAACGTACTACAGCCAGAATGCTTCGCCAAGCCTGCGAGCTTTATGGCCTGAATGGACAAATGATTTTTACTGGTCAAACTGGTTGGTTACAAGGTGGTAAGTATGGTTTTATCTTTGATTCTACCCTAAATGATTTTGTTTCGGGAGAATTGGAAAATGCAATTGTGTGTTGTTGGAAAGACACGAACGCCGATTTTATTTTTCTTGAAGGACAATCTTCATTACGCAATCCAAGTGGACCATGCGGACTCGAATTTTTGATTTCAGGCAGTGCCAAACATGTTGTTTTATTACACGCCCCCAAACGTAAATATTTTGATGATGACCCGAACTGGGGCGAGATTCCGAGTGTTGAATCTGAGATTGAAATTATCGAAAAACTGGGTTCAAAAGTAATTGCAATGGCACTAAATACTGAAAAATGTACTGATGAGGAAGCCTTTGAGTATCAGACTTTTTATGAGCACAAACTCCAAATTCCAGTACTATTACCTATTCAAGAAGGTGTAGAAAAACTGATTCCCATACTCATTTCTTTATAACCATGAAAATAAAATCAATTAGGCCTTATCTAAAAAAACTGGAATTGACAAAACCCTATCAGATTGCATATGATACATTTTTTGATGTCGAATTAGTATTTCTGGAAATAGAACTTGAAAATGGCATTTTAGGTTTAGGTTCTGCGAGCCCAGCTGAAGAAGTAATAGGTGAAAATTCTTATCAAACATTACAAAATCTACAAACAGATTTTATACAGGATTTAATTGGGCGAGATATTCGACATTTTCGACAAATTATTTTTGAGACTCATCAGCATTTTCCACTAAAGGCGGCTACACAAGCAGCCGTTGATTTGGCTTTACACGATGCTTTCGGCAAGTTTTTAAATATTCCAATTGTTGATTTTTATGGTCAGAAAATAAAGTACCTGCCTACTTCTGTAACAATCGGAATTATGGGTGTAAAAGAAACCCTCGAAGAAGCAAAACAATATGCTCATTTAGGTTTCAAAGTGCTGAAAATAAAAACAGGACTTGATGTTGAGGAGGATATTGAACGAATTAATCGTCTGCATGAGTTTTATAAAAATAATCTAAAAATTAGGGTCGATGCCAATCAAGGTTATTCTTTGCAACAATTAAAAATATTTCTATCTAAAACATCAAAAACCAACTTAGAATTGATCGAACAACCTCTTAAAGTTGGCCAAGAATCAGAATTATTTGCACTTAGTTTGGAAGAATGCAAATTACTCGCCGCCGATGAATCTTTGAAAAATGCAAAATCTGCCTTAGCATTTAGTTCCATTCATCGACCATTTGGTATTTTTAATATTAAATTGATGAAATGTGGAGGTATTTTAGGGGCCTTAGAAATAGCCAATATTGCTCAACAAGCCCATATTGATTTATTTTGGGGATGTAACGATGAAAGTATTGCCAGTATAACCGCCGCTTTACATGTAGCATATTCATGTAAGAACACTCGCTACCTCGACCTTGATGGCAGTTTCGATTTGGCTGAAGATTTAGTTTGCGGTGGATTTGCTTTAGAAGACGGATGTCTTAAGATAAATCAAAAATCAGGTTTTGGGTTTGAAAAAAATGCGTAATATCTATTTCTAACCAAGGCTACCTATTTAGACAATTGTTATACTATGTCAAAATTACTACCAAAAATTGGATTAAGGTCAGCTACTATTTTAGTAGTTAGCGTGATTGTTGGCTCAGGTGTATTCAAAAAAATTGCCCCCATGTCAGCAGAATTAGGATCACCAATGCTGGTTATTTTATGTTGGATTTTTGCAGGAATAATTAGTTTGGCTGGAGCATTATCGACCGCTGAAATGGCCAGTATATACCCTGATTCGGGTGGTGAATATGCCTATTTTAAGAAGATTTATGGGCGTTTTTTTGCTTTTTTGTACGGTTGGGGGAATTTTACAGTCATGAAAACCGCTTCAATTGCAGCTTTGGCCTATATTTTTGCTCAGTCATTTAACAGTCTTGTGCCGCTGCCTATTTTCAATCTTAGTTTCACTATTTTTGAAGCAAACATCCTTGATAATTTATCAATCAAAATTTTGGCGTCGGCTTTGGTCTTTGTGCTAAGTGTACTTAACTTTAGAGGCATTAAGGTTGCTGAAAGTTTGAGTAGTATACTTACTTTTGTAATGTTTGGGGCAGTTTTGCTTCTAATTATCGGTGGACTATGTTCGTCACATGGGAGTTTTGAAAACCTAACAAAGCAAAGTAGTCATTTCGATAATACAATGCTCAAGGATTGGGGATTAGTAAAAGCCATGATGTTGGCAAGCCTTGGGGCTTTTTGGGGTTACGAAGGATGGAATCATATCGGTTTTATTGGCGAAGAGGTCAAAAATCCACAAAAAAACTTGCCCTTGGCCTTAGGTTTCGGAACAGGAATCGTTATTTTGATTTATGTTTTACTAAATATCGTATTCGTATATATTTTGCCTATTGATTTCTTCATTCAACTCAACGAAACTCCCAATAAAATAGCCGCTATTGAAGTTGCAAATAAGATTCTTGGCAAAATTGGGGTACTTTTTGTTGGTTCCTTGATACTCCTTACAACTTTGAATGCAACCAATAGCTCAATAATGATGTCAGCCAGAATTTTTTATGCAATGTCGAGGGATGGATTTTTTTTCAAGAAAGCAGCTTACATTCACCCAAAATTTCAAACGCCAAGTTATTCACTATTAATACAATCAATATGGTCAATACTTTTAGTTTGGTCAGGCAGTTTTGACCAGTTGACTGATATGCTCGTTTTTGCCTCATTCATTTATTATGGATGTACCGCTTTAGGTGTAATCATTCAGAGAGTTAAAAGTCCAAACATTGAAAGAAAATACAAAGTAATTGGTTACCCATTTGTGCCTGCTTTTTTTGTAACTTTTTGTATTTTTCTCCTCATCGTCACCATATACAACCAGCCAAAAGAAGCATTGATGGGGCTGGGTTTGATTTGTACGGGTATTCCTTTTTATCTTTTTTGGAGTGAATCCTAATCAATTATCTATCAACTTCACCCATAACCACATCAAGCGAGCCGATAACCGCCACTAAATCGGCAATCATGCCTCCGCGAGACAATTCAGGTAACACTGATAAGTTATTGAATGAGCAAGCACGTGCTTTTACCCTTGTTGGAATGTCCGAACGACCGTCTGTCCGAAAAAAGAAACCCAATTCTCCTTTTGGATTTTCGGCACGACAATAAAAATCCATTTTTGGAGGACGAATTTTTTTAGGAACAAGTGCTTGAGGGTCGAAATCTGATGTTCTTTTATGTTCTTTATTCAGTTTTTCTAAACATTGCTCAATGATTTTCACTGATTCCCAACATTCTTTCACACGCACATTATTTCTATCCCAGCAATCGCCAACTTTTCCCATCTCCCCTTTTCCTATTGGAATATCAAAATCAATTTCGCTATAAACTGAGTAAGCATCCACTTTTCGCAAATCCCATTTTAATCCTGAACCACGCAAAACAGGTCCTGTACAACCATAATTAATTGCCAATGGCAAAGGCAAAACACCAACATTGGCAGTGCGATGTATGAAAATATGGTTTTCGATAATGAGTTGCTGTAATTCAATGAGTTTTGGTTTAAGATAGTCGATAAATTCTCGGCAACGCTCTTCAAAACCTACTGGCAAATCATAAAACAAACCCCCTACCCACACATAATTGTAAAGCATTCTAGCACCACAAAGCCATTCGAGCATACGCATAATATGTTCTCGGTCACGGAAAATCCAAAGAAATGGCGTTGCCGCACCAATATCAAGTGCATAAGTACCGATTGCAATAAAATGGGAAGCTAAACGATTGAGCTCCGCCACCAAAACTCTAATATATTCAACTCTTTTTGGTAAATCCTTGTCGATTCCTAACATTTTTTCAATGCCCATCACATATGCTAATTCTGAATTCATCGCTGCCACATAATCCATCCTATCAACATAAGGTATGATTTGATTGTATGGCAAACTTTCGGCATGCTTTTCGAAACAACGATGCAAATATCCCAAATGTGATACTACATCAACAACGGTTTCCCCATCAGTCAGCACTTCTAAACGTAAAACACCATGTGTAGATGGGTGTTGTGGACCAAGATTCAGTATCATTTCTTCAGAATACAAATCTTCGAGTTTGTATTTGTTGGGTTCTGAAATCGTGAGGTTTTCGGGGCGATATTTATATTGTACTTGTTGCATTTTGGGAGATACGAGATTTTAAATACTAGATGCGAGATTTTAGATACTTGATACAAGATTGCAATAAACTGAAAAATGAAATAAAAATTTCAAATCTCGTATCCCAAATCTCAAATCCTCTATCTCAATTTTAGATAAAAAACATTACTAACAGGGCGTTCACCAGCGTGGTCGAACAATTTATTATCTGATGGATAATTCACAACACCACTTTCAGGTTGACCTTTAATATACATTGTTGTCGAACCCCCACCGTCAAAATTGATAGCGTCTTTACAGTCTAAAGCCTTTGCTATTGTTCTTAACTCAGCTAAAGTCATACCAAAAGATTCAGCCGAACGACCATCTACTGTAATCAACAATAATTTTTTATCATTTGTTACACAGGCACAAGTGCGAGGGTGGCGATTATCGTTGAATGGAGTTTTGGACAATTCTTCCATTTCTCCATTAAACATCAATAAAGGGCCTGTTAGTAAAACATTTTCTTGCGTCAAGTTTTTCTCCCATCCTAACTTTTGCTCTCCTTTGATGATACTAACCTTATTTTTATCGATAATTACACCCGAAATAGAATGAAAAGGGAGTCGAGCTACATTTGATAGACGAGTTGTATCAACGGTTTTGCCACCAATTTTTAGAAAATCGACTGCTCCGCCGTTTTTCATATCGAAAAATCCAGCATTTACGGCGGCAATGGCACCTAAATCAGCTGCTATTTTACTCGTTTTTTGTAAGAAACGCTTGATTTTTGGGTCAGCTTTCATTGAATCCACGGTAGCAAAACCAAATTTTACTTTTTTATTATTGAGCGAAATCTCTAACATATTAATGGACTGATTGGCATTAAAAAGCTCTTTTTGTTTGAAATGTATTCGTTTCCAATAAAACTTTTTACCTAACTTAGTAGTTTCCCAAGTAACATTTTTGATAATTGATGCCTCATCTTGTGCGTAGCAAAAGTGAGACAGCATAGTAAAAAAGAGGAGTTTTTTCATACAATAACTTAAAATTTATCAAAAGTACAGATGCAAAATATTCTTCCCAAAGAATTTTACGAAAAACATGATACAATAGCTTTATCTAAGCTACTTTTGGGCTGTACTTTGGTGAATGACAGCCTAGAAGGTCGTACAGCAGGCATTATTGTAGAAACCGAAGGATAGTTGCAAGGCGACCCTGCTTGTCATGCATACCGCAAAAAATCAGTTCGTAATGCTCCCATGTTTGAAAGTGCAGGAACGTGCTATGTATATTTAATTTATGGAATGCACTATTGCGTAAATATTTCGAGCGGTGCAAAGAATATTGGAGAGGCTGTGCTGATTAGAGCCTTAGAACCAACCGAAGGCATTGATTTGATGCAAAAGCGTCGAAAAACCAATGATTTAACGAATTTATGTAATGGCCCAGCCAAATTGGTCCAAGCAATGGACATTACACACGATTTCAATTTCTTAAGCTTCTATTCCGACAAATTTCATTGCCTTGCCTCAACAAATAATGATTTTTCAATCGTCACTACTTTCCGAATAGGTATTAGCCAAGGAGCAGATTTACCTTATCGGTTTTATATTGAGGGGAATAGGTTTGTTAGTCGAAAGTAAAAGCGTTTATAAATGGAAGGCTTTTCTGTAATATACCTGTTTTAAGAGCATGTAACTTAAAAAAAGCCTCGCTTAAATTCGGTTTAAAGTCTTTGCATTGTCTGCTTCACCATTGCATTTTTCCAAGTCAAGAAATCTCCTTTTAATATATGCTCACGGGCTTGTCCAACTAACCATAAATAAAAAGTCAGGTTGTGCACACTGGCGATTTGTGCCGCCAAAATCTCATCACATTTTACTAAATGCCGTAAATATGCTTTTGAATAAAAAGTACTTACATTTCCGCCAAGTGTTTCATCAATTGCGGTAAAATCGTCTTTCCATTTTTCGTTGCGGATATTAATAATGCCTTGCGTTGTAAATAACATTCCATTGCGGGCATTTCGGGTTGGCATTACGCAGTCGAACATATCAATGCCGAGAGCAATTCCTTCCAAAATATTTTCGGGTGTTCCCACTCCCATCAAATAACGAGGTTTATCTTTTGGCAAAATATCATTGACAAAATCAATTGTTTCATACATTTTTTCGGCAGGTTCGCCTACTGCCAGGCCACCGATGGCATTTCCTTCACGATTCTGCTCAGCTATAAACTCAGCGGATTGAATACGCAAATCTTTATAAGTACTTCCTTGCACAATCGGGAATAATGCTTGCGTATAGCCATATTTTCCTTCGGTGCTATCAAAGCGGTCGATACAGCGTTTTAGCCAGCGATGCGTCATTTCCATCGATTTTTTTGCATATTCATAATCGCATGGATATGGGGCACATTCATCAAATGCCATAATTATATCTGCTCCTATTATTCTCTGAGTATCCATAACATTTTCGGGCGTAAACAAATGCCTCGAACCATCAATGTGCGATTGGAACTTCACCCCTTCTTCCGAAATCTTACGAATGTCTTTCAGCGAAAAAACCTGATACCCCCCGGAATCGGTTAAAATTGGCCCACTCCAACCATTAAACTTATGAAGTCCACCCGCACGTTCAAGAATATCAAGCCCTGGACGAAGATACAAATGATAAGTATTTCCTAAAATAATTTGAGCTTTAATATCATTGATCAATTCACGCTGATGCACAGCCTTTACAGTAGCCGCTGTGCCTACAGGCATAAAAATTGGCGTCAGAATTTCACCATGGTCAGTAGTTATTTTCCCAGCTCTAGCCTTCGTCTGAGAGTCGTTTTTTTGTAATTCATATTTCATAAAGCAAATTTCAGTCTTCATTTTGGCTAATACAAGTATTTATTCATTGATTTTAGTAATAACTTTCTATTGGTTTCATTGAAGGTTTGTATATTTGCATAAAAGTTTCACTTAAATCACAATTGCATGGTGTTTTGGCACTATTTACTACCGATTATATTTTTTACCGCTTTAGTTATCCAACTAATTTATATTGTGGGGATATTTTCTCGTTTGCTTTATCACTACGACAAAGAGCCAGACGTCGATTCAAAAAAGAAACCAAGCGTTTCAATTGTTGTGGCTGCTTGGAATGAACTAGAGAATTTGAAGGAACTCCTCCCTCTATTAGAAGCACAAGAATATCCAAATTTTGAAGTTATCATTTCCGATGACCGCTCGATTGATGGAACTTATGATTACTTACTTTTAAATGAAGGAAATTATAAAAAAGTAAATTTCGTAAGAATTGAAAGTCTTCCTGCTCACTTTACAGCGAAAAAATACGCTGTAACAATGGGTATCAAGAAAGCGACTAAAGAAGTAATCTTGTTGACCGATGCTGATTGTCGACCTACAAGTCCACATTGGATTAGTTATATGGTTGCTCAGCTGACACATAATAAAGATATTGTCTTAGGGTTTTCGCCTTACAAGTATGCTGATAGTCGTTTAAATTCGTTGATTCGATACGAAACCTTCCAAACTGCTATTCAATATTTTTCCTACGCTTTATCAAAAATGCCATATATGGGTATTGGACGAAATTTGATGTATCGCCGAGAATTATTTTGGGTAACAAATGGCTTTGCAAGTCATCATGGACTTTTGGGTGGGGATGATGATTTATTCATAAATGAGGCATCAAATCCTGAAAATGTTGCAATATGTATTGAATCAGATGCTCACATTATTTCGGTTCCTAAGAAAACCTGGAGCGACTGGATTATCCAAAAACGAAGGCACTTGTCGGTGGGAAAAAGATATAAACTACGTGACAAAATATCTTTAGGGCTATTGGCGGCCAGCCATCTAATTTGTTGGTTTTGTTTTTTACCGGTATTTTTTATGAGACCCGATTGGTTTGAAGCACCTGAATGGTCAAGAATTCCGACTTATTTATTAGATGATTATAATTTACAAGATTTTTATTTATTTAGTGATTGGATGCGTCTGATAACATTTGTATTTTTCTTATGGCTAATTATTCGTTGGATTGTATTATCAAAAGCGAATAAAAAGCTCAACAGTACCGTAAGTTCTTGGAAAATACCTTATTACGATATGTTATACGCGGGTTATTATTTAATTTTTGGTTTAATAACTTTGCTTTCAAATCCTAAAAAAATTAAATGGCGTTAAGCCGTGCGACGGTCGCCCCAATTTTTTATGTCTGACGTTTTTTTGATAAAAAAATACTTTCCAAATCTTACAGAAAAACAGTTGCAGCAATTTGAACAATTGCAAGAACTTTATAGCTTCTGGAATTCACAGATCAATGTAGTTTCTCGTCAAGATATTGAAAACCTTTACGAAAAACACGTTTTGCATTCACTTGGCATTGCAAAAGTAATGGAGTTTAAATCTGGCACTGAAATTTTAGATGTTGGTACAGGAGGAGGTTTTCCAGGAATTCCGCTTGCAATTTTATTTCCTGATTGCGAATTTCACTTGGTTGATTCAATCGGAAAGAAAATAAAAGTGGTTACCGAAATCTCACAAGCAGTTGGACTAACCAACTTAACAGCTCAACATGAGCGAGCTGAAAACGTATCAAACAATTATGATTTCATAGTAAGCCGAGCAGTGACGCGTTTAAAGCCTTTTTATAGTTGGATAAAAGACAAGGTAACGAAAAACCAATTTAATGACCTTCAAAATGGAATTTTATACCTAAAAGGAGGAGATTTATCCGAAGAATTGGAGGAGTTTGGTGGAAAACATGAACAATATAGTTTATCCAATTATTTTTCTGAAGAATTTTTTGAAACAAAAAAAGTAGTTCATGTTCCATTTTAATTGGGAAATCTGACTACAATTTGTTTTAATTATTTCAAAGTTCAGTATCCAAGACAAAAATGTTTATATAATTATCAAATTAATAAAAAATCATGAACGAACGATTTTCAGCAAGTACCCTAAAAAATCCGTTATTGCCCGATGAGGTTCTATTCGGTGAAAAAGGAGTTACATTTAAAGAAAGAAAAGTATTTCGTAGCACTGAAAATTTTGTTTTCTATAACGATATTGCTGGTGTAGAAATCGACTCAGGCATCTTTTTTTCAACCATTAGAATTAAAGCCAGAGCAAGAGAACAAGAAATAGTTATACAGAATTTCGCTAAGGCTGATGCTCGTAAAGTAAAGGAATTAATACTCGAACGTGCAAAACATTGATTATCAATAATATAAAAAAAACTTTCAATAAAAATAAAAAATATTTCACTTAGATATTGACAACAAAAAATAAATCCCTTACCTTTGCATTATGATTTCATAACGAAGAAATGTAAGAATGAAATCTTAAGTAATAGTGTGATTCCCGAATAGCTCAGTCGGTTAGAGCATCTGACTGTTAATCAGAGGGTCGCTGGTTCGAGCCCAGCTTCGGGAGCAAGTTAAACACTTGATAATCAAGCACTTACATTAATTTGTAAGTGCTTTTTTGTTGAAACAAAAATCTATTTGCAAACAATTTGCAAACAATTTGCAAACATTTCTCAGAAAATTTTAAAAACGTTTATTTTTACATAAATAGATTTTACAACAGTGATATAATTGTAGAAATGATATAATCGAATTTTCAAACCATGTCAAAAACAAAAATATCTGTAAAAATCTCAGTTTATAAGATTGATACAGATATTTGAATATTAAAAGTAAAATTTACAGAGCTTCTACCAATTTCTTAATTTCGTCTATTTGCCAAGAGAAATAGTCTTTGTTTTTATTTGTGTTACGGATAATGATTTGCATATTACTTAATCCTGCTTTGTGATAAAAGAATAACTTTTTGAAGCCCCTTTCAGCTATCATTTTATCAATACTATCAAGTACCTCAATGTAATTATCAACTATTTTAGTATCTTTTTTAAGAGCATCAAGTATAATTCTTATTTCACTGGCTTTCCAATCTCTCCTACCCTTTTTCTTGTTGGAAACTGCTGAGTTTGATAATCCTAATTCCTTTGCCCAAAAACCTAATGGTTCGGGGCTGGCATCTATCAATGATGGAATTTCATTGTAAGTGTTTTCGTATAGCTTAATTGCATCTAAAGCCAATGCTTTGGTTGGTAACGCCATTTTATTAAAAATTCTCAATGTTTATTTCACAAATATAGTACAATAAGTGTATTATATTGAAAATATTTAAAAGAAAAATACCCACCAAAACTGGGTATTTTTCTTGAACTTTTTTGAATAAAATGAGAGAGTTATTTGCCTGAAACACTTAGTTTCCATTCCTTTTCTTCAAAAACCATTGCTTGCTGAATGGTTTGAATTTGACCACCAATGTAAATCAAATCTATGGTCAAAATAACCGAGTCTTTTGTTATCACTTGTCGATTTTTAACTTCTGCAATCGCCAATGTTCCTTTCTTAGTCAATGAAAGCAAACTATAAGGCATTAATAATGGTAATGAATCAATCGTTTTCTTGGCTCGTCTTGATAAATGGTTTTGTAGATAAGCAACTTCCGATGTATCGTTATTAATTACATCATTGGCAGTTCTGAAATACTTTAACACCACACTTTCAGCACTTTTATTGCAAGAAAAGCAGATAGCAATGAGTAAAATTTGTGCAATCTTTCTCATAAAGTCATCTTGATTAATGACTTACGAATCATTTCCTTTTGCCATACTGCATCCAATTGCTTTTGTTCATCAGTGCGTTTTAAGGCTTCTAATAGCAAGCCATCGGCTTTTTCTCTTAACTCTTGGGCTTTAGTGATTAGGTCAATGGAGAATTTATTTCCTGCAATGCGTTCGCCTGTACTCATACGTAAACCCGACTTTGTACCAAAATTACTGGAAGCAAAATTTAAGCTACTCAAAAGCCCCGAATAATTGCCATCCTTCCCATCGAAAGCTGTTTTGAGGATATTATTATAGATTTCAGTTTGTACAGCATTGGCTTGATTTTGTACTTTTGCTTCCGCTCGCTGTTTAATTATTTCATCCAAATACACTTGGGGTGTTTTTGGCCCTCCTTTGAACAAAGAGCCAATGAGTCCAAATGGATTGGACATAAAATCATCGAAAGCATTACCAAGAGCAGATTTTAAATTTGGGTTATCTTTTAGAAAAGCTTCCATTGCTTGTTCTTTTGCTCCAAAACCTAAATCTTGTGTCACAAAATTACCCTGAGCATCATAGACATTGCCAGTTGCATCCAATACATAATTTTGTCCATTCACCTTGATTACTCCAGAAGAAGTAAAATTGGGTAATTCCACCGAATTGGAAGAAAACAAATCATCAAATAGTCCACCAGCATTAGTAGATTTGTTGAGTCCAAAAACGCCTTTGTTTTGTAAAGTGAATGGTTTTCCAGCGGTTTGGCTTTTCATTCCTTCATTCAATACCATAGCCTTTGCTTCCAATTCATCAGCCATCTTGTAGTATGTCAATGCCTGTTGAATTTTCTTTTTCTGCATCACCGTTTGCAAAGCATATTGGCGATTATACAATTTATTCAGATTGTCATAGTAGCCATTAATGGTATTCGTTCCTTGTTTATTATCCAATGAAATACCCTTGGTAAGAGCATCATAAAATTCAGAACCGCTATTGGCAGAATAGTTTGTTCCTGTAAGATAGGCTTGTAAATCGTTTAATTTCCAAGTGTTACTATTCAGGTTATTTAGCACACCTGATTTGAGGTTTTTGCTAAAACGGCTCAAATTACTCAAATCGCTATAAGAAGTATTATTGAATGATAAGCGAATGTACTCATCACTATCTCGCAAAAAATCTTCGATTTTACTCTGTGCTTCTACGAGGGATGTCGAATTCGCTTCATCGCCCATCGTGTTGGTATCAATGTTTTTTTGGAGTGCCAAACCTTTTTTCAAGGTAGCAACGGTATTTTTCAATTCAATCAAACGTTGAATTGCTGTTGGGTCAATGCTTGGAATTTGGGTAAAACCAATTCTCCCAATCAATAAGAATAAAATTAAAATGCGTGTTTTCATAAGATTTTGTTTAAATTATTGTTGAATAAATACTTTGTAGCCTTCTTCTAAAGTGATTTCACCAATGTGTTTTTGCACGCCACCGTAGCGAATACTTTTGGAAATACCATTTACAACACCTACACTTGTTGAAAGTGCTGCACCTGCTACACCGCCGATTTGAGGAATGGCATTAATGGCATCATTGCTTGTTTGGTCAATGCCTGCATTGCGTTGTTGCCGAATATTCTGCTGGACTTCGGTTTCATTCATAAAGGCGATACCTGGCAATAAATCTTTGTCAAAAACGATACTTTTGATACCTATTTGTTGGCCGTGAACTTGAACTGAGGTAAGGGCGATTGACACCCGATTTGAACCAAGCATGGCAATTCCTGTACACAAGCTATTCGTAGGAATAGTTTGACCATCAATTACGAGCGATTCCAGTAATCTTATCCGAACCTGTGAGCCACTTCCTACCGTTTGATTTCCATAAATAGCTGCTTTGAAATAATGCTTTTGCAGTGAATTTACCTTGTACGAGGTGTTTTCAATATTTTTTTTAGAGTCAACTATGACGGTATTGAAACCATCTTTCTCTGTAATGATTTCACTGGAAACTATCTTGTACTTTATTTTCTCCCTTCTGCTATTTGCTATTAAAGTTTGCTGTTTTTGCTTTGGTTTTGTGGCAATGATAACCTGTGCTTCTACTTGTTTGATTGTATCTGGCTTTTGTATTTCAACTTTTTTCACCTCAGACGATAGTGTTTTTTTATACACATCCAACATAGAAAATCTTACAAGCTGGTTCGTGTCTTTTTCCATTTGATTGGTTTCACTTGCTTGATTATTGGCTTTGTCTGCCTCCCCCATTCTATCAGTCTTTGTCTGAGCTTCCTCTTTGGCTTTATTTTCCGAAGCTAAATCGGGGGCTTCTCCACTTTTAAATTCAGTCTGTTCCCCAGTTTCTTGTTTTAAGTTATTTTTGGCCATTTGTAAGCCAACATATGAGCCAATGATAGCAAGTAAAATCAGTAATGTAAGCCTATGTTTCTTCAAAAAAAACTTAGTTTTATCAAGTTGCTTGGGTACTTCTTTCGTAGGAATTTCGACTTCCTTTTCGGACTCTTTATTCTCATCTAATCTACTGGCTGACGACATTGCTATATCCGTTTTAAGTAAATAAATATTTTGTAATTGAAAACTATGCTTTACTAAAAAAGCTCCGCACGAAGGATTTGCTTGAATGGAATTTCAATAATTACGCTTCTCAATCCTGCTTTTTCTCTAAATATTATTTGCAAGAAACCGTCTTCTGTGGTAGAATATAGTGGTAAAGCATACAAATACTCATTGCTTTTACCCGATTGGGTCAATTGCTGTTCGACCTTTACCAAAGGTTCAATTTCTTGTAAACCACTATTCAAAGAGTTAATTTTCTTTGAAGTACGTTTATGTTTTTCGATATAGGCAAAACTCACATAATCTAAGTCATAGACAATACTACTTCGATTATTGAGCGAAAACCGTAGATAAGTTGCCTCATTATCATTGTATAAATTCAACAGATTAAGTTCAACTTGTTGCTTTTTTACTACGATTTTGCTATTTTCAACTTGTTTTGATAGGCTTTTGAGCTTAATTTCTATCTTTTTTTGCACATTATTCTTCGGCAATTCTTCAGGTAAAATTTTCTTTTTTCGGAAATCATAAAATGCCTGAGCATTCATTTTGAAAGCTACATAAGCCGTATAAATTTCATCGCCATGCGTTACAATGATTGTGCTTCGCTTGGCTAAAGTTGTTTTGGCTCGAATAAATAAAATTTTCGGGTCATCAGCTTTTGCTTCATATTCTTTGCTACCTAAGTTGAACAAGCTTATCGGTTCATCAAAAATCAAATACGTTGTACTTTCGGTATTGACATAAATGGTATCGTACTTTTGGCGATAATCTTGACCATAAGAATAAAAGCTTGACAACAATAGTACTATTATAAGTAACAGTTTCATGGTTTTTCGATGGGTTGATAAGTGATATAATTAAAGTTAGCTATCAGCATTCCGAAAGGATTTTCATCGGAATACAAAGCTGGCATCAACTCAAACTTTGCCCCAATCGGATTAGGTACTTCTTTGCCATCATACACGATGTTTTGTTGCATTAAAACGGTACATTGGTAAGGAACAACACTCATATTGACAGCAATACTATCGAGTTGCAACCGTGAAAAACTGTTGTATTTGACGTAATTTTCTATGACTTTTTCCTCATTAAAACCTCTGATAATGGCCTGTCCATCTTTAGAAGTTATCAATCCCAGTGCGGCATTGAGGTTTTCTCGATAGGTTTCTGCATTGTTTTCAAAAACTAACTTGGTAAAAGTTTCAATCAGCCCTCGTGCTTGATAGATATTTCGGCTATCTGAGGTATTTTCTAAATTAGCAGCAAACACACTTTTACCTGAGCGAACATACACTTTTTGGTCGGCATCTTTACTCATTTGCCATTGCCAAACCACCCAAAAAATATTACTCAATACCAATGCTCCAATTGAGAAAAGCATTAGGTTGTAAAGCCGATTAGTTATTTTGTCGATGTTGCCAGAGCTAATTTGTTTTTCAAATAAATTCTTCATGATTTGTTTCGTTTAGCTGAATTTCCATTCAATTTGTCTTTCATTGTTGCATAGCCCCGTTGGGCAAAATTGGACACTTTGCTACCAATCAAACTGGCGTTTTTATTCATATAACCGCTGGCGGCATAAGCCACGCCACCAATCGTTCCACCCATGCGGGACATAAGCCCCGATGCAGCCGCATGGCCAATGTATAAACTCGTTAGCAGGGGTACACTAATATACATAATGATGATGGCGAGGTTTAGCACCACTAAATCAATCATGGCATCGGCGGGGTCGGGTTGGTAACTTTTGAAGAAGAATACCATGAAGTTGTCCAAAATTGCCAGTGTTAATGACCAAAACAGGACATTGAGCAAGTTTTTGAGCCAATGCCCAAACGAACCACCAAAGCCTGGAATAGTTGCCAACATAGCGGCGAAAATCCCTGCTACGTACATAAATGATACTAACATAACTTGCATTTTTCCTATTAGTAAGCGAACAAATAGCGATAAGCCTTCTTGAATTTTACTCATCAGCCAAGCCACGAAACTTGAAAAATCGTCGTAGGGCAAAGTTCCAAGAATGCCCAATGAGGTTTCGTGGGTTTGGGTAATATCTCCAGTAGTAATTTTCCCCAAAGCATTCAAAATATCCTTTTTCGCTTCAAATAAATTACTAATGTTATCAGCCGTCCAGATAAAGGAAGTAGCTAACTCATTGTAGAAACTGATAAAGAAAATGAAGCCCAGCACCCGTAGAACCGCCATCAAATCCCAAGCCTTTTGAAAAACAATGACTTGGGTAATCATCCAAAAAACTTGGATTGCCAGCATCGAAAATGCCACACTCAAACAAGTTCCCGAAGCGGTACTTA
This sequence comes from uncultured Emticicia sp., assembly GCF_937903345.1. Classification (GTDB taxonomy): domain Bacteria; phylum Bacteroidota; class Bacteroidia; order Cytophagales; family Spirosomataceae; genus Emticicia. Next base: position 683 of record NZ_CALCZQ010000037.1, on the reverse strand, counting down.
CCAAAACTTTGGCAGCTCCCAATGCTCCTTGAAAAGTACCATTCTCCATGATACCAGGATTTGAAAAAATTAGAATCATATTATTTTTCTTTTACGTATTAAAATGACTTTACAAATGAAAATTATTGATTATGAAGAATCCTTAACTTTCCAATCCGAGCGTTGATTGGTCTTTTGCTCTATCCATCGGTTTAAAGCCAGTGTGATATTCTCCCCATTTTCACCCGCTAAATTTCTGATATAATTGCGGTCGTCAGGAAAACTGGTAATCAAACCAGCAATGTAAAGCGGTACTTCTACCCGATAGACTTTGGCGAATTCACCTTGTTTGACAAATATTTCTCGCCACTTTTCTGATTTTCGGAGCGATTTGGCTAAATCTTCCTGATGTTCGGTCAAGCCCATGTACTCACAAAGCCCTTTCAACACATCACTATCTTCGTGGTTCAAAATAATAATCGTTGAGCTATTAGCTTTCACAATTTCACCAATACCCGATTTCTTTATTTCATTAATGCCTTGGGTAATGATGCCAATAACTCCCTTGATTTTCCGAATGGTTCGGTACATATTTTCAATGAAATTGCCCAGTCCACTTAACATACTCCACGCTTCGTCAATGTAAATCCGTCGAATATCATTGGGATATTTGGCTAAAATATCGGCAGCCAATTCGCTTATCA
>NZ_CALCZQ010000036.1 GCF_937903345.1 uncultured Emticicia sp. | reverse complement strand
AAATAAAAAAGGCTGATAAAAAACTAAAAGTACCTCAAAAACTGACAATGAAAGTTTTTACAGAAGCAGCTTTGTTACATTTTGTCAAGAATAAATTCGACCCAAGATATTACCAAGACGATTCGATAGCTACGGCAATGAATCGCTTGCGGAATCATATTTTAGGTTTCATCGTAACGCAAGAAAATAAGTATATAAGACCTTTTCAGCAAGATATTATTGCTTTGAGAAATGAAGTGAGTTTACTGAAAAAGAGTTTAGAACTTGATACGCAAACCGTAGAAGAAACTGCCTTAGAAACGCAAGGAACTTTGATGGGTTTAGTACATATTTTGTTTGAAATGCTGGAAATTGAAGAGGCTGAAAGACCCAAATTAGAGAATTTATTACAACAAAAAGGTATCGAATATATTGAGCATTTGAACAAAAGATAGAATGTATTCCAAAGTAATCAACCCTGAAAAAGATGGTCGGATTGCCTTTAATAATAAAGGAAGTTCAGCCCGTTTGGGCAACTATCTGGAGAAAGAATTAGACTTGGATAAGACGCCCGATGGAAAAGTTTTCTTTAACAATGAAGGTAGTTTTACGAAGGGTGAAATGGTCAGAAGTATTGATACGAATGTCAAAGGTTTGACCGCTGAAGATGACAAATTCTACTCTTTGGTGCTGAGTCCATCACAAGCAGAGTTAGAACATATCAATAATAATCCCGAAAAGTTGAGAGAATTTACAGCCGATTGTATGGAAAATTATGCTCAAAATTTTACCCTAATAGCCAAAGATGGTAGCTTAAAACAACTCTCCGAAAAAGACTTGGTTTGGTTTGCCAATATAGAGTATGACCGAACCTATAAAGGCGATGCTGATGAAGTAAAACGTGGTGAGAAAAAGCAAGGCGAGCGAAAAGACGGTCTGCAAACGCACATTCATATTACTGTTTCGGCAAGGGATAAGTCTATGAAAGTGACGCTTAATCCACGTACAAAAGACAAAAAGCGGAACGCCGCCCGAAGATTCTCAATTGTAGCTTGGAGTGAAAAGAATCAACAAACATTTGATAGCAAATTTGGCTACGATTCGCCGAAAAAATCATTTGCCAATCGAAATAAGGAGGCATGGAATAAGGTGATGTCCGTTGAACGGATGCTGACAACTTTTGAGAAAAAGTATGGTTTGCCTGATGCTGACTCCATCAAAATCAGAAGTATGGCAGTTGCACAAGATTATTGCCAAGATTTCAGAAGAAATTTAAAAGAAATAGGTAATGAGTTAAAAAAAGAAGGTGGTAGAAATGGTCTAAATTCTAATCAGTGGGAAAGATTATCCAACGCAAAACCCGATGAACAAAGTCAGAATTTAGAGCAAAATAAAAACAACTCGTTTGATTTTGTCAGTAGTTTCAAGCAAGGTTTTCATTTTTTTAAAGGAGCAGAACTGGCGGAGTCCGATGGAAAAGACTTACAAGGAGCATTTCGTAAAGCTGGACTTCATTTTCGGAAAAGACTCCAAAACGTTCAGAAATCAACTACCAACGATGTTTCTATTTAAAAATAAATTTTCAATATCAATTCTTAAAAATCCATCAAATGAAAAAACACAAAACTTTATTTTATCTCCTTGCCATTGCTTTGATGGCCGTGGTTTTTGGAGAATGGTTTACCATGACTAATTTCCAAACCATGCCCAATCAATTGATAGTATATTATCTCAATTATGGTTTTTTGTTTAGAATCATCACGTTTACGGCACTACCCGTATTACTTTATAACAAGGAAGAATCGTTGATGAATAGATTTTATAAAAGAGATAAATCGGCAGAAACTTTTACGTTTCGGCAAAAACAATGGCTCATTTTTAGCTACATTTTTGTTACTATTTTTGCCCTTTTTTCAATCAATTTATTGAGTATTTCTCCCCTAATTTCGCTATCTTTATACATCATTTTGGGTGTTTTAGGGGTATGTTTTAGTTTTTTTACGGAAAAACAAGCCAATAAGAAAATACAAATTAAGACCGATGAAACTCTTATTTTTAATCAATATTCTATCAATATTAAAGGCAAAAATATTGATGATTCAAAAGAGAAATGGTTAAACATTGTTAATCCATTTCGGGGAATTTTGGGTATAGCTGCCAACGGTGCAGGAAAAACAGTTTCGTTTGTTGAGCCTTGTATTGAGCAGTATGCCTTCAAAGGATATGCAGGGATTTTGTTTGATTTTAAGTTTCCAACACTTTCCAATATTGCCCATTTGCATTTTGGTAGAAAAGAGGTTTTGAGTTGGCAAGGCAAAGAGTATGAATTGATTGAGAATCCGACAAGGTTTTATGTCATCAACTTTACGGACATTACACGTTCACATCGTATCAATCCTTTGAACCCGAAATACATTAAAAATCAGATTTATGCCAAAGAATTTGCCGAAGCCATCATTAACAGTTTGCAAAAAGGACAAAATTATAATGACAAGTTTTTTACCCCTTCCGCTATTACTTTACTGACAGCTATTATTTGGTTTCTAAAAAAACACTATCCGCAATATTGTACTTTTCCGCACGTGGTTAATCTTATTGTGGGTGACTCTTATGAAATCTTGATAAAAAAGCTTCGAGAGGATGATGAATGTGCTGGACTTATTCGGAGTATTATTACTGCAATTGAATCAAAAGCAGGTAATCAGTTGGCAGGGGTTATTGCCAGTTTACAAATGCCATTTGGCACAATGAACATTCCTGAATATATGTATGTTTTGTCAGGCGATGATACAACAATTGATGTCAATGAAAAAGAAAATCCAAAGGTTATTTGTGTAGGTACTGCCCCCGACATTGCAGCAGCTTTATCGCCCATTATTTCTTTGATTTTCACAGTAGCTTTGAAAACGATGAATCAACAAGGTAAACACCATAGTTTTGCTTTGATGGATGAAGCGGCACAGATTTTTATTCCGAACATTGCGGATATTCCTGCTACTGCACGGAGCAACAAAGTTTCTTTTAATATAGTAGCCCAGGATGTTTTGCAATTTGAGAGCATTTATTCAAAACCTGTTTCTGATTCTCTAATTGGTAATTTGAATTATCAGATTTATCTAAAAATTGCCAATTTAGAAACTGCCAAGCGTGTTTCGGCAACGATTGGAAAAGAAAAAGAAGTGAAACGTTCGGAAAGTGTGAGTGCCAATACTGGTGTAAAAGGAGGTAGCAATAACGAAGGATTTAACTTTTCAGAAGCTCAAACAGAGGTAATTTTGCCTAATCAAATCATGCAATTTAAAGTGGGTGAAATGGTAGGTATCTGTGAAGAAACCAAACACCCAACTTTTCATTTAGAGGTAGAAAGGAATATTTTTCCAATACCTTGTGGTACAAATGGTAGTTATGATAAAGATGGCAGATTTCATACTTCCGACCGAAAAATACCAGAATTTAATCAAAATATTGATGTACAAATCATCGCCGAAAAAATTAAGTATGAGTGCAAAATGATATTAGCAACTGAATTGCCCTTAGTAACAAAATAAGAAAATGAAAAATCAAGAAAAACACTCATTATTAAGTCAATTAATCAATTTTGTTCTTAAACTTTTAAAAGAACAAACGCCTACAAAAGAGGAATTTAGAATACAGCTAAAAAAAGCAATTTTTAGACTTTTAGTATTGATTTTGAGTATTTTACTCTGCTTAATGGCGGCGGGCATAATCTTAGGAATCTATATTTTAGGCTTCTTTTTAAATGTTTTGGGCAAAGTTTTTCTATTTGGAGCAGTGGCTGATTATACTCATGATCGAAATCAAGATAAACATTATGAAGAACATGGGAGATATTATTGAGAGAGAACTGTTGCAAGGCTTTCGCTCACATTTGTATGAAATGGATTGAAGAGAAAAGTATGAAAACATTCTTTTCTACTTTTCCCAACCTATGAACATTTCAAAAACAATCTCTTTATGCTCTGTTATTACTAAAATAAAAGAATATAAACATAAATAATATTTATTATCATTTAACAACATAATAATCCAACACTATTTTTCTAAAATAAAACTCATATTTTGACTGAATTAAGTTTGACTTTGCCTTTTCTAGATTGATACGAAAAGTATTCAACTCAATTGTATGAAGCAAACCTTCTAAATAGCGGTCTTTGGCAGAATCGTAAGCAATTTGTAGAGCTAAAATCTGCCTTTGGGCAGCCTTTAGCTTTTCTTGAGCAATTTTGGCAGTTAAGTATGCCTGCTCAATTTCTTGCTTTGTTTGAAGTTTTGTTTGTGATAGCTGAGTTTCTACAATTCTTTGATTGATTTGAGCATTTGTAATTCGTCCTTTAACTTGCCCATTGGCATAAATTGGAATATTTATACTTAAACGTGCAAATTGATTCAAATTAAAGCCTAATTGATTGAAATAGTTATATTCTTTCGCTGCTGCACTCGAATATGCTGAGCCTAATCCTGCACCCAAAGAAATAGTTGGATATTTACCTGCTTCGGCGAGTTTTATACCTATATTGGCAACCTTAACTCGTAATTCTACACTTTTAATAATTGGTTGAAAATAAAACCCAGACAGAACATTTTGTAAGTAATTACCATTCAAGAGAACTGTTTTTTTCTTCTGTCAAATTATTATCAATCTCAATTGTATTAAAATTCGGAAACGCCATTAATTGAGCCAATGAGAGTTTTGAAACATCAATATTGTTTTTGGCATTTAGTGCATCATATTCGGCAGTGGCGATTTGTGCATCTAAATCAATTAAATTAGTTTTTGGCATATTCCCTTCATTGACCAATGCCTTTGCTCGTTTATATTGTGATTGGATATTTTGAATTTGTTCCTGAGCTATTTTTGATAATTCTTGGTTCATCAGTACCTGCATATAGGCAAGTGTGATTCGGGTTCTTAGTTCATTTTTTGCCCTTTGAATTTCCACTTGGTCTGCTTCGGCATTGTATTGGTTTTGAATAATTTGATTTTTGAGAGAAAAACCATTGAAAATCGTAAAATTGGCATTTGCACCAAACGAATTAGAAGTAATAGTATCTTGAATGAACCCATAGTTGAAAGGGTCACTGCTGCGACCCGAATTAATCATTTGAGAGAATGCCCCCGAAAGATTAGGATAAATTGCTTTTTCTTACTGTTCTAAAGTGTTTTCAGATTGTTTTAATCTTAACCTCTTTAACTCTACATCAAAATTTTGTTTTTAACCGTATTCTAAACAATGATTTAGTGAAAAACGAGATTGGGCATCACTTTTTATACATAAAATTGTTAATACCAAATATTGATAAATAACCTGAAGTATTATTACTTTTCTATTGAAATTCAATTCCATTTTTGAAGTTCATCTTTTGATAAATAAAAATTTCACCATCTAGCACACACCGTTGGGCAGAATTTGATAGGAACTGTGAAATATGAGCGAACATTTTTATTATCTTGTTTAGCTGGTATCCACTTGGGTCTACAAAGCAGAACCCTTTTGGCTTCTTCAATAAATTCACTTGTATTATCGCTCAATATATGAAGATTTGACACTTCTCCATCTTTCTCTATTACAAATCTTACAAAGACTGTTTCTTTTAAGTTACTTTTTAATAATTTTTTTGGATAAACCACAATTGATTTTAGATATTTCACTAAATAGTTATTTCCTCTTGGAAATAACGAAGGGGAATCTGTAACTGAAAAAATAGTATCCTCAGTATCTTCTTAATTATTATCAATCTCATTTAATACTATTAATGTATCATTTTTTTATGCCTTGTGCATTTGAAGATTAAAATGAAAAGAACATAAATAATAATATCAATAACTTCATCATTTTAAAATGTTTAAATAAGATACGAATAAACACTTTGTACATGATAAATTAAAATCTTCTATTTTTTACTCCTTTTTTACTTCTTTGTTGCAAATAATATTCAATATCCTATAGCTTCTGACAGGTTTACTATTTACAGTACCTGGTTTCCATAATGGTAGCTGATTAAAAATTACCCTAATTTTTTCTTTTAAATCATCATTTATTTTTGATATAAAAATTAAATTACTAGTGCATCCATTTGGTTCTACTACAAATTGTACTGTTGCAGACCGTCTTTCATTAAAGTGATTACATATATCAAAGTTCTTTTTAATAAATACCAAAATCGAATCTTCACCAAAGATAAATTCTGAGGGTTTATCGGGATAAAGATAAATTTCTTCTTGTGAGTAAATTTGGAAAGGAAATATAAATATTAGAAGTATAACTTTTAAGTTCATTTCATTTAGAAAAATGAGAACATAATGATATTTTCTTTATGAATTTTATCTTTATGTACATCTATTGAAGATAATGTTAAATATTTCAATTATTGTTTTGGTTGTTTGATATAAGAATCAATATTAAGAAAAACATGATACGATTTTTGTAATTCACCCGATTGGAAAAAAGATGAAATCTCGACAGTATAAGCTATAAGCGGCTGTAAGATTATCTTTAGAAGTAATATTGACTAACTAATCAGTTAAATTATTCAAAATCAAAACTTCGTCCAGAATTAATACCTTTAGAAAAAGACCCCAAAAGATTTGGATAAATAGCTTTTTCGGACTGCTTTAAAGCATTTTTAGATTGTTTTAAACTTAACTCTTTTAATTTTACTTCAAAATTTTGTTTGTAGGCATAGTCAATACATCGATTAAGAGAAAATCGCTGTTGAGCGTTTACTACAAAACAATAAAAGAAAAATATTAACAGAAAAATTCTTTTTTTCATGATGTTATTACATTTCTATTTTTTCAATAATTCATCAAAAATTTGGGTAAGTTTAGAATCTGAGGGACGTGGTGCATCGGAATTTATAATTTTACTATTTTCATCTAAAATCAAATATCTTGGAACTGATAATAGTTCAAGTTGTTTCGATAATACTGATTCAGTAGCATTTGGTAATAAATAACTTCCTTTTTCATTAAGTTTAAGTTGTTTTTTTGCTTTTTCCCAAGAAGACTTATCATCATCTATTGAAATATATACAAAATCAATTCCTCTTTTGGCATATTCTTTTTCTATTTTATTTGAATATTCCATTTCAATTCGACAAGGTACACACCACGAAGCCCAAAAATCTATATAAGTAATTTTCTCTTTATTTTTCTCAACTAATTCTTGCCATGACAAGATTTTATTTTTTTGAAAGATAATTCTGCTGGTATCTGTTATTGGTGTACTTTGATTAATCTTGCTCAATAAAATTTTATTTACAAAATCAACGTATCTGCCTGTTTTACATATTTCCATGAATTTAGAAATATGTTCAGGTTTTACTTCATTTTTTTTTAATCCATCTTTTATTAACCTTGTTAAAAGTAAATCCCTATAATATCCTTCAAAACTATTTATCGCAGAAGTAAACTGAACATCAAAACTTGGGATTTTTTTATAATCTTTTTCACACAAAAAACGATTATACGTTCTCAACAAATTGCTATAAATCGTATAAAATGAAGTTTTAATTTCAGTTGAATCAATAAAAAAATATTTTTTTAAATTATTTAAACTATCAATATATTTTGAATCTATATTGAAATTTTGGTTAGAATAATTATTATTAAAATCATAAAGTTGTAACCAACCCCATAAATAAGTAAACTTAAAAAAGGTATTTAATTTTTCAACATAATAAGGTCTGAATCCCAAAGAATCGCTATATAATTTGAGTTTATTGACTCTTTTTGTATATAATTCGGAGTATTTTAGTGGAAAATCTTTAAATGTAGTTTCTGGAGGAATATTTACAATGCTTAGACCATCATTCTCTATAACATTCATAAAATTATATTCATTTTTAAACCGTCCACCATATTCAAACCCTTTTTCTGTCTGTATTACCAATACGCTATCACCAGAAAAAACAAAAATTGGGAAAAGTTTAAATTTATTATTGACGAAATACAAAAATTGTACTTTATCAATGGGAAGATTTGTAAACGTTTCTTTTTCGTTAGATGTGATTTCTCTGGTTAAATTTTCACCTAATTCATTTTGAATAGATATAAAAATTGATTCTTGTTCAAAGTTTTGTCCTAATATGTATGCTTTTTGTGCTTTTACGTCGTTTATCAATACCCAGAATAAACACGTAAACATGAATATTTTTAACATAAAAATTGATAGTTCTAAATTTAAAAGCGTTTTAAAATGTGATATTACATTCTAAAACAAATTAAATACTGCAAAATAAAATTATACTAATGAAAAATCATAATTATCAGCTTGCCCATGACCATCGTATGCGTTAAGTTCCATAATGCATTCAACTATTGTCGTACCACCACTACGCCGCCATACAGAGTCATATTTACTAATGAATCAGTTAAATTATTCAAAATCAACACTTCGTCCTGAATTAATACCTTGCGAAAAAGACCCAGAAAGATTTAAATAAATAGCTTTTTCGGACTGCTTTAAGTCATTTTTAGATTGTTTTAAACTTATCTCTTCTAATTTTACTTCCAAATTTTGTTTGTAAGCATAGTCAATACATTTGTTAAGAGAAAAATGCTGTTGAGCATTTACTTCAAAACAAGAGAAGAAAAAAATATATAAAACAGTTTGTATTTTCATTTTATTGTAAAATTTCTACTTTTTCAATAATTCATCAAAAATTTGCAATAGTTTAGGGTCGGACGGGCGTGGAGCATTTGGATTGATAACTTGTCCATTTTTCCCTACAATAATATATCTCGGAATTGATATTAAGTCAAGTTGTTTTGAAACAACAGATTCGGAGACGTTTGGGAGTAAAAAATTATCTTTTTCTTTAAGATTTAGATGTTTTTTCGCATCTGTCCAAGAATCATATTTATCATCAATAGAAACATAAACAAAATTAATCCCTCGTTTTGTAAATTCTTTTTCTATTTTTATTGATTTTTCAATTTCTAAACGACAAGGTGCACACCATGAAGCCCAAAAATCAAAATAAGTAACTTTATTTTTATACTTATCTATCAAATCCGCCCAAGAAAATCGATTTCCATTTTGATAAAAAACTTTATTTGAATCAGTTATATCTGAGGTATTTTTAATCCTTTTCTTAAGAATATCATTTATATAATCAATATATTCCGTTGTTTTGCATATTTCTAAAAATTTAGTAATATGTTCTGGTTTAACTTCATTTTTTTTAAACGCATCTTTTAAGAGCCGTGTTAGAAGTAAATCTCTGTTGTACCCTTCAAAATTTTTAGTTCCTGATTCAAATTGTTTTTCAAATGGGGGAACTTTTTTGTAGTCATTTTCAGTCAGAAAACGGTTGTAGGTTTTTAAAGTATTAGCATAGCTTATATAATATAGCTTTTTAATTTCAGTGGGTGCTAATGTTAAATACTTTTTAAATGATTTTAAACTATCTAAATATTGCTTATCTATGTTGTAATCTTTCGTTTCTTTATTAAAAAAGCTATATAATTGCAACCAACCCCAAATGTGTTTTAAATAAAAATATTTTTTAACAAAATCATTGAATTGGGGTCTAAAATTCAATGAATCACTAAATTTTTTAAGTATTTCATTCCTTTTTTTTAATAATTCCTCATAATAATTTGGACATCCTTTACATTCATTTTCAGGTGTATTATAAATACCTAATCCCATTTCTTCAAGGTTGAATAAAAACATATATTCTGCTTTGTTTTTACCTAAATATTCTATAAATCCTTCACCATTTTTATTTATTTCGATAGTATCATTTGGGAATATTATTGCTTGATAAAAACTTATTTTGTCCTTGCTTGACGCTGAAATATAAAGTAATTGAGGCTCTTCTATAGGAAGAGTAATAATTTCGTATTTGTTTTGTGTATAGTTAAAAGATAATTCTTTTGACATATTTACTCCAATTTCATTTTGAATTGAAATATATAAAGTTTCCTTTGTTTCACAATTACCCTTTATATAAGCATTTTGAGCATAGGATAAATTTAAATAACCAAATATTAGATAAAAATATAAGCCAAATTTCATGATTTTTGTTAGTTTTGTTTTATGTAGTTTACAATGGTTACAATAATTTCAGTAGATTATTATAACCATTGTAGGTTATATTATCAGACAATATCACAGGAATAACTATCCGCTTGCCCATAACCAACCCTTGCATTTAGACGGTCGATACAAGTTTGAACCGAATACCCAGAACAATTCTCTTGAACTGAAAGCTCGTCGCCATTGGAATTAATCCATGTACCTGCACATTTCACTCCACCTTTTATACTCTTCATTTGTTCTTTCGAAAGAACGGCATTTCCAAAACTCGAAATCATTTTTTTCATTTTTTTAAAATTTTAAGTCAAAAATTTATTTATTTTTGATTTGCAAATCCATTGTGGGTAATTATTTTTTAATCCGTTTTAAACAACTAAAAAATATGATATGCACAATCTTTCAAATGACTTAATATTTGATTGCTTAAAGTTTAAATAAGAATATCAGAGTAGCAATAAAATTATACAAATGTGGTATTTACCGATACTAAAATGGTTTTTGAAAGTAAAAACTTGGTTGTGGGTTAAGGCTTTGCCAAATAAACACATAAAATCTGCTTTTAATAAATCATTGTCATAACAAGATATATTTTAAAACTTTACAGATGATTTTTGTGGAAACCTTCTTTGCCTATTTGTGTTGCCTCACGTAGCTTTTATATAGAAAACACTCGCCCATAGTGCTTTGCTACCATACGTAGGCAGGTGGGACCACAATCCATAGTTTCGTGTTGTTGGTAATATGGGAATGACATTGCTATTTATTTGATGTTTTATTCAAACTTAAATCTACTCTTAGCATATTTTAAGTATTCATCTACTGTTTCTAATCCAAAACAATTTCTATATTTATCAACCATATTTTGATCTCTTAATGGCAAAATATTCAAAGTAGCTTTACCATTTGTATGGACTTCTCTAAACTGAGTACCAAAAATTTGCTTTTCTTGATTATTTATTAAAAGCCTATCAACTAAATAAGGATAGTTTTTTATTCTTGTATTGTCATTAATTATGGCTTTTTCAATTAGTTTTAAGCTTTTTTTTTGAAATTCAATATTTGTATCAGCATGTTGCACTATTAACCAAACTGCTTGATCACCATCTTCTCCAACCGACTTTAAACCAATCCATCTTTTTTTTATTATATTTTGCAATAATAATTGGTTTGTATGGTCTGTACTTAATAGTGTGGAATATACTATTGAATCAATCTGTCTATTATCATAAAAATTTGCTAAACTATCTTTAAAGGATTTTGGGGGATTTCTATAAAATTGGTCTGTTTTATAACAATTTAAAAGCAATGTTCTAAAATTTGAATCAATTTGAGAATAAACATTAATGTTTTTCGACATTTTCTTGATAATATATTTCCATTCTTTTAGATTCTTATATGAATTAAAAGTGGTATCAGAGTTAAAAGCTAAAATAGAAGGATATCGTACTCCCATTTTAATTGATTTTTTTAAATATTTTGTTGATTTTTTTAAATTCCCTGTATACTTGAGGCATAAAGAAGAGTTATAATAGCAAATTCGTTTAAATCTTTTAGCAGCTTTTTCTTTGATTGCTTTTTCGTAATAAATTTCTGACGCTTTATATTGATAAAGTCTATACAATGAATCTGCTTTCCATCTATAATTTGCATATTCATTTGAAAAAAAAGTTTGTTGTCCAATTGTATCTCCAAAGGGAATATTTAGAAAAAAAAACATAGACAACTTTTAATACCATTCTGCATTATATGGATCATAATTGCACTTTGCAGGTTTAGAGTAAATATTGTTTTTATCTTGAATGTATGCTCTACAATCTGTACATATGTACCTAAATTCACAATCTTTACGTACATCTATTAAATCTTTATTAATACTCCAGAATTGTTTTATTTCGTTTATTAATAACACATCTTTTAACTTTATTTCAGTGATATTGCCAAATGAAATATCCATTGAAGGGTAATTCTTGATACTCCCCTGTTAGCCTTAATGTTGTCATTTGTTCGGCTGATTTTTAATTTAGTCGGTGTGAATAGCGTTCTTTGAACGCAACCTACAATACTAAAACTATTCTTTATGCCGATTTTAAAACGGCTAACGCACCGACTGAATTGAAATTTAGCCAAATCCTCACCTATCATTTACCAACATTAAAGCGAACAGGGAGAGTGGAGAACGAATAGTTAATTCTCAATGGTTTTCAAAAATGTTGAGAGTTCTTTTAAACTTAAATCTTTGGCAACTACAGTACCTCTTATATCTATAAGAATGTTTGATGGAATACCAAAAATACCAAAATTATTAGACACAGATAAACCATTTTTATCTTCTTCATCAATAAGTTGTATCCAAGTTAATTTATCTTTAATTATAGCGTTTTTCCATTTTATCATATCTTCATCTTTGGAAATACTAATAAATTCAATATTTCTAAATTTATTAGTATTAAATATTTTTTTTAACTCGGGATGCTCTTGTCTACAGGGTCCACACCAACTTGCCCAAAAATCAAAAAAAACGTATTTACCCAAAAAAGATTTAGATGATACTAATTTTGAATTAGTGTCATTTAATGTAAAAATGGGTATTAAATCTCCAACATTTAATGTTCCTATTTTATAAATTTTTGATATTAACTTTCTCCCTGTTGGCGTATTCTTAATTTTATCATCAATTTCTGAAAGTAATTCTTTTGATTTAGTTAATCCAATTGCACCATACTGTATCTCTAAAAAATATAAGCTAATAAAACTAATCTTATTGTTTTTAATTAGATTAATTGTTCCTAACAAAGACTCATTATATAATGAGTCAATTTTTTTATCCACTAATTTTAATTGGGAAGAATCAGCAGGTAGCTTAAGTAAATTTTTTATTATGTTATTCTCTACTAATTTTAGGCGTATCGGATGAGCGAAACCATCATTATATTGAGTGTACAATTCATTCAGGGGTGAACCGGTTACCTTACTATTCCATAATGAATCTTTAGTAGCAATTATTTCAATATTAGCCTCTTCTATGAAAAAAGGAAACCAGCTTTTATCCATAGATTCAGTTAATTTAATCATCTTCGGCTCATCAATTTTTCCTTGAAATGAAAATTCTTCGTTTTTACAAAAAACCGAATCTATTTTTTTATTTGTGTAATAATCAGATAAAAATACCCAATTATTATTACACCTATTTATTCGTCCTTTTAAATGATAATTTTGAGCGATTAGTTTTTCTGAACTAATTAATACCACCAAACTAAAGAATAGAATCTTCATTTTTTAATAATTTTTTTATTTAATTATAATTTTTAAAGGTAGTAGAATAACTCTACCACCTTTAATTTTTATGGCTTTAAAAGGTGTTTTTATGGACAAATACATCCGTTTTTGTTTAACTAAGTAATGTAATCCACCATAAACACATCTAATTATATCATCACATCTCTCCATTGTGTCATTTAAAGTACAAACACATTTGTTAGCACCTTCTTCCCAATACTCCAATCCGCCCTTCACTTCTTTCATTTGAGAACGTGAAAGCATCGCATCACTGAGCCATCAGTCGGTATGAATAGCGTTCTCTGAACGCAACCTACTAAAACCTACATTCGCTGATGCCGTTTTTAAAACGGCTAACGAACCGACTAAATTAAAATTTAGCCAAACCTTTAACTATCATTTGCCTATATTAAGGCGAACAGAGGCGGGGCTATTAGAACGTTTTAATTTTGATGAAAAATTATGCAATGCAAATGCGTTACAATACATTCGTGCTGCTGATTGGCATATTTTTTTGAGTTTAATTAATAATTTTTCTAATTTCTATTTTTAGAGTTTCAAAATTTGTTTCTCTTAAAACTATCCTCCCATTTTCATCAATTAATATATATAAGGGTATAGATTCAATATTGAAATCTTTAACAATTTTGCTTTCCCAGCCTTTCAAATCTGAGATAGTTTTCCATTCTATTTTGTCCTTTTTAATTGCATTTATCCAAGATATGTGTTCATCATCTAATGAAACAACATATATACTAACTCCCTTTGGCTTTAATGATTTATATAATTCTTTTAAATGTGGTGTTTTCTCTCTACAAGGTTTACACAAACTTGCCCAAAAGTCAATGAGTGTATATTTATTCTTTGTATAATTAACATTGATGATATCGTTAAAAGTATCCTTTGCTGTAATTTTAGGAGCAATCCACCCTTCACGAAAACCAATTAAGTCTTTCATATTAGGAAAGACTTTTAAGTAAAGTGTATCACCCTCAATAGAAATACTGTCTAATTTAAAATATTGATTTTTTGTTTTATATATGTCTCCTATTTTGTAAGATTGTTTATGTTGATTCTTTGAATCACTAATAAGAGACTGGACTAATGTTTTTTTGTAAGTTCCAAAAACAAAAGTATTGTTTAATTCAACAAAAAAATCAGTCTCATCATAAGTGAATTTTCCGTTTTTATGCTCGTTTAATCCTATTAAAATAAAATATTTATTTTCTATCTCAGTACCATATTTAACATTTTTATTAGCAAAAGTAAATTCAATAAAAACTTTTTTCTCAAATATTCTATTATTCGCAAAAAATTGAAACTCTAATTCTGTCTTATAGTTTTCATCAACCTTAGTATAAATAATATCATCATTAATAAAATTCAAATCTCTGTTTCTGTCAATGATTAATATTCTTCTACCAATTTTGTCAGTTCCTAACAAAATATCAATAAAATGGTTGAAAGATAATTGTCTATATTCAGGTTTTCCAATCCTTAATAATGCTTTTTCAAATTCTACTTGATTTATTACATTTTGTTTTAGCTCTTCATATAGTAATTGTTCTTTTTGAATACTATATCTTTTTATTATATTTTCTGAAATATCTTGTGGAATTATTAGATTTGAGGGGGCGGGGGTAAGCAGATTAATATGATTTAGTCCTCCGCTAAGATTTCCAAGACCATCTTTTTTTTAATAATGGTATTTTAATTATACTTACTTGCGAATAAATAGGATTACAAAAAAATACCTTTAATATAAAAGTGTAGTATAAAATTTTCATCTTAAAGTGTAAGTTTGATAAATAATTATATTTCGTATTAATTAAGATGGAAAATATGTTTTTTAAGTGGTATCGTAATTTAGTTACGATACAATTTAAAAAAATTAACAAGTAAGTTTTGCATCGTTGTCGCAACGAACCCAAACTTCTGTAGCACCGTAAGGGCTGGTTGAACAATGCCCTGATGTACTTGTACAAGACTTTGTGATACTACCGACTGTGCATGATACAGTATAACTACCCATACCACCTTCTTCCCAATACTCCAATCCGCCCTTCACTTCTTTCATTTAAGAACGTGAAAGCATCGCATCATTGAGTTTTAATTTTTTTTTATTAGAAATAACTTTTTGAGTTTTCATCTATTTTGATTGTTGGAGAGTTTTGTTGATATGTTCTTGAGCTTCAAGTTTGATACCCATTTGTCAACCTTTCATAATAGGTAACTCATTATTGTTCGATGCTTTTTCCACCTATTTACTCGTATTGTTTGGATTAGCTGTATATCGTACGATTTTATTTAACAATTCAATTAGAATCCATTTGCTCAATACTATTACATACCATATTTTCGCCGTTACAGAAATGCGTTCGATAAAAATCAATATCACAATCATCTGTAATTACTGCCTGAAAAGACTGTCCATTTTCGCATTTACATTCATAAGAAATTGGATTTTCAAATTTTTGGCATTTCCCTGATTTAATATTCGTTATAACATCGTTAGAAAGTATTTCAGCAGATGTCAAAACCGTTATAAATTTCAATTTCATTTCAATAAATGATTTATTATTTGATTAGTCTTGATATTGCCGTTATAAATCTCTTATCGCTTGGTAGTAAGAAATTTAAGCTTATTAACTTACCTTTTTTGTCCAATAATATATATTTAGGTATAATTTCTTCTGGAGAGATAAACTTAAATAATTCAGAGTTTGAGTTTAAATTAAAATTTATAACATTATTACCTGTTAGATTATAATCTTTTAACGTTTGAAGCCATTTTTCTTTATCCTTATCTAAGGAAATATATACTTGTAATACATCATATTTCGCTAAAGTATCTTGATTTTTTTTTGAATATTTTAATTCTTCTAGACAAGGCTTACACCAACTTGCCCATAAATCAATATAAATAAACTTATATCTATCTCCATTTTTTGAAATTAACTCATTTAATGATACATTTTGGAAGTCGATGCTTTCTAACCTATCATTTAATACACTTTGGGGTATGGTTTTACCTTTTGTTATTATTTTTTTAATGAAATTTGTATAATCTAAATCACTACATACTTTATTAAATGTTTCTAAATAATCCCAATACTTTTCGGGTGCTAATTCGAAGTCTTTAGTTATTATTATTTGTTCTTGTAGAAGATAGAAAAGCATTAAATCTTTTGACGTTCCTGAGAGAGTATGTAATGCAAATTCAAAAAGTGGTGGAAAAATTTCTGGACTAAGTGAAGGATAGTTACATTTACTAACTACTTTACAATAAGTATATAAGGCAGGCAAATACCATTTAGAACCATTGTTAACTGAATCTGACAATAAAATACTTTCAAACTTCTTTAATTCATTATAAGCTATTTCATTATGTTGAATGTCTATATTTGAATAAGTTGATGCAATATATTGATATTCATACTCTTTTTTCATAAAAGAAATAAACTCAGAGCTTACAATATTTGATTGTTCATTTAAGGAAATTAAGCGTTTTTCCAATAATTGTTTACATTCGCTTAAATCTAATTTAAAATTTCTATCATAAGGTAAAGAGATGCCAATACCTTTACTCTCACTTGTTAGTAAAATATCCCATTCAATTAGTCTTTTTCCCTCAAAAATAAATCCTTGTTTCTGGGCATTTACCTTTACTGTGTCACCTTTGAATAACAGAATTGGAAAATCCTTTAAAAATCCCTTATTAAAAATGATTAACGTTGGTTGTTCGACATCTAATATTAAAGGTTTATATTTATGATTATGTTTTTCAAAATGTTTTGAATCGGGATTTCTAAATTTTGTATGATAATTTAAATTTATTTCCTGTTCATTGTCTGAACTGGCATACAAAACGGCAACATTGCTTATTTGGCAATAAGTTTGCATAGTAACTAATTCTAAAAGACAGAAATATAATGTTTTTAGTAATAAATTTTTTTTCATGATTATTTTTTGTAATAACATGCCCAAATTTAGCAAATGGGCATATTAATTGTTTAATATGATAGCTTTTAAAAAACACCACCTTTACAACCATCATTGCTACATGTCATTCCTGAACATGCTGGTTGGTAGCTTTCGCATTCTGCTATATCATCTGAGCCACATTCTCCCCAAGACGAATAAGTTTGA
This sequence comes from uncultured Emticicia sp., assembly GCF_937903345.1. Taxonomy (GTDB): domain Bacteria; phylum Bacteroidota; class Bacteroidia; order Cytophagales; family Spirosomataceae; genus Emticicia. The sequence goes on along the minus strand of NZ_CALCZQ010000036.1, from coordinate 8,111 downwards.
CCATTTCCAAAGTAATAAGTTGTTTTACATGAAATTCCACCTTTTACACTCTTCATTTGTTCAGGTGAAAGTACAGAATTTTCAAAACTCGAAATCAATGTTTTCATTTTTTTAAATTTTAAAGTTAAGAATTTATTTATCTGATTTTGCATAATCCATTGTTGGTAAATATTTTTCAAACCATTTTAAACAACTAAAAAATTTGAAGTGCACAATCTTTCAAATGACTTAAAAGTTTAATGTCTTAAAGTTTTAATAAAAATATCAGAGTAGCAATAAAATTATATAAATGTGGTATATACCGATACTAAAATGGTTATTGAGAGTAATAACCGGGTTGTGGGTTAAGGCTTTGCCAAATAAACAAAAAAATCTACTTTAATGGATGATTGTCATGACAAGATATATTTAAAAATTTCATAGCTGATTTTTGTTTAAGCCTTCTTTACCAATTTGGGTTGTCTCACGTAGCTTTTGTATAGAAAACGACCTTCCAAAGTGCTTTGCTACCATCCCCATTGGAATTTGCGTAGGGGAGGTGAGTTAGCACCATGCAGGCGTTGGTTCCTGTCCATTTACCCATGATGTTGGTAGTGAATGAAAGGTATTTTTATTTGTTATTGTTCTATTTATTCTACAACACTAAATTTTGCTTGTGCAATCCTTATTTTACCTTTCACATCAATGCCAATAATTTGAATAATTCGATTTCCAATAAAATTGCCAACATTGAACTTTAGTGTTTTTTTACCAGTTTCATCAGTAAAAATTGATGGATCCCAATAAATGGTCGATTGATGTGTAGGGTTTTGTATAAAAATGTTGGGTATGGAAAAAGCAGGGATGCTTACTTGCTGAAAATTAGGGTAAGAACTGGTATCAAATGAAATTGATGCATTTTTTGCTAAACTTTTTGTGTAAATAGCAATGATTCCATTTGAGCCTCTTGCTCCAAAAATTGGTTCAATACGATTAATCACTTCGATGCGGTCAATCTGAGAAACACTCATTGTTTCCAATTGTTCAATGTCAGGAAAAGGAATTCCATCAATCAAAATAAGGGGTTCATAAGTAGTAGAAACTCCTGTTTCTGTTGGAGACTCTGTAAAACCTGCTCTTCCACGAATACGAACTCGATAGTGTCTTTTTCCGAGTAATTTTTCATCAAGACGAACATCTATTTTTACACCTGGCACTCTCCCTTGCAAGAACGTTATAAGGTTCTCGTCCGAAACTTTATCTTGAATCTCCGTTGCATTTACAACATAATCAGCTTTCCCATAGATTTTATATGACCTATCCCATCTTTCAATTTCCTCTTTTCTCGCTTTTACCGAAACGGTATTTAGCATAATTGAGTTGTCAATTTTTTGATACTCATTGTCAACAAAAACATTTTCGAAATTATTTAAAATAGTAATTTCGGGTAAAATTGGTATTTTAATTGGAGGAATATTTCTTTCAATAATATTAATTGTTCTTAATTTTCTTCCTTTGGTATCAGTAGCTTTTATAAGCAATTTCAGAGAATCTTCCGCCCATTGATTTTCGATAGAAAATTTGCCATTTGTATCAGTTTCGAGTATAGATAAATTCTTATTTTTTACATTAACCACAGACAATTTTGAAAAACATAATTTATTATTTTTATCTTTTGTAGTACCTTGAACCAAAAGTGATTTTTCTGCGGGAAAAGTAGCCTTGAAAATACTTTTCTCATTGAACGTATTTAAAGGAACATCAATTATTCCTGTTGATTTTTCATGTAAAACTGCTATCGAATAACTTTGGAAAGGTAAACCATTGATAGTTAATTCAATGCTATCACCAACTACAACCTGTTCTTTATTGAGTTTTATAGTAAGTTGTTCGTCTGAAAGATTTTCAGATTTTTTAAACAAAACCCTTTCATGTTTGCTTAAAATAGGTAGTTTTTTGTAGAAAAAGGTGCTATCTCCAAAATTTCGCATCCATTGCGTATAGGCTCGTAAGTAATAAATACCCGTTTCAAGCGAATCGGATAGGAGCATATCGCCATTGGCTTCTCCATTGTAAACAGCCCAAATTTGGCTCATCAGAATTTTGTTTTTGGGACTAATCAAATCTACATATATAACTTTACTCAACGAATCTTGGTACAGTGGGTTTTCATATATCATTGAGGCTTTCATCCATATACGTTCTTGTGGATGATAGTATGCTTTTTGAGTTTGCACCCATACTTTTTCTTGCCATAATTTTTGCTGAATTATTGGTTTTTGTTCTGTAATAAGTTGATAATCAATTGGTAGTAACTCACCTATTCGAGTAGCACTCATTGAGCCAGACATCTCTATATTTGATGGTTTTTCTAATATTCCAAAAGTATTAAACGCCAGTATTTTCTCTTTGCCTTCGAGCCATGAAACTGGATAAGGAATATCATTATAAAGTGGCTGATTTTCGATTTTTTCAGTAAAATGTACTTCAATTTGATTTTGAAGATTAAGATAACAAAGCTTATTTTGGCATTTGACAATGCTATCAAGGCTTATTTCTCGCACACTTTTTTTAACTGAGAGTTCAACACCAAAATTAGCTTGCCGATTTTTGCCTTTGAAGAGAGGAGTCTCTTCAAAAATGCGAAATCCTTCAGCTTTTGATGTACCACGATAAAGTGAAGCTAAAAAATGTGTTAAACTACCTTTATACGCCTCTTCACGATTTTGTTTCCATCGAAGTGCTTCTTTATCGTCTTTGGGTGAAAGTAATTCAAAACGAGAATTGCCAAGCATAGAGAATGACATAGGTGAGCTTTCAAAGGTATTCAAATACCAAAAAACTTTATACCCTAAATAACGGTTTTCAATTTCGATAGGTAAAGCAGCATTAGCAGTAAGTTTTTGATTAGACTTTTCTAGGTCAACTTCCCACGGACGGAGAATCTTACACATTTTGGCGGCTTCTGAATTTCCTAAAAATACTTTTTCAAAATCTTTATATAGATTATCCCATTTATCATCCTTTCGAGAGGAAACCTTAATTTCATTCAAAAGTTTATCATCCGAAACCAATTCAATGAGGTTATAACCATTCTCAATCACCTTTTCAAGCGACTGATAACCCACATAACTTACTATCAGTTTAAGATTTGGCAGAGACGGGACTTTCAATACAAACTCTCCATTTTCGTTAGTTTGTGTGCCAATTGTAGTGTTACTGATATATATATTTGCAAAGGACAAAGCCTCACCAGTTTTTTTATCTTGCACTTTTCCTTTAATCTGGAGGATGTTTTGAGCATTTATAGTATCAAAAATGCCAACAAATAAGATAATTAGATATATATATAATTTCATAGAATATTCGTTTTGAGATACAAAACTATGATTATCATTCTCTAGTATTTAAAAAAACTTAGGGCTTTCTTTCTATTCATCAGATAGAATTACAGTTAACTTAAGTGCCTCCGCCTTGTATAAATGGTTGAAAGTCATCATAATGTGCACATCCGGCCACGCCTTTTACCTTCCTCATTTGTTTAGTCGATAACTTAACAATCGTGAATTTTTCAATCATTTTTTTCATTTTCATAAAATTTAAAGTCTAAAACTTATTTGTCTGATTTTGCAAAATCCATTGTTGCCAAATATTTTCTAAATCTTTATGATTGACAAAATTATCATGATTAGATATAACCTACCAAGTCATATGAAACGTATAGTGCAAAAGACATAAAATTTGACAACATAAAGTTTAAAAAAGAATATCAGAGAAGCAATAAAATTATACGAATGTGGTATTTACCGATACTAAAATAGTTTTTGAGAGTAAAAACCAAGTGGTGGGGTAAGTCTTTGCCAAATAAACATATAAAATCCACTTTTAATGGATAATTGTCATGACAAGATATATTTTAAAACTTCACAGATGATTTTTGTTGAAGACTTCTTTACAAATTTGTTTTGCCTCGCGTAATTTTTGTATAGAAAATACCGCTCATAGTACTTTGCTACCATCCGCAATGGAATTGGTGTAGGGAGGCGAGTCCGCACCGAGTAGGCACTCCTTTATGTTTTGTAATGTTCAATTTAGGCATAGTATCAATTAGTTATTGTCTTTTAATGCTTCAATGAATACTTTAGTTTTGAAATTATCATCCCAATTTCTACTTGTTTTCTTCCCCATTTTTGTATTGTTTTAAGATTAATGAAATAAGTTTTCACTTATAAATAGTATCCTAAAATTGGGGTACAGTATATAAATTGGCAAGTTCTCTAAGCTGTTATTTATTTAATAACTTCTCGAAAATTTCTCGAATTTCTGGATTTGATGGATTTGGAGCTTGTGAATTAATAATATTACCTCTATTATCAAAAATCATATAACGAGGTAAAGAAAAAATATTATAAACTTTTATAAATGAATTTTCTTGATAGTTAGATATTCTATAACTATTTAATGCTGAGATTTTGTATTTTTCTTTAGCACTTTTCCAAAATATCTCATCTTCATCAATTGAAACAAATATAAAAGCTATTGGTGCAGACTTATAATCCTCTTGTATTCTTTTTGAAAACCTAAAATGCCCGATACATGCAGTACACCAACTTGCCCAAAAATCTACATAAAAGAACTGTGTTTTGCCTTTTAAAGAGTCTATTTGCTTTTCTTGCAAATTGAGAATTGAATACAAATTTTTATTAGTTAAAGAATCTTGCTTCAATTCTTTTTTTTTATCCGAAGTATCTATTTTAATATCTTTTTTACCCTCCCTAGTAAATGAATAAATAGAGAAGAACAATATAGAAGCAATGATATGAGTTTTCGCTAATGACATGTTGATGTTTTATTTTTATTACATATACATAATTAGAACATGTTGAATAAGGTATTTTTTTTCACTGTCAATTTCTAAAACTTTAGCAATATGCCACCCAAAAATAGTTTCAAATGGCTTAGATATTTCTCCAATCTTTAAATTTTTTATGTGATATTGAAACCCCTCATCGAACATATCAAAAGAGAGTTTTTGAATAATTCCGTTATTCTTAAATGAGCCTGGGTCTTGTGTATATTTCGTTGCAATTTCTCCCAAATTATCGCTAGTTAGGAGCATTTTATATAATTTGTTAATTTCAATAATAGCACTTGCTGAATCATATCTAGCAATATTGTTTGTTTTAAATTTTTGAGAATATACATTTTGAGCCAACACCATTAAAATTGCAAAAAATAATTTTTTTTCTAAACTATATATTTTCACCTGAATAAGGGTTTTCATTTTTGAGATATTTGGAATGAACTGGTTAAATTATTATTGAATAAGGCACCTATGATTTTCTCAAAAATCCTTATATAGTTTTTTACTTATGCTTTATTATACAGTTATGGCTTAAGACTTTGCCAAATAAACATATAAAATCTACTTTTAATAGATGATTGTCATGACAAGATTTATTTTAAAACTTCACAGCTGATTTTTGTTTAAACCTTCTTTATCAATTTGAGCTGCCTCGCGTAATTTTTGTATAGAAAATGCCGCCAATAGTTCTTTGCCACCATCCGCAATGGAATTATTGGAATAGGTAGGGGGCAAGCGTTCCTGTCCATAGCATCATGTTGTTGGTAGTGAGTGAAGGGCATTATTTATTAGATTTTTATGTTCGACGAAAGTATCAATCACTAATTATTTTTACAATGGCTTTAAGTTCTTTTATTAAATTTTCATCACTACCAAAACCAGTGCTTTGATAACGAATTCTTCCGCTTTTGTCAATTACAAATTTAGCTGGAATTGACGAAACATTGTAAGCAGTGGTGGCTTGATAATTGTTGTCAATTACTTCGTCAATTAGTACCTGAAAACTACTTACTTTTCTGTTATCAAGTATTTTTTTAATCTTATCATTCTTATTCTCTAAATTTTCTACTTCCATTGTGTCAATAAATAAAAACTTTACAGAATTATCTTTCAGTTCGTTCATTACTTCTTTCATAGCAGGAAACGAGGCAATGCAGGGGCCACACCAAGTTGCCCAAAAGTCTAATATTACAGTTTTACCACGAAAATTAGATAACTTCACCTTATTGCCATTTAAATCACTTAATTCAATTTCAGGAGCTTTTTTATTAATTAGTTTTTGTCTCAATTGACCTATATATTGAACCTCTGCATTTAATTTTGCATTATTACTGATTTTTATAAATTCTCCCTCGGTACCTCCCTTAGCTAAAAAAGCTACTTTATAAAGCGAATCAATCGGAGGGTTAGATAGATTATCAATTATGAATTCCCCTGCTACTGTAAATGCTTTATCAAATTGTTTATCATCAATTAGATATTGTACCAACTTTTGGTTTACGTTAGGGAAAATGCTATTTCTGAGATAAACAGCTTTACTCTGGTTTAAAATAGCTCCTTTTTCATCACCTAATTTATGAAGAATAGTAGCATACGTTTCGGAAGCAATTCCATGATATATTGATAAAGAATCGTAGTTTTTATGAAAATAAATTGATTTTTCAGCGAAAAACTTGGCTCGTTGAATCTCATTGGCATTAAATAGATTCCTTGCCATATCATTACACGAAGTTGCTGCAATAATTTTAGCTTGTTGTGATTTGTCTCGTTCGAAGAGCATATTTAGAGTTTCTTCAAACCTCGCATCATCTCTTTTGTGTGCATATGCAGCAAGTATCCCCTCAGTTATCATTCTTTCACCTTTCAATGTCCTTTTTGGAAAATCTCTTTTAATATTATTGTGTATGATAACAGCTGTATCTGGATTATTAGTAGAGTAGCCATTCAACAACATCAATTTTCTATCAAAAGCAGTTAAGCCACTTGGATATTTTTCTGCAACTAAAGCTAACAAAGAGTCACCTTTCCTGTAATTACCGTTGACCAAAATTTCAGTATAAATGTATGTAAATCGTTCGCCAATCCCTGTTTTTAAAATTTTATCATAATTCAATCTTGCTAAGTTTACGGCTTCACTTTTACGATTCGCTACTCTTGAAAGCATTTTTACATAATAGTGCTGTGCTGACATCTCCAAATCAGGGTTCAAATCAAATTCTTTTTCTACTAACTTTAGAGCTCTTTCTGTATCGATTTCGCCATTAAAAGCCCACTTATTAAGGAAAATTGAATTACCTTCCGAAAGGAAAGTCCATTTAACAGGGTTGCCTTCTTTATAAATATTAAAACCATATCCCCTTCCTTCATTATTATCAAACGCTTTTTTGTTTGAAATTACTACATAAAAATATGTAACTGAATCGGGAATTGTGAAACTACCTACCAATTGGTTATTAATAATTGACGTTGTGATACCTTTGCTTGGTGTGTAATTCAGTGGAGTATAATGAAGAATACATGTCATTTTTGTGCCTTCCTTTACCAACTTACCAGAGTAGGTTACAATTATTTGCTGACCAGTTTCTGGTTTTGATGTATTCAATGTTACAATAGAAGTTTGAGCGAAAACTTTGACAGATAATAGGCTCAAAATTAAAATCAATGTACTTTTCATATTCGTAAAGAATTTAATAATGTAGAAAATGGCAGTTATAAATTTCAATAATTAAATCTTTAAATATGAAGTGTAAAAACAGTTTGTTAAATTCAAATTGAGAAATGGAGACCTTCATTAAAAGTTAAATCAAAAATTATATTGTCCTTTAAGAAGTGAAAGATAATTAACTAACGCCCCAAAATAAAACTTCGGGACGTTAGTTATTCCAAAGATTTTATCCACCAGATTCTCCGTTTCCAGAACCACTACAGGTACAGTACACTGATAGAACTACATTCCAACCGCGTTTACCACTATTTCCATTTGAAAGGTTACCACCTCCACAACCAACTTCTGCCAAATGGCGACGATCTCCAAAGTGGATGAAAAGTATTTTAATTTTCTTTATTTGCTGTTTGGGTGATTAAGTAGGTTTCTTTGAACTTAATCTATACTAAACTAAATCTCTGAATCTGTTTTAAAAATGCGTGACACAACGAATAAAAAAAGTTTTCATAACTATACAATATTCTATTCTGTCTAAATTATATGAATTTTGAGGTGTGCTAATTTGGCCGCACGGTTTATTGTAAAAGATTTACTTAAATTCTT
>NZ_CALCZQ010000035.1 GCF_937903345.1 uncultured Emticicia sp. | reverse complement strand
TTTTTATTAAAACTTTAAGACATTAAACTTTTAAGTCATTTGAAAGATTGTGCACATCAAATTTTTTAGTTGTTTAAAACGGTTTGAAAAATATTTACCAACAATGGATTTGCAAATCGAAAATAAATAATTCTTGACATTAAATTTTACAAAAATGAAAAAAATGATTTCGAGTTTTAGAAGTGCTGTACTTTCACGTGAGCAGATGAAAAAAGTAAAAGGCGGAGCTCAAGATGAAAGTGAAGGGGCCGGGTGTTCTTCTTCATGTACTAAAAATGAGGACTGCGGTACATGTACATGTAATAAGACAGTTGAACAATGTGGTATGTGGTGAACCAAAAAAATCAGATAGGTAGAATAGGGGGTGATTCTATATTTCAAAATTAGTATGATACAATTTGAGATTGAACTTTTTTTATAATTGTATATTTGCAATACTTTAAATTGTATAATTCTACTTCAATGATATATTTCACTGTACTATTTATTACGTTAAACTAATTTGTTTTGGGTAATGTATTCTGCATAAAATGCAGTTGCATTACCCAAACCTTCATATTTGCCAAACATGAAAAATACAATAATAACTTTTTTTTTATTAATTACAAACTGTCCTATAGTAAAATCTCAAAAAACATTTAGTATCAATATCAGTTATCCCGAAAATATTGATACTAATGACTTTAGCTTTATCTGTGATAACGGTAAAGATGGATATTTGAAAATCTCACCAAATGTCCAATCTAAAAAAAATAAAATTATCCTCTCCAATACTTTCTATTCAAAGTTTGCTACGATAATTATTACCTACTCCAATAAAAGTGAAAAATATTTCATAACAAAAAGCATTTGGGCTTCAGATGTACCTGTTTTCATTTCATTTAAAAGGAAGGTTGAAGATTTAAATTATTTAGAAATTGACAGAATTGAAAATGCAACTGAGTTGGATAAACATATTGAGGAGTCCAAATTAAATCAATATGTTTCATTGGAAAATATTGATTTGGATAACTTCTATGAAAACCACGTTAATTGGGCTAAAAGTGATTCTTTAACTATTATACGAAAGGTGAAATTACAAAAATTGTTAAATAAAAGGTTAGATTTTATCAAAACGAATAATATGTCATATTATTCGTTTTGGTATTTCAAAACCAAAATTATCCCTAAACCAGAGTACAGTGTAGATACGCTTGTAAAACTATTTCAAAATTTATTTTCTGATAGTCTTAAAACGAGCTATGAAGGACAACAGGTTTGGACTTTTTTGAAAGGTAAACAGTTAAAGAAGAATCTACCCAGTATTGATTTTAAAGCATTCGATATTGAGAAAAATGAACTATCACTTTCAAATTATAGAGGAAAATTTGTTTTATTATACTTTTGGGCTTCTTGGTGCAAACCTTGTATTGAAGAAATAGAAAAATTAAAAGAAATAAGAAACAAATATTCAGAGGATAAGATGGAAATAGTCTCAATTACCAAAGATGACAATTACACATTATTTACGAATACAATTAAAAAATATGCTCTAAATTGGAAACATATTTTCGGTAATTCTGAAATAATCAAATTATATGGTGTCAGTGGAATACCTGTTCTGTATTTAATTGATACAAACGGCGTAATAATTTATTCACGAGAGGAAGAAAAAGATTTTACATCTGAATTACCAATTCTTGAGGCAATTCTAAAAGAAAAATTTTAAGTTACCTTTTACCAACAATGGATTTGCAAATCGAAAATAAATAATTATTAACATTAAATTTTACAAAAATGAAAAAAATGATTTCAAATTTTGGGGCATCTTTACTTTCAAGAGAGCAAATGAAAAAAGTAAAAGGTGGGCTTTTAGACAATTGTGCTGTTTGTTCACAAGGAGCTAATGGAGGAGGAACATGTGGTGGACATGACTTCTCACGAGCTGAAGCTGATAGTCTTGCTGACGAATTTAATTCAAGTAATGACGGATATACTTATTTTGTTCATTGTAGCTAAAGTACTGTGCGTAGTATTTACAAGAGAGCATGTTTAGTTTAGACATGCTCTCCAAAAAATAAAAATATGAAACTCAAATTCATTATACTTTTTCTATTAATATATACAATTTCATGGGGCCAAGAAAAAAAAATCCAGTTCACCTGTTCATTTTTAGATGATAGTACGGGGAATTATTTAAAACCCCAACTTTTCATTAACAGAAATAATGAGAAAGTAAGCATTGGAGAAACAAGTGCCAACTCTAAGATTGGTTTAGATTTGAATGTTAGCGAGGTTTTACTTGAACTCGGACATTCTAATTCTCACTTGATAAGGATTCCTATAAACTATCATGGTAAATTTGAAAAGCAATCATACGCTAACTATACTTTTAGCGTATCAAAAGCAAAAAAAGCAATAATTGAGAAAGACTTATTAATATACTGTTATCCTAACGATTTTCAAAAAAATAATGAATATCAAGTAAGTCATTTTGTTAATAAATCTCTACATTGTACAAAAAGCTTAACAAAATTCATAAATAATAAAACAGGATTAGTCATACCTATATCAGATGAAATATCTACCCAAAGCTCCTATCAAGTTTCTATTATTAAAGAGAATATTTTATTAAAATCACCAAGTTTTTTTCTTAAAAAAGGTATCAATTTAGTTGATTTGAACTTTTATAATAACACAAGTTTGATGCTCAAAGACTCTGTTCAAAGTAGAATTGTTAAAAAGGATAACTCGTCAACTATTTGGGTTAATCAGACAATATATTTTATGCAGAGCGAATATACGTTGAAAAAAGAATATTTTTCAACTTTAGATTCTGTAACTAATTACTTGAAAACAAACCCTAATTTTACTATTAATGTGGTGGGATTTACTGATAATGTAGGGGATAAAAGATTAAACTCAACCTTAGCTGAATATAGAGCAAAAGTCGTCGCAAATTATTTAATTAATAAAGGAGTTAGTCCTAAAAGAATTATCATAAATTGGCAAAAATCAAATTCTGAAAATTATAATATAGTCGAAAGTGAGAAATTAAGTGAGTTTAGAAAAGTTATTATCAGCCAATATTAAATTATGACTTATGCGAAAATTAATTCAAACCTTTGCCCTCACTCTTACTTTTATAAATGCTTATTCGCTTCAATTTTTTAAATCTAAGAATGAAGCCATTACTAAAATAATTATAGAGAATACAAGCAATAAAGCCCTTAAAATTCAAGCGGAAATTTCAGCCAATTTAATTTTTAAGGGATATAATAGCAGAAAAATGTCTGATACTATTACATTTAATTCTAACACTTCTTTTAGGTTAGTTTGTAGTAGTTTGGATTCTAATCGGCAGAATATTTATAATACTTTTATCTTACATCCTGGGGAAACTATTTACCTAAAAAAGTTAACTTTTGGTGTCCAAGCTTTTTCTAATGAAGGGCAAAAAAGGAATAATGAATTATCCTTCTTTGTAAACATGCAAGAATCTATTGGCAATTTTGAAGGATTAATTACGTACATTCCACACAAGAGGAAAAATGCTTTATCATTACTTCAAAAAGTACAAGAATTATATGCTCAAAGGTTAGCTTTTTTAGATAAATATAAAGAAACTACAAGTATTTCAACTGAGTTTGAAAAAGTTATTGAGAATATACTATTTTACAAACAATATACAGAGTATTTAGACCATTGCAAATTGGACGGAATATTAAAGAGAGAACTATTAGAATCATCTGATATAATACAATTTATTGATAAGTTTTTGCAAATAGAGGATGACCCTAATTCAGTATATTATATTGAAGCGATGTTTTGGGTGGCAAGGCTAATTTACAATGAGGATACTGATGATTTAGGTTTATATAATAACTCAAAACTACATTTGAGGGGAAAAACTTTAGAGACAGTACTCTACAATATTCTCGAACTTAATATAAAGAATACTAAAATTGGCGACTTGGTTAAAGATTTTGTGTCAATATGCAGCACTGGGGAGCTAAAAAATATGGTAATACAAGAATATGGAGAGTACATGGCGTCAAATCTACTAATTTCTCCTCCTGAGTATAATCGTGAAAATACGTCTCTGCTTTACAATCTCAAAACTAAAGAGATAATACGTTGGGAAGATTTAGTTAAAATAGATGGTATAAAATATATTGATTTTTGGGCAACATGGTGTGTAGGGTGTCGCCAAGCGATTCCTTTCTCAAAAAAACTTCAACAAGACTATCTACAAAAAAATGTAAAAATAATATATATATCAATGGATGAAAACTCTGGTGTATGGGCTGAAATTTCAAAAAAAGAACAACTCCCAGATGAAAATAGCTATTTATTGATAGAACCAACGGAATCTTTCATAAAACTAAAATATAACATCTCGCCAATACCAAGATACATGATTATTGATGAAAAAGGTATGATTATTAATTCTGACGCACCAAATCCTTTTGATGCTCAAGTAAAAAGAAGTATTGAAGATTTATTAAGATAATAACATAACTTTAAATTATACTCATTATTCTCACCTCTCACCTACAGAATAAATGTTTATACACTTTTGAATAATAACACTGAATTAAGGTCATTTTTAAAATAGTATCTAACTATTTGTGTATTGAACAGAACAGAGTATCTTTGGTACTGGCTGAATTAAAATTCTATAGAATATTATAATATAAAAAAATTTACTATACCCACTACCAGCAACACGACACCATGGATTGCGAACCTACCTACCTACGCCAATTCCATTGCGGATGGTAGCAAAGCACTATGGGCGAGTACTTTCTAAATAAAAACTACGTAAGGCAAATCAAATAATTAAAGAGAATATCAACAAAATCATCTTATGAGATTTAAAATATGTGTTGCCACGATAATCATCTAATAAATTTAGATTTTATTTATTTGGCAAAGCCTTAACACACAACCCGGTTTTTACTCTCGAAAACCATTTTCGTATCGGTAAATACCACATTTATATAATTTTATTGCTACTATGATATTATTAATCAAACTTTAATCCATCGAATTCTAAGTAATATGCTGTTCTTATCATTTGGTAGTTTATACTTAATATAGATAATTGTACCATTTAAAAGATTTAGAAAATGTTTTTCAAAAATGGATTTTGCAAAATCAGATAAATAGATTCTAACATTTAATTTTTACAAAAATGAAAACAATGATTGAAAAATTTAGCGGTTCTTTACTTTCGAGAGGGCAAATGAAGGTTATTACAGGCGGTAGATCTTATTTTTGCTACTCTGGGTCTTACCCGAACCAAGAAAATATGGGTAGTGTTGGCGAGCAACCAAGTGCGTCTGCTGCTGTATCTGCATGTGAAGCAATTGGTGGAAACTGGGTAACTCCTTATGAATATTAATTGAAAACAGTACCTTCCTTCAAAATTGGAGGGAGGTATTGTTTTAAAAAAGTAGGTTTCAATATTTGCCTTTTAGCAGCAAAATTGTAATTATAAAACATTTATACTCTGAAATGAAAATTATCTTTCAAATAATATTGCTATTTTATTTTTATAAAAGCATTGGACAAGATATTCTTATAAATCAAGTAGCAAGTGCCAAATCATTGATTAATGATAATCGTTTCACAGAAGCAATTCAGGTTTTAGATAATTGCCAAACAAATCAATGCTTGCAAGAAATTGGGTACTGTTATGCAAAGCTTGGTAATTTAAAAAAATCAAATACCTATTATTTACAAGCATCTGAAATTAACCCCAAAAACCAAAGTGCACTTTTTGCATTAAGCCAAAATTTTGAAAGGATGGGTAATTTTAGTAAAGCGAAGGAATATTACCAAAAACTATTAAATTATGATTCAACAAATGTAGTTTATAACAAACTTTTTGCTGGTCTAATGGTAAAATTAGGACAAGATTCAATAGCAATCGCATCTTATAAAACAGTTTGCTATTTGAATGGTTCAGATTTGGAAAGTATTAACGAGCTGAGCAAGTTATATTTTAAAGCAAATAGTTTCTTTAATTGTAAAACTCTGATAGATAGAGGTTTAAACTTAGATTCTCTTTATATTCCATTACTTCAACTCAAAACCAAATTAGCATATAAAGAAAATAATCTTAAAGAGGTTGTTTCTTTAGTCGGGCAAATTATGTCCATCGGAGATTCAACACTTTTCTATCAAAGATTATTAGGATTTTCTTATTTCAGAATGGATAGTACACAAAAAACGATTGAAACATTGGAAAAATATGTATTAAGAGGTGAACCAAATGAAATTGTGCATTATTATCTTGGGCTTTGTTATCTCAAAATATCTAATCCTCAAAAAGCAAAAGAAAATTTAGATAAAGCCATTATAGTAGGAGTATCAGAAAATGTAACAGATTATTTCTATATGTTAGGATATTTAGAAGAAACCGACAAAAAATATGAAAAAGCAATAGAATATTATGAAAAAGCATACACTTTTGGACAACGCCCCGACTTGGTTTTTATGTTAGCCCGATCTTATGATTGGCTTAATAATAAGGATAAAGCAATAGAGCTATATAAAAAATATTTAAAATTATCCTCAAAAACTTTTTTAGAAGATACCAAAAAACGCTTGAGTCAAATGAATGCAAAAAAATTAAAATAATATAAATTTTTCTTGTTTCCTCTATCTGTCATTGTATTAATTATTGTTACAACGACATTTAGGAAGGTGCCTAGAGAATAGCTTGGATTTCTTAGTGTTCGTTACTTTGTTTATACCCTGTTCGCCTTAATGTTCGTCAATAATGTCTTACCAAATAAAGATGTGTGTTAGGCTAAATTTCAATTAAGTCGGTGCGAAATGGCAAAAGTTAAATCCACCCCCGCACTCTACATAAATGGCTACAAAATGCCCGATTTATACTTTCGAACATATTTAAAAGGACTTTTGAAGTATTTTCCAAAAGCGGATTTGCAAATCAATAATAAATAAATTCTAATTTTAAATTTTTACAAAAATGAAAATAATGATTTCGAGTTTTGGAGGTAATGTTCTTTCCAGAGAGCAGATGAAAAAAATAGTAGTAGAATTAAATAAATTTTAAAATGAAGTGCTTTTGTGAAAGCACTTCATTTTAAAATTTGTAAAAAAACAATGCCTCTCATTATGAAAAAAATAATCATTTATTTCTTATTTCCATTTTTATCATTAGCCCAAGGAAAATTATCAACTATTTCGAGTAATAGTCCCTTGGTTTTAGACCGACCTGACTTTTTTAAAGATAGTGAAGGCATACAATTATTAGCCGAAGGGAGTGATAAAAGTAATTTCACTTACAGTATAAAATTAACAAACCCTGAGCTATTTTACTCGTTTGATATGATAAACGAAAGGTTTTACTACTTTTTTTTACTTCCAGGTGATAATGTAAAAATACAGCAATTACCAACAGGTGAACTATTTCTTTCGGGACCAAATAATAATGATTATTTTTTCTTAGAAGAGCTTCAAAAAGTCAATTCTGGGATTTTATACCAAGCCGATTCCAGAAATGCTTCACTAATTCTTGATACAAAGCAAGCGTTAATTAATGCTTCTCAGACGGGTTATAAAAGAGACTCTTTATTGGCCATCTACCAACCAAAGATTAGACTTGAAGTATATAAATTATATAAAACCGCTTTCTATTTGAAAAAATTAGATTTTTTATTAGAGCCATATAATCCTTCGAGTAAATACAAACAATTTAAACCAAATGAAAATCCTGAAAAGTATTTTGAGGAGATAGAAACCTTAATCAAACAAATTAGGACTATGGAGGTCGAAAAAGTACCTGCTTTCAGGTTTTGGTTGGCAAAAATCATTGTAAACTATTCTAATTTTGGTGTACGGTACATTGAAGACTCTAAAAAATTCGAAACTAAGTTCAATGAAGTTGCCAAAAATTTTACTGGCCTTGTAAAAGATGCTTACCTAACATCATTGATATTGAATGACAAATACAATCAATATAGTTCTGATTATCTAAATACTTATTTTGAAATCTGCAATAATGATGGATTTAAAGAAAAAATAAGCGAAATAAATAATCAGCGTAATTGGAAATCTAATGAAACCCTATTAAAAACCACAGTTTTGAAAGATAAAAACAATATAGAAACTACGTGGAGTGATATTATTGAATCAAGAAAAGGGAAGATAATCTATGTTGACTTTTGGGCAAGTTGGTGTGGGGGATGCAAGATTAATTTACCAAAAATAAAAGAATTGAAGAAGAAATTTCCTGATTTAGAAATAGTTTTCATATCAAAAGATGCAGAAGAAGCCAAATGGATAAGTAGCTTTAATACTTGGGAATTTGGAGATATAGGAAGCCACTATTTGTTAAATCCTACGACCGAACTTGCGAAGTTATTAACCATGCCAAGTATTCCAAGAGGAACTTTGATAGACAAAAAAGGCAAGATAATAACTACCTATACCGATGTGGCAAACTCGGATTCATTAATTAAACAAATAAACCAAATGTACTCAAATTAAAAGTACCTTCTGTTCGCCTAAATGTTGATATTCTCAGCAGAATGTAAGTTCAGTCGATGTGTTTCATTATTAAAAAAGTATCAGAGAAGGAGTTTGGTAGCTTACGTTCAAAAACACTTTTTATACTGAACAATTTTCAGCTTAGCCTAATCAAGAAAGAAATTTTATTCATAGTGCCTAATTTTTCGCACCACAAACAATACGATGCAATAGATTGCGGTCCCACCTGCCTACGCCAATTCCATTGCGGATGGTAGCAAAGCACTATGGGCGAGTACTTTCTA
>NZ_CALCZQ010000034.1 GCF_937903345.1 uncultured Emticicia sp. | reverse complement strand
TATCGCTACATCATCAGTAATAATGCGTAAGGTTGGCTGGATATTCATAACTCTTGTAATTTTAATTTTTCCGAATAATATTTTGCTTCTGTATCAAATATAACGAAAAAATATTGATTATGTTCAATAAAATATAAATATATCTTGGAATAGTATAATTAATGGAAACAAAAAAATAGAAAATTTGGTTGTATATTTGAGTATTTGAACATAAAAAGTACTTGATTATCTAAAATCAAACGTCATTTCCACCGAATTTTAGAAAAAAAACATGGTTTTTTGTAAAAATGCTCAAAATTTCACTTCATTTTTTCTTGAAAAAAAAATAAAATGACCTATAAAACTTCTAAAATTTTAACATCATCAGATAAAAATAATCGTTCGTCATCAGTTCTTTTGATTTACACAGGCGGTACTTTGGGAATGGTTTACGATACAAAAACAAAATCTTTGGTACCTTTCGATTTTGATCAAATATTGGTAAATGTACCAGAACTAAAACGTCTCGAATTTGAGTTGACGATTCTGACTTTAAGTAAACCGATTGATTCGTCAAATATCAAACCCGAAACTTGGATTGAGTTGGCAGTAATTGTGAGAGATAATTTTGAAAAACATGATGCATTCGTGATATTGCATGGCACAGATACTATGGCTTATACGGCTTCTGTTTTGAGTTATTTACTTGAAAATTTATCGAAACCAGTTATTTTGACAGGGGCTCAATTACCAATTGGAATCGCTCGCACAGATGCTCGTGAAAATCTGATCACAGCTTTAGAAATTGCTTCGGCAGAGATCAATGGCCGACCGATTGTACCAGAAATAGCAATCTATTTTAATTCTTTTTTATTGCGAGGAAATCGGGCAAAGAAAAAAGAGAGTAATCAGTTTAATGCCTTTCGCTCAGAAAATTATCCAGCACTGGCAGAGGTTGGAGTAACCATTGATTTTAATTTCCCCTTTATCATGCCATTTCGGCCTGATTTACCTTTGATTGTGCATGAAAAACTTGAAGAGCAAGTGATGATTTTGAAGCTTTTTCCTGGAATCAGTCAAAAAATGGTAAATAATTTGTTAAATACAGAAGGATTGAGAGGCGTTGTTTTGGAAACTTATGGAGCAGGAAATGCCCCATCGGAGGGGTGGTTTTTGGAAGAATTTCATCAAGCTACCAAACGAGGAGTTGTGATTGTGAATGTTTCACAATGTGATGGGGGGCGTGTGCTACAAGGACATTATCAGACAAGTAGTAAATTAAAATCAATTGGCATCATTAGCGGCTCAGATATTACGACAGAGGCTGCCATTACTAAATTAATGTTTCTACTAGGCCAGGAAACCGAGCCTGAGCGTGTAAAATATCGAATGGAGCAGAGTATTTGCGGTGAAATGAGTTAATATTAATTAACTTCAAAATATTAATCGACAAATTGAAATGATGCAATTTGTCGATTTTTTTGCATTTTATTGTTGAAGAGATCAGGCTATTGGAAAGAATCTTATGTCTTTAATCGAAGTACTTATTTTTAATCTAATGATAGAAATTACTTCTTTACTCTAATCAGGCCTTCTTGCACAACCGATGCTACTAATTTACCTTCTTCTGTGAAAAAATTACCACGAGTAAAACCTCTTGAATTAGAAGCACTTGGGCTATCAAGTGCATAAAGTAACCATTGGTCGATTCTAAAATCTTCGTGAAACCACATAGCGTGGTCCAGGCTTGCCATAAACAAATCATTGGGCGAAACCGTATCTAAATGGGGTAAAGTTGCAGTTCCTAAAAGATTATAATCAGAAGCATAGGCCAAAATAATTTGATGTAAAGGCAAGTTGTTTGGTAAATCTCCGTTTGCTTTTATCCAAACGTGACGAAATGGTTGTTGTTTCTGCGGTTTTAGTGGATTTATTCGTTCAACTGGACGAAATTCGAGTGGTCGAGGATGTGAAAAGTTTTTGTAAAAATCAGGTGCCTTGTCTTTGAATGCTTCAATAAGAACCAAATCCGAAACCAAAGTATCTGGTGGTGGAACATTTGGCATTGTAATTTGATGCTTGAATCCTTCTTGCGAACTTTGAAAAGAACTTATCATACTAAAAATAGCCTTACCATTTTGAATGGCATTTACTCGTCTAGTCGTAAAACTTCCTCCATCACGAATACGGTCAACTTCATAGAGAATTGGTATTGAAATATCTCCAGTCAGAATAAAATATCCGTGCATTGAATGCAAAATTCGGTCTTCGGGTACTGTCTTATATGCAGCATATAGAGATTGAGCAAGCACTTGTCCACCAAAAACTCGTTTCCACGGTGCTTGATAATTTTCACCTCTGAATATATTTTGTTCTATTTTTTCAAGGCTTAATAGTTGTACTAATTCTTCAGCAGTTTTCATTTATAATCAATTAAAGTACAACTAGTAACTAATGATACACAAGAAACAGATTAGCAATTTAAAGACGGTTCGCTTTAGCGATAAAAGTTTGATTGACAAAAAACAATAAAAATGTTTTTGTCGATTATTTTCGTATCAAAACTTAAAATATCGTAAAGGTTTGTATAGGGTCAATATTTTTCAAGTAATTTATATTGTTCTTTAATCGCAGATCGAAATTCTTGTTGCAAATTGGCAATTAAGCTCTGGGTACTTTGTATGTCATGAATAGAAGTTACACCTTGCCCTGCGGACCAAATGGTTTTCCATGCTTTAGTTTCGGCTTGTGCGGCATCTAATTCTTTTCCAAAATCTATTTTTCCTGCTTTGCTCCAAAGTTCGGGGGTGAGCCCTACAGCTTCTAGACTAGGTTTTAAGAAATTAGCATTTACTCCTGAAACTGCGGCTGTATAAACGATATCAGAAGTATCACTTTCAATTATCATTTCTTGGTATTCCTTGTCTGCTCGACTTTCGGTTGTGTTGATAAAGCGTGTCCCCATATAAGCTAAATCTGCTCCAATTTGAAGTGCTGAGGCAATATCGCGTCCAGTGCTTATGCAGCCAGATAGTAAAATTGTTTTATTGAAAAAACCTCGAATTTCGTTTACAAAAGCTATCGGGTTAAGTGTTCCTCCATGACCGCCAGCACCTGCACAAACCAAAATAAGTCCGTCAACACCTGCTTCGTTTGCTTTTTCGGCATGGCGTTTATTGATTACATCATGAAAAACTAATCCGCCATAACTATGTACTGCATCAACAATATCAGAAACTGCACCGAGCGAAGTAATTACTACTGGAACTTTGTGTTTTACAATCATTTCAACATCGGAATAAAGACGTGGATTTGAACGATGAACAATCAGGTTGACACCATACGGAGCAGCAGGTTTTCCGTTGGTTTGGGTAAATCCTTCAAGTCGATTTTTGATTTCAATAAGCCATTCTTCAAATCCTTCGGTCGAGCGTTGATTGAGTGCTGGAAAAGTACCAACTACACCATTTTTGCAACATTCTACTACTAAATCTGGTCCAGAAATTAGAAACAATGGTGCGGCTATTGCTGGCAAAGAAAGTGAATTTAATAGTTTATCAGGTATCATTTTTATTTGGTTTTGTTATAGGTTAATCACGTAAAGGTAAAATGATTTAATTAAAAAATTAAATCATTTAATAGAATTCTAATAAAAAAATAAAGCCTTAGAGAATTTTAAATCTCTAAGGCTTTATGAATTTACTTAATCATATTAATTATTAATCTTCAAAATAGCCATAAATGCATCTTGTGGAACTTCCACTGTTCCGATCTGACGCATACGTTTCTTGCCTTTTTTCTGTTTTTCTAAAAGTTTACGCTTACGCGAAATATCACCACCATAACATTTGGCAGTAACATCTTTTCTCAATGCCTTCACTGTTTCTCTCGAAATTACTTTTGCACCAATCGCAGCTTGAATAGCAATATCAAACTGCTGACGAGGTAATAATTCACGCAATTTTTCACACAGTTTCTTGCCCCATTCGTAAGCTTTATCTCGGTGAACAATCGCCGAAAGGGCATCCACTGGCTCACCATTCAAAAGAATATCTAATTTTACAAGAGAAGATTCACGATAGCCAATCAAATGATAGTCAAGCGAAGCATATCCACGAGAAATGGTTTTTAACTTATCAAAAAAATCAAAAACTACTTCAGAAAGGGGTAATTCAAAGGTTAATTCAACCCGAGTAGCAGTTAAATACACTTGGTTTTTCAATAAACCACGCTTGTCCATACATAAACCGATGATTGGTCCAACGTAATCGGATGCAGTAATGATTTGTGCATTGATAAAAGGTTCTTCAATCCAATTGATAACGTTAGGGTCGGGCATTTCTGAAGGTGCCGAAACTTCCAATAGTTCATTCTTTTTATCAACAACGTGAAATTTTACCGAAGGAACAGTTGTCAGCACCGTCATGTCAAATTCACGTTCGAGGCGTTCCTGTACAATCTCCATATGTAGCATGCCCAAGAATCCACAACGGAAACCAAAGCCCAAAGCAGCCGATGTTTCTGGTTCCCAAATTAATGCTGCATCATTTAACTGAAGTTTTTCCATGGCATCACGCAAATCTTCAAATTCTGAAGTATCTACAGGGTAAATTCCAGCAAAAACCATTGGTTTTACTTCTTGGAAACCCTTGATCATTTCTTTTGTGGGGTGGAGGGCATTGGTAATCGTGTCTCCAACTTTTACTTCTTTTGCAACTTTAATACCCGAAATAATATAACCAACATCGCCACAATCTACATAATCACGTGGTTCTTTGGTCAATCGCAGAATTCCGACTTCATCAGCAAAATACTCTTTACCAGTTGCTACAAATTTTACTTTGTCACCTTTATTAATACGGCCATTTTTTACACGGAAAATTACCTCAATTCCTCTGAATGAATTGAAAGTTGAGTCAAAAATTAATGCTTGTAGTTCTGCTTTTGGGTCGCCAGCTGGGGCTTGAATTCGGTGAATAATTGCAGATAAAATTTCATTAATACCTATCCCTTCTTTCGCACTTGCCGGAATAATAGAGTCACGGTCACAACCAATCAAATCGACAATTTGGTCTTTGACTTCTTCGGGCATTGCTCCTGGTAAATCAATTTTGTTAAGTACAGGAATAATTTCAAGGTTATGCTCTAAAGCTAAAAATAAATTGCTTATCGTCTGAGCTTCAATACCTTGAGCGGCATCAACAACCAATAAAGCACCTTCACATGCCGCAATCGATCGAGAAACTTCATAACTAAAGTCAACGTGACCAGGAGTATCAATCAAGTTTAGAACATATTCTTCACCTTCAAATTGGTAATTCATTTGGATTGCATGACTTTTGATTGTAATTCCACGCTCACGCTCCAAATCCATATCATCGAGCACTTGGGCTTGCATATCTCTTCCTGATACTGTTCCTGTAAATTGTAATAATCGGTCGGCAAGTGTACTTTTACCGTGGTCGATGTGTGCAATGATGCAAAAATTACGAATATTTTTCATTCAAATATGTAGTACGGATTTATAAACCGTTAGATTTAACAATAACAACATCTGGGCAGACAAGTTTGATACTTGTCATGCTAAATACAAAATTAGTAAGAAAAAGGCAGATTTTTAAAGATATTTTTGTCCAACTAAATAATTTGTGACGTAGTCATTTACTGCATCTTCTAGGCTTGTAAATGGTTTTTTATAACCAATCATACGCAATTTGCCCATATTGGCTTGAGTATAGTATTGATATTTGTCTCGAATATCAACAGGAGTATCTATAAAATCAATGTTTGGCTCAATATTTAAAGCCGAAAAAGTGGCTTTAGCAAGATCTATGAATGTGCGAGCGATGCCAGTACCTAAATTATAAATACCCGAGTTTCGTCGAGAGTGCATCAAAAAAATACATACATCAACCAAATCTTTTACATAAATAAAATCACGCATTTGTTCGCCATCGTTGAAGTCTGGGCGGTGTGACTTGAAAAGTTTGATCTTACCGTTTTTGTTAATATTGTTATACGAATGAAAAATCACAGAAGCCATACGTCCTTTGTGAAATTCGTTCGGGCCATAAACATTAAAAAATTTTAAGCCAGCCCAAAAGAAAGGAGTGTTTTTTTGTTGCAAAGCCCATTTATCGAAGTTGTTTTTTGAATCGCCATATGGATTCAAGGGCTTTAATTGCGGAATCATAAGTTCGTTATCATCGTAGCCAAATTCTCCAGCACCATAAGTAGCTGCTGATGAGGCATATACCAAAGGAATTTGGAACTCATAACATTTTTGCCAAATACGTTTTGAATAATTGAGATTCAGACGGTCGAAAATTTCAGTATCAAATTCCGAAGTATCTGTTCTCGCACCAATATGAAAACAAAACTCAACCTCAGCTTGGTTTTTATCTAACCATTCAAAGAAATTATCTCTTTCTACAAATTCTTGAATTTTTTTGCCGCTAAGATTTCTCATTTTTTCTTCATTAGAAAAATCATCAACGGCAATTATAAAATTAAAGTTATCTTGATTCAAACGCTGAATTAAACAACTTCCGATAAAACCAGCTGCACCTGTTACAATTATCATATAGTCTATGCTATTTTTTAAAATAGTTTGCAAAATTATAACTTTGTAGCTTACAAATCCATACACTAAACTTTGAATAAATTGTACTTTTTTAAGATTTCTGATGTTTTTATTCAAATAAGTTTTTTTGTTGGTAATTTTGCAAAAAAATTAAATAAAAAATGATTTTTATAACAAGAAGAGAAACCTTCAACGCTGCTCATCAACTGTATAATCCGAAATGGTCAAAAGAAAAAAACTTAGAGGTTTTCGGACTTTGTTCAAATGTTCATGGACACAATTGGGAGCTATTTGTAACAATTAAAGGAGAAATTAATGAAGAAACAGGTTTTGTGATGGATTTGAAAGATCTTAGCAAAATTGTGAAACAAGAAATTGTAAATAAGGTTGACCATACTTTTTTGAATACCGATGTTGAGTTTTTGAATGGCAAACTTCCAAGCACTGAAGTTTTTGCGGTTGAGATTTGGAATATTTTACAAACAATTGTTCCGAATTATTGTAATGGACAACTATATTGTATAAAATTAGTAGAAACAGCCAATCATTTTGTGGAATATTATGGATCATAATTTTGAATGATTGAATGCGGGAATGATAGAATAAAAAACGCATGCACTCATTCAATCATTCGCTCATTCAATCATTAAGTACAATGAAATACTTCATCATCGCAGGCGAACGGTCGGGAGATTTACATGGCTCTAATTTAGTAAAAGCCATCAAAAAAAATGATAATCAAGCATTTGTGAAAGCTTGGGGTGGAGATTATATGCAAGATGCTGGGGCAGTAATTACAAAGCACTATCGAAATTTGGCATTTATGGGATTTCTTGAAGTGTTAAAAAATCTACCTAAAATCTTGGGTTTTATTGGTGAATGCAAAAAAACAATAGAAAACTTTAAGCCAGATGCAATAATTTTAATTGATTATGCGGGTTTTAATATCCGTATTGCAAAATGGGCAAAAGCGAACGGCTTTAAAGTGTTTTATTATATTTCTCCAAAAGTTTGGGCTTGGAATCAGAGTCGAACATGGAGTCTCAAGAAAAATCTTGACAGGCTTTTTGTGATTTTTCCGTTTGAAGTTGAGTTCTTTCAAAAGTTTGATTTTGAGGTAGAGTTTGTTGGTAATCCACTTTTAGATGCGATTGCTAATTTTAAACCTTCTGCTGACTTTTTGCATAAAAATGGCTTGTCAGATAAAAAAATTATAGCCTTGTTACCAGGAAGTAGAAAGCAAGAAGTTGAGAAAATGCTTAAATTAATGGTTGTAATTCAAAATAAATTTACCGATTATCAATTTGTTATAGCTGGAGTTAGCAATTTGGCTACCTTGATTTATAAACCATATCTGAACGAAAATGTCAGGCTTGTAAGCGATCAATCTTACGATTTGTTATCTCATTGCACAGCTGCTTTGGTTACATCAGGAACTGCCACCCTTGAAACTGCTCTCTTTGGGGTTCCTCAGGTAGTATGCTATAAAACCAGTGGATTATCTTATGAAATTGCCAAGTTTGTCATAAAAGTGCCATATATTTCGTTAGTAAATTTAGTGGCTCAAAAAGAAGTTGTAAAAGAATTAATTCAAGATGGATTGACTGACAAAAATTTATCTTTTGAGTTAAATAAAATTTTGAATGATGCTGAGTATAAAAATAAGCAAATTAATGATTATAAGCAACTTAAGGAAAGTCTTGGTGATGTTGGGGCTTCCGAAAAAACTGGTCAAAGAATAGTGGAAATATTACTAAGTACAAATTAATTAACATACAATAAATATGAATTTCAAAAACATTTCAATCTCTTTAACAATTATATTGTCAACTTTTTTTTCTTGCAAAAAGACTGAAGTAGCTGTTTCTCCAAAAACAAAAACTGAATTTTTGGCTGGAACTAGTTCAAAATCTTGGAAAAATACAAAAGCAATAGCTGCCAATGGAGGCCTAACCATAGATTTAGTAAATTCACAACCAATTTGTGTGGTGGATAATATATTGACCTTTTCTACCACAAAAACGTATGAAATCAGAGAAGGTGCAACTAAATGTAATACTGCTGATCCTGATTTAGTTTTGAGGGCGAATTGGAGCTTCAACGCAGATGAATCAAAATTTACGGTTGATAAAATTAGTTTTCAAGGCCGTCAATTTGATAATGTCAGTTTTGATATTGTAGAACTAAATGATATTATATTCATAGGTAAAACTACCTTATCACTTAACAATGTAAATTATGCGTTTTCTGCAACTTTTGAACCTGCCAAGTAAACTTTTGTTCAAAAATTGAAAGAATATTTGAAATCTTATTTTTATTAAGTCTAAATTTGCGAACATTTACAACATTTTTTTTGTTAAAAGAATCAAAGTAAATCAAGCAAAATAATAGCATGAGCAAAGATTTAGAATTATTAGAAGAACTAACCACATCAGAGTATAAATACGGATTTTATACAGATATTGAAGCCGACGAAATTCCTGCGGGCTTGAATGAAGATGTCATCAGACTACTCTCTGAAAAGAAAAATGAACCTGAATGGATGCTTGAATACAGATTAAGTGCGTATCGAGTTTGGCAAACCATGAGCGAGCCGACTTGGCCAAATGTTTCATACAATTCCATTGATTTACAGAGTATTAAATATTATTCTGCACCTAAGCAACAAAAGGTTATTGATAGCCTCGATGAAATTGATCCTGAACTACGTCGAACTTTTGAGCGTTTAGGTATCTCTTTAAATGAGCAAAAACGTCTTTCAGGGGTGGCTGTAGATGCTGTAATTGATTCTGTTTCGGTTGCAACCACTTTCAAAAAAGATCTGGCTGAAAGAGGTATTATATTTTCTTCGATTTCAGAGGCTATTCGTGAGCATCCAGACCTTATTAAAAAATATTTGGGTTCGGTTGTTCCTGTAAAAGATAATTATTACGCGGCTCTAAACGCAGCAGTCTTTTCAGATGGCTCTTTTTGTTATATCCCTAAAGGTGTTCGTTGCCCAATGGAATTATCAACATACTTCCGTATTAACGCTGCCGGAACTGGTCAGTTTGAACGTACATTAATCGTAGCCGACGAAGGTTCGTATGTAAGTTATTTGGAAGGATGTACAGCTCCAATGCGTGATGAAAATCAGTTACATGCTGCTGTTGTTGAGATTTTTGCTCATGAAAATGCCGAGGTTAAATATTCTACAGTCCAAAATTGGTATCCTGGCGATAAAGATGGTAAGGGCGGAATTTATAACTTCGTTACAAAACGTGGATTGTGTTTTGGAAATAGCTCAAAAATTTCGTGGACACAAGTAGAAACTGGTTCGGCAATCACATGGAAATATCCATCTGTAGTTTTGAGGGGTGATAATTCAATAGGAGAGTTTTATTCGGTTGCTGTTACAAATAATATGCAACAAGCCGATACAGGTACAAAAATGATTCACTTAGGAAAAAACACTAAGAGCCGGATTGTTTCAAAAGGTATTTCTGCAGGAAGAAGTCAAAATTCTTACCGCGGATTAGTTGATATTTCAAAACGTGCCGAAAATGCCCGTAACTTCTCTCAGTGTGATTCCCTACTTTTAGGTGATAGATGCGGAGCTCATACTTTTCCGTATATTGAAGTTAAAAATTCTTCTGCTTCGGTAGAACACGAGGCTACGACTTCAAAAATTGGTGAAGACCAATTATTCTATTGCAATCAAAGAGGAATTCCAACTGAGCAAGCCGTTGCCTTGATTGTGAATGGATATGTAAAAGAGGTTTTGAACCAATTACCAATGGAATTTGCTGTTGAGGCACAAAAATTACTCGAAATTTCATTGGAAGGTAGTGTTGGATAGTATGAAAAAAATATTATGAACAAAAAGATTGCTATTTCGCAGTCTTTTTGTTCATAAATCTCTTAAATTTTTGCAAATTGTACCCTTAACTTTTCTGTTTTATCCCTCCTCATTCTTTTTAAGTTTATATTCTTTATATAGTATGCTTTACGCTGTTGTATAAATTATAGGGGAATAAATATAACCTTATTTTAGCGTTTTTTATAGTATGCAAAGCCAGATTATTCCAAGGGTATTGGTCGATTAAATCTTTCTTCGAGTGAAATAAATGTTTCGGTACGATTGATTCCACCAACTTTTTGAATTTTGTCGTGTAGCACTTCTCTTAAATGTTGGGTATCTCGACAAACAATCTTTACAAAAATGCTGTATTGCCCTGTTGTATAATTTATACTGACTACCTCTGGAATATTTTCTAGTTGGTCTGCTACTGATTCATAGAGTTCACTTTTATCAAGGTATATACCCAAGAATGCACTAATATCCCAGCCAAGTTTTATAGGGTCAACGATAAGTTGCGATCCTTTTACAATGCCCATTTGCTCCATTTTGTTCATTCTTACGTGTACGGTGCCGCCCGAAACAAAGATTTTTTCACCAATTGTTGTATATGGCATCTTTGCATCTTGCATCAACAATGATAAAATCTTTAAATCTGTTTTATCAATTTCTAAATTTTTATCCATTTTTAAAAACTATAATTATGAAAATAATCATAAAATAAGTAAAAATTTATGAAATATATAAATT
>NZ_CALCZQ010000033.1 GCF_937903345.1 uncultured Emticicia sp. | reverse complement strand
AAAAAAATAAAATTTCAGTACGATAATTGAAAAGAAAGATATGGTAATTTAAAACCCACGTTCAAAAATAATACAGTAGTAATTTCTGAAATTTATTATTCAAAGTATGCTACAATTTATGTTGATTACATGAAAGGCACGACTGGATTTAACAATGCATTTTGGGTTACTGATAAATCTGCTTCTATTCGCTTTTCACCCGACAAAGATTCTACTCAAAGTCCTTTAAAAAACTTCAAATTAAAAAACGCATACTCTCTAAATAGTATGGGGCAGGAAAAGTTAAATAAATTTTATGCATTAGAAGAGAAGGATTTTTTTGATTTTCTTCAAAAGATTAGGGGAAATATGAATGATTCATTAGTACAGATTGCTTTTGAAAAAGCTAAAGTTAGGAATAAGAAAATTATCGAATTTGTCAGTACCAATGGTGATTTGTATTATTCATTTTGGCTTTTTAGAAATAGAATCATTACAGATATGGACGCAAACCCAGATTCATTAATAAAAACATATAATACAATTTTTTCTGATAGTTTAAAAAAAAGTTTTGAAGGTAACGAGATTATTAAATACCTAAACGGAAGAAGACTTAGTATTAATAACAATTATATTGATTTCATAGCCAATGATATTACAGGAAAAATTTTTTCATTAAGTAAATGCCAAAGTAAATATGTTCTGCTTACTTTTTGGGCATCATGGTGTGGACCATGTATAAAAGAGTTAACATATATAAAAGAATTAAGAAAGCTTTACTCAAACGATGAATTAGAAATTGTATCAGTTAGTTGGGATAATCAACTTTTAGATTTAACAAAGGCAATTAAAAGGTATCAAATAAATTGGATACATATTTTTGATAACAATGAAATAACCAATTCTTATGGAATTGTAGCTATCCCTGAAGTATTTTTAATAGATATTTTAAGTAAAAAAATCATTTATAGAAATCATGAAAATGATTATGATATGGTTAATATACACAAAATATTAACTGAGAGCCTTAAACGATAGATTTTAATTCTAAAAACACCTTGGCATACTATTTTTATGAGAATATTAAAAAAAAAAGCCTGTTCGCTTTAATATTCAAGTTAATACCCCGCTAGGCGGAATGTTTCGTAGGGTTGCTAAGTTTAAAATCAGTCATTGTGTCAGCTGTTTTTAGAACGGTATCAGAGTAGGCACAAAAAACAAGCCTTATATTAAAATTAACTTTGAAGATATCACAGGTGCTTTAAACCGTGATGAAATGAAAAAAATCATGGCTGGTTCAGGCGGAAGCTCCTGTTCAACAAAATGTACTCCTCGTAATGCTACAGGTCCAGTGGGTTGCTATCCTTCTAATGGTACAACTGGAACTTGTAGGTGTTTAGATGCTGATAAAAGTTGTTCCTAAATAGTTTTCAGAATGTTATTTTTGGTTTGGTATTTATCAAAAATAACATTCTATTTAATGCAGAACAATAACATTCAAAAAATAAAAATTGAAAACATGAATTCTAAATTTTGCTACCTCTCGTTTTTTTTACTAATATCATTTTGTTTTGAAATAAAAGCTCAAAAGAAATTTACTATAAAAATACAGTTCTCTAAATCTGTGGATAATAAAAACATCCAATTGAAATATGATAATGGGAAAGATGAAATTGATGTTAAACCAATTATTAAAAATAATTCTATCACCATCACCGACATCTTTTATTCAAAATATGCTACAATAATAATTAGTTATTCAAACGAAAAAAACAACTACTATAATAGTTTTTGGGTTTCAGATAAAACAGCAATAATTAGTTTTACTGATAATTCAAAGGATGAGCCATTTAAGAAATATAAACTAACTAATGCCTACGACCTTAAATTGATGGGAGAAGAAAAATATGCCAAATTCATGGCAGTTGAAGATAAGGATTTTTTTGATTTCATTATTAAAAACAATGCTAATATGAATGACTCCTTAGTACAAATTGCTTTCAAAAAAGGAAAAATAAGAAGTAGTAGGAAATTAGAATTTGTAAAAGAAAATGGAGATTTATATTATTCATTTTGGCTTTTTAGAAAAGAAGTTGCGTTTTGTGATACAAGTATTAACACTTTGATGAATATATACGATAAGACTTTTTCAACTAATTTCAAAAAAAGTATTGAAGGTGCAGAAATAACAAAAATATTAAATGGGAGAAATCTAAAAAAAGATTCTCAAGCTCCAACCTTCATAACTAAGGATATAACAGGTAAAATAATTTCGTTAGACAACTACAAGAGTAAGTTTGTTCTACTCACTTTTTGGGCTTCTTGGTGTGGTCCTTGCGTGGAAGAAATGCCCACAATCAAAGCAATGAGAGAAAATTATTCTTTGGATAAATTTGAAGTTATTTCAGTTACACTTGATGATGATTTGGCAAAATTTTCAGAAGCTGCAAAAAAATATAATATGAATTGGAAGCATATTTTTGGTGGTAAAGATTTGGTCAAGAAATATGGTGTTATTGGTATTCCAGAGATATACTTAATAGATAAAACAGGCAAAATAATTTATAAGAGAGAGGAAGAAAAAGACTACAAATTGGAATATTTGACCAAGTTATTATCTGAGAAACTATGACACTAATTTATCAATATAGATTACCATATTCAAGTTATACTCACAAGATTAAAAGTAGGATAAATGCTTAATAAAACATGAAAACCGAAAGATATATACTATTAATTATTATAATCCTCAAACTCAATTTAGGAATAAGCCAAATGGTTATTCCTAAAATATACTTTGAATTCATAAAAAAGGGAGATTCTCTTTATGTAGAAAAAGAGTATTTACAATCTGCCTTAACTTATTCAGAAGCATTTAAGTCAAATAAGGGCATGGGCATAGGTAAAGACCTTTACAAATCGGCTTGTTCTTGGGCATTGGCGAATTACCCTGACAGTTCATTTAGGAAGTTAGATAAATTATCAAATGGAACATTTTTAGATTATAACCAAGTAGTATCTAATGCTGATTTGATTCCCTTGTACAATGATATTAGATGGCAACTTCTTTTAAATAAAATTAAAGTTGCTGGAACATCTGTAGAAAACTATGGACAGATTAGAAATCAATTAGACAGCATACATAATTCTGACCAAAAATACAGAAAAAATATTCAGGAATTTATTCAAAATAATGAATCAAATCCAAAAAAAATAGACAGTGTTTTACAAGAAATGAGCTTTCAAGACCAAATAAATTTTAAAAAAGTTGAGAAAATTTTAGATACTTATGGCTGGTTAGGCTCTCAAGAAATTGGAGAAAAAGCTAATTCCGCACTATTTTTAGTTATACAGCATGCCGATTTACCAGTTCAAGAAAAATACCTGCCCATTTTAAAAAATGCAGTAAAAAATAATAAAGCTTTGCCTACTGACTTAGCTCTTCTCGAAGATAGAATTGCAATAGGAAGTGGTAAAAAACAGATTTATGGTAGTCAAGTTGGCAAAGATTCAATTACTAAAAAATTCTACCTTCTGCCGTTGGACGACCCTGAAAACGTAGATAGTAGAAGACTGTCCGTTGGATTACCTATTTTGTCTAAATATTTGCAAGGCTTTGGTATAAAATGGGACTTAAAAGAATATAAAAAACTTTATATAAATAAAAATTGATTTAATCTTAGTGTCTTTGATTTATTAGTACTCAAGTATTTTTTAATAATTATTTTAAACCCGTTGGCAGGTCGAACAAAGCTTTGGTTGGCTAAATTTCAGGCGAAGGCTGTTTAGGGATATAGAAAAAACGATACTTTGAGCTTAGGCTATGTTGCAAATCGCATTTATCTCATTCATTATCAACAAGTTATAATTCCAAAACATCCTCTTAAAAGTAGATTTTATATGTTTATTTGTCAAAGCCTTAACATACAACTCTTTGTGGTAGCCGTTTTTAAAACGGTATCTCAGTAGTTGGCGTTTAAAGAACCCCATTAAAAACGATTGATAATTCCATTAAGGTTATAAAATCAGCTGAACCAAAAAAACTATTTTTAATACCCTTCACCTTTTACCAACAACATAATGTACTAGACAGGAATGCCTGCCCAGTGCGATATTACCTGAATACCTCAATTCCATTAAGGAAGGTAGCAAAGAACTATGAACGAGAGTTTTCTATACAAAACCTATGTGAGGTAACGCAAAATGGTAAAGAAGGTTTAGACAAAAATCAGCTTTGAAGTTTTAAAACAAATCTTGTCATGACAATCATTTATTAAAAGCAGATTTTATGTGTTTATTTGGCAAAGACTTACCCCACCACTAGGTTTTTTATTTTTAAAAACCATTTTAG
The DNA here is from genome assembly GCF_937903345.1 of uncultured Emticicia sp. Lineage (GTDB taxonomy): Bacteria > Bacteroidota > Bacteroidia > Cytophagales > Spirosomataceae > Emticicia. Next base: position 2,839 of record NZ_CALCZQ010000033.1, on the reverse strand, counting down.
TATCGGCAAATACCGCATTCGTATAATTTTATTGCTTCTCTGATATTCTTTTTTAAACTTTAAATCTTCAAATTTTAAGTCATTTGAAAGATTGTATAAATCATATTTTTTAGTTGTTTAAATCTATTTAAATAAAAAGTAACAGCAATGAAAAAATAATCGAAAGCAAAACCTTTATACCATGAAACATTTTAAAATAAGTTTTATCTTATTGTATTTTTTAGCATCAAAGATATCTGGACAACAATTGGGGATATATTCAATTGAAGGGAAAACCCTTTTAAGCTCTAATATCAAGCAAATTACACTTTATAAATACAAATCGGTTTTTGAACTGGAGTTTATAGCTAATTTAGATATAAATAATAAAGTTTTTTTTTACACAGCAAACCTAAATGAGCCTGATATCTATTTGATAGAAAATCCAACTGATAAAAAATTTAAATCATTTGTTTGGGATAAAAACATTGAAATAATTATTCATTCCGATAATATCTCTAAAGCAGTAATATTGAACTCCCCCTTGGATACTGAAAAAGATAGATTTGATTCTTCGGTTCAATCTCAATTCTTCGATCCTATAAGGCAAATTGATACTCTAATATCAAATTTAAAAATAATAAATGATGCAAAGAATCAAAATAAAATAGATAGTTTGGTAAAAGAAAGAAGCAAGAAAATCGATTGGTCAAAAAAAGAATATGCCAATTTTAAAAAAAAGTATATTATTAATAATAAAAACTCTTTTTATAGTCTTTTATTATTAACTTTTACAGGTTCTGAACCAATGGACGAAGAAAATAGAATTTTATTTGAAGGACTTTCACCTATTCTGAAAAATCACAGTCGTGCAAAAATTTATTACTCCCCCGCTGGGCGGAATGTTCCATAAGTTCGGCTGATTTTAAAATCGTAATGAAATTATCAGTATTTATGTTCCATTAGGGTCCCCCGTTGGGCGGGAAGTGCCATAAGTTCGGCTGAATATTAATTAAGTCGTAGTGTCAGCCGTTTTTAAAATGGTATCTAAGAATGAAGATTTGAATAGTGGCGTTCAGAGTACGCTAATCACACCGATATAAATTAAAATTCAGCCGAACAAAAGACAACATTAAAGCTAACTGGGAATAATCATGAAATTTTATACATTATTTTTTCTTAATTTAAACATAATATTCATTTGGTTTAATCAATCAAGTTGTAATGATACAAATTCAAAACAAGGTAAGAACCTGCCAACTTTTATAGATAAGAAAATTAAAAAAACAGAAAAAGGGTTTGTTCAAATTCAGTTAATTGATAAACCTGAATTTGATGGTTCTATAAAAGCTAAAACAATAGGATTAGGACGGCAGGAATATTTGTCTTATTATGATGATTTTGAATCTGAAATAATTCCTTTTCAAGATATTATTGATAAAGAAACTGTCATTTTCTCAACTAACTCAAATCAAGTAATAGTTCGTAGATATTTTAATTACTTTGAGTTTCAAGACTTTTTAGCTCATAAAGGAGATTCTTTAGTCATAAGTTTTGATAGAAATAAACCTGTTTTAGTTAAATATTCCATTTATAGGTATGCACCACAAGATTTTAATGTTGAGAATAGCCTCAACAAAAAATTGAAAGAATCATATATTATTGCTGGTAAGGCTGATGATATTCGAGGAACTGCTTTAAAATTCTTCTATGATGACCCAAAAGAAAGTAAAAACCAACGGGATAGAAAAGGTATTGAGAAAATGTTATATATTGAAAATCTTGAAAATAGAATGGGTGAAATGTTGCTCCCCTCTATGGAAACATTGAATAGCGATGCTCAGCGATTTTTAGATTCATTATCACAACATATGCTTATATCTGAAGATATATATTCTTTATATCAGCAAAAGTATTCCAATTTACTATTAAAATTAAAAATGATTTCAGGTACTATTGATTCTACATTTGCTGCCAATGAAATAAATGAAAGATTTAAAAAACAAATTTTTCATGATGAGTACTTTAAACAATGTCTTAATAACTATGAAAAAAAATACTTTACTACAAAAACAAAATGGATAATATCTACTGAGAACAAACAGTTTTATTATAGGGACCCTAAAGAAAGCTTTCTGTTTGTTAAAAACTCACTATTGTTAAGCCTTATTGTATAAGAGAAAATGCTATTTATTAGTTTAAATAAAATTGATGTATTTCTTCATAATGAAATTGATTATTATTTGAAGTTATTTAAAGAAGTAGTTACTGATAAAAAACTCATTGAAAAGGCACAAGAAAAATACCAAAAGGATTTAGCAACTGGGATTTCTCACAACTTAAATTTACTAACTTCTGATAAAAAACAAATTACAATAGAGGAACTATTGAAAAAAAAGAAAGGAAAAGTTTTATACATAGACTTTTGGGCAAGCTGGTGTAGGCCTTGTATTGAAGAAATGAAATACTCAAAAAATCATGTTCAAACTTATAAGAATAAAAATCTGGAAATATTGTTTTTATCTTTAGATGATAATTTTGAAAATTGGAATAAAGCATCTGAACGTTTAGAAATAAGCAAGATAGAGAATAGTTTGAAAATTGTAAATCCCGAAATATCAACTTTTATTAAGGAACATAAACTTTACACAATTCCTCGCTATATGATTTTTAATAAACAAGGCGTATTAATAAATGATAATGCTCCCCGCCCTTCCGACCTTAAGATTAGTAAAGTTTTTGATGAATTATTAAAAGAATAAATAGTAAGTTTCACCAAACTCGTTCTTTGGAGACAACACACAAAATGAGATTGTCTAATTTTTCCGCACACAAAACTCTCTTAATTTTGTGTTCAAAT